>JAFVVG010000020.1 GCA_017502305.1 Clostridia bacterium | reverse complement strand
TTGCTTCTTGCCGGGAGATGACTTTCCAAGAGAAGACGTGCTATTCAGCGATACAATCACAACCTGCGCGCCCTGCCGGCGTGCGGATGCCACCTCCGTCAGGATCACGTCGGCGCCATCAGCCAGTGTATCCTGGGCTACGGAAAAGGTCATGCCGTCTTTTTTCATGGCGTTTCTGCCCTTGTCGGCCAGGGTATCTGTGGTGTAATGCAGCAAGGCGACCTTCACACCGCCCATATCGGCAATACGCTTGTCAACGCCCGCGCTTGCGCCGTCACCATATGCGCCGACCACGGCAAGGTTTTCCTTTTCCGTGGCCTTCAGCGTGGCTTTCAGACCATCCATACCAAAGTTATACGCGTTCTTGTGGGCCAGGCCAACGGTATTCACACCCCTGCGTGAAAGCATGGGCAGCACATCAGCGGTGGTATTCGCATCAGAAAGCTTGCCTTCAGCGTAGATGGTATGCTCCAGCGTAACCATGGACAAGTCAGCCGCGAGATGATCCTCCAGCAGCATCATCACATCCTGGAAGTCATATTTCTTGGCCTCGTTGAAGTAATGCTCCTGCCGCAGTTCCGTGCCGATGTTCACGCTGCCGCCAAATACCGCCGTGAAGCTGCCGCCCGGCTGGGGTGTGGCAGTTGGTACAGCAGAAGGCGCATCCGTCGGCGCTGATGGGATGATGATTGCCGGTGCGGGCGTCTGCTTCACAGCGGCCGGCACAGCCGTTGCCTTTTGGGTAATCGTGATTGGAATATCATCCAGGGAAAGCTCCGGCAGGTGCTCGCCCAGGGAAAGCGCCTGCAGCACCTTCCCCGTATCGATGGTCACCTGGGTATTGCCGCCAAGCTTGGGCAGAATGGCACCAAAACCAAGAAGAACCATCACCGTCAGGCAGAGCATCAATACGGTGCCAATGGACACGCCGCGATGCTTTCTTCTTCCGGCCATGGTTCTTCCTCCTTCATGAAGCAGTCACACTTATCAGAACACCTGGGACAGGGCGGCAGCCAGTACCACAGAGCCGATCATCAGCCCCGCCAGCACCAGGCACATGATGCGGGTGAACTGCTGTTTCATTTCAGCCTTGGATTTCTTCGCCATGAATATCCCTCCGTTTCTTATGCCTGCACACTCTGTTCAGGCTGTTTCTTCCAAACACGGACCTGGGTCACGCGCCGTTTCTCCATCTGCGTCACCTGTCCGCGAAGCAATTCCGTTTCAAACTGGGCGCTCACCACAGGGATCCTGCCCAGCACCTCCGCGGCCCAGCCGCCCACAGTTTCCGCCTCGAAGGTATCTTCCACCTCCAGGTTGTCCAGCAGGTCGCTCAGCTGCATGCCGCCATCCACCAGGCAGGAGCCGTCCTCAAGGGGGATCACATCCTGGCTGACGATGTCGTGCTCGTCATAAATTTCGCCTACAAGCTCTTCCAGCACGTCTTCCATGGTCACGATGCCTTCCGTGCCGCCAAACTCGTCAAGAACGATCACCATATGGGTTTTCGTCTGCTGGAACATCTTCAGGAGCTTGGAGATTTTCAGTGTGGAAGGGGCCATGACCGGCTTGGCCATGATCTTGGTGATATCATCGCAACCGGCATGCTGCAATACATAGAAATCCTTCTCATGCAGAATGCCAACCACATGATCCATGTCCTCGTGATATACAGGGATGCGCGAAAACCCGCTTTCCCTGAAGATATCCGCCGCCGCTTCCATAGAGGCTGTATCCTCCAGGGCGGTAACGTCCACACGTGGCGTCATGATACTCAGCACGTCCTGGTCGTTGAATTCAATGGCGGAGCGGATCAGATCGCCCTCGTGCTCGTCCATGTCGCCCTCGTTTTCAGCCTCGTCCACCATGGTCATGAGCTCCGCCTCAATGCGGCTCTCGTCCTCCTGGGGTTTAAACACCTTGCTGAGAAGCTTACGCCACAATTTGAACACTACATTGACGGGCTCCAGCAGCTTCATTGTGAAATTCAGCCAGGGAGCAACACCGATGGCAATTCGTTCCGGAGATTCCTTGGCCAGTGCCTTGGGAGACACCTCGCCAAAGATGAGGATCAGAATGGTCATCACCACGGTGGAGACCGTCGCGCCGTAGTTGCCCAGCCAGGCTGTAAACAACACCGTCGCAATGGAGGTGCCGGCGATATTGACGATATTGTTACCAACCAGAATCGTGGTCAGGAGGCGGTCATAGTCCTCCGCCAGGCGCAGGGCCAGCCCTGCACTCTTGTTTCCGTCCGACTGAAGCGTCTTCAGCCGAACTTTGCTCACAGCGGAATAGGCAGTTTCAGAGGAGGAGAAAAAGGCAGACAGCGCCACGCACACAAACAGCGCGGCCAGGAGGATCCACATGGTTGTGGTCATGGAAATCAAACAATCCTTTCAGCATTCACCTGGGCAACGGAATGCGCCGGTTCCACAGGCTGAAAGCATACGCACAAGGGAGGTTGATCCACGAAACCGCCACTCCTTCCGTTCCTATTGATAAATAAAGACATTTTATTATATCACGCCGGATGCGTATTTGCAACCAATCCCGCAATTTGTTTACCCTTTTGGATAATAACGCTTGACGATGAGGGAAAATTTTGATACAATTTCTACATCTGGAAATATATACATACGGAAGCGGTTTTTATCAATCACAAAAAAGCGGCACGGGTGGCTTATTGACCGCTTTATTATATCTGGTGGAGGATTTATCATGAACCTGGAGCGCGAACTGGTATTCTGTTTTATCGAAGAAGACAATATTCAAAGGGCCTATTTCCGTGTGCGTCCGCTTCTGACCGTCAGCGGCTGCGTGCAGGACGAAGCGCAGCGTCTCTGGCCTGATGACGGCTGCCTGCGCATTGTGCCCGACCGCAATGAGCAGCATACCTTCAAGGAGCGCATGCGTACCCTGGGCGGCTGGTGTGTGATGAACCTCGTTGGCATTCCTGCGGATGCCAACAAGATCCGTACCAACAAGAATTACAAGCCCGATAAAGGCGAACGCAACCAGTTTATCCTCTATTCCGATACGGTGCAGGCCTTGCCTGAGCATACATTCTTCCAGGTGCTGGAAGGCTCCGCCGGCGATTATGCCGCCATGGCTGCCAGCGCCATCACGCCCCTGTTTTACATCCGCGAAAACGACACTCTCTACGGCCCTGTCAGCAAACAGCATCCTGCCCAGCCCGAAACCGCCCAGGCAGCCTCCGGCGTTCTTTATCCCCTGGCCTGCCCCGACGGTGCTGACCGTGTGATGCTGTGCATTGCCCAGACCCCTGATCCCAAGCCCGCACCCGATCCCAAGGCTGCTCCCGTAGCCGAAAAAAACTCCGAAACCTTCGAGGAATCTTTGCCCATTGGCAAAGCCCTGCAGATTCTCGATGAAAACAAGGGGTTCGAAGAAACCCTGCAAAGCCTGGACCAGCCCCTTTCAGAGGGCGCCAATCTTTTGCGCTCCGAAACCCGGGTGGAGGAAACCATCGCATCGCCTGTGGACAACCGCCCCCTTTCCGGCACGCCGCTGCTTCGCGCCACCATGCGCACCTCCCAGCCCCAACCCAAGAACAAGCTGCAGGAAGTTATCTCCGCCCAGTGGCGTGTGGCCCGTAACGAGCCCCCCACCGCACCCCTGCCTGCCGGCGCTACCATGCGCCATGTGGAAAACCCCGTTGAAACAGCCTGCACGAGCCTTGGCAGCGCCTGGCAGGTGACCGAGGCCCACGACCAGCTGATTGATTTTATCCTCTCTCTGGATGGTATGCGCGCCAGGCTTGAACCCCGCATGACGGAAGGCCCCGAGAGCACACCCCTGTATAAAACGTTGAAGTCCCGCCTGGACGATATGGAGGCCGAGCGCCTTGCCGCCCTGCTTGAGCTGGACAAAGCCAAGGCCGACCTTGACGCCTATCGCCGCAGCGTTCTTGACGGCATGTCCGAACGCAGCAAGGCCGAGGTAACACGCCTGGAAAACCTCAAGAATGAATATGAATCTTCTGTCGCCTCCCTGAAGGCACAGCAGAACGCGCTCATTGCCCAGCGGGACGAACTGACCCGCCGTGTGGAGGAATTGCAGCGGACCGATCTGCCCGACGCCCTTGCCAAGGCCATGGCTGAAGCTCAGCTTACCGCGCCCATTACAGGTACGCCGCTGCACCTGAACCCCGTGTGCGGCGAAAAGATTCCCGCCAACGAACTGATCCGCCGCGTAAACGACACCCTTGCCGCCAGCGGTTTGAATGTCCATCGGAACCAGATCGTTGCCTTGTTGGCAGCCATGAGCGCCTGCAGCCGCATCGGCGTGGCCTCGGTCACCACCGCTGCCGCTGCTACCCTGGTGGGCAATATCGCCCGCCGCCTGGGCTGGGGCCGCAGCTACGCTCATCAGGTTACTCCGGAGCAAAAGCCCGTTGTTGGCTCGCTGCCTGCCGACGGTACCCCCGCCGTGCTGCTGACCAGCCTGGCTGCCTATGCACCGCTGGATCGCATCACCAAGGTTTTCCTAGCCCGCAGCGCCATGAACCAGACCCGCAATACCGCCTATGAGGCCAGCCCCTGGCCCATCTTCCCCCTGGGCGCCCTGCCCCTTATTCCCCAGCTCACGGAAAGCAATCTCTCCCCCGTCAGCTTCACCACCCTGACTGAGCTGGATACCGCCAAGGCCGTTTCGCTGGATGAGGTTCGCACGGTGCTCGGCAGCGTGCTGCAGCAGATCATGCCACTTTCCGGCGCAGCCCTTAGCGAGATGCATCGTTTCATCTCCATCTCTACCACCTTGATGGAAGGTGGCCTTGCCTCCGCCTGCGACTGGGCCATCTTGCTGTGGGTTATTCCCGCCGTGGAGCGTGTGCCCCGCGTGCTGAACGCCTTGAAGCCGCTGCTGGAAGAATATCCGCTTTCCCTGGCCGCGCTGCAATCGTAAGTCAAATTCAACCTGGAGAACACACTTCTCCAGGTTGATTGATTCTCGCAAGTTTTTGAGGAAGTCTGACATGAAACACAGCTTTTATCCTGTCCGCCGGCACGGCTTTGTTGTAAACATCAAGTGCCATCATTGCGATCAGACATGGACGCTGAAATCAAAATGGATCGTTCTGTTTTTTGCCCTGCAGACCATTCTTCCTGTTCTCTTTTTGTTCCTCTACGCTCTGCTGCCTATGAAATTCTCCGATGAGAAACTCGCGATAATCTTCGCTCTTCTGATGTTTACCCTCTGTCGTTATCTTCCTGCACACCTTCTGTGCAAATATATGCAATACACCGGCAAAACAGAAACATTCTTTTATCTTCCATAAGTCCACCACGACGCCGGATTCCGGCGCCTTTTTCATTCCGTTATTGTATCGCAAACTGCCTGCGCCAGGTAAGGTATACCCGCCAGCACCTGTTCCAGGGTATTGTAATTCAGCCCGCATTCAATCAGCACGCAGCAGGGTGCGATATGCTGGTTAAAGCGCCCCGTCTTCACCTTGATATCTCTGCAAATTCCCTCTACCTGCGCGTTAAGGCTTTCTGTCAGCTTCTCCGCAACGGCATAATTGGCCTGCCAGTCCGGCTTCACCTCATACCCCTGGCCTTTGCCCACCAGCACCATAAAGCGGGCAATCTCCTCACCAGCAACATTCACCGTTCGTTTGATGGTGGAAGCCGAAGCCACTGCATCCCGGTGAAGGTCAATATAAAGATCATATCGCTCCCCTGCTTCCTGTCGTCTTTCCAGCATCTCCAGCGAACGCTGATAGGCTGTGGAGAGGTTCGGCGGCTCAAAGGCAGTTTCGTCATGAACAACCTCGCATCCCAGAGCCTCCAGGGCAGCAGTCAGAGCGTTTCCTACGGCCACCATATTATACCGGGTATCCTTGCTGCGCCATTTCTCTGTTTCAACATACTTTTCTTCCACTTGTTCAAAGGCTTCCCAGGTATGGGTGTGGTAGATCAGCACCCGTTTCCCCTGCATGGGCGGCGGAGCTGAATTGCGCACAACCTCCACCCGCAAGGTGGTATCAACCGCCTCTTCTGTGGTTATGGAGATTTCATCCTCCGCAAAAGCTGTTCCGACCGACTGTCGCAGCACAAGGGCCTGCGCAAGGCCTGCCATCCAGTATAAGCCTACCGACGCAATCACCATCAGCCCCAGCAGAACCGATACGGCTTGTCCTTTTCTCCGCATAACAAAACGTGCCATCATGCACCTCGCTGACCATTTTTGTACAGCGTATGCATCACGGCACGTAAATAGAATCAATGAAGATAGTGGGAAAGCTCCTCCAGGGTAAAGTCTGGCTGAAGCGCCGCATTAATCGCCAGTGCCAGCATATCGGCAAGGCCCTGCACCAGCTCGTCGATGCTCCTGGGCGTCACCACAAAATCTCCCACCGAACCCGCAGCCAGTTCCTCTGCCATGGCTTGCGCCTGCTCAATGGTGCTTTCCTTGGCCAGAATGCGTCTCAGCGCGTCCCTGACGATGGTGGAGGCATACACCACCATGGGAATGCCGATGGCAATCACGGGCACCTGCAGCCAATCTGTGTTGATGCCCTGCCGGTGGTTCCCCACGCCGCTGCCCGGGCTGATCCCCGTATCCGTCAGCTGAATAGTGGTGCAGATGTGGCTTGTTTCCATGGCAGCCAGCGCATCAATCACCAGCACGGCGGAAGGCTTCAGCTTCTGTGTCAGCCCCAGGGCAAGCTCCGCCGTTTCAACGCCGGTAATACCCAGCACCCCAGGCGCCATGGCGCACACACCCCGCATTCGCCTGTCGTCCAGGTGCCTTGTCACCAGCACACCACTGACAACCCTGTCCCCCAGGGCGTCCGCCGTCATGTGGCGGTTCCCAAGTCCCAGCACCAGCACGTCCCCCTGGGGAGGCAGGAGCAGCCGCAGCATCTGGCTGACCTCCTTGGCGATGACCATCCGCTCCTCAGGCGTAAGGCTTGGCAATCTGGGATGCGTCAGCGTCCAATAAACGCCCTGGGCCTTCCCGAGGCGTTTGGCTGCCTCCGGCGTATCAATCCTCACCCAGGTCGTCTCCATGTCCCCCTGCTGCTGAGAGGTCACGTTTACCCCGTCGCCCAGACCGCCGGGCTGCACGGTGCGTTCCATCGCCAGGTCTGTTCTGTATCCTGTCATTCCGCATTCCTCCTTGAATGCGGATAGTTTATGGCAAATCTCATCCAAATATGCAGCAAAAAAGGCCCGCGCAAGGCAGGCCTCGAAATAAATCAACCAATGATCTCACCCTTGGCATTGAACAGGGGCAGCTTCTCCAGATACTTGATATCGGGGCGCTCCTGGGCATCGCCCTCAGCCAGGATGCACAGCTTGCCAGCGATTTCGCCGCCGGCCTTCAGCACCAGTTCCTCAATGGCGCGCAGGCTCTCGCCGGTGGAGATCACGTCATCCACAATCAGGATGCGCTTTCCCTTCATCAGCGCGGCGTCGTTGCCGTCCAGATAGAGCTTCTGCACATGGTTGGTGGTAATGGACTTCACTTCCACCGAGAAGGTGTTCTGCATGTAGACCTTCTCCCCCTTGCGGGCCAGCAGCCACTTGGCGTCGCCGTGCTGGCGGGCCATCTCGTAGCCCAGCGGGATACCCTTCGACTCCGCGGTGATCAGATAGTCATACTCGGGAGCGATATCCAGCAGCGCCTTGGCGCAGGCCACGGTAAGCTCCACATCGCCAAAGATCACAAACGCGCCGATGTACAGGCTTTCGTTCACAGGGCACAGGGGCAGTTCGCGCTTCACGCCGGCAATGGTCATGGGATACTTCATAGGTATCAACCTTCGTTTCATTTGAATTTGCAACGGTCACAGACCTTTACGCTTAATTCTACCCCGAAACGCGCCTCTTGTCAACCTTACAGCAGAATGCAGATCATGCCGCCATCGCCTTCGTTGATGATCTTTGTCAGCGTCTCCTGCACCTTCTCCCGCGCGTCTCCGGGCATCCTCAGCAGCTTGTTGTTCAGGCCTTCCCTCACCATATCGCTCAGGCTCTTGCCAAAGAAGTGCGTGCTCCAGATCTTCTGCGGATCATTCTCAAACTCATCCAGCAGATACCTTACCAGCTCTTCGCTTTGCTTCTCTGTACCCACCACCGGGGTAACCTCCGTCTCGATATCCACCCGGATCATGTGCAGCGAAGGTGCATGCGCCTTCAGTTTTACACCAAATTGACCGCCCTGCTTCACAATCTCAGGCTCCTGCAGGGTCATTTCAGCCATGGCCGGCGTAACCAGTCCATAGCCTGTCTCCCGCACCGCCCGCAGAGCCTCCGCAACATGATCATACTCCGCCTTGGCGCTTACCAGCTCTTTCATCAGGGAAAGAAGGTGCGCATCCCCCTTGATCTCGGTGCCGCATTCTTCGCCAAGCACACGGTTGAACAATCCCTCCTTCAGCGGCAGGGTAAAATCCATTCTGCCTTCGCCGGGGCTCATCCGCTGGCTGATCACATCCTCCGTGTATTCAGAATCGGCAAACACCTCGTCGAACACGTCGTTTTCCCGCATTTTTCTGGCCGTTTGACCCGCCAAGCGAACGCCGTCCAACACATGGCGAACAAGCCAGTGATCAGCATCCAACGCACTGAGCCACGCCGGAACCGCCAGGTGCGCTTCCCGAAGAGGAAATTCCATCAGAACACTCTCCAGCACATGCTGAATGTCCTCAACAGACATGTCCTTCACATTCAGCAGCATCACCGGCACCGCATATTTATCCTCAAGCGCGTCACGCAGCGCCAGGGTTTCCGCGGCTCTTGGCTGAGCGGAGTTCAGCACCATCACAAAGGGCTTGCCCAGCTGCTTCAATTCAGACACGACGCGCGCCTCAGCGTCCAGATAAGCCGCCCTGGGGAGATCGGTGATGCTTCCGTCCGTCGTCACCACCATGCCAATGGTAGCGTGGTCCGTCATCACCTTGCGGGTGCCGATCTCCGCGGCCTGCTCAAAGGGAATATCCTGATCAAACCAGGGCGTATGCACCATGCGTGCTTCATCGTTTTCCGATGTTCCCAACGCCCCCTTGACCAGATATCCCACGCTGTCCACCATGCGCACCCGCACCGGCGTTTGCTCCTGCAGGAACACTTCCACCGCCTCCCCGGGAACAAACTTGGGCTGCGTGGTCATAATGGTTCTGCCCGATCCGCTCTGGGGCAGTTCATCGGCAATCCTGTCCCGTCTGGGGCCCTCAGCTATCCTTGGCAGAACCAGCTGTTCCATAAACCTGGCGATAAACGTGCTTTTACCCGTGCGGCAGGGGCCAACCACGCCAATGTACACATCGCCCTCTGTCCTCTCCGCGATATCCCTGTAAAGATTGAATGTTGCGTCCTTTTCCATGGATGTCCCTCCTCATGAGCGCTTATCCATGCTTATGGCAACAGCTGTACAATTATGCAAAACAAAAAGAGAGTGCCAATCGCACTCTCTTTCTGTAAGCAAGTAGACGCCCGGATTACACGCGCTTGATCTCCTTGATCTTGGCTGCCTTGCCCTGCAGAGAACGCAGGTAATACAGCTTGGCGCGGCGGACCTTACCGTGACGGATCACTTCGACGCGATCAACACGGGGGGAATGAACCGGGAACGTACGCTCAACGCCGATGCCGTAGGACACGCGACGAACCGTGAAGGTCTCGCGGACACCGCCGTTACGCATAGCGATCACAGTACCCTCGAACGCCTGAAGACGCTCGCGGCTGCCTTCCACAACCTTGACCCACACACGAACGGTGTCGCCAATGGTGATCTTGGGCATATCGGTACGGAGCTGCGCTGCTTCGATAGAACGGATAATTTCGCTCATGGAATGTGCCTCCTTCCCTCATAGACGTTCTTGTCCGGTTTATGCGCATGGCGCACAAAACCACGGACAGCGGACCGCCCGTTTAACACAGCGATAAGTATATCACATTTCCTTCATGAAATGCAAGTGGTTTTTCACATTTTTCTTGCAAAAACCTTCTTCTTTTTCATGAAAAAAGCACTGCCGTTCAGCAGTGCTCTTCGTACACCATCAGGGACTCGAACCCTGGACACCCTGATTAAGAGTCAGGTGCTCTACCAACTGAGCTAATGGTGCTCATCGCCGACTGTTCTCACAGCCAACGAAGGATATTATATACCATTGTCGGAAAAAGTCAAGCACTTTTTTAAAAAAATTAATTTATTTCAGATATTCTTTCAGCCGGCCAACGCTTGTGCGCAGCGCCGCCACCGTTTTTGTTTCCAGAACAACGTTGGCCTTGTTCCTTTTTGCCCAGGCAAATCGTCCGTGAAGATCAATCTCTCCGTCCCCAAGGGCC
>JAFVVG010000019.1 GCA_017502305.1 Clostridia bacterium | reverse complement strand
GATTGCTCGTTTCGGTTGATTCGCTCAGCTCGCTGCTTCCGCCACTGGCGGCGCTCGCATCGCTCACCCTTTCGAAACCCATCTTTCGTATTGGAAGATGGGTTTTCCCTTTACAGGGGTCACGGCGCTCAACAGGAGCGCCGCGACGCGGTACAGCAGCGTTTGCATGACCCAACGCGTTGGGCAGCGATCATGGGGCGGCGCGCTGCCCGCGCCGCCAACCCTGCTGTGGAGGTCGCCCCGCGAAGGCTTGCTCCCAAGCCATCCTGAGAAGTACACCGGGGTCCGGGGGCCACACCCTCCATTGTGGCCCCCGGGCGGCTTTTGGTTCTTTTCGCCGAGACGAAAAGAACGGCCTTGCACATAAGCACTGCCGCAAGAAAACCGCAGTCCCACAATCATTCGCAAATCTCCCACACAGATCCTTTCAAGCAGCAAAAACACCCGCCGGAACCGCCGGCGGATGTTTTGCTTCTCAGAAATTGCGGGACATGTCGTATTTGCTGTAAAACTCCTTGCGGAAATCCAGGAAACGATCCTCAGCAATAGCCTCACGGATCTGTTCCATCAGGTGCAGCAGGAACCGCAGGTTGTGGATGCTCACCAGCCGGCCGCCGGTAATCTCACCCGCACGGAGCAGATGGCGGATGTATCCACGGCTGAAGTTGCGGCAGGTGTAGCAGTCGCACTCGTCGTCCAGGGGGCCCCAATCATGAGCGTACTGGGCGTTCTTGATCACCACACGGCCCTTGCTGGTCATGGCGGTACCGTTGCGGGCCACGCGGGTAGCCAGCACGCAGTCGAACATATCCACGCCGCGGAGCACGCCCTCCACCAGGCAGTCGGCGGAGCCAACGCCCATCAGGTAGCGGGGCTTGTTCACCGGCATATAGGGGGCGATCTCCTCCAGCATCTCATACATGATAGGCTTGGGTTCGCCTACGGAAAGGCCGCCGATGCCGTAGCCAATAAAGTCCATGTCCGCCAGGGTCTTGGCACTCTGGATGCGCAGATCCTTGTAGAAAGCGCCCTGCACAATGCCGAACAGCGCCTGATCCTCACGGGTATGATGCTTCTTGCAGCGCTCCGCCCAGCGGTGGGTGCGCTCCATGTTGATCTTGGCCTGGTCGTAATCGCAGGGATAGGGGCTGCACACATCAAAGGCCATGGCAATGTCCGCGCCCAGGGCCTGCTGGATGTCCATGCTCTCCTCGGGGCCAATAAAGTGCCGGCTGCCGTCCAGATGGCTCTGGAAGGTGACGCCCTCCTCCTTGATGGTGCGGATGCCCGCCAGGGAGAACACCTGGAATCCGCCGCTGTCGGTCAGGATAGGCTTATCCCAGCTCATGAACTTGTGCAGCCCGCCGGCCTCCTGAATCAGCTTCTCGCCGGGTCGCAGGTGAAGATGGTAGGTGTTGGACAGCATGATCTGCGTGCCGATCTCCTCCATCTCCCGGGGCGTCATGGCCTTCACGCAGGCGGCGGTGCCCACAGGCATATAGATGGGCGTCTGAATATCGCCATGGGGGGTGTGCAGAACGCCCAGGCGCGCACCGGACTGCTTGCACACATGCTTCAATTCATACGAAAACTGACTCACTCGTTATCTCCTTGCTCCTGCTGTTCTTGCTTCTCCTCGCCCATGTCCAAAAGATCCTCATACACCTGCCACACCGAACCCTTGGGCACGTCGTAGAAGGTCATGATCTCGTGGGTGGTAGGGTGCTCGAAGGTAAGCTTATACCCCCACAGGGCGATCTGCTGCCCTGGGATGCCGTTGCCATAGCGGTTATCACCCCACAGGGGCGCGCCGGCATGGCTCATCTGCACCCGGATCTGATGGTTCCGGCCCGTTTCCAGGCGGATAGGGCACAGGGCGGTACCGTTGCGCCGGGCAATGCACTCGCCGTGGAGAATGGCGCACTGGGCGCCCTTCCTGTCGGAATCGCAGACAGTGACCTTGTTCACCTTCTCATCCTTCACCAGGTAATCGGTGAGGGTGAAGCTATCCTTCACCTCGCCGGTCACAATGCACAGGTACTCCCGACCCATCAGGTGCTGCTGCATCTGCTGGCTCAGCCGGGCGGCTGCCTTGCTGGTGCGGGCAAAGACCATCAGCCCGCCAACGGGGCGATCCAGCCGGTGCACCAGGCCCAGATACACCCGGCCCGGCTTGTTGTAGCGGACCTTGATGTCCTCCTTCAGCCAGGTGAGGATGTCCGTGTCGCCGGTGGCATCGGCCTGGGAGAGCATGTTCGGGGGCTTCACGGCCACCAGCACATGGTTGTCTTCATAGATGATCTTAGGCATTGAACCACCTTCCGCTGGCGCCGCAGGGCAGTACACCGCCGGTGGTCACCGGCAGGCACAGCTCCTGGCTGTCCACCTTGCCGCCGTGGCGGCTCACCACGCACTTTTCCAGCATGTTGCTGAGCACGCTGGCCTGGAAACCAGTGGTATAGCTGTTGATGAGATAGAACAGCGGATCGTCGCTGAGCACCTGGGCGCAGGTATCCACCAGGCCGAAGAGCTCGTTTTCCAGCTTCCACACTTCACCGGAGGGGCCCCGGCCATAGCTGGGCGGATCCATCAGGATGCCGTCGTAGTGGTTGCCCCGGCGGATTTCGCGCTGCACAAAACGCAGGGCGTCCTCCACGATCCAGCGGCAGCTGGTCTCCGGCAGGCCGGTGAGCTCGCGGTTTTCTTTGGCCCACTGGACCATGCCCTTGGCGGCATCCACATGGGTCACGTGTGCGCCGGCGGCGGCGCAGGCCACGGTAGCCGCGCCGGTATAACCAAAGAGGTTCAGCACCTTCACGTCCTTGCGGCCGCTTTGCTTGATCAGTTCGCTCATCCACACCCAGTTGGCTGCCTGCTCCGGGAAAAGGCCCGTGTGCTTGAAGCCCGTAGGACGCACATAAAACTGCCAGTCGCCGTGGCTGATGGTCCACCTCTCCGGCAGCTTCTGCAAGAATTCCCACTCGCCGCCGCCCCGCTCGGAGCGGTGATAGTGGGCCTGGGCAGTCTTCCACAGGGCAGGGTCTGCCTTGGGCCAGATGGTCTGGGGGTCAGGCCGGCGCAGGATCACATCGCCCCAGCGCTCCAGCTTTTCACCATCGCCGGTGTCCAGCACCTCATAGTCCTTCCAAGTATCAGCTAAAAACATGCTAACCTCCAGGTTGCTTTACAGGTATTTCACAATTTCATGCATGGCCTTGTTACGGCTGTGCATGGGGCTGGCCTGCACATCGTCGGCAGGGTAGCCCATCACCAGGATCGCCACGGGAATCTGGCTTTCGGGCAGGGCAAACTCGTTGCGGATGGCATCGGGATCAAAGTGCATCACCCAGGTGCTGCCCACGCCCTGCTCATAGGCTTCCAGCATCATGTGGGTAGCCACAATGCTGGCGTCCACCCAGCCGCTGTCCTGCTCATCATAGCTGCGCTTCCAGCTGCGCAGCATGTCATAGCAGACCAGCAGCGCCATAGGGGCGTCGAAATGGCTGGTGGTGCACCGGCGCAGCTTTTCCATGGCCTGGGTGCTGCGCAGCACATAGGTCATCTGGGGCTGCTTGTTGCAGGCGGTGGGAGCCACCTGACCGGCCCGGAGAATCCTCTCCAGCGTCACCTGTTCCACCTGCTTGGTAGCAAACTTGCGCACGGAGTAACGCTGTTCAGCCAGCGCCAGGAAACCTGTATTCGGCATAGCCGCGCACCTCTTTCTTACAATCGTGTGATGATATCGTCATGCAGCTCAATGAGCTTATCCACCAATTCCTGACAGTAGAGCCTGTCCAGCCCGGAGAGAGCCGGATCCATTTCGATGCATTCCCTGAGAGCAGACCGATCGCCCATAGCAGCCTTGGCCGCCAGGCGGTTGCATTCGTCAATTTCGCCGCAGATCTCCGCCAGCGGCGCGGGCAGCAGCGTGCCATGGGGCATGATGCTCCCCTGCTGCAGTGTCAGTCTTGCCTCTATGATAGCATATTTCGGCAATTGGGGCAACTCTCCGTTGTTCAGGCGGGTCACGCCGTCCACGGTGAGACCATCCTTCCGCAAAAGGGCCAGGGCCAGCTGCATGGGGCGGATGGGCGGCGCCTTGGAAAGCAGCACCAGCTGGGCCATCATGCCCTCCCGGTCAGATGCGCCCTTGTCACCCACGGTGTTCATGTGCAGGATGCGCTCCTTGCGCTGCTCCACGCTTTCGCCAAAGGTGGGTTCCTCCTCAGGGATGTAATCCTCCTGGGCAGGCAGGAACTCGGCATGGTCGGTGACGTCGCCGATGGCAATGGCCTCGTACCAGTCCAGCCAGCGGCGGGTCAGGCGGCCCAGTTCATCCTTCTTTGCCAGCTTGTGCAGCCTGGGCAAAAGGTCGGCGCCGTCCTTCTTCAGCCCCAGCAGGAAGGCAAAGCCCGGCAGGCCGGCAATGGTGGCCTGCACGTCCTTTTCTGGGGTATGCAGCTTCTTGCACAGGCTGTCCAGGCCGTTGGCGCCCTTCAGCGGCGTGCGGCCCAGGCCGAAGCAGCGGAAACCCTGGGTCTCAAAAATGGCGGTAGTGCGTGCCACCGGCTGGCCCAGGTTAATCACCAGCGCGCCGGGGCAATGCTCCTGCATGTCTTCGCAAAGCTGCATGACCACCTCGCCCTGGCGCAGCGTGTGCAGAAGTCCCTCGATACCGCCGTTGACACGGGCCTGGTCCGTCAAGCCTGGATCATCTTCTCCGGTGCCGGAAAGGGCCTCCCGGTCCTGGCGGAAGCGGCTGGCAGCCATGCAGTCGCCGGCGTAGATCACGCAGTCTGCGCCTTCCAGCACAGCGGCCCGGTCACCATCGGCGGTCAGGCTGGCGGCAATGCCGCTTTTCTCGATGATGGCCTTGCCATAGCGCCGCAGCACATCCTGCATGGCCTGGTTCTTTTCCTCTACCCACACATCCGCCGCCTGCTTGCCCACAAAGAGCAAATCCGTCAGCAGCGTGGGAATCAGGGCAGGAATGTCCTGCCCGATGAGAGCGAATTTCATAGCTCCTCCCATGTGAAAACGGGAGGAGGCCCGCTTGGAACCTCCTCCGCTGTTGATTAAGCGTTCTTGCGGATGGCGATGGTGGCCTTCTGGTCGTTGATCTTCCACTCCTGGGCCACATAGCTATCGTCAGCCTGGCCGGCGGCAACCGTCAGGGCCAGGGTGCCGTTCTTGATCATCTCCACGCCGCTTTCGATGGCAGCCGCCAGCTTCTCGCCGCAGGCATACACCACGTCGATGCGGTCGGTCACGTCGAAGCCGCTCTCCTTGCGCATGGTCTGGATCTTGCTGATGACCTCGCGGACATAGCCTTCCTGCACCAGTTCTTCGGTGAGGTTGGTATCCAGCACCACGGTCACGCCGCGGTCCTCCTGGGCCACATAGCCAGCCTTCTGCATGGGAGAGGTCAGCACGTCATCCTTCTGCAGGGTGACGGTGGTATCGTCGATCTGGAAGGACACGGTTTCGCCCTTTTCAAAGGCGTCCACCACGTCGTTGCCGTCCATCTGGGAAAGCGTCTGACCGATCTTGCCCAGGAGCTTGCCGTACTTCGGGCCCAGGGTGCGCATCTGGGGCTTGAGCTGATAGGTGGTGAAGTCGCGGGCGCTCTGGGTGAACACCACTTCCTTCACGTTCAGCTCGTCCTCGCACAGGGCCTGGTAGTCAGCGCCGAAGGCGGCGCCCTTCACATAGAGCTTGGCGGCGGGCTGGCGGGTCTTCATGTTGGCCAGGTTGCGGCAGGCGCGGCCCAGCTGCACGACCTCCACCAGGGCATCCATCTGCTCTTCCATGTCCTTGTCGATGGCGGCGGTGTCCACGGTGGGGAAATCGCACAGGTGCACGGACTCGATGGCGCCGGGCACGTTGTTCACCACCAGGTTCTGGTAGATCTCCTCGGCCATGAAGGGCACGAAGGGCGCCACCACCTTGCTCAGGGTCACCAGCACGTGGTACAGGGTAGCGAAGGCGGCTTCCTTGTCGCCGGCCATGCCCTTGCCCCAGAAGCGCTCGCGGCCGCGGCGCACATACCAGTTGGACAGCTCATCCACAAAGGCCTCGATGGCGGCGGCGGGCTCGCAGATGCGATAGGCGGCCAGGTCCTCGTCCACCTTGGCGATGAGGCTGTTCAGCTTGGAGAGGATCCACTTGTCCATCAGGCTGAGCTCAACCTTCTCGATGGGGTGCTCGGTGGGCTCGAAGCCGTCGATCTGGGCATACATGGTGAAGAAGGCGTACACATTCTGCAGCGTAGCCAGGAACTTGCGCTGGCCTTCCTGCACGGCTTCCTCGGAGAAGCGCTTGGGCAGCCAGGGCGCGGAGGTGGTGTAGAAGTACCAGCGCAGGGCGTCCGCGCCGAACTTATCCAGCATCTGGAAGGGATCCACCACGTTGCCCAGGTGCTTGGACATCTTGTGGCCCTCGGCATCCTGCACATGGCCCATCACGATGCAGTTCTCAAAGGGAGCCTTATCGAACAGCAGGGTGGAGATAGCCTCCAGGGTATAGAACCAGCCGCGGGTCTGGTCAACGGCCTCGGAGATGAAGTTGGCGGGGAAGTTCTTTTCGGACATCTCCTTGTTCTCAAAGGGGTAATGCCACTGGGCGAAGGGCATGGAGCCGGAATCGTACCAGCAGTCGATAACTTCCTTCACACGGCGCATGGGCTTGCCGCACTGGGGGCACTTGATCAGCACTTCGTCGATGAAGGGGCGGTGCAGCTCGATGTTCTCGCCGGGATCCTCGATGGCCATCTCACGAAGCTCGGCCTTGGAGCCGATGGCGTGCATGTGGCCGTCCTCGCAGACCCACACGGGCAGGGGGGTGCCCCAGTAGCGCTCGCGGCTCAGGCCCCAGTCGTGGACATTCTCCAGCCAGGTGCCCATGCGGCCTTCCTTGATGTTATCGGGCATCCAGTTGATGGTGCGGTTGTTGGCAACCAGCTGATCCCGCAGGGCGGTCATCTTGATGAACCAGGTGGGGCGTGCGTAGTACAGCAGGGGGGTATCGCAGCGCCAGCAGAAGGGATAATCATGGGTGAAGGGCACAGCGGCAAACAGCAGGCCCCGCTCCTTCAGGTCCTCCAGCACCAGCTTGTCGGCGTCCTTCACAAACACGCCGGGCCACTTGGTTTCTTCCGTCATGCAGCCCTGGTTGTCCACAAAGTTCACAAAGGGCATGTCATTCTCGCGGCAGACGCGGTTATCGTCCTCACCGAAGGCAGGGGCGATGTGCACAATGCCGGTACCGTCGGACATAGTGACGTAATCGTCGCACACCACAAACCAGGCGGGCTTATCCAGCTTACCCACGGCGAAATCGAACAGGGGCACATACTCCATGCCCTTCAGCTCTGCGCCGGGCATTTCAGTCAGGATCTCCACTTCCTTGCCGGCGAATACCGTCTCGATCAGGGCCTTGGCCATGATGTAGGTCATGCCGTCCGCATTGAACTTGGCATAGGTATCACGGGGATTCACGCACAGGGCCAGGTTGCTGGGCAGGGTCCAGGGGGTGGTGGTCCAGGCCAGCAGGTAGGTGTTCTCCTCGCCCTTCACCTGGAAGCGCACGAACGCGGAGGTCTCCTTCACGTTCTTATAGCCCTGGGCCACCTCGTGGGAGGAAAGCGCGGTGCCGCAGCGGGGGCAGTAGGGCACGATCTTGTGGCCCTGGTAGAGCAGGCCTTTATCGTAGATGGTCTTGAGGCTCCACCATTCGGACTCGATGTAGTTGTCCTCATAGGTGATGTAGGGGTGCTCCATGTCCACCCAGTAGCCCACCTGCTCAGACATTTTCTCCCACTCGTGCAGGTACTTCCACACGCTCTTCTTGCACTCGCCGATGAAGGGCTCGATGCCGTAGGATTCAATCTGGGGCTTGCCGTCCAGGCCCAGGATCTTCTCCACCTCCAGCTCCACGGGCAGGCCGTGGGTATCCCAGCCGGCCTTGCGAAGGACGTTCTTGCCCTTCATGGTGTGATAGCGGGGGATCAGATCCTTGATGACGCGGGTCTCGATGTGCCCGATATGGGGCTTGCCGTTGGCGGTCGGCGGGCCGTCGAAGAAGGTGAAGTTCTCGGCGCCCTCACGGTGATGGAAGGACTTGCGGATGATGTCCTTCTCCTTCCACATCTGCGCGACTTCTTTTTCGCGCTGGACGAAATTCATGTCGGTAGAAACCTTGTTGTACAGTGCCATGATGTACCCTCCTGTAAATCTTCGGGACAGAAAAAATCCGCCCCAGGAACATTGTCTGGGACGGACATAATATCCGCGGTACCACCCATTTTGACGGCGCGCAGGCCGCCCACTCATCGGCAAACGCAATGGTTCGCCTGCCCTGTATCGGGAGCTCCCGGACAGCCCTGATGATTTCAGGCCGTCTCACTCCGGGGTGATCTGCGTTTTCGGCCATTCCCCGGCACAAGGCCGGGTGCTGGCTACGCGCCATCATTGCAAGCAATGACAGCGCTAGTCGGAGTTAAGCTCCGACCTCAATTACCCGCTTTCCTGCCAGGCTTGCACCATCTCCCGGCTCGCTTAAGGCGCGCTGTTACGCCGTCCCCATCACAGTGAACGTAACTAAAAGATATTATATCCAGCTTTGCATAAAAAAGCAAGAAAAACTTTGAAAAACCTTTATTTACAGGTATTTTTTCAGGAAAGCATCCACCGCGTCCAGTGCCTCGTCGCAGGCAAAGCCTCGCCAGCCGTGGTCGCCGCCCTCCACACGGATGAACTCGCATTCCTTGCCCATGGCACGCAGGGCATTATAAAGGTGTACGCTCTGCTGGAAATTCACCGTCATATCCCGGCTGCCGTGCATGATCAGAATGGGCGGCGTGGGCTTATCCTCGCGCAGGTAACGCTGGGGCACCGTTTTTTCCGCCAGGTCAAGGTGTTCCTGCACCGGCAGATGACCGATCAGCCAGCCTTCCGGGCAATCGGCGCTGAGATGCTCGCCGCCGCTGGGCTCAAAGGCCATTTCGCTGACCACCGTGGGGCCGTACCAATCCACAATGCACTTCACGTCGGCAGACTGCTTTTCGTCCTCCGGGTGATTGGGCCATTCGTCGCCGGTGATGCCCGCCATCAGCGCGGTGTGTCCGCCGCTGGAGTCGCCCCAGATGGCCACGCGTTCCGGGGCGAAGCGATACTTCTTCGCCCCGGCCCGCAGGAAACGGATGGCTGCCTTGGCGTCCTCCGCCTGGGCCGGGAAGGGCGCCGTGGTGGAAGGCCGATACTCCACCAGCGCCACACAATAGCCTTTCTGGCACATGCGGATCATCTCCGGCAGGTGGATAAAAACATCCTGCCGGAACCAGGCGCTGCCCTGCACGTAGATGATCAGCGGGTTATCTGTGCGGTCGTTGCGGGGCGTAAGGTAATGGATATGCAGTTCTTCCCCGTCACGCTTGGCATAAACGATCCCGGGCCTGAAAGCCACGCCGTAGCCGAACTCATCCGTCCAGCGGACAGAGCGGGCGCCCTCGGGCATCAGCGTGTTTTCCGGAAAAGTTTCAGGGGTAAAAACAGGCAGAACAGTACGTCCCATTGCAGACTCTCCTCTTATTCTTTTTCCATGGTGCCGCCGCCCACAAACTCCCGCAGGAGTGAAAGCGGCGGAATTTCGTCCAGAATATCCGGATCAATCTCCGGGAAATAATGCAGCGTTTTGCACAGCCGCCGGGCCATATGATACTGCGGATCCTCCGGCGGGATGTCCTCCAGCAGGCCGGAAGCGAAATGCTTCAGGATGGGCAGTTCATAGTGCAGCGCCGTGTTGAACATGCTGTCCGCCTGCTCCTGATAGGGGAAAATCCACTTTTCCTCGCCCCGGCGCACGCTGGGCCACATGGCAAGGGTTTCCGCCGGCAGCGTGCCCCGGAACTGGTTATCCCGCACAATCCGCCGAAGCAGCCGTACGTCTGTGGTGCGGATGCGGTTGTGGTCATCCAGGTTAATGCAGGTCAGGGCACTGACGAACACCCGATGGATGGCCTTCGCCGGAAGGCCCTCGCACAGCGCCGGATTCAAGCCGTGAATCCCCTCGATAATCAGCACGTCCTTCTCCCCCAGCTCCAGGGGGATGCCCCGTTCCTTGCGCCGAGAGGTCACAAAGTCAAACTCCGGCACCTCCACCGCCTTACCCATGAGCAACGCCGCCAGCTGCTGGCGCAGAAGCGGAACGTCAATGGTGTGCAGGGCCTCCAGGTCAACGGTGCCGTCGGCCTCCAGGGGCAGCTCGTCCCGGTTGCGGTAATAGTTGTCCAGGCTGATGACCCGGGCGTTCCTTCCCAGAACCCGCAGGTGTATCGCCAGCCTTCCGGAGAAGGTGGTTTTGCCGCTGGAGGAGGGCCCCGCCACCAGCACAATGCGTTTATCCCCCGCCGCAATGTTGTCCGCGATGGCGGCAATGGCTTTATCGTGCAAGGCTTCGTTCACCCGGATGAAGGCACGCATACGCTTTTCCTCCACCAGGCCGGCCACGTCAGCGGCGTTCAGCACGCCCAGGATCTCGCACCAGCGGGCGCTCTGGCCAAAGACCTGCAGGTGCTTGGGCCGGTGCACATAGGCAGCGGGAGCGTCGGGGGAAGCGGCATTGGGGAGCATCAGCACAAGGCCGCCGGCATAGGGCCGCAGGGCAAACACCGGTACATAGCCCGTGGAGGGCGCCATGGCCCCGTAGAAATATTCCCACATGCCGTTGCAGTGGTACATCCTGAAATAGTCATAGGGTCTGCGCCTGAGCAGCTCCACCTTGTCCTTCTGGCCGTCCTCCTCAAAATACCGGATGGCGGCCTCCAGACGCCAGGTCTTCTTCTCAAAGGGCAAATCGGCGTCGATCAGCCGGCGCATCACCGTTTCCAGCCGGGCCAGGTCATCCTCCTCCAGCGTCACGCCTGGGAGCCGCGCAAACACGCCGTAGCCCACGGAATACTCAATGCGTACCTGTCGGCCAGGGTACAGCTCCTTAAGGGCCAGAAGCAGCACAAACCGCAGGGAGCGTTCATAAATCCGGCGTCCCTCATCCGATTGAAGTGTAAGGGGGATCAGCGCGGCACAATCCTCCGCCTTATCCCCCATTTCCAGCACCTGCCCGCCGCTGAGCGCGGCCAGGATGTGCCTGTCGTTGGTCTGCAAGCGTTCCTTTACCGTCATCCGATCCCCTCCTTGCTGATATGCACTTGTATGGTTCAGTCCTCAAAAGGCATGCTGGTGCGGTCGGCCTCCATGAGTTCCTTTTCCGGATCCGGCAGGCAGCCGTGCTCCGCCAGGTAGCGGGCTTCCTTTTCCTGCACCTGCAGCTTCTTGGTGTGCACATAGGCCCGGTTCATGGCGGTGGCCTTGACCACGGACATGTTCATCACCCGCTTGCCGTCGTCCGTGGGGCGGAAGCGCAGCTTGATCATCAGCTGCCCGTGATGGGGGCACTTGCTCAGCCCAATATACTTATCCGCGCACTGCTTGACGTATTCGTCCTCCAGGGGCGTTTTCTTGCCGCACACGGGGCAACGGGGCTGCTGGGCCATTTCGCTGGCCAGGGCGTCCGCCAGGCTGTCGAAGGTTTCGCCCTTCATTTTGGCCCGGCTGGGATGATTGGCGTGGATCAGCTGTTTGGGCTGCTGGGGGTATTTCAGCACCGCCTCCGGGTCGGGCATCTTGGCAAAGACCAGGGCGGTGTAGTAGGCGTCGTTCAGGGCGTTGTGGAAGAAGCGCTCCTCATCGGGCTCGATCTCCAGCATCTCCATGGCAGCCTTCAGGCCCTTGCGATCCTTGCACTTGTACACATCCGAGAACAGGCGCTGGATATCGCACAGGGGCGGCAGCTCTGCCTTGCACTCAAAGAAATCCATGTTCTGCTTCAAAACGCTCACGTCATCGCAGCCCCAGGTCAGCAGGGTATAGTCCTCGCCGCACCAGTCCACAAATTCCTCCATGGCGGGCAGGAAGGTCAGCGCGTCGGCCAGCTCCTCGTTTCCCAGCTGGGTCATCTTGCGGATGCGGGGGTGGATCTTCACATAATGCACCGGGCGGATCGGGATGGAAATGCTGTCCACCACGTTCAGCTCCTGATCCAGCTTCACCGCGCCGATCTGGATCATCTCAAAGATCAGCCTGTCCCCTACCTGCTTGTAGACGGCGCTCTCGTAGGACATGGGCTGGTTCCATTCCAGGTCAATAACGATATACTGCATAATATCTCCCATATGCCTCCTCGGAGGCGGTATTTTACATTTGTTCCGCGGCGGACTGCCCTGCCAGGGCGCCGGTGGACCAGGCCACCTGCAGGTTATAGCCGCCGGTGTGGGCGTCCACATCCATCACCTCGCCGGCAAAGAACAATCCGGGCAGGAGCTTGCTCTCCATGGTGGCGGGGTTGATCTCCTTCACCGTCACGCCGCCCCGGGTCACAATGGCCTCGTCCAGGGGGGCCAGGCGGCTGAGGGTGATGGGCAGGGCCTGCATCATAGCGCAGAGGGTCTCACGCTCCTGCCTGGTAATCTGGCAGCACTGCTTGCTGCTGTCAATGCCGCACAGGCCGGGGAAGATCTCCGCCAGCTTGCCGGGAAGCAGCCCGGGCATCACATTGCGCAGCTGCTTGCGGCTCTGCTCCTCGAAGTCCCGCTGGAGCCGGGCGTCCAGCTGCTGGGCGGTCAGGCCGGGCTTCAGGTTCAGGGTCACGCTGGCCTCGGAAAGGTCCTCGGGCAGGTGGCAGCTCATGGTCAGCGTCAGAGGGCCGGAAATACCAAAGTGGGTGAAGAGCATCTCACCCAGCTCGGTATACAGGGTTTTCTTGCCCTTTTTCAGCGTCAGGGTTACGTTGCGCAGGGAAAGCCCCTGCAATTCGCAGGGCCAGGTTTCCCTGGTCTCAATGGCGCTGAGCACAGCCCGCAAAGGCTGAATGCTGTGGCCCACGGCTTCCGCCATGGCGTATCCGTCGCCGGTGGAGCCGGTCATGGGGTAGCTCTTGCCGCCGGTGGCCAGGATCACCCCGTCGGCGGGCATCACCGTGCCATCCTGCAGCACTACACCCGCGGCACGGCCGTCTACGGTGTGGATGGCCTTCACCCGGCAGTCCATCAGCACCTTCACGCCGGATTGCTGCATCATGCGCCCCAGGGTGCGGTTTACATCGCTGGCCTTTTCCGTGGCAGGGAACACACGCCGGCCCCGCTGCACCACCACCGGGCAGCCCGCCTCCTCCAGCAGACTCATCATATCCTGGGGGGAGAAAAAGTTCAGCGCGCTGTACAAAAACCTGGGGTTCCGGGGCACCTCCCGCAGGAACTCATCCTGGGTACAGTCGTTGGTCACATTGCAGCGGCCCTTGCCGGTGATGTAGATCTTCTTGCCCAGCTTCTCGTTGCGCTCCAGGAGCGTCACCTGTGCGCCGCCACGGGCCGCGAAGATGGCTGCCATCATGCCACCGGCGCCGCCGCCGATTACAATGATCTTACCCATGGCGCGCCTCTTCCCCCAGATAGACCTCGTAGGTATCCCAGATGGTCTCCAGCTTGCGGAAGTGCTCGGTGAGGGCCTCCTTGCGGTGCAGGCCCAGGGAAACCAGGAGGGCGTTGATGACGCTCAGGGGCGCGGCCAGGGAATCCACAAAGGAAGCCATGTCCGTGCGGGCGGTGAGGGTCACATCCGCGATATCGTGCAGGGGAGACATGGGGCCATCGGTAATGGCCACCACCTGAGCGCCGCAGCGCTTGGCAAAGCGCATGGCCTCCAGGGTGCGGTTGGAATACCGGGGGAAGCTGATGCCCACCAGCACGTCATCCTGGTTCAGCTTGGAGATCTCCTTGAACACGTCGGTGGCTCCAACGGACACCAGGTGCACGTCATCGAAAATATAGTTGAGGTAATAGCCCATGAACTGGGCCAGGGGCGCGGCGGAACGCAGGCCCATGACATAGATGGCCTTGGCGGAGAGCAGGCGCTGCACCACGTCGCCGAAGACCTGGTTGTCCATGTCCTCCATGGTGGCGCGCAGGTTCTGCATATCGCTCTTGAGCACAAAGGGCAAAACGGCCTGGGGATCGATATCCGTGGCCATTTCAAACCGCTGGTTGGCGGTAAGGCGGTGGCTCACCAACTCCTGCAGCGAGCGCTGCAGCTGGGGATAGCCCTCGTAGCCCATGGCGGAGGCAAAGCGCACCACCGTGGACTCGCTGACGCCCACGCTTTCGCCCAGGCGGCTGGCCGTCATGAACACGGCTTTGTCGTAGTGCTCCACAATATACTGCGCGATCTTCCTGTGGCCCTTGCTCAGCCGCTTGCCGGACTGGTTCAGCCGGTCGATCATGTCCTGCATATCCTGCATCTGTTTCACCATCTTCTATCCAATAAAATAGGCATCGTCCCATTATATAGGAAGATGCCGAATTTTGCAAGGATTATCCGCGTAAACTGCATTTTTTGATGAAAATCAGCTCATTTTTGCAAGCCAAGCCGTCACATTGCCCCCATCAGCCAGGCGAGAACCACCAGAACCGCCAGCATGGCCACATTGAGAACAGTGAACCAAAGCATGAAGCGGCCCTTCTTCGCGCCGTCAGCCGCACCGTAGAGCTTGAAGGAAATCAGGCTGGCCAGGGAGGCCACCAGCGTGCCCAGGCCGCCCAGGTTCACACCCAGCATAAGGGCCTCCACCTGCGTAGTGAAAGGCGAAAGCAGCAGACACGCCGGCACATTGCTGATGACCTGGCTCGTCAGCAGCGAAACCACCAGCGGACTTTGCGCCATGAGGCTCTCCAGCCAGGTGCGCACGGGTGCGCATTCCTTGATACCGGCCACAAACACAAAGAAGCACACAAAGGTACCCAGCAGTACGAAATCCACTTGCTTCAGGATGGGGCGATCCCAGGCCAGCGTACCAGCCAGCACGCACACAGCCGCCACCCAGGCCGGCACCACCTTGGCCACCGCCAACAGCGCCACCACGCCCAGCACGCCGTAGAGCACTGCCTGCCGCCTGGGGATCTGCCTCGTTTCTGCTTCCGTCGCCGCCACGCCGCCCCGGGAGATCAGCAGCGTGCCCAGGGCCAACAGCGCGAAGCTCACCAGGGCATAGGGCCAGGTCAGCCGTGGGAAGTCCATCAGCGCCAACTGCCCGCTGGAATACAGGTACAGGTTCTGCGGATTGCCAATGGGCGTCACCATGCTGCCCAGGTTGGCGGCCATGGTCTCCAGCACCACAGCCAGGATCACGTCCTTCTGTGACGCCCCCCGCATCAGCAGCAGGGTAAAGGGTACGAGCGTGATCAGCGCCACATCGTTGGTAGCAACCATGGAAAGGAAAAAGCAAGCCACCACCAGCGCCAGCGTCAGCCCCCGCAGGCTGCGGATGCGCCCCGTCATGGCCGCGCCCAGGCGGTCGAAGAGGCCCATGCGCCTAAGTCCGGCCACCACCGTCATCAGGGCAAAGAGCATAAACAGCGTGGTGGTGTCAATGCCCCGCAGGGTGTGCATGCCCGGGGGCACCAGCAGGAAGGACAAAAGCGCCGCCGCCAGCGCCACGGTGAAGACGATCTCCTTCTTGAAAAAAGCAAGCAGTTTCCGCATAGGTTTCACTCCCCTGTTTATTCCACGGGAGATTATACAACATCCGCCGGCGCTTTCCAACATTTTTCCCTGAATTTTGTGGAAATACAGGCGAATACCTGATATAATATCATTAACAATCAGCAAGAAACGAGGATGACTATATGCCTAATCCCATTTTGCCCCTGTGGGAACACATTCCCGACGGCGAACCCCGTGTTTTCGGCGACCGGGTGTACCTCTACGGCTCCCACGACAATCCCCTCTCCGGCGAGTTCTGCGACATCCGTCTGAAGGTCTGGTCCGCCCCGGTGAATGACCTGAACAACTGGACCTGCCACGGCGATTGCTTTCATGCCCAGGCCGACGGCGACCATCCCGCCGATGTGACCTGGCACGACAACGGCATGTGCTACGCCCCGGACGTGGTGGAGAAGGACGGCAAGTATTACCTCTATGTCTATCTGTTCTATGGCAAGGGCTGCGTGGCCGTCAGCGACAGACCGGAGGGCCCCTTCAAGCTCATCAGCACCTACAAGTATGACGAAAAGGCCGCCCTGCCCCGGGACTTCTGCAACAACGGCGTGTTTGTTGACCCCGGCGTGCTGGTGGACGACGATGGCAAGGTCTACGTCTACTGCGGCTACGAGTGGAGCTATGTGGTGCAGGTGGATCCCTCCGACATGGTTACCGTGCTGCCGGACACCTACAAGACGGACATCATCCCCCGGGAAGCGCCCTTTGATTTCTTCGAGGCTTGCTCCCCCCGGAAAATCGGCGATACCTACTACCTGATCTACTCCCCCCGCAAGGGCAGCCGCCTGGTGTACGCCACCAGCAAATCCCCCATGGGGCCCTTTGAATACCGGGGCGTCATCGTAGACAACGGCGTGGATTACCCCGGCGGCAACGATCACGGCTCCATCTGCAAGATCGGCGACCAGTGGTACATCTTCTACCACCGCATGACCAACGGCACCATCTTCTCCCGCCAGGCCTGCGCCGAGCGCATCACCATCCTGCCCGATGGCACCATTCCCCAGGTGGAGATGACCTCCCTGGGCTTCCAGGAATCCCTGAACCCCTATGTGGCCACCCCTGCCCATCACTGCTGCGTCATCAAGGGCGGCGGCATGATCAAATACCTGAATCCCCTGCGCACCGTGGTGGCGGGCATCCAGAAGGACAGCGTTATCGGCTACAAGTATTTCGATTTTGGCCAGGACGATTCCGTAACCTCCATGGAGCTGGTAATGGAGCTTCGCGGCACCGGCGAAGCGGGCTCCGTACGCATTATGCTGGATAGCGACGTCACCGGCCAGTGCATCGGCGAGGCATATTTCAGCAGCGACGATACCATTTTGCGCATCAAGACGCCCTGCATCACCGGCAGGCATGCGCTGTACTTCGTTTTCGACGATCCCCGCAACCATATCTCCTGGGGCGGCCTGATCGACCGTGAACTGGTACAGATCGAAAAGTTTGTTTTCACCAAGTAAGCCACCAGGGCTCCCCGCGTGGGAGCCCTTTTGTGTTGCGCATCCGTGTCAAATCCGGTATAATCAGGGTGCAAACATCTGTTGATTTATTGGAAGGATTTCTGCCATGAAGATATTCCGACTTTTCCTTCTCCTGCTCCTTCTGCCCGCTGTGGCCGGAGCGGAGCTTGCCCTGGACCTGAGCGCCGATTGCCTGGCGGTGAACGCCGTGGTGGACTTCACCCTCACCGGTGCCGCATCGGACAGCTGCCAGTACACCGTGCTTCGTGACGGTACCGAGCTCTTCGCCCACGAAACATCCATGACCGTCGGCTCCTATGTCCCCCGTCAGCCCGGCCGGTATACCCTGATCGCTCAGACCGGTGAAGAAACCGCCCAGGCCAGCTTTACCGTAACGGAGGAGCTGCGCCTTGCCCTGGCGGACATGCCGGACAACATCAGGGCCGGTCAGCCTGTTTTCCCCTCCCCCCAAGCCAGCGGCGGCAGCGGGAATTACAGCTATGTGTATACCATCACCGCCCCCGACGGCACCCGCCAGGCCTGGCAGGCCGGTGAAGACTGGCACTGGGTACCCGACGAACCCGGCGCCTGGGCCCTGACGGTTACTGCCAGCGACAGCACCGGCGCCGCTGCGGAAGCCGAGGCCGTCCTTACCGTCAGCCAGGGGCCCGGCATCAGCGTCCAGGCCACTGGCGGCGCGCTGCTGGCCCATGGCGGCCAGAAGAGCTGGCAGGTGTACGCTCCCGGCGAATGGACTGCTTCCACCACGGACGCATTCATTGCCATCGAGCCCGCAACGGGCGCTTCCGGCGATACGCTGAACGTAACCATCCGCGAAACCACCACCCAGGCGCGCACCGGCAGCATCATGATCACCAGCGGCGGCAAGCAATTCACGCTGAATATCACCCAGTCCGGCGGTCACGGCGTGGACGAAGAATTCACGCTGGGCGCCACTGCTCCCGTTCTGGTGGACGGCGAGGAGCACACCGCCTGGCTGAATGCCGAGGGCAGCCGCGTTTTCGCCATCACCGGTCATGGCTGGCAGGCTGAAACCGCCGATGTTTTCATCAGCGTGGAACAGCGCGGCAACATGCTGACCCTGGCGGTGGAGCCGCCCATCGCCACCGCGCGTCACGGCCTGGTGACCATCCAGCGCGAGAGCGGCACCGCCTATGTGCATGTGTACCAGCCCGCCGCGGGATCAGTCGCGTCCATCGCCGCCCAGCTCCTTCCGGCGGAAGACGCCCAGCGCTTCATCCTTTACAGCCAGTGCAGCGGCTACTGGAAGGATCAGCCCTATGGCAAAAGCAACCTGGAGCAGTCCGGCTGCGCCATTTTCGCCCTGTCCCACGTGCTGCAGGAGATGGGCTTCGAGGACCCGCGCATTACACCCCAATACCTGGCGGACAGCTATTCCTTTGCCCTGCGGGAGGGCGGCACCATCAACGCCACCCTGGTGGGCAACGTGGGCGACGACCTGGGCTACAAGACCCGCTATGAGCTCTACACCAGCCTGCCCACCATCCAGAAAAAGCTGCGCGAAGGCGCCATGTTCACCTTCGAAGTAGCCCGGGGCCACATAGCCGCCGTGGTGGAGCTGAGCCCCGACGGCAGCATGTGCCGCATCATTGATTCCGCTCCCTCCGCCACCTTTGAGCGCATCACCAACGCCTCCCTCCACCGCCAGCTGAGCGATGGCACCTTCTCCCCCATCACCGCCCTGACCGAGCTGGAAGGCATCCGCTACTACATCGAAACCGGAGCCTTCGGCGGCGCGGAATACTGGCTTGAAACCAGCTATGTAGCCCGCCGCGGCGTGCGGCTGATCCAGCCGACGGACTGAGCCATCATCCACATAGGTTTTCTGTATTCCGAAGAGTAATTGAGAGGAAGATGACAGCGCGCAAGGTACTGTGCCGTCAATCGCATTTCCCTGGATAGTGTCATCATGCAAATGGTCAAGCAACCCATATGAACCAGCAAGTCTCCCGCATTATCTGCAGGAGGCTTGCTTTTCTATGCGTGACATACCACACAAAAAGAGATACAATTCTTTTGCAATCTTTTTTTGAAAAAATCGACATGAAAGCCATCCTGCCTCGTCTACATAATCGAAGGAGGTGAGCAACGAATGGAAGTTGTCAAGGATCCGGGCAACGACCGTGACCAGGTGCTGGTTCAGATGGTGAACCAATATCAGGGATTGCTGCTCCGCATGTGTTACATTTACCTACGGGATATGGAACAGGCGAAAGATGCCACACAGGATACTTTCCTCAAAGCATACAAGTCGCTGGATTCTTTCCGTGGGGAATGCAGCGAGAAGACTTGGTTGATCCAGATCGCTATGAACACTTGTCGTGACATGCAGCGTTCCGCCTGGTTCCGTCACCATGACAGGCGTATTACGCCGGAAGACTTACCGCAAGCCATTCAACTGCCGGATGACGATGATGATCTTGATGTAATGTGCGATGTAATGAAACTGCCGCTCAAGCTCAAAGAGGTCGTCATGTTGTATTACTGGCAAAACATGAATGTGAATGAGATCGCCCATGCGCTGGGCATCACTCATTCTACTGTATCAACCCGACTGAAGCGCGCCAGAGAAAAGCTCTATGACGTGCTGGAGAGGAGATTAGGTTATGGAAGACCTCAAAGCTAAGCAGATTGTTCAGCGTGTAATCGATAACTCTCTTTCCGGTATTCAGGACGATCCCTGGATGGCGCAGCGGGTTCTTGCCAATGCGAAAGGAGAAGAACCAGTGGTAAAGAAAATATCGACATCCATGATTCTTGTAATCGTTTTACTCTGCCTCGCGACTACTGCGATTGCGGCAGGCATTATCTACAATCAGGATTGGTGGTGGAACAATCGAAACAGTTTTGAAAAGAACGATAAACCTGAATTATATGAAGCTGTCATGGCAAACATGGTGGAAAACCCCACGCAGACGCAGTGTGAAGACGATCAGGTTCAAATAATCATTCAAGATGTTTCGTGGGCACCGGAAGCTGATATCATGACCATTTCTTTCAAGGCCACGCCGAAGAAGCCCGATCAGGATGAGCTTCACAGTATGTGGGCATTGGATACTGATGGAAGCTATATCGGCGAAGGAGGTTCTGTTACAGTTACCGACGACAGCGAAGACCGGGCAGTGCACTGGCTTTGGCGGACGGATATTGGGCTGGATGGCTCTGGAGGGTATGGACATATCCCCGGCTATGGTCCAGTATCCGCTATGATGGATGACAGCAGTAAAAATCTACTTATGCTGGATTATACAGGAACAAACATCATCGATTCTACTGAAATCGAAAATGCTGTAGATATATTTCCCATGGAAAGCAGTATGGATATGTTCAGAACTGCTGCCGGTGATGTTTACTTTGTTGGAAAATTCGATCTAAGCTGGCTCAGAGATGAATACGATCAAAAAATGCAAAAACGTGCCGAAGAAACTCCTGATATGAAAGAGTATTATGAGCAGAGAATTGCTATAGCCCAAGCTGCACGGGATCGTATCGATAAAGAAGGAATCGCCTGTATCTTGACCTATAGAGTTGTAGAATATACAGAAGGAATGAATGACATGGATCTGTACACAAATGGAGGAGGAAGGTCTGTTCAGTTCGTCATTCGCCCCAAACAGTAATTAAGTGCCGAAGTATCTTGCGTTTCTTGACTATAATCTGATGGGCTTTGAGATCAGTGTGTGGTATACTCAGGGCGACACCGGCCACGCCGAGGTCGATATGATTACGAGAATTTATGCACACATCCTGGATGAGGACAGAAAGATCAATGCACAAAAGTTTGAATCTTCTTTCTACTCCAACCCGGATTTGCGTAATGTGAGAGCGCCAGCAGACCCGCAGCCTACCATTGATGTGGCTCTGCTGATCCAGCAGCTGCAAACTTCTCCCGAACTTGCAAACACGCTCGCGGCACTGTTACCCCGGACCCGCTAACAGCCCTGTTAGCAAATTGTTAGCAAAGCCCAAAAAGGCTTGGAAACGGTTCGTGTCCTGTTAGCAAATTCCCGGCTTTCAGGGCGCTGACGTCCGATGGCACTCCATCCTCCGCGACGGCATGAAAAAATGCCGCAAACCTTTGCGTTTGCGGCATTTTGGCACGCCCGGCGGGGTTCGAACCCACGGCCTGTCGCTTAGGAGCACTGAAAATTGTCTGATCCACGCTGTGCTACGATGTCTTGCCATGTCTT
>JAFVVG010000018.1 GCA_017502305.1 Clostridia bacterium | reverse complement strand
TGAATCAACTACTGCGTTTGAAATCTATATCAGCTTTTCTTGCTTGAACACACAGATCCTTTGTTTGCAACTTGTATTCCATACCGTTCTTGATAAAATGCGTTCCGCATTGTCTGAATTCGAAAGATACGTTTTTCCTGATGCACTGCTCTCTGATCTTGAGCACCCAATCGTAGTCAAGCGGTCTTGCATTCGTGTCCGATTCACCGCCGACAATCACAAGTTCAATACCGTCAAGATATCGTTCTATATCAATGGCTTCGATAAGTGGCTGAGCCGTTATACACTTATGCTTGATCGGAAGTTTTTCAAAAATTCCAAGCTTATAGTCTGCATTCTTTTGATTCTCAACCGTACAGCAAACGACCACGTTTTCATAGCCATCATCCCAATCATCGGGAATGCAGTCCATAAATCTGTCGATGCGCTTGGTGAGAAAGAGAAAGGTACAATCCTTGCGCTCCTTTATCATCTTCCAGCATTCTGGGCGCCATGCATCTGCTTCCTCAATCAGAAAATCGGTGGAAAAGCAGGTATATACAATGCCAGATTTCATTTTATAATTGCCGTTCTTTAAGTGTTCTATGGGCTTTGCAAAGTCCTTTGTTTTTTCAATGATACTTGTATCAACACCACGCTTTGCGTCGCCCTTGTGGATATAGCAATAAAGGCAGCCGTCGCTGCACTTTTTGCAACCTCTCCACGGATTCCACATCGCCATATTCTTACCTCGTCAAATTCCAGTTTGCCACTTTCATTCTATCACAGCAGTGCATAGAACCGCAAGCCGACAAAAGCTTGCGGTTTCGTTATTTGCTCGATGTAATAATGTAAGATAACTCCCTCCTTCACATCACCCTTCCTGTACCAGCCGTTTTTTTATTCAGATGTGCCCGGCTTTTTTCATGCAGCGCCGGAGCCAGCCGCCCTTCCAGTAATAGAGGATGAACAGCGCGGAGGTCAGCCCCCAGGTAAGGGGATAGCTCACCAGCACAGCCTGCAGCGTACCTACCTGGGGCGCCACGCCCAGCAGCCAGACAAGGCGCAAAAGGCACACGCCGAACAGGGTGATCAGCGTGGGGATCAGGGAATCGCCCGCGCCGCGCACCGCGCCGGAGAGAATTTCAATGCACAGATACAGCACATAAGTGGGCACCAGCAGCCGCAGGATCTCCATGCCGTGGGTCACCACCACGTCATCATCCGAGAAAATGCGGTACAGGTGCTCGCCGATGAGCAGATAAGCGGTGCTCAGCACAATGGTGGCGCCAAAGGCCATGCCCAGGCACACCTTCACGGATTTGCGCACCCTGTCATACTGCCGGGCGCCGAAGTTCTGCCCCACAAAGGTGGTGATGGCCACGCCGAAGGCGCTGACCGTCATCCAGAAAAGGCCGTCCAGCTTGCCATAGGCCGTCCATGCCGCCAGCACATCCGTGCCGAAGGCATTCACCGAGGACTGGATGATCACGTTGGAGAGGGAGTACATCACGCTTTGCAGACCAGCCGGCAGGCCGATGCGCAGAATGCCCCGCATGAGACGGGTATGGATGCGGATCTTTTTCAAATGCAGCTGATAGCTGTCGTGGCTGCGGCAAAGGGTGAGCACCACCAGCACGGCGCTGACGGCCTGGGAGATGATGGTGGCCCAGGCAGCGCCGGCCACGCCCATATCAAAGCCCATGACCAGGATCACATCCAGCACGATGTTGGTCATGCAGGCCACGATGAGGAAAAGCAGTGGCCGGCGGGAATCGCCCACAGCCCGCAGGGAAGCGGAGCCGATATTATACAGGGCGGAGGGGATCATGCCGGCGAAATAAATGCGGATGTAGGTCACCGCGTCGGCCATGACCTCCTGGGGGGTGCCCATCCATTCCAGCAGCGTGGGGGAAAGGATGATGCCCGCCACCATCAGCACCGTGCCGAAGATCAGGCCCATGGCGATGTTGGTGTGCAGGGTATCGCTGGAATCCTTGGCGTTGCGGGCGCCATAAACCTGGGAGAGCATCACCGTGGCGCCGGAGGACACGCCCATGAAGAACCCCACGATCAGGTTGATGAGGCTGCCCGTGGCGCCGCCAACGGCGGCGAGAGCTTCCTTGCCCACATATTTGCCAACGATCATGGCGTCGGCGGTGTTGTACATCTGCTGGAAGAAGGAGCCCAGCAGGATGGGAAAAAAGAAGATCAGCAGCTGTTTCCAGATCGTGCCCTGGGTAATGCTGTTTTCCTCAATGGCGGTTTGGCGGCGGTTCCACGGCATGGCTGACAGTCTCCTTTGGCGAAAAAAGATTTCATTTATTGGTATAGCATAACAGGAAGGGTTTGTCCATAGATTCAAATGCGCAAGAATTGATGAACAACCCTTTAAGTTTGAGTTGACGAACGGCGAATTGCGTGATATTCTGTAGAAAGAAGATCTGTGTTCGCAAGAACATATCATGTTAGGAGGTACATATTATGCAGAACATCCCTGTGGTCAAGCTTGGCCTGGTGGCCGTGTCCCGCGACTGCTTCCCCATCACCCTGAGCGAGAAGCGCCGTGCTGCCATCGCTGAAAAGTGTGGCCAGAAGAACCTGGAGATCGTTGAGATCAAGACCACCGTTGAGAACGAGAAGGACATGCTCAAGGCCGTTGAAGAGCTCAAGGCCAACGAGTGCAACGCCTGCGTGGTGTTCCTGGGCAACTTCGGCCCCGAAACCCCCGAGACCCTGATCGCCAAGTATTTCGACGGCCCCTGCATGTTTGTGGCTGCCGCTGAAGGCGACGGCGATATGATCAACGGCCGCGGCGACGCCTACTGCGGCATGCTGAACTGCTCCTACAACCTGGGCATGCGCCACCTGAAGGGCTACATCCCCGAGTATCCTGTTGGCAACGCCGCCGAGCTGGCCGACAAGATCGCCGAGTTCGTGCCCATCGCCCGCGCCATCATCGGCGTGAAGAACCTGAAGGTCATCACCTTCGGCCCCCGTCCCCAGGACTTCTTCGCCTGCAACGCCCCCATCAAGGGCCTGTATGAGCTGGGCATCGAAATCGAAGAGAACTCCGAGCTGGACCTGCTGGTCTCCTACAAGGAGCATGCCAACGATCCCCGCATCCCCGCCATCTGCGCCGAAATGGCCGCCGAAATGGGCGAGGGCAAGTACTACGAAGACCTCAACGCCCGCATGGCTCAGTTCGAACTGACCCTGCTGGATTGGGCTGAGAACCACAAGGGCGCCCGCAAGTATGTCGTGTTCGCCGACAAGTGCTGGCCCGCCTTCCCCTCTCAGTTCGGCTTCGAGCCCTGCTACGTCAACTCCCGTCTGGCCTCCCGCGGCATCCCGGTGGCCTGCGAAGTGGACATCTACGGTGCTGTTAGCGAGTACATCGGCGCTTGCCTGACTGGCGACGCCGTGACCCTGCTGGACATCAACAACTCCGTGCCCGAGTACATCTACGACGCTGACATCAAGGGCAAGTTCGACTATCGCCTGACCGAGACCTTCATGGGCTTCCACTGCGGCAACACGCCTTCCTGCAAGATGTGCGCTGACCGCGCTGTGAAGTATCAGCTGATCCAGCACCGTGTGCTTGAGCCCGAAGGCTCCGAGCCCGACATCTCCCGCGGCACCCTGGAAGGCGACATCGCTCCCAGCGACATCACCTTCTATCGCCTGCAGTGCGACTCCAACGGCGACCTGCGCTCCTACATCGCTCAGGGCGAAGTTCTGCCCGTGGCCACCCAGTCCTTCGGCGGCATCGGCGTGTTCGCCATCAAGGAAATGGACCGCTTCTACCGTCACGTGCTGGTGCAGAAGCGCTATCCCCACCACGGTGCTGTGGCCTTCGCTCACTGCGCGAAGCAGCTGTTCGAAGTCTTCAAGTACCTGGGCGTGAAGGACATCGCCTACAACCAGCCCAAGAATCTGCCCTATCCCACGGAGAATCCCTGGGCATAAATAAGCTTACGCTTTCAAAGAGATGGCTTCTTATGAAGCCATCTCTTTGAGTTTTGGCACTTCGTCGCTGTGGGCTAAAGCCCACGGCCGCTCCTTCGTGTAAGGAATGTTTTCCGCAAGCGGAAAACGCCCCGCCCCGGCGGCAAAGCCGCCGGATACGAATTGAATCAGAGGGGCTGCGGCCCCTCCGATACCTCCCCGGGGGAAAAGAACCGCCGCGCATCGGACTGATGCGCGGCGGTTGCGTTACAGGCTGTTGATGAAGTTTTCGTAGGTATATTGGGCGGCTTCCTCCTGGGTGAGGATGCGGGCATATGGGGCGCGCTGCGTTGTGGGCGCGGGATATTCGGCATAAATGCCCTGCTCATGGAAAACAGGTTTGTTCCAGTCATGCCAGCCCTCGGGGCGGATGTGGGGGCCGATAAGGCAGTTCAGCAGCACGGTCTGAGCGAATTCACGCCAGGGGCGGCCCAGGTAGCAACTGTTTTCCGGTGCGCCTTCGCTGAGGAAACGGCAATCCTTGAACACATAGCCGAACTTCTGGCCTTCCGGCGTGGAGGCGGCGGTGGCATAGCCCGCAGCCAGGGAGACAATGTCACAGTCCTCAAACCAGGCCGCCGCGCCGCCGAAGATGAAGTCCACGTCCCCCTCAATGCGGCAGCGCCGGTAGGTATGCCGCTGGGGCGTGCGGGGCGCAAACTGCTTGGGGCCGATGAAGCCGTTCTTCTCGATCTCCTTGGGGGGCAGGGGGGCAGTGAACAGGGTATCCTGGTGGGAGCACAGGGTGCAGTCCTCGCAGGTAAAATGGTCGCCGTCGGCATACAGGGCAATGGCCTGGCCCACCTGCTCACGGGGAGCGGCGGCATTGACCACGGTGAGATGGCGCAGCGTTACATGGTGAGCATCCACCAGCAGCGTGGCGGTGCGGAAGGTTCCTCGCTTCATGCCGTCAGCCAGGATCTCCAGGGCGCCATCGTCCCAGAGAATGGTGGTCTCCCCCGCCCCGCTGCCCTCCAGGGTGGTATAGGGGCGCTGCAGGGTCACTTTTTCCCGATAGGTACCCGGCGCCAGGCGCAGCACGGCGGGTTCGTCATTGGCCGGCAGAGCGGCGATGGCCCGGGCAAGAACATTTTCACCGGGGCAGACGGCAATCTCAATCATGGTGTTCCGCTTCCTTCCCACGGGCAATGGCTTCCCGCTCGGCGGTGAGCTCCTTGTGGAGCTGCACAGGGTTCCAGGCAGCGTTGGTGGGGGTCACCACAGCCTTGAGACGGATAGGCAGGCGGCCCTGCTTCAGGGCGGCGAGCAGACGGTTGGCCAGCTGGGTGGTGAAGCCGCTCATCACCAGCATATCCTCGGTGAAGGTTTCTTCAGGCGCAGGGACATCGGTGATTTCCGCCATGCCGCACAGCGCGCCGATGGACTGGCCGTATTCAGCCGCCTCCACGGGGCGCACCTGAATGCCCAGGCGCATGCAGGTAAAGCGCAGCTTGGCCAGTTTGTCGGCGGGAATGTTGAACACAAGAATCATAGGCTTCATGAGGGGTTCCTCCTTGCGGTTACTGTGCAAGGATTTCGACGTCCCTCCGCCGGATTCCTTTATGGAATCAGGTCCAGCATTTCAGAATCGCCGTTCAGGTCCACAAAGGAATCCGGCACCTGGCCCACGATGATGCTCTCCGCCACCGCCATCTGGGTGGAAGCCTCCATCACCGAGGCGCCGGTGGGGATCACCAGCCGCACCGTAGCGGTAAGGGTCAGCAGCAGCTTGTGCCTGGTCTGGTTGATGCCTGCGGTCTGAAATTCTGTGTCAAACCTGGGCGTCACCGCCCCCACGGGGAGGATCTGCACCGGAATTTTCGGGCCGGAGCCGGCGAAGATGGTCAGCCCCAGGGCGCTGCCCAGGGGCACGGAAATGGTCTGATCCTCCAGTTCCTCCAGCTTTTTCTGGGCCAGCAGCGTCACCCGGGAGGCCAGGCGGTTCATTTCTGCGGTGTTGGCCTGAATGAGCCGCACAGAGCCATCCGGCCCGGCGGTAACGTTCATCAGCTGATCGTAGCTCACACCGGAGGCAATGGTTTCCTCCACGGCGGCGTTGAGTACCTGTACCGCCAGGGAGCGGGCCCGGGCGTCCGCCAGGGAGAGCACCACCCGGGTCAGGTTGCCATCCAGGACCGCCCAGCCAAGGACCAGCGCCAGAAGCAGCACGAGGGTAAACAGAAGAAGGCGGCGTTTTTTCCCGCAGGATGCAGACATTGCGAATCCTCCTTCGTTGTTATTGTGTAGCGGCAAGCAGTTGTGGTATAATTACAATGTATATGTATGCCGCCAAGCAGCCCATGGAGGTGAACCGCTTTGAAAAAGAAGCGTTACGGCCAGGAGATCCCGGCCGGATATGAGGATTATCCCCAGGAGGAGCAGCAGGTCTATCCTCCCGAGGACGCCTACGCCCCGGATTACGACGAGGCGGTGGACAGCTATGCCCACGAGGATTTCTGGGACGAGCAGCCCGTTTACGAAGACGCACTCGTGCCCGATGAAGAACCCATGCACGCCCGCAGCATCTTCAAGCCCAATACGAAAAAGCCCAATTTTGTCGTCTCCGTGGCGGTGAATGTGGTGCGGATCATCGCCGTTATGGTGCTGCTGGCCGGCCTGGCCCTGGTGGGCGCGGTGGCAGGCATCGCCAAGGGCTATATGGAAACCGCCCCGGACCTGAATTTGGCCTCCCTCGAAGACCAGGCCCAGACGTCCTTTATTTATGACGCCAACGGCAATCTTATCACCGAATACAAGGGCATTGAAAACCGCGTGATGGTGTCCATCGCCGCTATGCCCAAATATCTGCAGCAGGCCTTTGTGGCCGTGGAGGACGCCCGCTTCTACACCCATTCCGGCATCGATCTGAAGCGCATTGTGGGCGCCTTTGTGTCCAACCTTTCCTCGTCCTCTACCCAGGGCGGCTCCACCATTACCCAGCAGCTGATCAAAAACACCCTGCTCTCCAGCGAGCAAAGCTACAAGCGCAAGATCCAGGAAGCCTACCTGGCCCTGCAGCTGGAGCAGAAATACACCAAGGACGAAATTCTCGAGGCCTACCTGAACACCATCTGGCTGGGCGAGAACTACTACGGCGTACAGACCGCCGCAGAGGGCTACTTCGGCAAGTCCCTGGCGGAGCTGACCCTGCGTGAGTGCGCCATTCTGGCCGGCACCTGCAACAGCCCCTATTACTACAACCCCCGGCGCAACTTCTACACCCGCTCCAAGGAGGGTGTGGACTATGTGTCCATCACCAACAACCGTACGGACTATGTGCTCCGCTGCATGTATGAAAACCAGTTCATCACCTATGAGCAGTATCAGGAGGCCCTCAACCCTGCCACGGCCAGCGTGCTGAAGGAGGATCCCAGCACCGGCAGCGGCATGTATGACTACGCCCATTACGTGGAGTACGTCATCAGCGAAGTGGTGGACATCCTGCTGCGGATGGAAGGGCTGGACAACACCACCGCCAACCGCAACGCCATGGAGAACAAGCTCCGCTCCGCGGGCTACCACGTGAAGCTGGCCATCGATACCGATGTGCAGAAAACCGTGGAGGACACCCTCGAGAACTGGACCAAGTATCCCTCCCTGCGTGACCCCTCTGATAAGGTCTACCGCAGCAAGAACGCCGACGGTACCTATGACGAGATCATCCAGCCCCAGGCGGCCGCCGTGGTGCTGGACTACCGCACCGGCGAACTGAAGGCCATTGTAGGCAGCCGCACAAAGCCCACCGCCAAGAAAACCCTGAACCGTGCCGTGAACATGCAGATGCCCGTGGGCTCCTCCATCAAGCCCATCGCCGTGTATGCCCCGGCGCTGGAAATGGGCGCCTCCCCCGCCAGCATTGTCTACAACATGCCCCTGCCCATCTCCGGCTGGAAGGACGCCAAGGGTAAGGACACCTGGCCCAAGAACTACGGCGGAGGCGGCTACACCGGCCCCACCACCCTGCGCTACGCCATGCGCAAGAGCCTCAACACCGCCGCGGCCCAGACGCTGATGACCATGGTGGGCGTGGAGCGCTCCACGGATTTCCTCCTTCGCATGGGCATTGATGAGGATCACATCGACCAGACGCCCTTTGGCCTCAGCCTGGGCTCCAGCGGCATCACCCCCATGCAGATGACCGTGGCCTTTGGCGTGCTGGCCAATGGCGGCGTGTATCAGGAGCCCATTTCCGTGCTGGGCATTTCCGACAGCGAGGGCAAGGTGGTCTGGGACGGCCACGCCCAGCAGCAGAGAAGGCGCGTATTCTCCGAATCCACGGCCTGGATGATCGTGGATATGCTCAAGGACGCCGTGTCCAGCGGCACGGGCACCTCCGCCAAGATCAAAGGTCAAACTGTGGGCGGCAAGACAGGCACCAACTCTGACCAGAAGGGTGTGTTCTTCGCCGGCATGACGGGATATTACTCCTCCGCCATCTGGGTAGGCCACGACAACTACAAGGCCCTCAGCGGTTCCTCCACGGGCAGCGGCGCCGCCGCCCCCCTGTGGCAGAGTTACATGAGCAAAATCCACACCCTGAAGGGCCTTTCCAACCGCGATATCCTGGAGGGCGATCCCAGCCAGTACGGCCTGGTGCGGGCCACCACCTGCGCCGTTTCCGGCCAGCTGGCCACCGACGCCTGCCGCAACGACGCCATGGGCTATGGCACCGTCACCGATTACTGGGCCCAGGGCACGGTGCCCACGGTTTCCTGCCAGATGCACGTGGTGCAGACGGTCTGCTCCGAAAGCGGACAGATTGCCTCCCAGTACTGCCCCTACACGGTGCAGAAGGGCGTGATCCGCCTGCCCCAGGGGCATCCGCTGTATAAGTTCCTGGGCACCGGCTATGAGGACGAGCTGGCCGAATACCTGGGCAGCGCCTCCGCCGCGGTGGGCACCTGCACCTATCACACCTCCTCCAACGGGGGCAATACCCTGGTGCAGAATACCCTCATCCCCGATGCCAAGCTGCTGATTTCCCAGGCCCAGGCCATGATGAACAGCATGGATCCCTCCAGCGCCCAATACCAGAGCATGCAAAGCGCCATCAGCTACCTGCAGGCGGTCATCTCCTCCGGCGCACCCAGCCAGAGCGAGGTCGCCAACGCCATGGGACAGCTGACCCAGGCCATGGCGGGGATCTACTGATGAACGAGATTTACGAAGCATTGCAGTGCCTCCGCGCTCCTATCCAGCAGGGCGAATACGACCTGCACCGCCTGGTGATGGACGCCCTGGAGGATAAGGGGCTCGCCCCGGAGCATGAGGTAACCCTGGCCCCGCGCTGCCGCATCGACCTGATGTGCGGCGGCGTGGGTATTGAGATCAAGCGGGGCAAACCCCAGCGCTCCCGGCTGGTGGAGCAGCTGACCCGCTATGCCCGGTGCGACCGGGTGGAAGAATTGATCCTGGTGGCAGAGCGCAGTGTGGACTTGCCCAGAAGCATCTGCGGCAAGCCTCTGCGGATCATCTGCCTGAACCGACTGTGGGGGATCGCGCTATGATGGACGACTGGCAGGACTTTGAGGATCAGCCGGAGGAGGAGCTTCTTCCGGCTTATCTGCGTTCCGTGGAAAGCGCCCCGGGGCATGTTTACGGCACCCTGAGCTACAATCGCCGCAGCAAGTGCTGGGTAGTGAAGGGCGATCCCTCCGTCACAGAAATGTGCAAGCGGCTTTTCCCCGGCAGCGCCGGCAGCAGGCGCGGTGAGGCCCGCTTCACCGCCCACCGCCGCATGGTGGGTGAGCTCTGCTGGCTGATGCTGCGCTTCCCCCTCACGGTGAAGATGAGCGACCTGGCCCTGTGGGACAAGGCCGTGGCAGACGCCCGGGCCTATGCCATCCAGCGGGAAAAGGCCGCCCGGATGCCCACCTTCGCCACCCCGCCGGAGGGAACCTTCACCGGGCAATTGATGTCCTTCCAGCAGGAAGGTCTTGGCTTCCTTTTGCAGCACGACCGCTGCCTCCTGGCGGACGAAATGGGCCTGGGCAAAACCGTGCAGGCGCTTTCCTGGCTGGCCAGCACGGGTTCCTTCCCGGCGCTGGTGATCCCCCCCGCCCACCTGACCCGCAACTGGCAGGAGGAGGCCACCCGTTTTCTCCGCCTGAACGGGGAGCCGCCCCGGGTGCATGTGATCAAAGGCCTGAAGCCCTATGACCTGCCCGAGGCGGATATCTACATCATGCACTACCTGCTTTTGCGTGGCTGGAAGGAAGTGCTGCCCACGCTGCCCTTCCGGGCGGTGATCTTTGACGAAATTCAGGAATTGCGCCATACCGGCACCGAGAAATACTCCGCCGCCAGCCTGCTTTCCGAAAGCTGCGAGAAAGTGATCGGCCTTTCCGGCACGCCCATCTACAACAAGGGCGGTGAGATCTGGAATGTGATCAACATCCTGGACTTCCACTTCCTGGGGGACTGGGAGAGCTTCTCCCGTGAGTGGTGCTACGGCTATGGCAACGCGTTGGTGGTGAAGCCCGATCTGCTGGGCGCCTACCTCAAGCGGGAAGGCCTGATGCTGCGCCGCACCAAGCAGGAGGTGCTCAAGGAGCTGCCCCCCAAGCGCCGATTGGTGCAGGAGCTGGACTGGAACGACAAGGTCTACGCCAGGCTCATGGAGCCCATATTGCCCCAGCTTTTGCGCTGGAAAACCGACGGCACCCTGACGGCCTCCTCACGGGCCATGCTGGAGGAAAGCATCTCCCAGCGGGCAAGGCAAGCCACCGGCGTGGCCAAGGCCCCTTTTGTGTGCCAGTTTGTCCGTGCCCTGCTGGAGAGCGGCGAACAGGTGCTGCTCTTCGCCCACCACCATGAGGTGATGGACATCTACAAGAAAGAATTGCACAGCTTTTCCCCCGGGTTCATCACCGGCCGGGAAACCTCCGCCATGAAGGACAAGGCGGTGGAGCGCTTCATGGCCGGCAAGACGGACGTATTGTGCATCAGCCTCCGTGCGGCCAGCGGCCTTAATCTGCAGCGGGCCACCTGTGTGGTGTTTGGCGAACTGGACTGGTCCCCGGCGGTGCATTCCCAGGCGGAGGACCGGGCCCACCGCATCGGCCAGGAGGATTCCCTCCTGTGCTACTACCTGGTGGCCCCCCAGGGCAGCGACGCTTCCATGCAGGAAGCCCTGGGCCTGAAGGTCAGCCAGTTTGTGGGCCTCATGGGCGATACGCCCCTCTCCGCCCAGCAGGCGGCGGACGCGGCCAGCCAGGCGAGGAAGCACGTTGAAAAAATCGTACAGGAGCTTATGCCATGAAGATCGATTCCCCTTATCTCCTGGAGCATTTACAGGAGCTGCGCGCCCTGCCCGAGGAGGACGAGCACGAGGAATATCTCCTCTCCGGCCTGGATCTCTCCGGCGAGGATCTGCAGGCCCGGGAATTCCGCTGCTGCGTGCTGCGCAAGGTAAACCTCAGCGACGCCAACCTGAGCCGGGCTTCCTTTGTTGATGTGGTGTTCGATCACTGCGACTTTTCCGGCTGCAAACTGGAGGACGCCGTGTTCCAGCGGGTACGGTTTGACGGCTGCCGCATGACCGGCGCGGACATGGTGCACAACGTGCTGCGCAATACCGCCTTCACCGACTGCCGCATGGATTACCTGAACCTGACCCGCACCAAGACCGACCGGGTGAATATGGTGGGCTGCCTCCTCAGGGAAGCGGCCCTGGTGGAGTGCCAGCTGCAAAAGATTGACCTGGACGACTGCGACCTGACCCGCGCCACCATCCATATGACGCCCATGAAGGGCATCGACCTGCGCACCTGCCGCATGGAGGCGCTGACCATCGGCCTCGCGGACGTGCGGGGCATGACCGTGAACAGCCTGCAGGCGGTGGCGCTGGCCTCGCTGCTGGGGCTTATCGTAAAGGAGTAAAGCATGCTGAAGATCGGCTGTCATTTATCGGCTTCCAAGGGCTATCTGCACATGGGGAAGGAGGCGCTGTCCATTGGCGCCAACACCTTCCAGTTCTTCACCCGCAACCCCCGGGGCGGCGCCGCCAAGGACATCGACGAAAAGGACGTGGCGGCCTTCCGGGCCTTCGCGGAGGAAAACGGCATCGGGGTGATTCTCGCCCACGCGCCCTATACCCTCAACGGCTGCTCGGCGGACCCGGCCATCCGGGAATTTGCCACCCGCACCATGGCGGATGACCTGCGCCGCATGGAGTATACCCCCGGCAACCTGTATAACTTCCATCCCGGCAGCCATGTGAAACAGGGCACGGCGGCGGGCATCGACATGATCGCCGAGATGCTAAACAGCATTCTCTGGCAGGACATGACCACCACGGTGCTGCTGGAAACCATGGCCGGCAAGGGCAGCGAGGTAGGCGGCAGTTTTGAGGAGCTTCGGGAAATCATCGACAGGGTGGCTCTTCAGGATAAGCTGGGCGTGTGCCTGGATACCTGCCACGTCAGCGACGCGGGCTATGATATCGTAAACGACCTGGACGGCGTGCTCACCCGCTTCGATAAGGTGGTGGGCCTGGAGCGCATCAGGGCCGTGCACATCAACGATAGCAAGAATCCCCTGGGCTCCCGCAAGGACAGGCATGAGAAGATCGGCCTGGGCACCATCGGCACCGGGGCCATTGTGCGGCTGATGACCCACCCGGCCCTGCGGGACAAGCCCTTCTACCTGGAAACACCCAACGAGCTGGACGGTTATGCCAGAGAGATCGCGCTCTTGAAGGAGAAATGGTCATGACGGAGGTTTCGGCGGGGATCATCCGCCGCCAGGATGGCAAAGTGCTGATCTGCCGGCGGGGCGAGGGCCGCAATAACGCTCACCTGTGGGAATTCCCCGGCGGCAAGCTGGAAAAGGGGGAATCCCCCTGCGCATGCCTGAGGCGTGAACTGATGGAGGAGCTCTGCCTGCCGTTGGAGAACCTGCGGGAGGTCTGCCAGGGGCAGGCTCAGGGCATTCTGTTTCACTTTATCGAAGGAACCACCACGGAAGAACCCCGCCTGACCGAGCACGAGGCCTTCGCCTTCGTGACGGACCGCGAAATGCTGACGTATGCTTTCTGCCCCGCGGACACGGGCGTGGCCCGGGCCATGGCGCTGAACGCGCCGGCACTCAGGCATTTCTTCTGGGATTTCGACGGCACGCTGATGGACACCTATCCCGCTATGACAGAGGCTTTCGTCCGCATGGCGAAGCGCTTTGGGCTGGAGATCAGCCCGGAGGACGCCCTGGGCATGATGAAGGTTAACCTGCGGGATGCAGCCACGAAGCTGGCCCAGGCCCACGGCTTTGACGTGGAGGAGATGATCGCCGTTTTCCGGGAAGAGGAACGGACGCTTCTGCCCAGCATGGCCCGGCCCGTGGCTGGCATCCCGGAGGCCCTGGCGGCCTTGCCGGGCAAGCACTACCTGGTGACCCACCGCGACCGGGCGTCGCTGGATTATCTGGAAACCATGGGGCTGAAGGATTATTTCACGGATTATGTGGTCGCGGACGACGGCTTCCCCCGCAAACCCGCCCCCGACAGCCTGCTCCACCTGATGCACAAGCACGGCCTGAACCCGGACGAATGCGTGATGATCGGCGACCGCCCCCTGGACACCGCCGCCGGCCGCAACGCGGGCATGCTTTCCTGCCTGCTGGACGAGGAAAACCGCTTCCCCGACGATCCCTGCGATATGCGCACCCATTCGGCTTATAAATTGGCGGCGTTGCTGTGCCCGGCTGCCCTGAATGAATAAGAAAAGGGTAGCCAAGGGACAAAAAATCTGGTATGATGGAATGTAGTGCATGAATTTGCGCGGCCCAAACGTTTTTTAGTTGAAATCCTTACGCAAGATGTGCGAACCTGGAGGAATATCATGCGCAAGATAACCACAGTTTTATTGATGATTCTTATGCTGCTGACCGCCGCCGCGGCGGAAAGCGCCCTGACCCTGGACGCCCCGGACACGGTGATCCGCCCCGGCAAGGCGGTAACCATCAGCTTTGATGCGCCCCAGGCAGGCACCGCCGAGATCCTGCTGAAGGACATGCAGGGGCAGACCCTTTCCGTGGTGGTGGAGAATTTCGCCGCCGCGCAGGGCTACAACAGCCTGTGGTGGAACGGCACCTATCAGGGTGCGTCCGCCCCCCAGGGCGAGCACCAGCTGGTGGTGTTCCTCAACGGCGAGAGCGTCTCCGCCCCGGTGACCGTGGGCGAGCACGCCCCTTACCTGACGGGCATCACCCTTTCCAGCGATACCGCCACCCCCGCCGCCCCGGTGACCGTGGACTTCTACGCCAGCACCCCGGGCATCCTGACGGTGGGCCTGCTCATGGGCGAAGACCACCTGGAAATGGTCACCGTGCCCGTTGTCGAGGGCCAGCAGAGCTACGTGTGGCAGACAGATCTCTACACCCAGCTGGGCATTGCCGATGGCAGCGCCTCCCTGACGCTGATGCTTACCGACAGCGAAGATTATAACTCCAACGAGGAGCATATCGCCCTGACGCTTTCCGGCTTCACCGCCGCCGCGCCCGAGGAAACGGCTGTGCCCGAGGAAACGGTGATTCCCGAAGCCACCGAGGAGCACGCCGCCGAACCCACGGAGGAACCCGTGGAGGAAGTGGTGGAGGAGATCCTCTTCGACGCCGAGGGCGAGATTATTGAGGACGAAGAAATCCCTGAGGAGGCTGCCCCCGAAGCCACCGGGGAGCCCGTGGAGGAACCCGCCGGCGAAACGGTGTTCACCCCCGCTTACGGCAGCCCCTACCAGAAGGATGAACCCCTGAACTACTGGAACATGCCCCTGGACATCACCGATGAGGCCGCCGTGTGGGAAGTGCTGATGCAGCCCATGACCATCCTCTATTCCAGCAAAGATAAGGCCGAGCGCACCCAGGTGATCCTCCGTGCCGAGCCCAGCGACGACAGCGAGGGCGTGGGCGTGGTGACCCGCATGAACCAGGGCGTGCACGTGCTGGAGACCCTCGACAATGGGTGGTCCCTGATCGAGGCGTACTCTTCTTCCTTCAAGAGCAGCGAGGTGAAGCGCTGGAACCTGCTGGTGCAGGGCTATGTGAAAACCAAGGAGCTGAAGGTAGTCGAGCCCCAGCAGGAATACGGCTTTGTGGTGGACAAACTGACCCAGCGCCTGTATATGTTCAAGGAGGGCAAGCTCTTCACCACGCTGATGGTTTCCACCGGCCTTGTGAATGGCATTGATCCCATTCAGCCTTTCAACGAGACCCGCTCCGGTGAGTATCTGCTCACCAGCCCTGTGGGCGATTTCGCCAGCGGCAACATGACCTGCGCCATGGCCCTGCGCTTCAACAGCGGCGACCTGCTCCATGAGGTGCCCTACATCCGCAACGCCGACGGCACCAAGAACTATGGCTACAACGAGCCCAAGCTGGGCTACAAGGCCAGCCACGGCTGCATCCGCGTCCAGCGCCGCAAGACCCCCGAGGGCGTCAACATGAGCTGGATCTGGAACAACCGCATCCGCAATACCAAGCTGCTCATCTGGGAAGACTGGCAGGGCCGGCAGATGGAGATCCCCGCGGACGACTTCCCCCTGTATTACAACCCCGATGGCGGCGAATATTACCACAGCTCCGCCTTCTGCTACATGGCACCCAAGCGCACCTTTGAGCCCTTTGCCTATGGTCAGCTGGAAGAGGAGGGCTTCGCCAAGCTGAAGAGGTGCACCTACTGCGCCCCTGTTTTCCGCAGGGCGGACATCGAGGAGCGCAACGCCGAATACGCTCCCGGCGGCGACCACAACGCTGTGCTGACCGACCAGCAGCAGAAGCAGTATGAGAAGGAAGCCAAGGAAGCAGCCAAGAAGAACAAGTGATTTCTTCCACCGGAGGTCATCCATGAACATTGTTGACTATGTGGTGCTGGGCATCCTGGGCCTGAGCGTGCTGTTCGGGTTCTACCGGGGCTTCGTCAGCACGGTACTGAACGCCGGCGGCGGGCTGGTTTCGCTGATCGCCTCCTTCATCCTCTATCCCAAGGTAGCGGCGCTGATCCAGGGCAATCAGGAGCTGGTGAGCAGCCTGATGCACTATACCGACGCCTCCTCCCGCCTGGGCGACCTGGAGCTGGCCCTGACCAACGTGGCCACCCTCACCGGCGATAAGATCAGCGAGATCGTGGCCAAGGTGCAGTTGCCCCCGCCCCTGAACACCCTGCTCCAGGTGAACCTGGAAAAGCAGGTCTACGGCGTTTCCGCCGGCATTGATACCGTGGCGGATTACGTCAGCCAGACGATTCTTTCCGCCAGCATCAACATCATCTGCTTCCTTCTGTGCTTCGGGCTGATCTACCTGGCCTGGGCGCTGATTGTGAACATGCTCAAGGCCATCTTCCGCTTCCCGGTGCTCAAGCAGCTGGACTGGCTGGCCGGCGGCATCTTTGGGTTCCTGCGGGGCGCGCTTTTGTGCTATGCCCTGTTTGCCCTGGTGCCCCTGGTGCAGACCATGGTGCCCATCGACATGATCACCGAGCTGATCGAGCAAAGTACCCTGGCGCCTATTTTCAATAACGGCAACCTGATATTGGGCATCATGAACGGGAGATTGTAAGCAAAATAAAAAACCGGAGCATCGCTCCGGTTTTTGTTTATTTGCCCGTGGGCTTCATTTCGGTGAAGGTTTCGTAATGGTCGTCGGTGTAGAAGTACAGGCCATCGTTGGAATACACCACACGGCAGGCGTTGCGCTTGCGGCCTTCATAATAGCAATCCGCCTCGTAATACGTGCGGCCCTTGGCCTTGGGCAAAAGGCCCTCGTAATTGCCGAAGCGGTCGCCGCCGATGGACTTGCCGGGGGCCACATCGCCCACGTAGTTTTCGTTGCTGTCCCAGCCCAGGGCCTGCGCTTCCTTCTTGGTGATGAAGTTATCCGGCAATTCGCCGTGCTCGTAGAGGTAATCCACGATGTCCTGGGGCTCGGTGATGGGACCGGCTTTCTTCCTGGGCGCTTCCGTGGGTGCCTCGGTCGGCGCCTTGGTGGGAGCCTTGGTAGGCTTGGCCGTAGGGGTGGCGGTGGGCGCCTTGGTGGGCTTTTCCGTAGGAGCCTTGGTGGGTTTCTCCGTGGGGGCCTCGGTAGGCACATCGGTGGCTTTGTCGTCAGCCTCATCGGTGATGGTCTGGCTGATAACAGAGCTGATGTCCATTTCAGCGTTGTCGCCGTCCGTGGGGATGACGCCGGTGAAGTAGCCGATGACCAGCAGGATCGCAACCAGAATACCTGCCAGGCCCTTCTTCATGTTCTTCATGGGTTTCACTCCTTATTTATGATATCGTTCGCCGCAGCGTATCTTCATGGCGCGGTAGAGCTGCTCCAGCAGCATTACCCGGGCCAGCTGGTGGGGAAAGGTCATGGCGGACATGGAAAGCTCCTCATCCGCCCGGGCGATGACTTTGTCACTCAGGCCCAGGGAACCGCCGATGACAAACACGATGTTGGAAGCGCCCCGGGTCATCAGTTCATCCAGGTGGCGGGAAAGTCCGGGGGAATCCCACTTTTTGCCCGGGATGGTCAGGGCGATGACGTGATCCCCGGGCTTGATCCTGCCCAGAATGCTCTCGCCTTCCTTTTGCTTGATCTGCTCCTCAATCGCCGGGGAGGAGTTCTGCGGCTCGGGCAGGTCGGGAAGCTCGATTTCCTCAAATCTGCCGTAGCGTGACAGCCGCTTGAGATACTCGTCCGCCATGGCGCGGTAGGGCTTCTCCTTCATGCGTCCCACGGCAATGATGCTCATGCTCATTTGGTGTCCTCCTCGGGGATATCGAAGGCGTAGCGCTTCTCATCCATCTGGTCGAAGAGAATATCCACCTTGTCCCCCGTGGCTATGGTGACGCGCCACAGGTTATGGCTGCGCAGGGTAACCGTTTCACGGGTCACGGGGTGGACGCACTGGGCATAGGCAATGACAGGACTGCGGCGGTTGACCTTGACGCTGTAGTTGACGCGGATATCCGTCACCGTGGCGCTGACGCGGATGCCGTATGCCAGCACCTCCTGGCGGCGGCGCTCACCGCGGCTGATGAAATACCACACCAGCACCGTGGCCAGCAGGAACGCCACGCCCAACGCCGTGAAGATCCTGCCCACGACGGGAAGGTCCGGGTCGGCGGATGGAGCGTTCAGCATAAACATGCCAATGGCGGTGTAGATCGCGCCCAGCAGGCCGAAAACAAGGGTAAGGATGTGTTTGACGGTTTTCATGGGCACAGCTCCTTTCATCAAACAACATCCAGTATACCACCAAAAGGCGAAACTTGACAACAGATAATGAAAACAGTACAATCAACATACATGTGAAAGCATACGAAAGAAGGTAGTGTCATGGTGCAGCCGGTGGTGAGCGTGGTGATTCCCGTCTACAACGGGGAAAAGGTCCTCCAGGCCTGCGTGCGTTCCGTCCTGGAGCAGGACGCTGAGGGCATGGAGCTCATCATCGTGGACGACGGCAGCACCGACGGCACCTGGGCCCTGCTGGAGCGTCTGGCAGCGGAAGACGGGCGCGTTCGCCCCATCCACCAGGCAAACGGCGGCGTTTCCAGCGCCCGCAACACGGCTTTGCGGCATTGCCGGGGCGAGTTCATCCGCTTCGTGGACGCGGACGACGTGCTGCCCCCCGGCTCCATGCGCACCTTGCTGGAAAAAGCCCGGGATAACGGCAGCGATCTGGTCATCGCCGGGTATACTGAGGTAGTAGGCCCCATGCGCACCGCCCGCTGCCTGCGCAAGTGCGAGGATACCATGCCCTGCAACGACGTCCTCCCCCACTTGAACGTATGGGCCAACAGCTTTTATTATGGCGTATTGTGGAACAAGCTTTTTCGCCGGGAGATCATTGAAAAGTATCAGGTAGCGTTTATCTCCGGGCTGAACTGGGGCGAGGATTTCGCCTTCGTGTGCCGGTACCTTGCCGGGGCGGAAAAGGTAAGCTTCACCCAGGCCCTGGTGTATGATTATCAGCGCAACGCCGGCGGCATGACGGTCAAACAGTTTTTCGACTGCGCCCGTCACCCCTTCGCCAACTGCCGCATGAAGGGGCTGCTGTTCCAGGAGCTGAAAACGCTCTACATCCGCCGCGGCGTGTACAGTAAGTATCGCTGGACGCTGTGGCTATACCTTTTCCGCGTCACTCTGAGCAACTGAGGAGAGAGTACCATGGCCATGGGAGAAAGCCGCTTCATGGAGCCCCTGCAGCTGGCAGGCCGGCTCATCATGGAAAACGGCGGCGAAACCTATCGCGTTGAGGAAACCATCACCCGCATGGGCCGGGCCTTTGGCCTGGAGCGTGTGGAGAGCTTTGCTGTGCCCAGCGGGCTGTTCATCAGCTACCGCAGAAAAGACGGGGATACGGAAACCTCCGTCACCCGCGTGCGCAAGGGCAGCCGCCGGCTGAGCCGGGTGGACGCCGTCAACGCCATTTCCCGCCAGGTGGAGCAGGGAAAACTCACCTGCGAGGAAACCCTCCAGCGCCTGAAGGAGATCGAGAAGAACCCCACCGGCATTTCCAATCTCCTGCTGCTTCTGGCCGCGGCGGCCTCCGGCGCGGGCTTTACAGGCATGTTCGGCGGCAGCCTGCTGGATATGCTCATCAGCGGCGTCACCGCGGGCCTGGTGGAAGCCCTGGCCCACGGCCTGGAGAGGCTGAACCTGAAGGACGCCATGGCCACCCTGCTGGGAAGCCTTTGCTCGGCGCTGCTTCCCATGATGCTGTTTTATTTCACCGGCATCGGCTCGGTGGAGCCCATTGTCGCCGGCGCCCTGATGCCCCTGCTCCCGGGCCTGGCCATGACCAACGCCGTGCAGGACGCCCTGCGGGGCGATATGGTCTCCGGCCTTTCCCACGGCCTTTCCGCTGTGCTCACGGCAGTGCTGGTGGCCGGCGGCGCGCTGGTGGCCTCCGCCATCATGAGCATGATGGGAGGTGTGCCGGTATGACGGTTGAACTGATCCGCATCTATGCCACCAGCTTCCTGGGCACACTAGGCTTCGCGCTGCTCCTTCACGCACCGAAGAAATCCTGGCTGCCGGCCAGCATCATCGGCGGCGTGAGCTACACAGTCTATATCGCCCTGCTGGAGCTGGGCAGCCACCAGGCAGCGGCTATGTTCGCAGCGGCGCTGGTGGGCTCGCTTCTGGCGCAGTTCTGTGCGCGGAAAATGCGCATGATCGCCACCATCTTCATCACGCTGTCCATTGTTTCCCTGGTTCCTGGCCTTGGGCTGTACCGCTGCATGGAATACCTGGGCGCGGGCCGCAATGCCCTGGGCCTGCAGGCCGGTGTTTCCGCCATGATCGACATCATGATGATCGCCCTAGGTGTGGGCGTAGGGAGCTTTATATTCCGGCTGATCGCCACCCGCCCCTGGTTGGCGAAACACTGATAAAACCGTTTTTTGATACAAAAAAGCCTCCGCATGGCTTGTTTCATGCGGAGGCTTCGTTATTATGTTTTACTCAAACCAGCCCTTGGGCAGGTACTTGCGCTGGTTCTCCAGCATATCGTCGAAGAGCTTCTGGCCATCCTCCAGAGAGACCTTGGCCATCTGGGGATCATTCATGAAGGTGGTGAAGCCCAGGACACGGTCGCAGGTGAGAGCGGCGCGGAGGGTGTTCTCCTGGTTGTAGACGTGGCGGGCCACCAGGGGAAGAATATTGGCGGGGATGGGACCGGCGTGGACGGGCTCGATGCGGTCGTAGCCGAAGAAGGCATTGGTTTCCACCACGGCGCCCAGGGGCAGGTTGGGAATCTGGCCCCGGTTGGGCACATTCACGTTGGAGACCAGATCGCCCAGGCCCAGCACGGCCTTGAGCAGCAGGTGGCCTTCCTCGCCGGAGCCATTCAGGTCCAGCTGTTCCTCGCCTGCGATCAGCCTGTCGCTGCGCTTCATGCGCTCAGCCAGGTCGCCGATGCGCCAGTCCACCTTGGTCAGGTTGAACTTCCATTTGGCGCAGGTTTCGGGGCGATCGGTATACCAGGGGGGCAGGAACTCCACCAGGTGGCGGTCGCCGGCAGCGGCAATGGCGCCGTAGCGGCGGAAGAGGTCGAACTTCACCTTCTGGGCGCTGGTAAAATTGGAGTTCATCCAGTTGTCGTCGCCGCCCCGGTCATAGCCATTGGCGTAGGTTTCGGCAAACTTGGCATACAGGGGCATCAGATCCATGCCCTTGTAGGTGGCGCGGGTGACCCAGGTGAAGTGGTTGATGCCGGTCACCTGGGTGTAGATATCCTGGCGCTTCGCCTTGATGCCGTACTCGTCCTCCAGCATCTGGCAGATCAGGTGCTGGGTACCGAAGACCTCGTGGCAGCAGCCGAAGGCCTTGATCTGGGGGAACACCTCATAGAGGGTGCGGACGCACAGGCTCATGGGGTTGGTATAGTTGATGACCCATGCCTCGGGAGCATAATCGCGGATCGCCTCGCCGATCTCCACAAACATGGGAATGGTACGCATGGCGCGCATGAAACCGCCGGGGCCCACGGTATCGCCCACGGGCTGCCACACGCCCACCCGCTCGGGCAGGTGCACGTCGGAGCGCATCTCCTCGAAGGTGCCGGGCAGAATGGAAATCACCACAAAATCAGCGCCGGTGAGCGCTTCCTGAAGAGAATCGCTGACGGAGTAAGTCCACTTGGACTTCACGCCCTCCTGCTGGGCCAGGCGATTGCCGATGATCTCGTTGCGCTCGGCGGCGCTGCGGTCGATATCGTAGAGCCGGACGGAGCCGCTGAGCTGCTCGTCCATGGCCAGGTCGGTCATGAAGCCCCATGCCCAGCCGCGGCTGCCGCCGCCGATATAGGCTACCTGCAGGCCCTCGGCCCGGTTATCCTTCATGGTAATCATGTTAAAACTCCTCCTCGGTGGTTGCTGATGTTTCCATTCGACGCCCACCCCGTGAAACCTTCTTACACACGCAGGGATAATCCTGCACAAATCAGAGCGTTTTTTTCGCGAAAAACGCCACCGCCACCGCGCCGGGGCCCGCGTGGGTTCCCACCACGCTGCCGATCATCGTCCGGGGCAGCTCCTCCACACGGCCTTCCCACAGCTGTGCGCTGTCGGCGATATATTTGTTGAGCAGCGCGTCGCTGATGCCGGTATAGCCCAGCATCAGCGGCTTGGAGAAATCCACGCCGCCGGCCTGCTGGATTTCCTTCACCAGCAGGTTGTTGCCCTGCCGGGAGCCACGGGCCTTACCCAGCACCTCAATGGCGCCGTCCCGGATGCAGATCACCGGTTTGATGTTGAGCAGACCGCCGGCAAAGGCTGCCGTTTTGGAAATGCGGCCACCCCGCTGCAGGTATTCCAGGGTGTCCAGCAAGGCGATGAGCCGCACGTTTTCCCGTTCCCGGGTCAGGACGCGGGCAATCTCCTCAGCGGTGTGGCCTTCCTCCGCCAGGCGCAGGCCCAATTGAGCCAGGATGCCCGCGCCCAGGGCCACGGTGCTGCTGTCCACCACAAAGATCCTGCCAGGATACTCTGCCGCGGCGATGGTGGCGCTCTGGCAGGTGCCGGATAGCTTGGAAGAAACGGTGATCACCACTGCGGTATCGCCGGCCTCCGCAATGCGGCGGAACACCCAGTCAAAATCCGCAGGTGACGCCTGGCTGGTGGTGGGCATCACGTCGCTCTCAATAAGCTTCTCATAGAAAATCCGATGGGTGATGGTCACCCCGTCGATGTACTCCTCCTCGCCGAAGCGGATGGTCAGGGGTACCACGTCCAGCTTTGCCTCCAGCCCTTTGGGCAGGTCGGCGGTGGAATCAACCACAATATGCACGCACATAGCCTTTCTCCTTATTCCTCATTGTCCGGAAGGCCTTCCCGGCTGATGCTTTCGATATTCCCGGCAATTCTCTCCAGGGCGGTAAAGTAAATCCGGCGTTCTTCCTCCGTCAGGCCTGCGCCGCCCGCGTCCACCGCCGCCTGCGCCTTGCGGCAGACAAGCTCCGCCACGGTGCGGCCCTTTTCCGTCAGCGTCAGGCAGGCCCGATAGGAAGCTCCGCTTTCCCGGTTCACCAGGCCCTTTTGCTCCAATTCGCCCACCATGCGGGAAACGGCGGCCTTGTCCCTGTCGCAGATCTCGCACAGCCGGGCGGCTGTAACCCCGCCTTCACAGCGCCGCAGCGCCGCCAGGTATTGGGCATAAGCGCCCTTGTAGCCCAGCTTTTCCATCTCGTCCCGTTCGATCCGCTGAATCCCCCGCTCAATGCCGGAAATCAGCGCGGCAAACTGTTCATAGCGGCTGATCATATCTTCCGCCCCTTTCTTGTTGACTTGTCAACAATTGCATTATACAGGATGTTTGTTGACTTGTCAACAACTGTTCACAAAACGGGAGAATCGTGGTACAATGGAGACCAACTTACAAGGAGGAACCCTCATGCCCATTACGGCTTATTGCAAAAAATGTGCCCGGGACGTATCCCCCGGGGAGCGCTGCCCCCATTGCGGAAGCAAGCTGGCCAAATCCGCGGTTCGTGTGGCCTGGTGCGCCGATCACTTCCCCCTGCGGGACTGGATGTGCTGGAACGCCGCCATGCGCATTGTGCTGCCCCTGCTTGGCCTGGTTTTCCTGCTGGTGCTGGTGCTGGAAGCTATCACCGGGGGCCTGATGGCGGTGGATGCCCTGCTGCGGGGCGGCCTGCTGTTCGCCCTTATGGGAATCCTCATCATTGTGGCGGCGCTGTTGCTGCTGGTGTTCATCCTCCAGGGCGAGGATCTGATGGACTGCGTGGTGGACGGCCGGGGCGTGCATATCCAGCAATACCTGCCCCATCCCACCCCCCTGAAGCTGATGCTTCGCCTGAAGCCCGCAAGCCTGATGGAGCAGTATAACCCCGAGGATGGCATCCTCCTCATCGGCCAGAAGGAGCTTCTCTGGAAGGATATCGCCCGGGTGCAGCTATGGCCCGAAAAGACCATGATTCTTTTCTACGCCCCCTCGTGGTGGATGCGGCTGGCCCTGCCCTGCACGCCCTTCACCTATGAGGACAGCCTTTCTTTCATCCAGGAAAAGCTGGGCAAAAAGAAGGATGTGAAGCTCCCCGGCGAGCTGCTGCTCCCCGTGCAGCCCAAGGCCGCGAAAGCCAAACCCCAGCAGGAGGAGCAGCTGAGCTTTGAGGATCTTCCCGCTCCGGAAGCCAGCCCCGAGCCCGAGCAGGAAGGCGATTTCGTCCCCCTGGCGGACGTGCTGAAAGAAATAAAGGAAACAGAAAACTCCGGAAGCTGATGTTTCCGGAGCTCTCTTTTTTCATTATTCAAACCCCTGTGCTTTCAGGTAGAGATAGCTGCGGCGCAGACAGTCCATGGGATCCTCGCCGTTGCAGTCGTCCTGCTCCACCAGCATGTACCGGGTACCGCCGGCCTCGGCCTTCTCAAACACCCGGCCGAAGTTGATATTCCCCTCCCCCACCACGGCCATCTTGCGGCCATAGGCAAAGTCCTTCAGGTGGATGCAGGGAATGCGGCCGTGAAGCTTCTCCAGCCACTGGGCAGGATCGCCGCCACCAGCCTGCACCCAGAAGGTATCCAGGGTGAAGCCCATCAGGTCAGCGGGCATGTCCTCCATCAGCTTTTCCAGCACCAGCTTGCCGCCCAGGCGCTTGAACTCCTGGTCGTGGTTGTGGTACATCAGCAGCTTGCCGTGCTCCTTAAGGGTTTTCGCCACTGGCACATAGGTGCTGATGAAATGATCGTAGGTTTCGTTTTCCTTCTCCTCGTTGAAGGCATACCAGCCCAGGCCCACGTAGCGGCAGCCGAACACATCATGATCCGCCGCGACTTGCGCCGTCTCGCCCACCAGGCGATCCGCCGGCGTGTGGGTGATGACGCAGCGCAGGCCGTTCTTTTTCAGCTGTTCATCCAGCCAGGCAGGCTCGTAGGGGCAGGTGCCGCTGATCTGCACCGTGCGGTAGCCGATATCCGCCACCTGCTTCAGGGCCAGGGCCAGGCCGTCCAGGGTTTTGCATTGTTCCCGCAGGGTGAAGAATTGAGCTCCGATTTCCATCATACCACTCCTTTGCACAGGGATTTTGCTTCATGCAGGGGATTCCAGCCGCCCCGCAGATAGGTCAGCAGGAAAAGAATAAACAGCAGCAGATTATGGGCGATCATGCAGGCCCAGGCGGAGACCAGCCCCAGGCCCAGCATCTGCGTGCAGATGTAGGTACCCACAATGCGCACCATCCACATGCCCAGCACGTTGAAAACGAAGGGCCGTTTGGTTTTGCCCACGCCCTGCATCATGCCCTCGATAATGATCGAGAAGCCATAGAAGGGCTCGGAAAGCGCCACCATCCTCAGCACCGTGGTACCCAGGGCAATGACCTCCGGGCTCCTGGAGAAGAGGCTCACCAGGCTGGGCGCGAAGGCAAAGAGCATGCCGCCGGAGAGGATCATCAGCCCGATCTCGATGGGGATGAACATCCGGGCCAGTTCCTTCATGCGCTTGCCGTCCCGGGCGCCGTAAGCATTGCCAGCCAGGGTGGCGGCGGCGGTTTGCATACCGTAACCAGGAATGTAGAAAGCGGATTCCACCGTATTGGCGATGGTGTGGGCTGCCGTGGAGATTTCGCCCAGGGAGTTGATCATGGCGGCGAAGGCCACATAGCCCAGAGAGGTGCCGAAGCGCTGCAGCATGTTGGGCAGCGCCACCCGCAGGCAGGGCCGCAGGATACTCCAGTCCGGGCGGATCTTCTGCCCCCTGGGGGAAACCATGGGGTGCTGCCACAGCTTTACCGTGATGTGCACACCGCCCCAGATGAAGGAAATCGCGCTGGCCACCGCCGCGCCGATGACGCCCATCCCCGCGCCGGGCATGGTGAAGGTCAGGCCCAGCAGGGTCAGCTGCCGGGTGGGATAGATCAGCAGGAAGTTCAGCGTCACATTGATCAGGTTCACAATCACGCCGATCTTCATGGGGGTTTTCGTGTCTCCGGCCGCGCGGAGCACCGTACCGAAGATCATGCTGGCCGCCCGGGGCAGCATGGGCAGATACAGGATAAAGAAGTATTGGGCAGCCAGGTCGCGGATAGCGGGATCCACCTGCATCCACACCGGCACCTGCCGGCTGAGGCCAAGCGTCAGCGCGGTGAAAACAATGCCGGTAACCAGCACCATCAATACCGCCTGGGAAACGGAGTTCCGGGCTGCCTCACGGTCCTTGGCGCCGCAGGCCCTGGCGATGTAGGACAGGAAGCCTACGCCAAAGGCGGACACCGTGCTGCCGATGAGCCAGGCCACCGTGGTGGTGGCACCCACCGCCGCCGTGGCCTGGGTGCCCAGAGAGCCTACCATGGCCGTATCGATATACTGCACGGCGGTGTGCATCAATTGCTCCAGCATGGTAGGCCAGGCCAGAGCCATGATGGTGCCCATCATGCCCAGGTTCAGCTTTTTCATTTCTTGTCCTCCAGGATTTTCTTATAGGGCATCAGCATACCTTCGGTCATGGCGCTGCCCATTTTCGCCTTCACCTTGGGCGAAGAGATCAGCGCCCCCACCAGATACATCTTCAGCATGGTTCCGAGCTTCTTCTGGGGGAAGTCATACTGGCCGTGGGCCTTGTAGAACTTGTGGTCGGCCTTCATCATGCCCTGCATCAGCCAGATCAGGTCCCGGAAGATCTTCATGCCGCCCACGCCCAGGAAATTGGAAGGCGGAGCGTATTTGTTTTCCAGGGCATAGCACAGGGATTTGGCCAGACGGTCGATCTGCGCTTCCGGGTTGGTTTCATCGGTAGCTATGCCGCACAGGAAGTTGCCGCCCACCTGGGCGCGGCCTTCCACGATGGTCTGCACATTGGTTTCCAGGCCATAGTTCCCGCTGATCAGGTAGCCCACCGGCATGCCCATGGTCACCGTGCGGTGGCCGTTGCAGAACTGCCGGTCGTCGTAAGTTTTGAACAGACTGCCCATGGAGTGATCCCGGATGGTGAAGGCATACACAATGGCCTCGCCGGTCTGGATGGTGCTGCGCAGGTAATCGTCAAAGCCATCCTTATACACGCACTTGCCGGAAACGGCGCAGTTGAAGCAGCCCAGACAACCGCCCTTGAAGGGGAACTCCCGCAGGTTCACCACCCGGCTTTTGCGGGGCAAAACCGCCTGGAAGCGGGCGATCATGGCCGCCAGCTGGTCGTTGTCACAATCAGTGACGATCACCACGTCGCCCTCCGTCTTTTCCGGTGCGGCGGGCACCGTCACAGCCCTGCGGGCGGGTTCCGGCATGGGGGCGGGTGCCGGCTCATACACGTCGTTTTCCACGCACCAGGCCGCATAATCCATAAAGGCCCGGGCGTCCTTCTGCCCCTTTTCGGTGAGCAGGTCATCCATATCGGCGGAAAGGCCGCGGATCACCTTCATGCCCATGTCCTGGCAGTTATCCTGCACATAGCGGTGGGCAGTCACGTCGTAAAAATGCTTGGAGGTGGTGATCTGCGTGGCAAACTTGCCCGAAAAATCCACACCGGAGTCCTTCAGCAGCTCTACGCAGCGGTGCAGCTGGCAGGGCGCGATGAAGGTATACACCGGATAGGCAAACAGCAGCAAGTCAGCCTTCTGCGCCGCCTGCGCCACGGGGGTGAAATCCTTCTCCAGCGCCTTGATGCGCTGGCCCACATGCACAACCTCAAAGCTGTGCTGGGGATAATGCTTCTGAAGATAGTTCACCGTCTGCAGGGTAATGGAATGCTGTCCCTTGGGGCTGCCGTTGAGAACCAGAATATTCATGAGCGGATGCTCCTTTCGTTGCTCCGACTATTATACCATTCTCCTGAAACGGAAGCAAGCAAAAGGCAGACCCCGCAAAGGGGTCTGCCGTGCAAGCGCATGTATTACAGAACCAGGAACACGCAGGTCTGGGCATCCACCTGGATGGTGCCGGCCTTCTGCTCCACGCCTTCCAGGGCGGGCAGCTGATCATTCTCGCCCAGCACAAGCTCCTTGCCGTTAAGCAGCATGGTGCGGCTGCGCAGCTTGCCGTTGCCGGAAAGGGTGTAGCGCACGGCGTCCTTGGGCAGCTCCACGGTGGTGGCTTCGCCGGAGTTGTTGATGATCAGGTACACAACGCCTTCCTTGCCATCCTTGCGGCTGTGGGCAAAGACGTGCGCGCCCTCACGGATTTCCTCGCCGGTAGCGTAGACGGTCTCGCCCATGAGGCGGTTCCACAGAAGCACCGCGAAGTAGTTGGGACGGGGCACGAAGGTGCCGTGCTTCAGGAAGCCGTAGTCGGAGGAAGCCAGGGTGTTGTGGAAGATCACGCCGTCGGTGACGGTGGAGAAATCGCCCAGCTCGTTCAGGGTGCGGAACACATCCACAAAGGTGGAAGCCCAGGTGTTGCCGCCGCAACCGGCGTCGCCGGACTCGGTGACCCACATCTGGCCGCCGGGGACGTACTTGTCGCGGCGGGCAACATACTGGCGCACAGCCTTGCCGGCCACGGAGAGGTAGTTTTCGGTCAGGGCCGCTTCATAGGGCCAATGGCCGCCCATGGCGGCGCCGCGCTCGGAAACGCCGTTGTAATAGTGGTAGCTGAACACGTCCATGGGCACCTTGTAATCGCCCAGCAGCTCCTCGGTGGTCACGATCTGCATGCCGGCCGCCATGCCGCCGCCGGCGCCGTCGTTGCCGATGTTGAACATATCCACGTCACCCACGGTGCAGGGGCCCACGAACAGGCACTCGGGGTAGTTCTCCCGGAGCCAGGCGCCAAAGCGGTCATGGTCACGGGCGTGATCGGCAGGAGTATAGCCATGGGGCAAGCCGGACATGACCATCAGGTTGGGCTCGTTGGTGAACTCGGCGGCGGAAATCGGCACACCATATTCCTTGCTGGTGCGGAAGAGCAGTTCAGCCTGCTCGAAGGGGATGGGCTCGTCGGCATTGTGGATGCCGGGGCAGTTGGCGATGGACACCAGCAGCTTGCCGTCGATGGCACGGACGAAATCCAGCAGGTTCAGCCACTGCTGCTTGGTGAGCAGGTTCTGGAAGCCCTCGGGCACCTTGCCGCCGGTATGGCCGTCGAAATCGTAATAGGTCTTGTTGGCCCAGGTGCCGGAAACGCGCACCCAGGCGGTGCCCAGTTCCTTGGCCAGCTTGATCAGCCGGGGATTGGTGGTATCGATGGGATCGTACCACTGCTGCAGGTTGCCCATGTTGCGCCAGTCCAGGATCTGGTCAAAGGGCTCGGTGCCGTCCACCTGGGCCTCGGTATAGGCCTTCCAGAAGGTGCCGCCGGTAACTTCGGTCATTTCCACGTTATAGGAAACCAGGCGGGAATCCATCTTCCGCAGTTCCTTGAGGGCTTCGGGATTAAGCTTCACAAACTGTGCCATATGATAAACACTCCTTTTCATGGTTTGCGTTGCGGGATGGTTATATTATAATCCATGGTTTTCTTCCCCTGATAGAAGAAAAACCAGCCGTTTTCGGCTGGTTTTTAGGTGATTTACTTTTCCACAGTCAGCAGGGGCAGGAACTTCTCCGCCTCAGCCACGAGCACATCCTCGGCCACGATGTCCGCCTTGGGGCCCACATCGGTCTGGAGCATCAGCAGCACACAGGAGTTCTGCACAGAGTCCTCATACATCACCAGCATGCTGGTGCCCACGTGCTCCTCCTCAGGCACCTCGATGGCGTTGCCTTCCTCGTCCGTCTGGGCGGGGGTAGTGTCCTGGGTGATGTAGGTATAATGCACGTCATGGCCGGCGATGGTAGCCTGCTTGGCGCCGGCGTTCTCGGGATAATAGGTCATCACGGCAGCCAGCTGATCGGCAGCGGAGGTGTTCTTCACGCCTGCCACATACACAGCGTCCACCACAGCGGCGTCGTCGTTGGCGTCATAATACTGGGTCTGCACCAGCTCCTCGGTATAGGAGCCGTAATCGGGATCCAGGGTATAGCCCTCGGGCGCGGTATACTCAGCCAGCTTGAAATACTTGGGCTTGCTGGTGGTGCCGGTGTTGGCGATGATCCAATCCTCTTCCACGTTGCGCAGGGTGCCAAACCACTGGGGAATGGAGCCGCCGGGGCCGCGGAAGAAGCTAACCGTGAGGCTGATGGCCACGATGGCCACAATCAGCGCCACCACGCCGATGAGGATCTTGAGACCATACTTCTGGATAAACTCCTTCTCCTTCTGCTTGGCCTTGGCGTCAGCGATCTTCTGCTGATTGCGCTGATGGGCCGCATGGGCACGGTAGTCGAACTTTTTCTTTGCCATGGGGGATTCCTCCTAACGATATGAATCAATATGCGTGTATTATATCACCCGGCGGATCAACATGCAAGTAAACATTCTTTGAATGAAAAGAAAAGCGCCGCTTCCGGCCCAAGCCGGCAGGGAACAGAAAAACGTCCGCCCCGTCAAGGGGCGGACGCCATGCCGTCGCTTAGTTTTCCGCGTCTTCGGTCATGCGCTCAAAATAAACGCTCATGCTGGTTCCGTCGCCCATGTCCTGGGTCATCACCAGCACGTCACGGCTGTGGTACTGCAGGGCAAAGCCGGTATCCGCGCCGCCGCTGGTCAGCCGCAGCAAGCCGTTTTCCACCGCCGCGTCCGCCTCGGCGCTGACCATCTCCTCCACCGAGCCTTCCGTCACAACAGCCTTGCCGTTGTTCACGGCGATCTGCATCACAATGCCCGTATCCTTCAGGGGCATGCGCAGGCCGCGTTCGTCCAGCATGAACGCGTTCCACAGGCCGTTGTAATCCTCCATGGCCGCGTCGGCCTTGGCATCGCCGGCAATGTTGTTCGTTTCCCGGCCAAAGATCATCATCATGCCGTTGTTGTCGGCAACCAGGCAGCCGTCCTCCAGGGTGAACACCATGGGTTCGCCGTCCAGGGTCACCACGATCTTGTCCTCCTCCACGGCCCAGGTGCCCGCGCCGGGGGATTCCAGGCCATCCAGAGCGGCGGTACCGTCGGCATTCAGGGTCATCACCCAGTTCATGCCCGTGGATGCCGGCGCGATGACCGTCATGGACGTGGCCATTTCATTGAGATACCATACGCCGGTGAAGTCCGTCGTTTCGGCCAGGGCCAGGGCCAGGCACATCAGCAGGGCCAGCGTCCACGCAATAAGCTTCTTCATGGTTGTTTCCTCCTTGCTTCACATAAGGCTCTGTATGAGCGAGCATTACATTTCAGGCAGTTCGTCCAGGGTGATGAAATAATCGCTGTTGTAGATCTCGTTCAGGCTTTCCGGCGTGTTGGACTGGCCGTCCGTCAGGTGTCCGGTATGCCACACCATAAACAGCGCCCAGGGCGCATCCGCCTGTTCCATTTCCGCCTGGGTGGGAATGCTGCCGCACTCGTGGAACACAATGGGCATGCCCTCCGGCGCCACGGAAACGCACTCAGCGTAGAGGTGTCCGTTGGCTCCGGGCGTATAGCTGTCGGCGCCCAGCACGTCCACATAGCTGTCCCCGGGGTACCAGGCGGCCATGTCGCCGCCGTTGCCGGAATAGCCCAGCACCCAGATCAGGTTGTTCAGCTGCCAGTAATCCGTGTAGCGGCTGTACATCAGCTGCCACAGCTTCACGAAATTCTCGCTGCCGCCCTTGGACCACCAGAACCAGCCGCCGTCCAGCTCGTGGAAGGGACGCCAGAGCACCGGCACGCCGGCCTCCTGCAGCTTTTTCAGGGCAGGTACAGCGCGATCCATGGCGGCGATGAGGTTGTTGTATGTTTCGCTGCCCGGGATGAAGGCCTCCTCCCAGTTCAGGTTGTGGTCCTTGCTTTCGTTATAGGCGCTGGCGAAATCCGTGCCGGTATGCCAGCAGATGCTGGGGATGCCGCCCTTTTCCCACCAGGCCTGGGCACGGCGGGCCACGCCGTTGAAGTCATTGTGCATAAAGTCCAGTCCGCGCAGGGCAGGCAGCTTGCCGGTATGCTTCTGGATGAAGTTCATCTCATAATCCGGCGAGCCCATCCAGGTGGATTCCATCTGCCCGGTGAGACACTGCTTGCCGTTGATCTCCTGGAGATAGGCATAGAGCTTCCTGGCGTTCTCGTCCGCGTTGGGGTTGGAAAGCTGCCCCGTATAGGTATGGATGATCTGTTCCATATCTTCCACCCTGGCCTGATAATCAAGCATTTCCTTCGCCGCCTCCCCCTGGAGGTAATAAAGCCCGGCAATGCGGCCGCCGTTCCACGCGCCCACAGACAGGCCCCGCAGATCCGCGGGCGTGGCTGCGCCGGTCAGGTCCAGCAGTTCCTGCACGGGAATCAGCCGCAGGCGCACCTTATCGGGCTGGTCGGCAGCCGCGGTGATCTCGATCTTCTGTCCGGAGGATTCCACCGCCAGTACGCCCCAGCCGCCGTGGGTCACGTCGTCACAGGCCCAGAGCAGGGCAATCACGTCCGTGGGGGCGGATTGCTTCAGCCACCGGAGATTCATGCAGGTATACCTCTGCCCCACATGGCCGGTAAACAGGTGCTCGCCCTTTTCCAGGATGGCCTGGATTGCCGCCTCCTTATCCTCTTCCGACATGCTCAGGCGCACCGCGGGGGCCTCCCGGGGCATCCAGACTTCCTCCGCCAGGGCAGAGGACAGGCAGACCAGCAGCGCCAGCAGAATCGCCGCAAACTTCTTCATGGGGTTTTCCTCCTTCGTCGGTCTTGCGTAAAAACAGTATACAGCATTCCGGGCAGGCTCGCAAGCCTTACCACACGAGCTGCACCAGGAGCATATAGCACACCGTACCCCCGGCAATGGAGAGCAGCATCTGCCTCTTCCACAGGTGCAGCGCCGCCACCACCGCTATGGCGATGGCCTCCGGCAGGCCGTGGGGCGCCGCCAGCAGGCTCACATTCTTCAGACAATACACCACCAGCAGGCTGAATACCGCCCCCGGCAGCACCCTGCCAATATACTGAACGTACCGGGGGGTGGTTTTCCCTGCCGGAAAAACGAGAAAAGGCAGAAACCTGGTCAGCATGGTGCCCAGGGCCACCACGGCAATGGTCATGATCCTTTGCGTCACGTTCATGCTGCCTCGCCTCCCTTCTCCAGGCGGGGGCGCAGCAGCGTCAGCGCCAGCAGAATGCCGCCCATGGCGGGGATGATGAATCCCTCCGCCCCGAACAGGGCAAGACACACAACAGAGATGCCCAGGCCCGCCAGGGCGCTGGTGTGATTTTTTTCCTTCAGCCAGTTTTCCAGGAAGATCACCACAAACATGGCGGTCATCACAAAGTCAAGGCCCTGGGTGTTGAACTTCAGCAGCATACCGAACAACCCGCCAAGAGCGGCGCCCAGCACCCAGTAGCTCTGGTTCAGCAGCGTCACAAAAAACATGAACCAGCTTCCGTCCACCTCCGCAGGCGGCTCCGCCGAGCAGTTGACGGAAAAGGTCTCATCCGACATGCCGAAGATCAGATACAGCCGCTTCAGGCCGGGGATATTGTATTTTTCCAGCATGGCCAGGCCGTAGAACAGGTGCCGGGCGTTGATCATCAGCGTCATCAGGAAAGCCTGCAGCGGGTTGAACGCCCCGATGAGCAGGTTCGCCGTCACAAACTCCATGGAGCCGGCATAGATAATCAGCGCCATGCCCAGGGGATACACGAAGCTGAAGCCCAGGGAGCTCATATAGATGCCGTAGGTCATGCCCAGGAACAGAAAACCCGCCATGATGGGAATCGTATGGGGAAACGCTGCCTTCAGCGCGCGCAGCTTCAAGGTTGTCATCTCTTTTCATTGGAAAATCTTTGCTATTGTAGCACGCCGGAAGATATTGTTCAAGCGCGAATGCCTTTTCAAACGGCACAAAACATGATACAATGGCAGGGTATCAACCTGTATATGATGAAAGGAACCAACCATGAGCTTGAAAGTTGGCATGATCTCCCTTGGCTGCAACAAGAATCGCGTGGATTCCGAGATCGCGCTGGGGCTTTTGCAGGACAGGGGCTTTACCTTCACCGGCGACCCGGCCGAGGCGGACATCCTGATGGTGAACACCTGCGGCTTTATCGAACCCGCCAAAGAAGAATCCATCGACGCCATTTTCGAAATGGCCGAATATAAAAGGACCGGCCGCTGCAAGGTGCTGGTGGTTACCGGCTGCCTTGCCCAGCGGTATGAGCAGAGCCTGCTGGAAGAGATCCCCGAGATCGACCTGCTGATGGGCGTGAACCAGTATGAGCAGCTGGCCGACGCCATCGAAAAGGCGCTGCAGGGCAAGCGGCAGTCCCTTTGCCAGGAGAAGTTCAACTTCTTCGAGCAGCCCCGTGTGTTGACCACCCCCGGCTATTCCGCCTACACCCGCATCGGCGACGGCTGCGACAACCGCTGCACCTTCTGCGCCATTCCCCTGATCCGGGGCCACTACCGCTCCCGTGATGAGAAGGCCATCCTGGCGGAGATCGAAAGCCTGGCCAAGCAGGGCGTGCGGGAGCACATCCTGGTGGCCCAGGACACCACCCGCTACGGCACCGACTGGCAGGAGCACACCGCCCTGCCGGAGCTGATGGAAAAGGCCGCCGCCATTGACGGCGTGGACTGGCTGCGCGTGCTGTATTGCTATCCCGACGAGACGGATCAGCGCCTGCTGGACGTGATGGCAAAGCACGACAACATCTGCAAATATCTCGACCTGCCCATCCAGCACATCAACGATACCGTGCTGCGCCGCATGCACCGCCGGGGCACCTCCGCGGACATCCGCCGCTGTTTGAAGCTGGCCCGGGAGCGTGGCTTCGCGCTGCGCACCAGCATTATTGTGGGCTTCCCCGGAGAAACCGAGGAGCAGTTCCAGGAGCTGCTTGACTTCCTGCGTGAGGCCGAGTTCGACCGGCTGGGCGCCTTCGCCTACTCCGCCGAGGAGGACACCCCCGCCGCCCGCATGCCCGACCAGATCCCTGAAGAAATCAAGCAGGAGCGCCTGGACCGGCTGATGACCCTGCAGGCGGAGATTTCCCTCAAACGCAACCTGCTGCGCCTGGGCAAGACCGAGAAGGTGCTGGTCACCGACGTGGGCGAGGACGGCCTGATCCTGGGCCGCAGCCAGTTCGAGGCCCCGGAAACCGACGGCGAGATCGTCTTTACCGCCAAGCAGGCGCCGGAAATCGGTTCCTTTGTGAATGTGAAGATCACCCAGGCTGAAACCTACGACCTGATGGGAGAAATGCTATGAACCTGCCCAACAAGCTTTCCCTGACCCGCATGGCGCTGATCCCCGTGATGGTGGCGCTGATGTACCCCAACAACCTGGTATGCAACCTGCTTTCCGCCGCGGTGTTCGGCGCCGCCGCCTTCACCGATTACCTGGACGGTCACATCGCCCGCAAAGAGGGTATCGTAACGGACTTCGGCAAGTTCATCGACCCCGTGGCGGACAAGCTGCTGAACCTCAGCGCCATGATCATGCTGATCCACCTGGGCCTGATGCCTGCGTGGATGGTCATTGTGATCCTGGCCCGGGAATTGTGCGTGGACGGCCTGCGCATGGTGGCCGTGGGCAACGGCCAGGTCATCGCCGCCGGCCAGCTGGGGAAGATCAAAACCGTAAGCCAGATCGCGATGGTTTTGTGGTTGATGCTCACCCGTCAGAGCGTTTCCGGCAACTGGTTCAGCCTGCTGCTGGCCCTGTGGGTGGTGGCCATCACCCTGTGGAGCGGCATTGACTATTTTGTGAAGAACGGCTCCTGCCTGAAAAACGCGAAATAAAACCCTTCGGACAGCTGAAAAGCTGTCCTCAGCGTGTCAAAAAAGTGGCCTTGGCCACTTTTTTGAGTTGTGCACACTCTCACTGGTCGGGCCCTAAACAGCCCGACCGGCCGTTCGTTCGTGTAAGGAAGCGATTTTGCAACGCGTTATTATGTAGAGGAAGGTTTACCCCTCCTCGTCATGAGTCGCGGGAAATACAAGTAATTCAAGCAGTTATGGCTTGAAGGGAAACCTTCAAGTACATAGCTGCTTTTTTCATTGCAGCAGAAAGCGAGGATACCATGAAACTGACCTATCGCCGCTGCGGCGACTACTACCTGCCGAACATCGGTGTCCCAACCGAGGACATGCAGCCGCTGGGCAAGTACGGACGAATGCGCTTCCGCTACCTACAAGAGCAACGCCCGCTCCTGTTCAACCAACTTCTTCTCTCTGGCAAGCTCATGGCGCACCTGCACGACATCGACAAGACTTGCCAGGAACGCATGGATCTGCTGATCCCGCAGATGAAAGCAGCCGAAGGCGTTACCGAGGACTTGAAAGCTGCCGACCAGATGGAATGGGTACGCCGCATGAACAGTATTCACAACCGGATTGAAGAAATGCTGTTCAGCGAGCTGATCTATGACTGAGGGATTGCGCCACATAACAAACAGGCACGAGCCACACGCCCGTGCCTGTCTCCCCAACAATCAGATGGAGGTACTTATGAAGAAACTGCTCAAGTTGCCCTTTCGTATAGCTGCTCTACCCATCATTGCGCTGCTACTGATGTTTCAGTTAATTTCATCCATTATTGTTGGATTGACCTCCATCGTAACTAACCTGCTTGCAACGGTATTCCTCATCGGCTCTGTTGTAGGATGGATCGCCAATGCTCCCAGTGGCTTGATCTTCCAGACGGCGGCCCTTGGCATCTTCTTCGCCTTTGCTCCGCACATCGCTGGATGGTTGCTGGAGAAGGTAACAGACCTTACGCTCGTCCTTCTGGACTTCCTGCTGATCTGATTATCAAGGCTTCTTGCTTGCCTTGTTCCGGCACTCGGCAGAACAGAAACGCGAATCTGCCCGGGGCGCATAGAACGCCATGCGGCAATGCTCACACAAGCTCATGGGATTCTTCGCGTCGGTCAGTTTGACAGAGAACATGAACTTCACTGTCAGCATCAGCGAATGAAAATCCCACACGATGACCGGGTGCTCCCGCAGTGCCAGGTGATAGGTAGGCGCATTGCCCTCAACTGATTTAAACAGCTGCCATTGCGACAGAGGACATCCTCCCGCAATGGCAGTTGCTTTTTATTAGGGTTGCAATCAACTTGGAAATGGTGTATAATACCGTTGGATTTATGTCCATTTCTGCAGGAAATGATAATGAGGTGTGGAAGCATGAAACAGAAAAAAGTCCTCTTTGTGGCGACCGTGGTAAAGACCCACATGATGCAATTTCATATTCCC
>JAFVVG010000017.1 GCA_017502305.1 Clostridia bacterium | reverse complement strand
TCGCCCTCTCGTTTTCTCAATTGGATAATAAGTTGCTTTTCATTCTCAATCTCTCGAACAAGTAAACCTCTTACATTAACATGAATCATACCAATACTTCTCCTCTTCAACAACTTCAAGTTTATCGCTTTCATTTTATCACGCAGAACAAAAAGCAGCAAGCCTTAGCTGGCTTGCTGCTTTCGGCATTTCTTGGGTTGTAAAGTGAAGGATAACTCCTTCCTTTCCACCACCCTCACTGCTGCTCCATGCTTTTTACAGTTCTTTGATCATCATGCACAGATCCACCAGCGAGCCGTCCTGCTGGCGGATGGCGTTGGGGTGGGAGCCGATGTGGCGGAAGCCCATCTTCTCGTAGAGGGCGCGGCCACGGTCATTGCCGTCGATGTACTCCAGCTCCAGCTGCATAATGCCGCGCTCTCTGGCGGCGGCGATCATCTGCTCAAACAGGGCGGTGCCGATGCCCAGTCCCCAGAATTCCTTGTACAGGGCGATGGCCACGCTTGCCCGGTGGGCGACCTTTTTCATGCCGAAAAAATTCAGATGGCAGTTGCCGGCGATGCGGCCGTCCACCTCGCAGACCAGCATCAGGTCGTTGGGGGAATCCAGCACGGCCCGGAGGAAGGCTTCTTCCTTTTCGGGGGTGAAGTTGCGCTCCTCGGGGTAGGCCAGCACAAAGGGGGACTCACCGGCCACGTCCTTGAGGTACTGGGCCAGGGGCGCAGCGTCTCTGGCAGGGTCGGGCACACGAAGGGTGGCTGTTTGGCCGTTTTTGAGGGTGATGGTTTTGGCGGGGTAAAACATTTTTGGGGTGCCTCCTTTTCGGGGATTGGCATGCGGGTGCATGGAGGGATGCTTTCTCTCATCTGCTGCATGGCCGTGCATGGGTAGGGTCGATCTGTGATTGCCCGCTGCGCTGCGGTTCTCTTGCAGCAATGCTTATATGCGAGGTTGTTCTTTTCGTCTCGGCGAAAAGAACCAAAAGCCGCCCGGGGGCCACAATGGAGGGTGTGGCCCCCGGACCCCGGTGCACTTCTCAGGTTCGCCTGCGGGCAAGCCTTCGCGGGGCGACCTTCACAGCAGGGTTGGCGGCGCGGGCAGCGCGCCACCCCATGATCGCCGCCCGGCGTTTGGGGTGGATTAAGCGCTGTGGCACTGAAAACTGTGCAAATGCGCAACGTCCGGGCGAACACATCTCGCCCGGACGCATACATAAACTGCTTGTACCGCGTCGCGGCGCACTCTCTGTGCGTCGTGACCCTCACGGATATCGCACGCGAAGGATTCCTCCAAATGGGATTCTTAAGGGGCGATGCCCCTTAAGCGGGAGTTCGGAGGGCAGAGCCCTCTGGTTACTTCTTCTGGCCGTAGTAGGCGTTGGGGCCGTGCTTGCGCAGGAAGTGCTTGTCACGGACATAGGAGGGCATGGTTTCGCGGGTCTGGGCCATGGGCAGGGCCTCGGTGTGCCAGGCCATCATGGCAACCTCTTCCATGACCACCGCGTTGTGCACGGCTTCGATGGCATCCTTGCCCCAGGCGAAGGGGCCGTGGTGGCGGGCCAGCACGCAGGGCACGTGGGCGGGGTTCAGGTTGTTGTCCTCAAAGTGGGAGGCAATCACTTTGCCGGTTTCCAGCTCGTAGGCGCGTTCCACCTCTTCGGGGGTCAGGTCGCGGCAGCAGGGGATGGCGCCGTAGATATAATCGGCATGGGTGGTGCCATAAGCGGGAATGTCACGGCCGGCCTGGGCCCAGATGGTGGCCCAGCGGGAGTGGGTGTGCACCACGCCGCCAATGGTGGGGAATCGGCGGTACAGCTCGGCATGGGTGGCGGTATCGGAGGAGGGATTCATGTCGCCCTCCACCTTGTTGCCTTCCAGGTCGATGACCACCATGTCCTCGGGCTTCAGCTCCTCATAGGGCACGCCGCTGGGCTTGATGACAAACAGGCCCTTCTCACGGTCGATACCGGAAACATTGCCCCAGGTGAAGGTTACCAGGTGGTGGGCGGGAAGAAGCATATTGGCTTCGTAAACCTTTTGTTTCAGCTGTTCAAGCATGGATATATCTCCTTTGCGGTGAAATCAGGCAATTTTGTTTTTCGCCATATGGGAAAGGAAATCCTTTTCTTCCATAGGACGGGCATAGTAGAAGCCCTGCATGCGATCCACGCCGATGCCCTGCATGCGGTGGGACTGCTCGCTGGTTTCAACGCCCTCAATGAGAACCTCCACGTCCAGATGCTTCAATCCGCTGACCAGGGCCTGGAGCAGGTCGTTGGCCTTGCTGTTCTCATCCTCGGAAAGGAGGGATTTATCCACCTTCACCACTTCGATGGGATAGTTCAGCACAGAGGCCATGTTGGAATAGCCGGTGCCAAAGTCATCAAGGTACAGGCCGATGCCCATGTCCCGCAGCCCCTGGATATTTTTGAGCAGCAGGTCATTGATCTCGGTAAAGACGCGCTCGGTGATCTCGATCTTGATCTGGCTGGGCTCCACGTGATAGTAATCCAGATAGCGGCGGATGACGCTGCACATATCCTGCTCGGCAAACTGCTGGGCGGAAAAGTTGATGGAAATGGGCGGCAGATTTTCTTCCTTATGTTCGTTGATGAAAGCGCACACCTTGCCCAGCACCATCCAGGTCACCTGGATAATGGAGCCGTTCTCCTCCGCGGCGGGAATGAACACGCCGGGGGAGATAATTTTGCCGGTTTCGTCCCGCATGCGCAGGAGAGCCTCGGCGGCGCAGGCTTTGGTGCCGGTGGCGTCATAGATGGGCTGATAGCACAGGAAAAAGCGGTTGGCCGTCAGGCTGGAGGTGATCAGCTCGTAGATATTCTCACGGTCGGCCAGGCGTTGGCGGATGGTTTCGTCGTAAATGACAACGGAGCCGTCGGGCAGGTCACGTGCCTGCCGCTGGCAATATTCAAGGCTGTTGATAAGCTCCGCGCCGGTTTTGCCGCCCTGGGGGAAACTGACCTGGGCGAAGGAGGCACCCATCAGGGTGCGGTTGCCCGCGGCCTCCCAGTGGTTGGTGAAGCGGTCGCGCAGGGCTGAGAGCTGGGCGGTACTTTCCTCGTCGGGCAAATGATCGTGGAAGACGATGAAATCTGTACCGTTGAAGCGGAAACAGCGGTCATTGGGGTAGTTGAGCTGAATGGTACGGGCAACCTCCTGCAGCAGGGCGTCGCCTGCGGCCAGGCCGAAGCGACGGTTGATCCGCCGGAAGTGGAGGAGACTGATCTGCTGCATGGTAAAGGGCTGGTTGCCGGCGATCATACGGTACATCACGGCGGCCAGGGCCTCGCGGCTGCCGATGCCCGTCAGGCTGTCGCGGTAAACGCGCTGGCGCTGGCAGCAAACAAACAGCAAAAGAAGAACCAGCGTCAGGGTGATGTTGTTCAGATCCAGCGGCGGGGTGACGGTCTGAAGCACAGCCAGCATGACCACCAGGAAGGGAATGAGAATAACGACGTTGCGGTAGCCCTGGTCGGATTCCTTGCGGTGAATCGCGAAGTTCAGGGCGCAGATGCCCGCCTGCAGCAGAACCACGAAGGTGCTCAGGTGCTGCAGCGGCGCTGTATATACGGCGCCGGTTTCATCCAGGGTGAAAAGCAGGTGATGCCAGTGGTTGGTTACGCACAGACCTGCATAGAGGATGAAGGCACCCCAGCCGGTGATCTGGGCGATGATATATCCCTGCTGGGCAAAGGTGCCGGCATATATGCGTCCCAGGCTGTAGGTAAAGATCAGCGCGGCTGTCAGCGGGGTGAACAGGTGTGCCAGCAGCGTCAGCAAATGCAGGGTGTTGTGATCGGTGGCAGGGTTGGTGAGGATGAACACCTGCGCCAGGCGGAAGGCGCAGGCCAGAATACCGCTAAAAAGGCATGCCGAAAACAGACCTGTGCGACGGCTCGCATAGGCACTGTCGGATATGGAGAACGCAAGCAGGATCAACAGAAGGATCAGCGCGAGCATCTCCGGAATGGCGCTGGCAGCCTGCAGCATGACGTCACTTCCTTGCGGCATAGTGCATATAAGGCAATTGTTACTGCTTACATTATATCTTGTATTTACTTAAAAAGCAAGGCAAGGAAGAAAGAATACAACGTTATATTTAGGTTTTGCGATGGATACATATTCAGAATTTGGAATGTAACCAATGCGAAACAGTTCCATTTCCATGGGAAGTGTGATATAATACCACCCAATGGGGGTGATGGCGTGAAACGGGCGATTTTGCTGGCCCTGTGCCTGGTGCTGTGGTGCTCCTGCACCCTGGCGGAAGGCTTTGACCAGGCGGGTCTGGAGCGGCTGGAAGGCTGCATGGTGTTCCGGGATGCATACGGCATGAATACCATCGTCCGCCCGGAAGGCCAGCCCTACCAGGGAACCATCGACCTGGAGGATGCTGAGCTTGAGGTGTACCTGGACTATATCCAGATGCCCGATGAGGACGCCACCTTCCTGCGGCTGATGCTGTGCCTGACCACCTGGGAGTTCACGGGCACGCGGCAGCTGACCATCACCGTGGGGGAGACGGATTATGTCTTCAGCGTCACCCCGGAGGTGACGGAGTATGATCTGACTTACTTTGAGGATTACGTCATCTGCATGACGGATGAGAGCCTGCCCATGATCAAAGCCATGGCCCGCAGCACGCAGGATACCTTCGGCATCAAGCTCACGGGAGAATGGGGCGAGCGGCACGGCACCATTATCCTGCCCGCGGAAGCAGCGGCGGAACTCTACGATACCTACATCAACCTGGGCGGAAACCGGCAGGATCTTTCCTTCTGCCGGGATACCTGGCCGGTGATGATCATGAAGCATGAATAAAAACGGAGGCTGTTTATGAGCAGACTGGGAGACCTGATCCGCACCGAGCGCGTGCGGGCGAAAATGACCCCCAAGCAGGTAGCCAAAAAGTGCGGTGTGGCGGAGAGCTTCATCGTGGCGGTGGAGGCCGGTACCCGCATTATCGCGGATGACCAGGCCCGCCGCATACTCAAAACCATCGGCCTGAGGGAGCAGACCGAAGCCGACTTCACCCTGGACGACATCGCCGCCACGGTGGATCTGGCCTCTGTGACTCCCCAGATTGCCAAAGCGGTGCAGACGCCCAAACCCAAGGAGGCGGAGAAAGTCGCTTCCACCGAGGAAAAGGACGAGGGCGTCATTGGCAGCGTATGGCTGGACGCCCTGACCAGCGTGCTCAAGCATGTGCCTGTGATGAACGCTGTGATGAAGCCTGTTACCCACAAGCTGGTGCCCATCCAGAACGGACGCATCGAGGGCGCCAACCCGGATAAGGTTTTCTACTTCCTCGCGCCTGACGACAGCATGCGCGGCTTCCGCATCCATGCCGGCGACCATGCCCTGGTGGTGCCTGCCCAGTCCCCGGTGGACGGCGCCGTGATGCTGGTGGAATACAACAACCACCGCTATCTGCGCAAGGTGAAGAAGCTGGATACCTATCAGGTGCTGCTTCAGTCCTACGACAGGGAGTACGACGCCGTGACCGCCAAGCTGGGTGAGGTGAACTTCATCGGCCGGGTGGTCAAGCTGGAGATTACGCTGTGAAGAAGGTTATCAAATGGCTGGTGATGCTGGCCCTTCTGGCGTTGCTGGCGGCAATGGTTTTCTCAAAGTCGCCCAGCAATGAGGAGCGGATCGAACAGCAGGTGGCCGAGCATGGCTTCCGCCCACGGGAGAGCTACATGGGGGATGCGGACGACCCCGGACCGGAAGGGCCGTATCTTGCCATGACGTATGGAACCCTCCCTGGAGAAGTGGGTTCCCATTGGCTTTTGATGGTTTTCCCCAATGAGAAAAACGGTGTGGGGTTCGAGGCGGAAAGCCTGGAGCTGGCTCTTTTTTGCAAAGGCGAGGAGAAGCCCCGTACGTTCCTGTATGGGCGGGATGTGCTGGCGGCGGCGCTTACCTGGAGCAGCGAGACAGAAAACCTGTCTCTCACGAAAAGAAACGAACTTTTCATGAGCCGCGCGCTCACGGTGGGCCATCCAGGCCAGCCAGGGACGGGAAAAACCAGGTTTGAGCCCCATGATATGGCCACGCTGGTGCTGTGCGTTCCCTGGGATGACGCTGGCGAGGCCCTGGGCATCAGCATCCGGGGTACAGACGATGCTGGCGTGCGCCGGGAATACCACAATTACCTTACCCTGCCTGAGGATGGCGGCGGTATGCCGTGGTGATATTCTTGCGGGAAAAAGTTGCGAAACCCGTTTACAAAGCGGGATAAGTCTGCTATAATGTTCGATGGGGTTTTGCGAACCGTCTGCGCGGGTGCATGAATCACTCCGACGGCACACTGCGTGAACGGCGATTGCCCCAAATAAAGCGGCCCCATGCCGCAGAATAAATGGAGGAAGACACCATGACCAAGAGCGAGATCATCGCAGCCTACGCCCAGCACGAAGGCGACACCGGTTCCCCCGAGGTTCAGATCGCCCTGCTGACTGCCCGCATCAACCACCTGAACGAGCATCTGAAGTCCAACAAGAACGACCACCACTCCAACCGTGGTCTGCTCCTGATGGTTGGCCGCCGCCGTGGCCTGCTGGAGTACCTGAAGAAGACCGACATCGAGCGCTACCGCGCCCTGATCGCCAAGCTGAACCTGCGCAAGTAAGCGGGGCGGGCAGTGCCCGCACCCATTTCCGACGAACGTTTGGGGGCGTACGAGAACGTCCACGCGATTGGAACTTGAACGACGCTGAAATGTGAGCATCGGATGGTGCGCAAGGAAGACACAGCATAGGTTATGTCCTGTCGGAGCCGCCGGGATAGACAAGCTGTCCCGGCGGCTTTTTCGAGCCTTTCGGATGAGGGAGTGAACATCCGGCAAGGCTGATGATGTTGGAAGCGTGCCTGGGGGATGTTATCCCTTGAAAATCCCTGGAGGGGTTTTCATATGATAGCATCTCCGGGCGGCATGGGGCGCCCCGCCCCGAACGTATATAAGGAGATAAACATGGATAGCAAGAAATTCACCATGGATCTTGCCGGCCGGGAACTGACCCTGGAATTCGGCAAGTATTGCGAACAGGCTGCCGGCTCTGTGTGGGTACGCCTGGGCGACACCGTGGTCATGGTCAATGCCACCATGGCCCCCACCCCCCGTCCCGGCGTGGACTTCTTCCCCCTGGCTGTGGACGTGGAAGAAAAGCAGTACTCCGTGGGCAAGATCCCCGGCGGCTTCATCAAGCGTGAAGGCCGCCCCACCGAGAAGGCGACCCTGACCTGCCGCCTGATCGACCGTCCCCTTCGCCCCCTGTTCCCCAAGGGCATGCGCAACGACGTGCAGGTGGTTATCACCATTCTGAGCGTTGAGCAGGACGTTCCCCCGGAAATTCCCGCCATGATCGGGTCCTCCATCGCCCTGGGCGTCAGCGAGATTCCGTGGAATGGCCCCACCGGCGCTGTGGTTGTTGGCCGCGTGAACGGTCAGTATGTCATCAACCCCGATGAGGAGCAGCGCAAGGTTTCCGATATGCACGTGTACCTGGCCGGCACCAAGGACGCCATCATGATGGTGGAAGCCGGCGCCAATGAGGTCTCCGAGGAAGTGATGCTGGACGCCATCATGTTCGGCCACGAGGAGATCAAGAAGCTGGTGGCCTTCCAGGAGGAAGTCATCGCCGCCATCGGCAAGGCCAAGGTGGAAGTTCCCCTCAACGTGACCGGCGACGATGTGAAGGCCGCCGTGCGTGAGTTTGCCTTCGACAAGTGCAAGTGGGTATTCGAGACCTTCGACCGTCAGGAGCGTCAGGCTCGTGAGGCCCAGGTGAAGGAAGAGACCCTGGCCGCCCTGGCTGAGCAGTTCCCTGAGCGTGAAGCTGAGATTGCCGATGCCCTGTATTACCTGAACAAGGAAATCATGCGTGCCAAGATCCAGAACGAGGGCATCCGTCCCGATGGCCGTAAGGTCACCGAGGTGCGCCCCATCTGGTGCGAAGTGGGCGTGCTGCCCCGTGTGCACGGCTCCGCTGTGTTCACCCGCGGCCAGACCCAGGCCCTGACTGTCACTACTCTGGGCTCCACCAGCGAGGGTCAGATCCTGGACGGCCTGTCCAACGAGGACTTCAAGCGCTATATCCACCACTACAACATGCCCCCCTACGCCACTGGCGAGGCTGGCCGCATGAAGAGCCCCGGCCGTCGTGAGATCGGCCACGGTGCCCTGGCGGAGCGCGCTCTGCTGCCCGTGATCCCCACCGAGGAAGAGTTCCCCTATGCCCTGCGCCTGGTGAGCGAGATCCTGTCCTCCAACGGTTCTTCCTCCATGGCTTCCGTGTGCGGCTCCACCCTGTCCCTGATGGACGCCGGTGTGCCGATCCACGCCCCCGTTGCCGGTGTGGCCATGGGCCTGATCAAGAACGCTGAGTCCGGCCAGGTTTCCGTGCTGACCGACATCCAGGGCCTGGAAGACTTCCTGGGCGACATGGACTTCAAGGTAGCCGGCACCATGAACGGCATCACCGCCATCCAGATGGACATCAAGATCGCCGGCATCGACCGTGCCATCCTGAAGCAGGCTCTGGCCCAGGCCCTGGAAGGCCGCCTGCACATCCTCAAGATCATGCTGGATACCATCGGCGAGCCCCGTGCTGAGCTGAGCCAGTATGCTCCCAAGATTGTCCGCTTCACCATCAACCCCGAGAAGATCCGCGAGGTTATCGGACCCGGCGGCAAGATGATCAACAAGATCATTGCCGAGACCGGCGTGAAGATCGACATCGAGGACGATGGCCGCGTGTTCATCTCCACCCCCGATGCCGATGCCGCCGCCAAGGCCCGCAAGATCATCGAGGGCATTGCCAAGGATATCGAAGTGGGCGATGTGTTCACCGGCAAGGTGGTCCGCATCATGAACTTCGGCGCCTTTGTGGAGCTGGCTCCCGGCAAGGACGGCATGATCCACATCTCCAAGCTGGACAACAAGCGCGTGGAGAAGGTGGAGGACGTTGTGAACATCGGTGACGAGCTGGAAGTGAAGGTCAACGAGATCGACGCTCAGGGCCGTATCAACCTGATCCGCAACGACATGGTTTATGAGAACAAGCCTGCCGAGCGCCGTGAGGGCGGTAACTTCCGCAGCCGTCCCCCCCGCCGCGACGGCCGTCAGTAAGCAAACGATTCGCTCAGGCGAACCTCTTGCGACATAATCAGTCCAGAGGGTGCATCCCTCTGGACTTTCCATTTACATAAGAAAGGAAGCGGGTGGATACGATAATGGAAAAGCATTTGGGGATGGACAAGCGTATGAACGATCAGTGGATTCTTCCCAATGGGCTGCGCGTCATCGGCGAGCGGCTGCCCTATCTCCGCTCGGTTTCCATCGGCGTGTGGCTGGGTGTGGGCTCCATGATGGAGCTGCCCCGCGAGAACGGCCTGAGCCACTTCCTGGAGCACATGGTCTTCAAGGGAACGGAGCGCCGCACCGCCCGGCAGATCGCCGAGGAGATGGACGCTGTGGGCGGCCAGCTCAACGCCTTTACCAGCAAGGACTGCACCTGCTATTATGCCAAGGTCATTGACGAGAACTTGCCCCTGGCGGTGGATATCCTTGCCGATCTGACCTGCCACGCGGTGCTGGACGAGGGTGAACTGAACAAGGAGCGGGGCGTGATCCTGGAGGAGATCGCCATGGACGAGGATTCCCCGGAGGATCTGGTCCACGAGCTGCTCAGCAAGGCCCAGTTCGGCGAGCAGAGCCTGGGCATGCCCATCCTGGGCCCCTCGGAGCTGATTGAACGATATACCCCCGCCGATCTGGCTGCCTTCCGCGGCAAGCATTACCGGCCCGACAACGCCGTGGTGGCCCTGGCAGGCAACTATGATCCGGATGAGGTCAAGGCCCTGGTGGAGCAGTTCTTCGGCGAATGGGACAACAAGGGCGACGGTATGATCCTGCCTGCGCAGACGCCCCTTTCCGGCGTGAACCTTGCCAAGGAGAAGGACACCGAGCAGATGCACCTGTGCCTGGGCTTTGAGGGGACCCCCTATGGCGGCGAGGACGTCTACGCCCAGGCGGTTCTGAATAACCTGCTGGGCGGCGCCATGTCCTCCCGGCTGTTCCAGCGCATCCGTGAGGAGCTGGGCATGGCCTACTCCATTTACACCTATCCCAACAGCTACAAGGGCTGCGGCACCTTTGCGGTGTATGCCGGCGTTTCCCCCAGGAATGGCGAGAAGGTGCTCCAGGAGATCCGAAGCGAAATGAAAAAGCTGCTGGAGGAGGGCGTTACCCAGAAGGAATTCGATGCCTCCAAGCAGCAACTGCGTTCCGGCTACCTGCTGGGCCTGGAAAGCCCCGGCACCCGCATGCAGGCCATGGGCCGGGGACTGCTCCTGCTGGGCAGGTCTATCACCCCGGAAGAAACCATCGCCCGCATCGAGAAGGTCACCATGGAGCACGTTATGGACAAGGCGCGCCTCATCCTGGAGAAGGAGCCCTGCATGGCCGTGGTGGGCAAGGGCGCTGGGAAGTTCAAGTTTTAAGGGGAAATTACCATGAACGAAAGAATTCTTTGCCTGGACATCGGCGATGTGCGCATCGGCGTGGCGGTCAGCGATGAAATGCGGATGATCGCAAGCCCCGTGGAGGTCATCAAGCGGGTTGGCTTCGGCCCCGATGTGAAGCGGGTGAAGCAGCTGTGCGAACAGTACGATACCACCATCGTGCTTAGCGGACTTCCCTATAATATGGATGGAACGCTGGGTTTTCAATCGGAAAAAGTAAAACTATTCTGTCAACAGCTTGAAAAAGCGGGCCTGACGGTGTATTATCAGGATGAGCGGTTAACAACCGTGACGGCCGAGCACGCCCTGCTGGAGGATAACATGCACCGGGCGGAGCGCCGCCAGAATGTGGATAAGGTGGCCGCGGCCATCATTCTGCAGCAGTATCTGGATTCGCAAGCACAAAATACGATGCCTACCGGGCACGAAAGTGAGGAAAACACCATGACCATGGAAAACGAGAGCAACATCATTGAACTGATTGACGACGAGACCGGCGCTGCCGTGCCCTTTGAGCACCTGGCCACCATCGAGCACGAAGGCGAATACTACATCGCCCTGATGGTCATTGACGAGGAAGATGACAACGATGAAGAGGGCGAAGTGGTTATCATGAAGATCGAGGCCGACGAAGAAGGCAACGAGTGCTACGTCTGCGTGGAGGACGAGGACCTGCAGGAGACTGTGTTCGAGAAATTCCTCCAGCTGATGGAAGAAGCCGAGGACGAAGAGTAATGAGCGAGTACGATCTGAACGACGCCGTGGTGGAGCTCACCGCCCCCGACGGCCAGGTGTTCCGCTTCCGCTATGGCGCCACCATTCCCTATGCCGGCGAGGAGTATGTGGTTCTCCTGGAAATGGAGAATGACGCAAACGGCGAGGAGCAGATCCTCATCACCCGCGTGGAAGAGAAGGACGGTCAGCTGTCCTTCGTTGTGGCGGAGGAAGAGGACGTGATCCAGCAGGTGTTCGACAAGTATGTGGCCCTGACCATCCACAACGCCGTGGATGGCCTGGAGGACTGCGATTGCGGTTGCGGCCATGAACCCCACCATCATGACGGCTGTGACTGCGGCTGCCATCACGAGGAATGAAACCATGCGCCGCGGTAAATAGTCGCGGCGCTTTGATTTTGTTACAATTGTTAAGCTGCCAAGGAGGAAGACCATGAAACGCTTGCTTGCGCTTGTATTGGCCTGCGTGATACTGCTGGGCGCTGCCCCAGCCCTGGCCATTGAGGAGTGCCACCGGGTGGAGGTTACCAAAAAGGACACCACCCAGGAGAACAAGAGCTTCATCCGCCGCTGGAAGGTGGATACCGTGCTGGACAGTGTGGACGAGGAGCTGGCCGTCATCGCCGACGAGTATGTGGAGCGCCTGGGCCCCACCCTGCAGAAGGCGAAGAACAATACCAACTCCAACTCCCGCCTGGATGTGGTGACCCGCCACAGCCGCACGGGCCTGACCTGGATGAGTTTTCTGGTGCAGGCGCGGGTGACCTATCACCGCGACCTCATCGGCCAGGAAATTACGAGCCGCACCTTCGACATGACCACCGGCGAGCGCATCTGGCTGACGGATATTTTCGATGCCGAAAGCGAGGGCTGGGCGATCCTGGAAAAGGCCGTGCGGGAGCAGGCTGCGGCCTACTGGCCGGAGGTGACCCCGGATCAAGCGGCGCTGGAGGAAATCTGCCAGCGGCAGAACCTTTCCGAGCTGGATTTTACCCTCCACGGCATGTCGCTGGTGCTGCACATCCCGGCATACAGGCTGTATCCGGAAAAGAATACCCTCCTGGAGATTACCCTCATGTACCCGGAGATCCGGCCCTACATGACGGAGAAGGCCCGGGTGGAAACGGATAATCTGGCCTATTACAAGACCTGTGCCCTGACCTTCGATGATGGCCCCAGCCGCACCAACACCAGCCTGACGCTGAATTCCCTGGTGGAAGCAGGCGCCCGGGCCACCTTCTTTGTGCTGGGCAACCGCATCGGGGAGTATGACGACCTGGTGCAGCGAGAGCACGACGAGGGACACGCGGTGGCATCTCACAACTGGAATCACAACAATGTGAGCAAGGTGAAAGCTTCTACCATGCGGGCCATGGTGGGTAAGTGTGATACCGCCCTGATCGCCGCCATCGGCATCCCCACCCGCTACAACCGTGTGCCCTACGGCCTGTATAACCAGATGATCAAGGCCAAAACCGGCTGGCCGCTGATCCAGTGGAGCCTGGACACCTATGACTGGCGGGATCTTTCCAGCAAAAAGGTGCTGTGGCGTGTGCAGCAGGAGATCAGCGACGGCGATATCATCCTCTGCCACGATATCAAGGACAATACCCCCAAATCCGCTGCCATGATTGCCGAATACCTGGCGGAGGAAGGCTTCATGCTGCTGACCATCGACGAGCTCTTCGCCAAGGACGGCGTGGAGCTGAAGGGTGATAAGGTGTATTACCGCTGCGTGGATGGGGACACCAGCATCAAAAAGAAATGACAAAAATCGCAACAAATTGTAAATACTTTTGCCACACTTGACGGAATATCGCAACAGTGGTATAATCCTCCTCGGACATGTGTTTGCCCAAGGAGGATTTTTTGATGAAGAAAATGATCAGCTTGCTGCTGCTGGCCACATTGCTGCTGGCAGCGGTGCCGGCCTTTGCCGATACAGTGATTGATCCCCGTGAAAAGCGCGACATTGCCCTGCAGGAGGTGCAGGTGAACCAGGCGGAGGAAGGCGTCAGCCCCACTACCGGCCTGCTCCTGGACGATTTGGAGGACATCGTGGGCTTTGCCGGCCTGGCGGTTACCGGCCGCTATATGCCCATGCTGGTGCAGATCGACAATACCGACGGCGGCGTGGACAAGCGCGCTCCCTGGGGCGCCAGCTATGCCGATATCGTGTATGAAACGCCTCTTTACAAGGCGGGCAACACCCGTCTTTCCTATCTCTTCTCCGACCTTATCCCCGATAGCGTGGGCCCTGTGCGCTCCGCCCGCCTGGGCCATGTGTGGCTCCGGGAGGAATGGGACGCAGGCTTCCTGTATTATGGCTATCAGGAGTTTGAAAAGGCGGACTGCAAGGCTGAATTGAGAAAGTGGGACGTGGAAAAGAAGGGCCTGGCTTTCTCCGGTACGGTGGGCGAGGGCAAGAAATGGAAGAAGTATTATACCCGTCGCAAGGGTGTGGCTTCTCCCCACAACGTGGACGCCAATGTTTCCGCCATGTATGACCTGATTCCTGCGGACTTTGTGCCCCGCAACCATACCTTCCTGTTCACCGACGCCATTCCCGAGGGTGAGATAGTGGACGAGATCCGTATCAATACTGGCCACGAGGCTTATTCTTCCGCCCTGATCTACGATGTGGATACCAACCTGTACTACCGTTATATGGGCGTGGGCGATAACCTGATCGCCTATGAGGATAAGGACACCACCGAGCACATCGGCTTCGCCAATGTGATTATCCAGTTCGCGGAGGTGGAATGGCCCCGTGTGGACGCCCCCGTGACCTTCCATGTGGGCAAGAAGTATTACGACAACACCGGCAGCTATGAAGTGGGCGGCAATGCTGAGTACTTCATGGGCGGTGTGCGTGTCAAGGGCTGCTGGCAGCGCAAGAGCATGGAGGACCGCACGGTGTTCTACACCGAGGACGGCAAGGAGCTGGCGCTGCAGCGCGGCAAGACGCTGATTGTTGTGGTGGACAGCGACCTGTGGCAGGTTTCCTATGCGGCCTATTGATAAGTCCATAAAAGCTGAATGAACGATTGATCCGGCCATAAAAAATACAGGCATCCGGTGTTATACCGGATGCCTGTTTGCGTATGTAGCTATACAATCAAAATATACTGGCACATTGCAACCTTGGGTCACTTCATAACCACCAGCCGCGGGATGAACACCGCCTTGTGCAGCACCGTCTTTTTTTCGCCCTGCTGCCGGATGATCCGCCGCCCGTCGGAGTATACCAAGGCGTCGCCGTCGAAGTCATAGTCAGCAACGCCCTTGATGACTTCGGTCAGCTTCCCGTCGGGTTCCCGGCGCATCAGCACCCAGCTGGCCGGGACGCAGCCGTGCCCATCGTCCTGGGTGTCCGTGTCCTGCATGCTGGTCACGTCCAGCAATACACCCTCCAGCATGCGCTTCTGGGCGGCATTGTCACCCTGACCAGCCACGTGGGGCTGACGCTTCTTCGAGCCCTCGGGGTCGCCGATGAACTGAAACAACTTGCCCATGCCCTTAAAGAACGCGCCAACGTTTTTCATCCGGTCAGTTAAGGTCAGCGGCTTGCTGCGGGGAATCTCATAGGGGCGGCGGATGAAGTACAACGCGCCATCGGGGCTGACCTTCGGGCGCAGATAATCGGCGGTGGCGTCCTCATACACTGTGTCCAGATCTCCCGAGCGCAGATCAAGCTTCAGCAGCGCTGCGGGCCCTTTGGCGATGATCCGCCCCTCCTCGTCCCGGGCAAAACCTGCGGAGGCATAGTAAAGCATCTTCCTATCCGGGCACAGGAAAGGCGCCGTGTCCTGCGTATCGCCCTGCGTGACGATCTGGTAGTGAGTCTGTCCGGCCTTCATCAGTGCGATGTGGCACTCCCCCTGCGGGGTGTCCAGCGCGCAGGCAATCTGCCCGCCTTGCAGGTGCATGTCCCGAAGGTTGAAGCCGCGCTCGCTCAGCCAGTTGCCTTCAGCTGCTGCGTCATCCTCCATGGATTTAAGGTAAAGACCGCCCATGTCCGGTGTGACCAATGCATAAAGCAGCTGATCACCAAAGGGGGCGAGGGCTGTTACCCGGCAGCTGCTCTCCGCCATGCGCCGAGGGGCCGCATAGGGATTCACCTGATGCTGAAACTGCGCGCCGGCGCCTTCGTACTTCCAGGCATTGCGGTTCTCCAATTCCCGGGCGGTGTCGATGTACTTCTGCATACGCACGCTGTGCAGCGCTCGTACTTCTCCGCGTTCGAGGACGGCCATCTCTCCGTCGGACAGGAACAGCACCTTAGTATCCATTGCATTCACACTCCTGAGCATGCCGTTTTGCTTTATGGTTCAGACGCATGGATTTCGCATGATCGTATGGCTGATCATTTCCGGCTGATGCCGTGATGAGCACATACTGCCTCATGGTCATTCTTCTGATAAATCATTGAAAACGTCTGCATCGTATCCTCATTATAAGCAAGGGAAAAGGAAATTGCAATAAAGAAAAACAGACGAAGCAGCGTTGCCCGTCTGTTGCTGCGCTTATCTGTTCTCCACGCCACGGACGGCTTCCTCCGCCAGGTGAAGGAACCGGCTGAGGGTCGCCCGCTCGTCGGCGGAAAGCCCTTGGGGAACGTTGTAATCCTCATTACCCAGGCTGGACTGGAGCAGATACTGGGGCGTCACGCGCAGGGTGATACACAGCGCTACCAGGGTCTCCAGGCTGGCCACCCGGGTGCCGCGCTCGATATGCCCCATGAAGGAAGCGGAAATGCCGACTTTCTCTGCCAGCTCCTCCTGGGTCAGTTTCAACTGTCGGCGGAGCGTACGGACACGCAGACCGAAATCCTGATAATCCATAGGGGCCTCCTGTACTGAAAGAATTATTTATTCCATATTATAATCTGACCGGAGTTAAAAATGAACGGACAATAAGAAGAAATGCTTCCCCAAGAATCGTTTGAGCGGCTGGATGTATCCAGAAAAAATTTTCCGGGGAGGCTGTACATTTGAGGAACACCATGATATAATGTCCAGGTAACCCAGCCAGGAATGACCGGTTTCTTTTCCTCCTTTGGTTGTCACCAGACCAATGTCGGGACCCATGGAAGCAACGGAATGGCAGTTTGGGATGGGTAAACAATTTTAGGGAGGTATACCTACCATGTATCAGGACAAGACTCTGACCTGCCGTGACTGCGGCAACGAATTCGTTTTCTCTGCTTCTGAGCAGGCCTTCTTCGCTGAGAAGGGCTTCCAGAACGAGCCCAGCCGCTGCCCCGCTTGCCGCGCTGCTCGTCGTGCTCAGAACGGCGGCAACACCGCTCCCCGTCAGATGTACGAAGTGATCTGCGACGGCTGCGGCTGCACCACCCAGGTGCCCTTCCAGCCCCGTGGCGATCGTCCCGTGTACTGCCGCGAGTGCTTCGAGGCCCAGCGTCAGAACCGCTTCTAATCAAAGCGGTGACCGACACGGTCACGAGCGGACTGCAATAGTCTGATCAAAGAGCTGCTGAGAAATCAGCGGCTCTTTTTTTCGTTTTCAAAAATAAATTGTACTTCTGTTGTATTATGCTTGCAATTTTCCCTAAGATAGTGCATACTATGTGCAGTGGTTCGGATTTTACCCGGCGGGCAAAAAACGTCCCACAAGCAGAAGAGAATACTCACCTGATGATAAAAGGAGGATATCAATATGGATCGCGTTTTTAATTTCTCTCCCGGCCCCTCTATGCTGGCTCAGTCTGTGCTGGAAAAGGCTCAGAAGGAACTGGTGGTTTACGGCAACACCGGCATGTCTGTGATGGAGATGAGCCATCGCAGCAAGATGTATACCGATATCTACGACAAGACCGTGGCTGACCTGCGTGACCTGATGAACATCCCCGACACCCACGAGGTACTGTTCCTCCAGGGCGGCGCTACCCAGCAGTTCTCCGCCATTCCCCTGAACCTGATGGTGAACGGCAAGGCCGATTATATCGATTCCGGCAACTTCGCTCACCTGGCCGCTGAAGAAGCCAAGCGCTACGGCGAAGTGAACATCGTGGCCTCCAGCCGTGATGACGTGTATACCTACATCCCCGATTGGAAGAAGGGCACCTTCACCCCCGACGCGGATTATGTGCACATCACCAGCAACAACACCATCTACGGCACCCGCTATGTGGAGCTGCCTGAGGTGAACGCGCCCCTGGTGACCGACGCCTCCTCCATGATCCTCTCTGAGGTGATGGACGTGAGCAAGTTCGGCGTGATTTACGCCGGCGCCCAGAAGAACATCGGCCCCTCCGGCCTGTGCGTGGTCATCGTGCGCAAGGACCTGCTGGGCAAGGCCAAGGACATCTGCCCCAAGCTGCTCAACTGGGAAGTGCAGGCCAAGGCCGGCAGCATGTACAACACCCCCAACACCTACGGCATCTACCTGGCAGGCCTGACCTTCGAATGGCTGAAGGAAATGGGCGGCGTGGCCGAGATGGAAAAGATCAACATCGAAAAGGCCGCTCTGCTGTACGACTTCCTGGATAACAGCAAGCTGTTCAAGCCCACCGCCCAGAAGGAGTTCCGCTCCCGTATGAACGTGACCTTCATCACCGGCGACGCCGATAAGGACGCTGCCTTCGTGAAGGCCGCCGCTGCCGAGGGTCTGGTGAACCTGAAGGGCCACCGCTCCGTGGGCGGCATGCGCGCCAGCATCTACAACGCCATGCCCCGTGAAGGCGTGGTCAAGCTGGTGGACTTCATGAAGAAGTTCGAGGCCGAGAATATCTAAGGAGAGATCATCATGTTTAAGATTCAGACGCTGAACGCGATTTCCGATATTATCTACAACGAGCTTTCCGCCGATGTTTACGCCATCGCCAAGGAAGAGCCCACCCCCGACGGCATCCTGGTTCGCTCCGCCGCCATGCACGACATGGAACTGGGCGAGAACCTGATGGCCATCGCCCGCGCCGGCGCCGGCGTGAACAATATCCCCATCGATAAGTGCTCCAAGCAGGGCATTGTGGTGTTCAACACCCCCGGCGCCAATGCCAACGCTGTGGCTGAGCTGGTTATCGGCGGCCTGATCATGGGCAGCCGCAATGTGGCCGCCGCTAACGTGTGGGCCGCCGGCCTGAAGGGCCAGGGCGCTGACGTGCCCAAGCTGGTGGAAAAGGGCAAGGGCCAGTTCGTGGGCCCGGAGCTCCGTGGCAAGACCCTGGGCGTTATCGGCCTGGGCGCCATCGGCGCGCTGGTGGCCAACAAGGCCGCCCGTGGCCTGGGCATGAAGGTTGTGGGCTACGATCCCTTCATCTCCGTTGAGAACGCCTGGAGCCTCTCCAGCGGTGTCGGCCGTGCTGCCAGCGAAGACGAAGTGCTGGCCCAGGCGGACTATGTGACTTATCACATCCCGCTCAACGACAAGACCCGTGGCTCCATCGACGCCGCCAAGATCGCCAAGATGAAGGACGGCGCTTACCTGATGAACTTCTCCCGCGCCGAGCTGGTCAACGCTGACGACATGAAGGCCGCCCTGGCCAATGGCAAGCTCTCCGGCTACGTGGTGGATTTCCCCACCGACGAGATGCTGGGCGTCGAGAAGGTGACCTGCATTCCTCACCTGGGTGCTTCCACCCCCGAAAGCGAAGAAAACTGCGCCCAGATGGCCGCTGCCGAGCTTCGCGACTACCTGGAGGTGGGCTGCATCCACAACAGCGTGAACCTGCCCGAGGTTCAGCTGGCCGCCCCCGACGCCGCCCGTGTGCTGGTGATCCACGAGAACATCCCCAACACCGTGGCCCCCATTTCCGCCTGCATCAGCCAGGAGGGCATCAACATCGATACCATGGTGAACAAGTCCAAGAAGGACATGGCCGTGACCGTGTTCGATCTGCCCGACCTGCCCAGCGAAAATGCCCTGGCTGCCATCAAGGCGCTGCCCGGCGTAATCCGCATCCGTACCTTTGTGCGGTAAATCATAAGCCATTCATAAGCAGGAGGCATGGTCCTCCTGCTTTTTGCGGTGTATGCGGCCTGATGGAGTGCATGCGATTGGGGGACGGTCAACATGGAAAAACTGATTTGGATCATAGCCATCATACTGCTTGTGGGTTTGATGGCAGCCGGTGCGGTGATGTACTTCCTGCCTATCAATTTCGGCGGCACAAGGGCAGCAAGACCCGAAGCGCTGCCGGGTGATACGCTCCTGACAGCGGAGCAGGTGCAGGCCGACCGGCAGCAGCTGATCGGTTATGTGGAAAGCGTGCATCCCTTCTTTGTGGATGGCAGCGATCAGACGGCTTATCAGGCGGCGAAGAAAGCCTATCTTTCTGAAACGAATACCGCCATGACGGTGGATACCTTCATGGTCGCCAGCGCCAGGTATCTCACCGTTTTAGGGGACGGACACACGAAGCTAAGCTGGCAGTATGGCGATGAAGTGGCTATCTATCACAGCTATCGGAATGGGAAGATGCATTTCGCGGATGAAACCGGTGTGACGGATCTGACCATTGCTGCCGTGGATGAAGTGCCGATGGAGCAAATCCTTGTCACCATCGACAGCCTGTTTCCTGCGGAAAATGAAATGGCGGCGGCCAAGAATTACAACTATTATTTCACATCCGAGAATCTGCTGAAGACGGCAGGCGTGAACGTGGAAAAGGCTGTCTTTACCGTCACCCTGTCCGACGGCAGCACCCGGGAATGCCGCCGGTTCGAGCCTGCGGAAACGGCTGATTCCTCCGGCGAACCCTGGGGCAACAAAGCCCGGTGGGATGGGGACGTTTTCGTGGTGGAATTTGTGGAATGCGTGGATGACGACAACCTGAAGGCCATCGCCCGGGAGCTGAAGCAGGCAGTGGAACAGGGCTGCACCAAGGTGATCATCGATGCCCGGGGTAATGGTGGCGGCAGCTCCAACGCCTGTGAACGGCTGCTGAATGCCATGGGGATGAAGGCACCCTCGTATGGTATGCTGGTGCGCTATTCTCAGGAGGCGAAGGAGCAGGTGGGCTACCTGCGTTCTTCCGGCACCGGCCTGATGAAGCCCAATCCTGCTGCCCGGCGGAACGAACAGGTGAATCTGGTGGTGCTGTGCGACCGGTTCACTTATTCCTCCGCCACCATGCTGTGCGTGTATGTGCGGGACGGACAGTTGGGTACCCTGATCGGCGAAGCATCCGCCAATATGCCCAACCATTACGGCGATATCACGTTCGTGGCGCTGGAAAACTCCCATCTGTACGCGTCCGTTTCCCACAAGCGCTTCCTGCGCCCCTCCGGAGAAACGGAAAGCCGCATGGTGGTGCCGGACATCGAAACGGATGCCAAGGATGCTTATCAGGCGGCGCTGGACTATCTCGCGGAAAAATAAGAAGGCAGGAGGAGCAATCCTCCCGCTTTTTTTCTTGACTGAGAATGAGGGATGCGCTACACTTATACTATCTTTGTACATACGAGGTGTTTTGCATGGTGCAGAAGGTTCTCCGCGGCCGGGGCAAGCTGATGAAGGTCGCGGAATTGATGGATAAGCTGAACATGAAAAAGCCCCTGCTGGTCTGCGGCGACCGTCTTGCCGGCGTGTTTGCCGAAAAGGCGTCAGGCGTGGAATTTGCGCATTTCAAGGGCTATCACCCCAATCCCGATTACGCCGATTGCGCCGCCGGCGCTGCCATGTACCGGGAGCAGGGCTGCGATGGCCTGATCTCCCTGGGCGGCGGCAGTGCCATGGACACCGCCAAGGCCATCAAGGCCATGCTCATTGCCGAGAATGAGGAGAAAGCCCTGCAGAGCGTCCTGCCTGATGAGGCTGTGCTGCCCCACATCGCCATCCCCGGTACCGCCGGTACCGGCGCCGAGGCCACGCAGATCGCCGTGGTGTATGTGGATAACCAGAAGGTGTCCATCAGCCACCCGGCCCTTTTGCCCGAGGGTATTGTGCTGGACGCCGCTTTGCTGGACACCCTGCCGGAATATCACAAGAAGGCCTGCGCCCTGGACGCCTTATGCCAGGGTGTTGAGTCCTACTGGGCCAAGGCGGCTACTGACGAAAGCCAGGTGCATGCTTACCTGGCGGTGATTGGCGTGCTGGATAACATCCGCGCTTACCTGGCCGGCGACATTCACGCCGCCGAGGCCATGCTGGAGGCTTCCTACCGCAGCGGACGGGCCATCCAGATCAGCCGCACCACCGCCGCCCATGCCATGAGCTATCAGATCACCAAGAAGCTGGGCCTGGCCCACGGCCACGCCTGCATGCTGACGCTGCCGGTTTTGTGGGACTACATGATCGATTATGCCGACGCATTGCCCGCACTGATGGATCTTGCCCAGAAAATGCGCCTGGGCAGCGAGTACATGGGCTCCCGTCTGCTGGCGGGCCTGCTCATCGACCTGGGCATGGAGCCGGAATTCATGCCCGACGAGGACACCCTGGACGCCCTGGCGGACTCGGTGAACGTGGAGCGCCTGGGCAACCACCCCATGCCCCTGACCAGGGATGAACTGAAGAAGATTTACCGCCGTGCCTTCACCCGCCGCGCCGGGGCCGACAGGCAGGTGTGTATCGACCTGTGGAAGTATTATGGAAAGTAAAATGACGCTGGGGGCGGAGACCTTTGTCCGGGCGGTGACGGATTTTATCTTCGTGGAGGATGAGCCCCGGAAGAGCGATGTGATCTTCATCCCCGGGGCCAGCCATCCGGAGCACGCGCTGAAGGCGGCGGAATTGTACCACCAGGGCATGGCGGAATACCTGCTGCCCTCGGGCCGCTACAGCGTGACGCTGGGGCATTTCAAGGGTGTGCCGGAGGCTTTCCGCCGGGATTACCCCGATGATTATGAAACCGAATGGGCCTATCTCCGCACCGTGCTGATGAAGGCCGGCGTGCCGGAGCATGCGATTCTCCGGGAGGACCAGGCCACCTACACCTGGGAGAATGCCCAGTACTCCCGCAAGGTGTGCGACGGCATGGGCCTTGAGGTGAAGCAGGCCATCCTGTGCTGCCGGGCGTTCCATGCCAGAAGGGCTATGATGTATTATCACGCCGCTTTCCCGGAGACCAAGATACTCGTTTGTCCCGCCGGCGTTCCCGGCGAAAGCCGCGGCGATTGGTTCACCAACGAGAAGGGCCGCCGCCGGGTCATGGGCGAGGTCAGCCGTCTGGGCACCCAGGTGAACGAGGTTTTCGGGATGATGCTGGCGGAAAAACGCTGACCAAACCCAATTGCAAGAAAGAATACCAATGATTCGTTATAGGTGGTGAAGAGGATGACCATGCATGAGGGGCACCGCAAGCGGATGCGGGAGCGCTACAGGAAAGAGGGCCTGGACGGCTTCGCGGATCACGAGGTGCTGGAGCTGCTTCTGTTCTACGGCAGGGCCCGGGGCGACGTGAACCCCCTGGCGCATACGCTGATGGACACCTTCGGTTCTCTGCAGGGCGTGCTGGAGGCCACACCGGATCAGCTGATGGCGGTGCATGGCGTGGGGGAGGAAACAGCCACGCTGATTTCCCTGATGCTGCCCATGTTCCGCCGCTACACCGCCTGCCTGAGCCGGGAGCGCAAGCGCTTTGTGACCCGCACGGATGTGAAGCAGCACTGCCGGGCGCTGCTCTCCGGCTGGCGGTCGGAAAAGCTGTACGTCATCGCCCTGGATGCTGACCAGCAGTTGCTGGGCCAGCGCCTGATTGCCGAAGGAACCACCGGCAGCGTGCAGATCCAGCCCCGGCTGGTGGTGGAGGCTGCCCTGAACCTGAACGCCCGCTCGGTGATCCTCTCCCACAACCACCCCGGGGGTACCGACTGGCCCTCTGTGCAGGATGTTGACGCGACCGAGCAGGTTCAGCTTTTGCTGAAAGGCATGGAGATTGAACTGGTGGATCATGTGATCGTGGCCGGCGAAAAGCTCTACAGCATGGCGGAAAACGGCGATCTGCGGCAAGGCTTTGCGCCTGCCATCAACTACGGGGCCGTGGCTGCGGACAGCGGCGGTCAGGTGCTGCACAAAAAAAGACGGAACCCTGGCGTGAAATGAAAGGAACCGACATAAGATGAAGAAAATCCCCACAGGAGGACGCCGCTTTTTGACGCTTGTGCTGATTTGTGTACTGGTGGGCATCATTGCCTATCTGGGCGTGGTGGGCATGCTGGTGTGGAAGGTGAACACCCTGCCCCCGGCGGAAAACTACGATGCCATTGTGGTGCTGGGCGCCCAGGTGAAGCCGGACGGAAGCCTTTCGCTGCAGCTGACGTGGCGGCTGGACGCTGCCTATGAGGCATGGCAGAAGGAAAACTGCCTGATCGTGGTCTGCGGGGCCCAGGGCGCCAACGAGCCGGAACCCGAGGCCCACGCCATGCGGGATTACCTTGTGGCAAAGGGCGTGCCGGAGGAAAGCATCCTGATGGACGACGCCTCCTATAACACCCGGCAGAACATCCGCCACGCCGCGGAGCTGCTTAAGGGCCGCCAGGCGCAGCGGGTGCTCATCGTGACCAGCGATTATCACCTGCCCCGGGCCATGGCCCTGGCGGAGGACGAGGGCCTTGACGCCACGGGCGTGGGTGCCCGGACGCTGCCCCAATACTGGCTGAAGAATTATGGCCGTGAAGGCCTCTCCTGGATCAAATACTGGATGCAGAAATACCTGCACCTGCCCTTGGAGTGACACGGATGACAACGAGCGAACTGGCCGCCCGCCTGGCGGAATGCGGCATTCCTTTTGCGGCTGACCTGCCGGAAAAGCTCCTGCGCTACCACGCGCTGCTCATGGACTGGAACACCCGCATGGATCTCACCGCCGTGACCGATGAGGCGGAAATGATGGACAAGCACTACGTGGACAGCCTCATGGCCCTGAAGGAGCCGGGGCTGATCCCCCGGGAGGGCAGCCTCATTGACGTGGGCACCGGCGCGGGTGTCCCCGGCATGCCCCTGGCCCTGGCTTGCCCGGATTTGAAGGTAACGCTGATGGACGCCCAGCAAAAGCGCCTGACCTTTTTACAGGCAGTTATTGACGAACTTCACGTTGCCAATGTGACGCTGGTGCACCGCCGGGCTGAGGACGGTGCCAGGGACATCGACCTGCGTGAGCAGTTCGACGTGGCGGTGGCCCGGGCCGTGGCTCCGCTTTCCGTGCTTTCGGAGTACCTGCTGCCTTTTGTGAAGGTGGGCGGCCAGGCGGTATGCTGGAAAGGCCCGGCCCTTGCCGAGGAGCTGCACCAGGGCCGCCGGGCGGCATTTCTGCTGGGCGGCCAGGCGGGGGAGCCTGTTCCCTGCGCGTTCCCTGGCCGGGAATGGCAGCACCAGCTGCTGCCCTTCAAAAAAGTGGCGAAAACCGCTCGACAGTATCCCCGAAAAGCCGGCACGCCCAGCAAGTCCCCCCTGGGGGTAAACGCCAAATAAGCTGAACATACGGCAAAATCAGGCATAATACACCCTGCATGCGAGGGGAATCGTGACGAACGATTCCCGGATAAGCAAGCAGGGTTTTTCCTTTCTCCAAACGAAAGACAGGGGAGGAGGGGAATAGCATGAAGCATGGGATGAACATTACGGTCCAGGATGGGCAGGTCTGCTGGCTGCCCCTGGAGCGCATCGCGCCCCGGCCCTCGCTGGGGCTGGGGGATACCCAGGGCATGACGCTGCTGGAGCTGGCGGACTCCATCCACCGGCAGGGGCTGATCCAGCCCATTACCGTGCAGGCCGCCCACGGCGGAAAGTATGTGGTGGTTTCCGGCAACCGGCGGCTCATGGCCTGCCGGATGGCCGGCCTGACCCATGTGGATGCCGTGATTCTGCCTGGACTTGCGCCTGATTTGAACGCCCGGGCGATGCTGGAAAACATTATGGCGGGCGGCATGCATTACCTGAAGGAAGCAGAGACGCTGAAAAGCCTGGTGGAGCAGCACGGCTTTACCAGGGAAGAGCTGGCCCGGCTTCTGGGCATGACAGCCGCCGGCGTAGCCCGGCGCATCCGCCTCACAGAGCTGGACGGGGAGCTGCAGGCTTACCTCCTGGAACAGGCCCTGCCCGAACGCTATGCCCAGGCACTGGTGAAGCTGCCGGACCGCCGGGGACGCATGACCATCGCCCGCCAGGCGGTGCGGGAAAAGCTTTGCGTGCGGGACGTGGAGCTGCTGGTGCAAAGCGCCCAGACACGCCTTCCCGTGCCGCCGGTTGCGGGGCGCCGCACCATTGCGCTTATGCGGGATCACCGGCTGTATCTCAACGCCATACGAAGCATAGTGGCGCAGATGCAGGAGGCCGGCCTGGACGCCTCCGCTCAGGAACGCCTTCTGGATGACAGCGTGGAGATAACGCTGCGCATGCCTACCAGGCGGGGAAGAATGCGCAGAGATTCTTAATTGTTATTTCGACGAAAAAAATGAAAATAGGGGGTTGACAAAACGCTCTGCGTGAGGTATTATAAACAAGTCGCCGCAGTAACCGCAAGGTTACAAAGTCAAGCCACTTGGCTATGGCGCATGGGAGCATAGCTCAGCTGGGAGAGCATCTGCCTTACAAGCAGAGGGTCACAGGTTCGAGCCCTGTTGTTCCCACTCACAAATATGGCCCGGTAGCTCAGTTGGTTAGAGCGCCAGCCTGTCACGTTGGAGGTCGAGGGTTCGAGCCCCTTCCGGGTCGCCATCATATTTGCCTTGGTAGCTCAGTCGGTAGAGCATGTGACTGAAAATCACAGTGTCGGTGGTTCGATTCCGCCCCAAGGCACCATGTGTGCGGTAGTAGCTCAGTGGTAGAGTGCCACCTTGCCAAGGTGGATGTCGCGGGTCCGAATCCCGTCTACCGCTCCACACATCCGGTGCCATAGCCAAGTGGTAAGGCGAAGGTCTGCAAAACCTTTATTCCCCCGGTTCGAATCCGGGTGGCACCTCACGAAATGAAGTCGATCGTAAGATCGACTTTTTTTCATATTTATGCTAAAATTCTTCTGCGAATATGAAACGTTTGTCGAGTTCCTGCGACTAACAGATGAAAGCAGCAAAAATCCGGCCGGAAAGGAGGCGCTGCATGGAAGATTTCGAAAGAATGTGTCATGAGGAATATCAGACGGTGCGTAAATTCCTGCTGCGCCTCAGCGGCAGCGAGGCCCTGGCGGATGAACTTACCCAGGAAACGTTCTATCAGGCCATGAAGAAGTGGAAGGGTTTCCGCCACCAGTGCGCCGTTTCCACCTGGCTGTGCGGCATTGCCAAGAACCTTTTCTACACCTACTGCCGAAGGCCCAAGCCCGCTTCCATTGACGAGGTGCCGGAAAAGCCGGCGGAGGACTTTGTGGAAACCCTGCTGGATAAGGAGCAGCGCCTGCAGGCCCACCGGCTTTTGCACAGCCTGCCGGAGCCCTACAAGGAAGTGGTGACGCTGCGCACCTTCGGCGAACTGAGCCACCAGGAGATCGGCATGCTGTTTGGCAAGCCGGAAAGGTGGGCCAGGGTGACCTATTACCGGGGCAGGCAGATGCTTGTCCGACTGATGAAGGGAGAAGAGCTTGATGAGTGATAAGAAGATTTTGCCCGATAAATGCGCCGTGACCCGCGACCTGATGCCCCTGTGCATCGACGGTACCGCCAGCGTGGCCAGCCAGCGCAGGGTGAAAAAGCATGTGGTGGACTGTCCGCCCTGCGCCACGGTTTTTCAGGAAATGCAGACGCAGATTGACCTGGATGTGCCTGTTGAGCAGGAGACCGAGCAGTTTGACAGCGCCGTGAAAAAGGTGAAGCACAAGCATGCCTGGCGCAAGCTGCGCAATGTGCTGCTGGGTATCGTGATGGCTTTGGTGGTGTGTGCTGGCCTGGCTTATGGGTACTACTGGTACTTCGTGGAGGAGGTGCCCCTGCCCATTGACCTGTATGAGATGGAGCTGACGCTGCGTTCGCCCCAGAGTGCAGAAACGCCGGTCATCATCAAGGCGAAGAATCTTCCGCGCCCTGCAAAGATGCACGTGGAAGTGCACTACGATGGTTCCACCATGGACGCATCCAACGCGCTGGAACCCAGCTGGGTGATGTACATCTGGGCGACCACGACCCGCTCGGTGGATCTGGATACCTGCGGCTATACGGATTACAACTACTATGCCTTTGACCAGACCTATGTGGATGGCTCGTACTTGATCAACAACCAGCTGTACAAGGTCAACTCCGTTTTTAAGGGCGCCAATAAGGCGGAGCATTCGTTGCTGCGCAAAACGGGTTCCGACACGCTGAAGTGGACCGCTGCAAGCAACATGGTGCTGCGCAGCGTGGCCAGCATGGAGATCATTGGCGATGAGAAGGCGCCTGTGCCTTTCGTGACGCCCGTGCCTACGCTTACGCCCATGCCTACGGCCACAGCGGTGCCGTCTGATTTTCTGCTGTATTACAATACCCTCGATCAGGCAGTCTTCTACCATGTGGATCCCATGTGTTCCTCCATGGACTTCGCCTATCTTCCTCTGGATGGGAAAGTCCAGTACGGCGAGCTCAACGATGATTTCTATATCTCGCTGCAAGCCTGCCCCCACTGCGGAGCGCCGCAGCGCAACTGGGGCAACTGATATTCATGGGCAGTGGTTCTCCATGATCTCCACCAGGATCACGTCGTCGCCAATTTTGCAGATGTTCTCCCAGGGGATCACGATGCCGCAGCGCTCGCCCCGGAAAAGGGCGCTGAGGCTGAATTCCCCCGGCACCACCAGGGCACTGACGCGGCCGTCGCAGGCGCAGAACTCGATGTCCATGGGTTTACCCAGGGAGGCTCCCGTCAGGGTGTTGATCACGTCCTTTTGCTTCAGATCCCCAAGAGTCATGTGAATCACCGGCCTTTCAGGAAAGAATATGCGGAGAAAAGAGAAATAGTGCCATTGTGGGTGACCAACCCCTCAGTCAGCCGCAAGCGGCTGACAGCTCCCCTTGCACAGGGGAGCCTTTTGGTCTGTTGATGCCTTGCGAGGTGTCGGAGGCACCGCAGCGCCTCTGACTGTAATCGTATCCGGTGGCTTTGCCGACGGGGTGTTTTTCGCTTTGCGAAAAACATTCCTTACGCGGAGGAACGGCCGTGGACGGCGCTTGCGCTGGACACAGTGACAGAGCGCAAATCCTCAAAAAAGTGGAATGTGATTTGTCAAGGATAAATTTATCCAATCATTTTAGGGTAGATCAAACATAAAGAGCGCACTTGCTACCGCCATAGGGTGGTGAGTAAGTGCGCTGTTCACTTTGATCAATAATTCATGATTGTTAGATTGACAGATGGTTGTTAAAGTATAAATTCGTTATATAGCTTGCCCATTTGTTAGCTTCTATTTCCAGACTTCTGCTTGTCCGTTTGTCCTCTTCCTCAAAGTACCATTGATAGTAATGTGTGATCTCATGAGCCAACGAAAACAATACATCTTGCAGAGAATTCCTTTCGTCCACTTTTGCAGCGATTGATATCCTTGGGTATACTTTTCTTTTTTCATCATCCATACTGTAAAAGGCACCATAGTATATGTGTTTATCCGCATGATGTCTGAAACCTATCGTGTTACAAAACAAGATATTCAATCTAATGGGAAAGTAATAGTTTTCCCTTAGAAAACCAATGATCTTTTTTATTCCTTCTACCGTTGATACGTCAAAATCATTCTCGTATTGATGGAAGCTGTACCTAATCCCCGATGCTTTTGCTGAATCTGAATAGTAATGCTTATACTCTTTATCAATCCATGAAATCATATGCACACCCACCTTGATGCTTGTCATATTCATTTTATCATGGATAAGAAAATACCACAAGCCATACAATTCGTCTGGTCAACGGCATCGCATGACTGATATCAGTCATCACATACAAGCTACAGCCATAATGCAATGGATTGATAAAACCTTCCTTTACATCATTTCTATTGGCGTTTGATAAATTTCTCACAGAATCCGAAAATCCCCCTGTTCATCTGTGAAAAAATGTGTTATACTATCATGGACAATGAATGTCCCCATGTCACGACTATCTCATGATAGGAGGAACCAATCCGATGCTTTACACCAAGGAAGTTGAAGAAATGGTATGCGTCGCGAAGGGCCCCAACCACGGCCCCGCGCCCATCCCGGAAGAGGGCAAGTGGATCCAGGCCAAGGAGATCAAGGACATCTCCGGTCTGACTCACGGTATTGGCTGGTGCGCCCCCCAGCAGGGCACCTGCAAGCTGACCCTGAACGTTAAGGGCGGCATCATTCAGGAAGCCCTCGTCGAAACCATCGGCTGCTCCGGCATGACTCACTCCGCCGCCATGGCCAGCGAGATCCTGCCCGGCAAGACCATCCTGGAGGCTCTGAACACCGACCTGGTGTGCGACGCTATCAACACCGCCATGCGCGAGCTGTTCCTGCAGATCGTGTACGGCCGCACCCAGTCTGCCTTCTCTGACGACGGTCTGCGCATCGGCGCCGGCCTGGAAGACCTGGGCAAGGGCCTGCGCAGCCAGGTTGGCACCATGTACGGCACCCTGGAAAAGGGCCCCCGTTACCTGGAGATGGCCGAGGGCTACGTGCTGAAGATCGCGCTGGACAAGGACAACCAGATCTGCGGCTATCAGTTCCTGTCCCTGGGCAAGATGATGGACGCCATCAAGAAGGGCGT
>JAFVVG010000016.1 GCA_017502305.1 Clostridia bacterium | reverse complement strand
GCGTTGGCGTAGTTATGGCGGCGGTCGAAGGTCCAGCCGTGATAGAACAGGCCGGTGATCTTATCCTGCAGGTAACGCACATGCAGCAGGAACTGGTACTCCGCCTCGTCGATCCACTCGGGCTTGTTCAGTACCACGCCGGCCTTGGCCAGGAAGAGGCAGACCATGAACAGGGTATCGCACCACAGCTGCTCGTAGTGCTTGTTCCATACGGTGCAGTGCTGCAATCCGCCGAACTCCGTGCGGGGCATTTCTTCCAGCACCCACTTGGCCCAGGATTCGATCTCTGGCAGATAGGCGGGGTTCTTCGTCTCATCATAGAGGCAGGTGAGGGTCAGCACGGGGGCGACGGTGTTCACATTGCGGTGGGGCTTCTGCTCACGGGAGAGCATATCGTCATACCAGGCGGTGAGGTAATCCAGGATGGACTTGTTGCCGCTTTGCTGATAGGTCTTGTAGATGCCGTAGAGAGCCACGCCTGTGGGCCATTCCCAGTTGTTCATGGTCAGGTGACCGCGGGAGGGATCGTTGCCGTCGGCGTTTTGCAGCATGTTAAGGACTTTGTCGGCAATGGCTTTGTAATCCGTGGAAACAACTCTTTTCGGGTGTTTCGGATAGCGCTGGAGGCGGGGCTCAGCGTTCATCATATCCACCACCAGCGAGGCGATCTTCATGGAACCCTCAGCGTTGAAGTGCGTCTTGTCGTCGTGCCCTTCGGGAAAGTTGGGATTTTCGCCGGGCTGGAGGCGGACAAACAGCTGCGCGGTGTCCTCCTCGGTGCCGGAAAGATACAGGTCACGGCTGGCTTTCTTCAGGTCAAGGAAGGGGACGCCTAATTCACGGGCCACCTTCTGCACGGCGGCGGGATAGGCGCCGTGGGTGTAGAGCAGGTTGCCGCCCGCGTAGATCCGGCGGCTTACCGGAGAGAGAAGCACGGGCAGCGCGCCTTTGTCCATAGCGGTGCGGCAGTACATACGAAGGAAGTCCTGATAGCTGCCGTCCGGGTCGGTATGGCGCAGGGGATCGTCCTTTTCGTCGTTGTGACCGAACTGGATCATCAGCACGTCGCCGGGCTGCATGCCCTCGCGCACGGGATCAAAACGGCCCTCGTCCAGGAAGCTGCGGGTGCTGCGGCCGCTCATGGCGTGGTTGGCAACCGTTACGCCTGGGGCAACAAATTCCGGCAGCGCCCAGCCCCAACCGCGGAAGGGCGGCTTGTTGTTATCCACGGTGGAATCACCAATGATGTAAATCGTAGGCATAAGGAAAGACTCCTTTCGGTGAAACGTAGAATCGGCCAAAAATGATTATACCATAAGAAATGGTCGGAAGCTTCTCAAAAAAACAACATTTTCACACAAAAACAAGCACTGCGCAGGGGCCGAAAAGGGGCGTATCGAAATAAAAAACAAATGCCTTTGCTGGGCTGACACACGATGAATAAGATTGACTGCTGCTTTCCCGGCGGGCAGGCGGCCCGGATCTGGGTGCTTCGGCGCTTCAACGGTCTGCCTGAGATGCAGAACATTCAGGTTGACGAGCTGCGGGCCATCGCCCGGGATTTTCAGGCGCAGCTGCGGAAGGACTTCCTGGACCGACCATCGAATAAATGCTAACGGTATTTTATTTCAGCGCGGCGTGTTGCCGCGCGGAGGTGAATGAATGAACAGGGATGGATATATCGCTTCGCTGGTTCAGTATGGTATCGACAGGGGACTGATTGAGCCCTGCGACAAAACCTACGCGGTAAACCAGCTGCTGCAGTGTCTCCGGCTTGATTCCTGCGAGTATGCTGAGCCGGCCTGCACGGACCTGGAGGAGATCCTCAAGGGCCTTTTGGAGGATGTGGTCAGCCGCGGCGTGTGCCAGGATGACATCACCAGCAGGGATCTGTTTGACACCATGCTCATGGGTACCTTGACGCCCAGGCCTCACGAGGTGAGGCAGCGGTTTGACGCGCTGTATCGGGAGGCACCGCAGGCGGCCACGGACTGGTTCTACCGTTTTTCCCAGGATACGGATTATATCCGCAGGTACCGTATTCGCAAGGATATTCACTGGCTGGCCGAAACGGAATACGGCACGCTGGATATCACCATCAATCTCAGCAAGCCGGAGAAGGATCCCAAGGCCATCGCCGCCGCTGCTGCGGCCCCCGCTTCCAGCTATCCCAAGTGCCTTCTGTGCGTGGAAAACGAAGGCTATGCCGGCCGGGTGAATCATCCGGCGCGGCAGAACCACCGGCTGATCCCCATCACCATGGACGGGGAGGACTGGTATATCCAGTACAGCCCCTATGTCTATTACAACGAGCACTGCATTGTGTTCAACGGCAAGCATTCCCCCATGACGATCAACAGGGGCACCTTTGTGAAGCTGCTGGACTTTGTGACTCACTTCCCGCATTATTTCATCGGCTCCAACGCGGATCTGCCCATTGTTGGCGGCAGCATCCTCAGCCATGAGCATTTCCAGGGCGGCAGGCAGGACTTCGCCATGGCCAAGGCCCCTGTGGAGAAGGAAATTGTTTTCAAAGGGTACGAACAGGTCCGCGCGGGCATTGTGAAATGGCCCATGAGCGTTATCCGGCTTTCGGCTGACCGCAAGGAAGACCTGGTTGACCTGGCGGAGAAGATCCTTCGCGTGTGGCGGGGCTATACGGACGAGAACGCCTTTGTTTTCGCCCATACGGAAGGAACGCCCCACAACACCATTACGCCCATTGCCCGGCGCAGCGGCGAAGCGTATGAGCTGGACCTGGTGCTGCGCAACAACATCACCACCAAGGAGCATCCGCTGGGCGTTTTCCACCCCCACAGCGAGCTGCACCACATCAAAAAGGAGAACATCGGCCTGATTGAGGTGATGGGTCTGGCGGTGCTTCCGGCCCGGCTGAAGAACGAGCTGCAGCGGCTGGAAGAGGCCGTGGTAAACGGCCGGGCGCTGGAGGGCGACCTGGAAAAGCACGGCGACTGGATCCGGCGGATCAGCGCCGGCCAGGTCCTTACCGGCGAGAATATCCACCTGGTTTTGCAGGCGGAGGTCGGCAAGGTGTTTGCCAGGGTGCTGGAGCACGCGGGTGTGTTCAAGCGCACCCAGGAGGGCAGCGAGGCGTTCGGCCGCTTTGTCGCCCGGGTCAATGCTGAGGACTGATGATCCCGCAAAGGAAAAACAGAAACGCCACGCCGCATGGTTTGCATGCGCAGCGTGGCGTTTTGCTTGGAGAGCCGGGTGAAACAAAGCGCAAAAAAGCGGCTTCCGCACAGAAGCCGCTTGATGGTGTAATCAGGCAAAGAACAGCTTGGACAGGGTCATGGGATCGATGTACTCGCCGTCCTTGTACACGCGCATATTGCCGGAGGCGATCTCGTCGATGAGCATCACCTTGCCGTCGGCGTCGTAGCCGTACTCGAACTTGATGTCGTAGAGGATCAGGCCCTTTTCCTTCAGGTCGTCAGCCACGATCTGGGTGATCTTCTGGGTCATGTCCTTGATGGTGTCGTACTGCTCCTCAGTCATGACGCCAAGGGCGGCCAGGGCATCCTTGGTGACCAGGGGATCGCCCTTCTCGTCATCCTTGAAGGTCATTTCAACGTAGGCGGGCAGGTCGGCGCCGGACTCGATATAAGCGCCGTAGCGGCGGATGAAGCTGCCCACGGCCTTGTGGCGGCAGATGACCTCCAGGCCCTGGCCGAAGGGCTTGGCCTTGAGAACTTCCATGGTGGTGTTGGCAAGGTCGGCGGAAACATAGTGGGTATAGATGCCGGCGGCGTTGATCTTCTCAAAGAAATGGATGGACATGCGCAGGTTTACGTTGCCCACGCCATCGATCTTCAGACCCACAGCGTTCTCGCCGGGATCAAACACACCGTCCTTGCCGGTGCAGTCGTCCTTGAACTTCAGCAGGCAGTTGCCGTTGGGCAGCGCGTAGACATTCTTGGTCTTGCCGGTGTAAATCAGCTGCAGGTTCTCCATGTGCTTACCTCTCCGTTTCTGTATGTC
>JAFVVG010000015.1 GCA_017502305.1 Clostridia bacterium | reverse complement strand
TCCGTCCTCACCAATGTAACGGTAGCGATACCTCCCATCTGCACGCTGGTATTCACCTTCACGTAAAATCCGGTTTCGATTGTCTCGTCTTTTTTCGCTCATGGAATCTCTCCTTTAAACAAGAAGAGCCATACTTGCGATATCATCATATCACAAATCTGGCTCTTCGTATAGTTATGTTATGTGAAAATGTTCATTTTGTCGTAGGATTTTTAGGGTCAGACAGCTGTTGCCTGATCCAGATAGTTATCAAACTTCTCCCGCTTGATCAGCGCTCTGTTGCCGTTCATAACGTAAAAGTCGCCGTGTGGGTTCTGGTCTATCAACATCCGCAGTTTCCCTTCACCGATGTGATAATACCCAGCCGCTTCCTCAATGGTCAGCGTGTATCTACGCCACACCGGAATGTTATAGTTGTTCATCTCATGTCCTTTGCTCATGCAATTCGCCATAAGCATTTACCTCCATTATCCTTTCATTCAATTTCGATACCCTGCCGCTTACGGCGAGCAGTCATTGTATGTTCACGCTCATCCACCCAGCTTCTGAGGATGGAAGAAATAAAAGCCCGAACCTTTTCGGATGCGATTTCCAGTGCATCCAGATAAGGCTGGGCTTTCTTTTTGAGTGTCTGATATTTCTTGTGTAGTGTTTCATACTGCTGCTTCCAATGGGCAATGGCCTTTTCAGCAGCCGTCAGTTTTTGCCTGAGCTGACTGTTCTCGGCCTTGGCAGCGATCCCGGTGATGGCGCAGCGTTTCAGAGCGTCGCACTGCTCCGCTGTCATGGAGATGTTTCCGGTCAGGGGATTCTTCTTTCCTATGTCCTCGATCTCATGAACCGTCAGGGACACCTGCTGTGCTATAGACATGGACGATCTGGTACAGGAGGGCACATGGAGTCTGTTCGGCTGCATTGATCGTTTTGACCCTGCAAAGGAGTTTCAGTTTATTACCTATGCCGCCATTGCCGTCCGCAATGCCATGCTGGACTATATCCGCTCACAGGCCACCACCTTTGAGGCAAGGTATCTGAACAGCATCGAATCGCTGGACACAGGAAGCGTCCGGCATACCTATGCCGGTGACCCGATGCGCCAATCCCCCGAACAGATCTACCTTGCCAAGGAACAGCTGCGGGAGATCCACCATGCGCTGGCTACGATCCCTGAACGGGACCGGCAGTATCTGCACTACCGCTTTGGGTTCCATGATGATCAGGAGCATCCATTGAACGAGACCGCAAGGCCTTTTCATCTGTCCACAAGTCGGGCGGCAAAGACAGAGAAGGATGCGCTGAAAAGTGTGCGGGTGGAATTACCATGGTAGTATTGACGAAATTAGGTAAAAGAGATATCCTTGTTGTATAAGTGCCAATCAAGCCAAAAGAATAATGCTCCATTACAGAAGATTGAAACGAGGTGTCATCTTATATGGCAAACGTAACAAAACTATACCGCCCGCCGATCATTTGCAATCAGCAGGCGATGCAATGTCTATCGAAAGAACAATAAAGAGGTGATGATTGAGCTACAAACCCCAAATAAAAGTGTGATTCGATTTATCAAGGGGTGTTTCACCATAAAAAACGCAATTTGTTTGCAAAGACTTTTGGCTATGAAGTTTTATTAGCTATGCTCTACTTCACAAAAGAGATCCAAACCTGATTCCGATTGGAAACGGGTTCGGATTTCTTTATTTCTTCAATTTTGATTGTTGAGTCAAGACATCATAGAAAGACCGACAGACGTTCTGACCGCCGGATACCGGCACACAGGCAGCGTTCATGATCAGCAGCATCTGGCATGACAACAAAAAAGGCAGCCGGACATACATGTGTCCGGCTGCCTTTTCTGTTTTTGCTCATCAGTCCAGGAAATCTTCCCGGAGCTCCACCTTGAAGTCGCGGGCAATGGCGCGCAGCTCGTCGTCCTGGATGGTCTGCAATTCCGGCAGGCCGGTGGACTTCTGGAGCACCCAGATCTGGGCCGCCTTCTCGATGGTATGCATCAGGCCGAAGGTGATGTCGAAGTCCGGGCCGGAGGCGAACAGGCCGTGGTGCGCCCACACGGCGGCGTCGTATTCCTCCATCTTCTTGCAGGTGGCCAGGGCGATGTCCGCGCCGCCGGGCACCATCCACGGCACCACGCCCACGCCGCCGGGGAACACCACCGGGCACTCCGTCGCGCTCTTCCACAGGGCGCGAGTGAAGTCACGGTCGGTCAGGGGCAGCACGAAGGTCATAGCAATGATGTTGGCAGGGTGCGCATGGTAGATCACGCGATGCTCACCATTCGTGGCCTTGGCGCGGACGCAATGGTTCATGTAGTGACTGGGGAACTCACTGGTGGGCTTGCCGCCGTTGACCAGGCCCCAGCGGATGCGGTAGCTGTCGCCCTTATCGTTGATCTCCACCACACAGATGGAATCCTCGGGGTCGGTGATCACATTGCGGAAGAACTTACCGCTGCCGGTAGACAGGAAAAACTCCCCTGCCAGGTTTTCGCCAGTGACGCCCATGCTGACCCAAGGCTGGGGCGTTTTGTCAAAGAAGGGCGTCATTTCCGCCACTTCTTCCTTGGTGAGGCGGTAGGTCAGGTTGCCGCCGTTGCGCTCATGCCAGCCCTGGAGCCAGCCGTCATTGGCCATGCGGATGTATTTTTGCACGATGGTGATGTCGGTCATACCCATAGGTTTTTCCTCCTTATTACAAACAAACGTTTCTGCCCGAAGGGGTGGAGGGGGCGATCGGAAAGCCCCCTCCTCGCCTCCGAAGAGGCGAAATCTCTTTGTTAGGCAGGGTTTCGCGCTACGGCGCGACCAAAAGGCTTTCCGATCGCCCTTTGGAAACCTTCGGTGCCCCTTTTCAAAGAATCCCTTTTTATCCGCGGGCGAGCTGCACGTCCTGCTCATACTTCTGCACCATGGGGAACCACTTGCCGTCCTCCGGCACACCACAGCGGCGGCAGTATTCGTCCCAGATCCCGCCGAAGGGCAGGGTCTTCATTTCCTCCTGGCGCACCATCAGCTCGGTGAACTGATCGGTATCCTGCAGCTTCTTCAACTCCTCATTGGGGGTGAGCAGCGCCATCAGCAGCGCCTTCTGCACATTGCGGAAGCCCGTGACCCACGCGCTGACGCGGTTGATGCTGGCGTCAAAGTAATCCAGCGCCATATGCACCCTGCCCTCCAGGCCGCCGCAGCGCACGATCTCCTTGCAGATCTCCTTGGTCTCGTCGTCCAGGAGCACCACATGGTCGCTGTCCCAGCGGATGGGGCGGGTGATATGCAGCGCCAGCTCCGGGAAGAAGGCCAGCAGGGCGGGGATCTTGTCGCTGACCACCTCGGTGGGGTGATAGTGGCCGTTGTCCATCAGAGGGATGCACTTGCCGGGGTTCACAGCGGCATAGGCCAGGGCGTATTCCGCGCTGCCGGCGGTGTAAGCCTCCACGCCGATGCCGAAGACCTTGCTCTCCACGCAGGGCTTGACCTTGTTGAAATCAAAGGGCTCGGAGAGGATCTCGTCCATGGCCTCCTTGTAGCGCACACGGGGGCCCAGGCGGTCGGCGGGGATATCCTTGAAACCGTCGCCCGTCCAGATGTTCATGATGCAGGGCTGCCCCAGCTCCTCCGCCAGGTACTGGCTGATGCGGATGCAGGCCTTGCCGTGGTCGATCCAGAAGCGGCGGGTCTCCTCGTTGGGAGAAGACAGCGTCAGCGGGTCGCACTTGGGGTGGGAGAAGAAGGTGGGGTTGAAGTCGCAGCCCAGGCCGCGCTCCTTGCAGAAGTCCACCCACTTTTTGAAGTGCTTGGGCTCCAGCTTGTCACGGTCGGCCCAGGGCGTGTCCTCATCAAAGATGGCATAGCTGGCGTGAAGGTTCATCTTCGCTGTGCCGGGACAGAGCTTCAGCACCAGGTCGATGTCGGCCATCAGCTCTTCGGGCGTACGGGCGCGGCCGGGATAGTTGCCGGTGGTCTGGATGCCGCCGGTCAGGGGCTTGGAAGGATCGGTGTCAAAGCCGCGGACGTCGTCGCCCTGCCAGCAATGCAGCGCCAGAGGAGCCTTCTTCAGCGTTTCCATGGCCCTTTCCACATCCACACCCAGGGCTTCATAGCGAGACTTTGCGTATTCATAAGCGTTCATTTATTTTTCCTCCTTTGGTTCAAAGGTGAGAATATCGAAGCTCTCCGGCAGCGCCTTACGGAAATCCGCCAGCGTGGCGAATTCCCCAGCAGCGATCATCTGGGAGGCCAGGTTGCCCAGGGCCGTACCCTCGGTGGGGCCGGCGTAAACAGGCAGCCCGGTCAGGTCGGCGGTCATCTGGTTCAGCACCACATTTTGACTGCCGCCGCCCACAATGTTCACGCTGGTGAAGGTCTTCCCCGTGATGCTGCTCATTTCCGCAATGGCGTTTTTGTAGCACACCGCCAGACCCATGGTCACCGCCCGCAGGATGTCTGCAAACTCCTGGGGCTGCGGCGCGCCTGCGTCCTTCAGCGCCTGCTTGACTTCCTCCAGCATGTTGGCCGGGGCCAGGAAGCGGTTGTCCGTGGCGTCCACACAGGCGGGGTAGGTGGAGCGGGCGGCCAGCTGCGCCATTTGCGCAAAGGAATGCACCTCGCCGATCTCCTTATGGATGCATTGCAGCATCCACATGCCCATGATGTTCTTCAGGAAGCGGGCGGTGCCATCATAGCCGCCCTCGTTGGTAAAGCCGGCAGCCAGGGCATCCGGCCCCGTCACAGGCGTGCGCAGCTCCGTACCCAGCAGGCTCCAGGTGCCGCTGGAAAGGAAGGCTGCCTGGTCATCCCGGGCAGGCACAGCCATGTAGGCGCTGCCCGTATCGTGGGTGGCAGGCAAGGTGACTTGTGCATCATAACCCACCTGGGCAGCGATTTCCGGCAGGAAGCCGCACAGCACCATGCCCGGCTGGGCAATGGGCGTACGGAACCACTTTTCCGGCAATCCGGCGGCGCGGATGATGGTCTCCGACCAACTTCTGCTCTGGGCGTCGCACAGGGCGGTGGTGGAGACGTTCGTCCATTCGTGGGCCTTTTTGCCCGTGAGCTTATAGGACAGATATTCCGGCACCAGCAGGAAATCCTCCACGGTGTCAGCGTATTCGGGATGCTCCTTCAGCGCCGCCATCAGCTGATACACCGTGTTGAAGGGCTGCTTGGCAATGCCGCAGATGGCAAAATGTTTCTCAAAGGGCAGCGCCTTTTCCAGTTCCAGGTCAATGCCCTCGGTGCGGCTGTCACGGTAGGCCACCATGGGGCCCACATCACGGCCCTCAGCATCCAGGAGCACATAGTCCACCGCCCAGGTATCGATACCAATGGAGGAAGGTGTAAAGCCCTGCTCCCCCGCGGCCTTCAGACCCTTCACCACATGGGCGAAGAGGGCTTCCTTATCCCAGCAGAGGTGGCCGTTTTTCATTTCGGCCCCATTGGGGAAGCGGTAGACCTCACGGGTCTCGATGCGGCCGCCTTCCAGCCACGCGGCAATATGCCGTCCGCTGGAGGCGCCGATATCAATGGCAAGATAGATCTTCTTCATCCTGTCACTCCATCAAAAACATCTGCTGCAGCTTGGGCTGCGCACCGGTCACCGGATCCATCACCAGATCCAGCACATCTTCCATGTACACGTTCCAGCGATCCACAATGGGGCTGCCCGCCTGAGTCTTCTCAGCGAACTCAATGCCCTTTTCGCACTCGTAGTAGCCAAAGAGGATATCCCCGTCGGACCAGATGGTATAGTTGCGGATGCCGGCGCTCTTGAGCAGCTCCACCATTTCCGGCCAGATCTCATCATGACGCTTCTTGTATTCCTTTTGCATACCGGGCTTGATGCGGCCCATCCAGGCAAAACGTTCCATAGGCTTACCTCCTTACCATTCCTTCATGACCTGCTTGAGGTCAATGGTGCACACCTGGGCAATGCCGTTCTCGTCCGGGTTGCTGAAGAGCACCATATCTCCCGCCCGGTTGAAGGAGGGATGCTGGTGGTCAGCACCGGTCTTGCATGTGCCGGTGGTAGCGATGAGTTTCTGCTTGCCGGTAGCCCGCTCGATGAGCACCACGCCCTCCTGCACGTTCACGCCCAGGTAACTGATCCTGTCCGCCACCAACCACTTGCGGTCACGGCTCAGGCAGGGGTGGAGCAGCTGCTCGCTTTCCGCGGCCTGATCGAAGTGGCGGCCGCCCTTGTCGCCGATGAGGATGCGCCCCCGCAGCTTCATGAAGGCCATCTCAGTGCCGTCCGCCGCCCACACCTCGTGGGTGATCCACTCGTTGGGGTGCTCCACATACCAGGGGCGCACATAGCCCTCCTCCACATCGCACATGAAGGTGCGCTGGAAGGCGTCGCCCTCGGTCTCGTGGATGTAGAAGATCAGGTTCTCGTCCGTGGGGCAGATCTGGGCATGACCCAGGCGATAGTCGCTGCGGTAAACCACCTTTGCCTCCTGGCCGGGATCCAGGATCACCAGGGCGTAGATCTTGTTGGCCAGGTGATAACTGCAGGCGATGCGCCCGGTATCCGCGCTGGTCAGGTGGCCGGTGATCTTGCCGCCGGCGGGCAGATCGCCGATCTTGGTCATCTCGTTTGTGTTCAGGTCAACGGCGTAGACCTCGGTCTCGTTCTTGCAGGTATAGGCTACATTCTTTTCCCTGTCCAGGGCAAAACCGGCGTAGGCCTTATCGGTCATAAGGGTCAGTTCACCCGTCTGTACGTCGGCACGGTAGCACTCCAGGCCGCCCGGCACATCCTTGTTGAAGTAGAAGTACTTGTCATCCACCGAGAAATTTTCCGTGGTGAAGTACAGTTTGGCATTGCGCTCCGGGCCCTCCGTGTAGCGGCGCACCATATAGCCGGTGATCGGGTCGCGGTATTCCACCATGTTCGTTTCCTCCTCACAGTTGCACCGTCTGCCCGGCGGGAATGCATACATTCCGGCTGTTCCAGACGCGGATCCAGCAGTCCCGGGCATTGGGGTTATACACAAATGAATTATCCGCCGCGAATTGCAGGCGTTTGAAATCATCCAGGCAGTCCATCAGCTGAATGTTGGTACAGTACCAGATGTCCTCCTGCCCGCCCATCATGGCGCAGAAGTCCTCCATCAGCTGCCAGTTGTCCTGCAGGTCGAATTCATAGCTGTGGCCCCACACATACATCAGGTACAGGTACTGCTCCTTGTGCAGGGAAAGGAACTGCTGGCCCAATTCCATCAGGCGGTGATTATGGTGGCAGGTAGCCATCCACCGGTAGGGATCCTCCGGGATCGCAAACCCCTCGCTGTTGCCCACCACCCGGCCATAGCGGATGCCGCAATGGGGCAGCATGTCCACGATCTCCTGGCTGAGAGAGCCATTGGGATAACTCAGCCCCCGCACCGGGTAGCCCATGATGTTTTCCAGTGCCTTACGGTCGTCCAGCACCTCATGCACCACCTCCGGCATGGGGCAACGCTCAATGGTGGGATGTGTCACCGTGTGGCAGGCCACCTCATGTCCCTGATACAGCGCCTTCATCTCCTCCGGCCGCACCCGCTGGGGATCGTTGAAGATGCCGCTGTTGATGTGGAACGTCCCCCTGATGCCGTGTCGGTTGAAGATATCCACAAGGCGGTGATCCTGGAGCTTGCCGTCGTCATAGCTCATGGTCAGCGCCTTGTGCCTTCCTCCGGGAAAGCAGCAGTAGATCTTATTCATCGTCCATCAGCTCCGCAAAGGAATTTGCTTTTGTATTTCGCTGCCCCCCTTTTCATCCCCTGCGCAGTGGTTGTTTTTGCGTCAAAATGTTGCTTTTTTGGGAAGTTTATGACCATTTCCTATGGTATAATACAGTCAGCAGATTGTACGTTCATTGAAAGGAGTTTTCCTTATGCCTACGATCTATATCATCGGCGATTCCACCGTGGAGGACAACAAGCCTCCCTTCCGGGGCTGGGGCTGGGCTCTGCCCGAGCACGTTGCCCCCGGCGTTCAGGTAGCCAACCACGCTATGAGCGGCCGCAGCACCCGCAGCTTTGTGGATGAGGGCCGCTTCGACCCCGTGCGGGAAGGCATGAAGCCCGGTGACGTGCTGATGATCCAGTTCGGCCATAATGACGAGAAGAAGGATCCCACCCTGCATACCGACTCAGACGGCAGCTATCAGGATTTTCTGCGCATGTACTGCGTTACCGCCAGGGAAAAAGGCGCGCTGCCTGTGATCCTCAGCCCGGTCAGCCGCCGCCTGTATGTAGGCGAAAGCGATCTGCTCTACACCCACGGCGAATACCCCGCTGCCGCTGCCAAGGTAGCACAAGAATTGAATGTTCCCTTCCTGGATCTGAAGATGAAGAGCCGCGAGCTCTATGAAAGCCTGGGCAGAACCGATACCGGGAAGCTGTTTGTGCATCTGGAGCCCGGTGAAAATCCGGATTTCCCCAACGGACACGACGACCCCACCCATTTCAACGCTTACGGCGCAACGCGCATCGCTTCGCTGGTCGCCGATATGATGAGCGAAGAGCCCCGCCTCCAGCGCTATATGAAACATCCGAAAGGAGCTGCTACCATGGATTACAAAGCCATTGCCGACAAAGTTCTGAATATGCTGCAAAACGCTGACGGCAACGATCCCTCCCGCGGTCACCTGACCATGAACAACTGGGAATGGCCCACCGGCGTCGCCCTGTACGGCATCTACAAGACCTATCAACAGAGCGGCGACAAGTCCATTCTGGATTACCTCACCGCCTGGTATGACGATATGCTCTCCCGTGAGCAGAAGCCCCACCGCAATGTAAACACCGTCGCCCCCGTGCTGACCCTTACCTGCCTCTATGATGAGACGAAGAACCCCGCCTACCTGCCGGAGATCGAATCCTGGGCCAAGTGGGTGCTGGAGGAAATGCCCCGCACGGAGTTTGGCGGGTTGCAGCATTGCACCGTGTGGAACAAGCACTACGAGCAGCTGTGGTGCGATACCCTGTTCATGGTCTGCCTGTTCCTGGCCAAGGCGGGCGTGGTGCTAAATAAGCCCGAGTGGATCGACGAGGCGGAGTACCAGTTCCTGCTGCATGTGCGTTACCTGCAGGATAAGATCACCGGCCTGTTCTATCACGGCTGGACCTTCGACCGCCGCCATAACTACGC
>JAFVVG010000014.1 GCA_017502305.1 Clostridia bacterium | reverse complement strand
GTAGCCCAGGATACACTGGCTGATGGCGCCGACGTGATCCTGACGGAGGTGGCATCCGCACGCCGGCAGGGCGCGCAGGTTGTGATTGTATCGCTGAATAGCACGTCTTCTCTTGGAAAGTCATCTCCCGGCAAGAAGCAAATTGCCTTTGCCCAGCAGCTGGCCGATGCAGGTGTGGATGTGATCATCGGCAGCGGCAGCCGGGTTGTCCAGCCGGTGACCTGGCTGACGGGAAACCTGGCTGACGGCAGCACGAAGAAGACGCTTTGCGCCTATTCGCTGGGCAGTTTGTTCAATGGCTCCCGTACCAACGCCAATGTTGCAGGCATGCTGCTGCGGCTGGAGATCAGCTATGACGGACAGCAGGTAAAGTTTGACGGCATCAGCTGCGTTCCCACCTACATTTGGCGCTTCAAGCAGGATGGACGGTATTATTACCGCGTTACCCCCAGTAATGCCGCTGCGCCGGACGGCATGAGCGAAAGCCAGATCGACAGCATGGAACGTGCCCTCAGCAATGTGAAAAAGTATGTGGGCCAAGATGTTCAAATGGATTGGAACTGAATCAACGGCTGATGAAAAGACGCCGGGCAATGCGCCCGGCGTCTTTGGTATATCAGCAGGATTTGATGATGCGCTGGTAGAAGGCCACGGTCTTCACCAGGGTGGCTACGGGAATACGCTCGTTGTTGCCATGGATCATGCCGCGTTCTTCCTTGCTCAGGGCCATGGGAGAAAAGCGGTAGACATGGTCGCTGATGGGGCCGTAGTGACGGGAATCGGAGCAGGCCAGCATCAGGTAAGGGGAAACCACAGCGTCCGTCCAGGTGGCGCGGATGGCTTTGGAGAGGCGCTGGTAGGGCTCATCATCGGTACGGCTGATGGGGGAAGGGTTCATGCCCATGACCATGTCCACCTGGATGCGCTTGTCACCGCAGAGGCGCTTGAGCCGCTTCCTGGCCTTATCGACGGTCTCGCCTGTCATCAGGCGGAGATTGGCGCCGACCCAGGCGTGGGGCGGAAGCACATTGGAGGCGGTGCTGCCCTGCATCTGGGTAAAGGCGACGGTGGTGCGAACCAGGGCGTTCAGTTCGCCGCCCTTGAGTCGGCAGATCAAGTCAAGCACGGGCCGGAAGCACCACAGATTCGCGAACACGATACGCAGGGCGAAGGAGCTGCGGCGACCGAGAATATCGAACATCTGCTCGATGGGCGGCGTGAGGTGGAATGGGAAGGGATGCTTTTCGATGTTGCTGACTGCCTTAGCCAGCACGCCCACAGGGCTATGGGGAGGAGGCGTGGAGGAGTGACCGCCGTTGGTGTCCAGGGTGAACTTTACATCCATGGGGCCCTTTTCACCGATGCCGATCAGCGCGCAGGGTTCCTTGACACCGGGGAATACATTTTCAACTACGGCACCGCCTTCGTCCAGCACGAAAGAGGGCTTGATGCCACGCTGCTTGAACCATTCAACAATGGCGGGAGCGCCGGTGCCGGAGATCTCCTCATCACCGGCGAAGGCCAGGTAAAGGTCGTTTTCAGGCACAAAGCCCTGGGCGATCAGATGATCGGCGGCCTCCAGAACACCCAGGAAGGTGCCCTTGGTATCGATGGCGCCGCGGCCCCAGAGTACACCGTCCTCGACGATGCCTTCAAAGGCAGGCTTATCCCACATATCCTCGTTAACGGGCACCACGTCGTAATGGGCCATCAGCACACCCGGAGCCATGGGGGACTTGCCCTTCCAGTGGAAGAGCAGGCTGCGGTCTGTAAGCCGGGTCAGCTTGCTGGTGCCGAACACGTGGGGGAAAAGCTGGGGCAATAGGGCTTCCAGCTTTTCAAATTCGGCGTTGTCCTCCAGGGATTTATCACGATAGGAAACGGTTTTGCAGCGGATCAGGGCCTGCATATCTCGCAGGATCTTGTCTTCGTCCACCGTTTCGGCGGAAAGCGCGACGGCTTCAAGGGGCTCGGGCTTGAAATTAGCGGTACGGTGCAGAAGAACCGCGATAAACGCGATCAGCGCCGCCAGAAAGATCAGCACATAGGGCATACGATCACCTCATTACAGCTTGCCTTTATTATACAGGATGCGGCTGACAGCGATGGCCAGCAGTGCGCCAACGGGCACCAGAATGCCTACAGAAGAGGCCAGAGACGGTACCAGCAGGAAAAGCAGAACCATGAAAACCAGGGGCGCGATGGCGATCTTGGGGTTCTTGGAAATGTACACTACGCCCAATCCGCCGAAGAGAGCAGGCATGATATTCTCAAAGGCCGGAGCCAGCACGGGGGATTCAAGAATCGGCTGGAGATAGCCCAGAAGGAGCACGCCCGCGGCGATCACCAGGGTCGTAACGATAGAGGAGGTGGCGATGGCAATGGTGGAAACGACCTCACCCTCCTCGGAGGTGGCGCTGACCTTGGCGGCTTCCATGGCGTTGAGGGCGCAGGGCACCTTCAGGTTGGTCAGGTTGCCGGTAACAAAGGAGAGGTATGTACCGCCGGTGCCCAGCATGGGAGAGTAGGTCAGAACCTCGATAATGCCCACCGTCCAGTAAATGGGGGCCACGCCAAGAAGACCCTTGAGAACATATTGCATTTCGGGCCAGGCATGATAATGCACACAGATGGCGACGGGAACCATCAGCAGCATGAGGATCGCCGTGGCTGTCCAGATGCGGCCATAGAAATGAACGGAATCGTTATATGTTTTCTTCATGATTCATCGCTCCTTTCTCAAGCCATCAGCCAGGTCACAGGGATGGAAGCGGCCATGGCGCCCAGCATGCTGATGGGCAGGGCGTACTGTTCGAGCCATTTGATCTTGCAAACTTTGATGAGAACGCCGCAGATCCCCATGATGGCAGCTGAAATCACGGCCACAACGATGGGAATGAAGCCGGGTACGCCCAGGCGGATATCGGCGAAAAGCATGCCCATGAAGGCGGAAATCATGCCAAGGAACATGCTGTCCATAAAGATGTTGCCCCACTTGGGATCCTTATTCTTGATGGACATGACGCCGCCCTGGATTTTCTTCAGGCCAAAGAGCACCAGGAAGATACCGGGGATGATGCCCAGGGTCATTACCCAGGCGATGGCGCCAAAGGCTTTGGCGTCTGTGATCTGCTGGGCCAGGGAAAGGTTCATGGCGGTGGCGGTGGAGGTGGCGGCGGGCAGCTCGTAGGTCAGGGCGCCCAGAACGCTCAGCCGCAGCCAAGGGAAGGGCAGACCCATGAATTTGGACAGGGTGATAACGCCCAGAAGAATCGCCACCGCAGGGGCGATGGTGAACAGTGCGCTGGAGGCAATGGTCTTGCGGATGGTTGCGCCAGCAATGCCCAGCTCCCTGGCGCGGCGCGCCGCCTTGACCAGGAAGAACAGGGACTGAGCCAGCACAAAGACTACTATCACGGCGGTTACGATGTACAGGAAACCGCTGTTGACGTTGAAATCGGTCATAATGTTCACTCCTTCTTATCTTCAGAATTCGTTTCAGATGAAATGATTTCCCCATTTGTTGCTTCGAACGATTTTACGCATTGTTGAATTAGGTAAATAATCTCTCTATTGATTGATCGGCCTTCGAATTTGGCAATATATCGAAGTTTTCGATGAAGATCGGGCTCAATTTCAATACCAAGATGTTTATTTGTTTTGTTCCTCATTGTTTACCTCCGTCAACTTGATTTAAGTATATTATAAGATTTTTTGAAGAAAAATGTTGACAGTATACTTAAATTAAGTATACTATTTGTTGGAGGTGATGATAGTGAACACGTGCAAGACCTGTAAACATTTTCGTCAGCACTACGTTCAGTTCGGCAGAAGGTATGGTGAGGTATACTGTGGGCATTGTGTGCACCCGCGTTTGAAAAGCAGACTGCCTGATACCCCGGCATGCAAGCATTTTGCAGAACGGGAACAAGCGAAGAAAAACAAATAGATATTTGCCTTTTTGTTATACATGATGTATAATAAATGTACATTAAGGCAGACAGGAGGTGACAGGAATGTTCAATATCGGCTTCGCGGAGCTTATTGTGGTGCTGCTGGTGGCGTTCCTGATCGTCGGCCCCAAGGATCTGCCTAAGGTAGCCAGATGGATCGCAAGGCAGGTGAAATCCATCCGCAGGCTGGTGAATGAAGTGAAAAAAGAAACCGGCTGGGACGAATTCTCCAAGGAATTCAAGGATACCAAGTCCGACCTGGAAAAAACCTTCAAGGAAGCGGATATCTCCGGCGAACTGAAGGAAGCTGAACGTTCTGTGAAGGAAACGTTGCAGGACGTGAAAAAAGACATCGAGGAATAATTTGCAAGGAGGAATACAATTATGCGTTTGGGTATTTGGGAAATCGTTTTGATTCTGGTGCTGGCGCTGGTGCTTTTTGGCGGTGGCAAGCTGGCCGGTGTCGGCAAGGCCCTGGGCAAGAGCATCAAGGACTTTAAGAACGAAATGAAGAACGACGAGGACGGCGCCAAGGAAAATGACAAGGCTGAATAATCCTGAAACCGAAACGGTGCAGGTGGGCGAGAAGCAGTCCATCATGACGCACCTGGCCGCGCTGCGCAATGTACTGGTGATCTGTGCTGCGGCGGTGGGTGTGGCTTTTGTGCTGATCTTCTATTTTGCCATTGACTGGCTCATGGGTCTGATTCTCGCGCCCATTGAGGCACGGGGGATTGAGATTATCTACACTGCCATGTCCGAGGCGCTGATGACCAAAATGAAGGTGGGTATTGTCGCCGCCATCGTGGTGTCCAGTCCGGTAATTGTCTGGCAGATCTGGAGCTTCATCAAGCCGGCGCTGTACCCTCATGAGAAGAAGCTTTTCAGGGTTCTGTTTTTCATTGTGCTGTTTCTTTTCTTGCTGGGCGTTGTCTTCTGCTACGGTGTGGTGTACATGCTGGCGGTGGATTTCTTCCTGATTGCCGGCGAGAACCTGGCTGTGCCCATGCTCAGCGTGGATAAATATATCGGCTTCCTGTTTGGCTTTGTGGTGCCCTTTGGCCTGGCCTTTGAGCTGCCGGTGGTCTTGTATATGACCACACGCCTTGGCTGGACCAATCATCAGATGCTGGCCAGCAAGCGCAAGTTCATCATCCTCGCTGTTGCCGTTGTGGCAGCTGTTCTCACGCCTCCTGACGTGGTCTCCCAGCTGCTGCTGGCTATTCCCATGCTGCTGCTGTTCGAGATCGGCGTGCTGGTGGCAAGGTTCGTCAAGCCCCGTGAAAGAGCATAATACATGAGACGCTTCTGTATTTGAAGCGTCTTTTCTTTTGGAAACAGTAGGAGTTTACGAAAGCTTATCGAATACTATATGTAAACGGTTACATACCAAAGGAGAGGTGATCTCTGTGGTTCAGGATATGGATAAGAGCCGGGTTGGCTGGGGAACGACACGGGAGCATGCATTTGTTGTATCGACTTACATTGCATGGTTCCGGCAGACGGAAAATGAAACGTATCGCCAGTGCGCCCTGGATATGTTGCAGCAGTCCGCGGCGGTGGAGGATATGTGCTCTGCATGGGCGACATATTTGTTTTTCGCCTATGAGCAAACCGGCGAGGAACGCTGGCGGGATATGATTGAGCAGCTTGTTTCACAGAGTATGTCTGAGCCGGTGAAACTGGCGGATGCATACGATGGGCTGCCTTTCCGCATGGCTTATGAAATGAAGCTCAATCGCATGGCATGGGTAAGCAAGGTCGTGTCTGCATTCAAGGAGCTGCATGAAAGATTGTTTGACAAGGCAGCAGGCGTACATTGCGCGGGTGAAGGCATGGATTACTCGGCAGAGGATACGGCATGGTTCATGCTGGCGCTTGTGGATACCATTGAGCTTTGCGATCAGCAGCTTTACGAGCATTGGAGGGCGCTGGTGGATATTTACCGTGTAACGCTGCGCGGCGTGCTGAAGCAAGGGGTTGCGGATGAGGCGAAGCTGAAGATCGCAACCAGTATCTACAAGGCAGTGGATCTTGGCATCATCGATCCAGAAAGATATCTGCCTGCAGCCCTTGAAATGGATGCGCAGCAGATGTATGTGGCGCCGACGCTGAAAGGAGACGAAACGGATGAAGATTGAAAAATTGTTTGTGTCCTCCAGAAGCGTGACCTTTCAGCTGGAAGACGGTGGACTGTACGCCGCCAACAAGCGTTACCAGCTTGTATTGAACGGGGAGGATGCGGGCATCGCCAACACAGTGGTGACCAGCCTGTTTGATTTGTGGCCGGATACGAAGTATCATCTGCAGGCGTACGATGGCGAATGCCTTCTGGCGGAATGCGATTTCCGCACGGAGGAAGAATCCTTTACCATGAACGTGCGTCAGTTTGGCGCTGTGGGCGATGGCGAACATGACGACACCGCTGCCATCCAGGCGGCCATCAACTGCTGTCCAAAGAAAGGCCGTGTGCTGGTCCCGGCGGGTGAATATCGCGTAAAGCCGCTGTTACTTAAGAGCCATATCCGTTTGGAATTGCAGAAGGACGCGGTGCTTCAGCTGGAGCGGGACAGAAACCTCTTTCCGATTCTGCCGGGTATGATCCAATCCACCGACGAGGAGAAGGATTTCAACCTGGGCACCTGGGAAGGCAATCCGCTGGATATGTTCGGTTCATTGCTTACCGGCGTGGACGTGAAGGATATCGTTATCTATGGCGAGGGCGTGGCGGATGGCATGGCCCAGGAAAGCGACTGGTGGGTGAACCATCGGGTTAAGCGGGGTGCCTGGAGGCCGAGGCTGCTGTATCTTTGCCGGTGCAAGGATGTGACGGTTCAGGGCGTGACCTTCCGCAACAGCCCTGCCTGGAATCTTCATCCCTATTTCAGCCAGAACCTGAAGTTCCTGAATATTTCGGTGCAGGCCCCAGCCAACAGCCCCAATACCGATGGTTTTGATCCGGAAAGCTGCAAGGGGATTCTTGTGGCGGGCGCCCACTTCTCGCTGGGCGACGACTGCATTGCTATCAAGGCGGGCAAGCTCTATATGGGCGCTACCTACGCAACTCCTTGTGAGGATATTGAGATTGTTCACTGCCTGATGGAGAATGGTCACGGCGGCGTAACTGCCGGCAGCGAGATGGCCGGCGGTGTGAAACACGTGCGGGTCAGAGACTGCCTGATGCGCAACACGGACAGGGGACTGCGCGTTAAAACCCGCAGAGGTCGGGGCAAAAACGGCGTGATTGACGATATTGTGTTTGATCATGTGGAGATGGATCGTGTGGGCACGCCCTTCGTGGTGAACTGCCTGTATTACTGCGATCCCGACGGACACACCGAATATGTGCAGAGCCTGGAGCCGCAGCCTGTGGATGACCGTACGCCTTATGTGGGGAACATTGCTTTCCGCCATGTGAACGCCACGGAGGTCTGCTGTGCCGGATATTTCCTGGGCCTGCCGGAGCAGCCCATCCACAAGGTAACCATGGAGCATGTAAATATCTCCTGCGCCCGAGCGGCCAAGCCTATGCAGCCTGCCATGGCGGATTGCGTGCCCAAGTGCGTGTACAAGGGTATTGTTGCCAGCGATGTGCGCAAGCTTGTGCTCAAGGATGTGATGATCACAGGCTATGAGGGCGAGCGGCTGGAAACCAGGAACGTAGAAGTGATTGAAGAGTAAATCAAAACCACCGGCTAAGCCGGTGGTATGCACCGTGCCTTCAAGGCAATAATGCCGGCAGGCATCTAAAGACGCATCGAAAAGTCTATCAGCCGCAACGTATGCCCCGCAACTCGCAAGCGAGTTAATCCTTCCCTTTTCTGTGAACGCCTGTTCCTTTTCGGGTGTCACTCGCTTCGCTCCATCAGCTTGAAGCTAAAGCTTTTTTCAATCCCACCAGCTCTGCTGGTGGTTATTTTCTTGCTAAAGCGCTTAACAACAGAAAGAGGATGTGCGGCATGCACATCCTCTTTTCTCTTGGCGTGATTATTTGTCGAGCACGGGTTTACGGGTTTTGACAACAACGTTCAGCGTGGCAAACACCACAAGAAGAAGGATGGTGACGAAGATCGCGCTCATGCCGCCGTTGAAGCCAAAGCTTTGCGCCATAGTACCCACGATGGTGGGCATCAGGATGGCGCCTGCCGAGCCGATGCCCAGCAGAAGGCTGGTAGCCATAGGATAGGTATTGGTGAAAATGGCGGCGTCGGAATAGATCATGGGGCAGATGCCGGCCATACACAGGCCAAGCCCGGCCACGGAGATGGTCACCATGGGGATGGCGGCGCTTTGAAGCATCAGGAAGTAGAAAATGGCGACGCCGAAGGAGGAGAACATCATCAGCTTTTTCTGACTGATCCGCCCGGAAAGGAAGGCACAAGTCAGGCGGCCGATGAGCATCACGACCCAGAGCAGGGTTGCCATGGTCTGGCTGTAGCTGACGGCATCGGAGCCGGAGGAAGCCAGCGCGGCAGTGAGGTTCTCCTTGTTCTGGATATAGGTGACCAGCCAGCCGTTGATGGCATACTCGGAGCAAAGGTAGCAGAACATCATCATGGCCAGGATCAGGAAGGATGGATTCTTAAGGAAAACCAGGGTGGAGTTGCTCTTGTCCTGGGGATTGGGCCTGTCGTTTTCCAGTCGCATGCGGCTGAAACAGAACAGCGCGACGCAGCCGATGACCACTACATACATTACGCCGGCCTGCCAGGAAACGCAGGTGCGCAGCAGCAGGAAGACCATGGGCGTCAGGATGGCGCCGATGGCGAAGGAGGAGTGCAGCAGGTTGGAAGCTGCTGGACTGCCGCCGGAGAGAAGATTTACCATGCGGTTGTCAAAATTGGTGATGCTGCCCCTGCCGAAGCCTGTGAACAGAAATGCAACAAAAAGCCATACCGGATTGCCGAAGAGAACCATCATTGTAAATCCGATGAAGGCCAGGGAAGCCAGCAGAGTGATGGAACGGCGCTGACCAAGCCACAGGGGCACAAGGCCGCTGAGCAACCCGGCAATCAGGTTGCCGGCGGAATGGGCGGAAAGGAACAGGCCGCTGATGGAGTCGCTCAGGCCGTAGGCAGCCTTCAGGTCGGGCATGGCGCTGCCCATCATCAGGGAAACGGAGCCGTTGCAGAAAAAGGCGAAAAAGCAGGTGGCAAGCAGGAATTTACCGTTTTTGTCAATCTTCTTGAGGAATGAAAACATGGTGCCTCCCAAAACATTTGAAAATGAATGGAAATTCCTCAAGTATTTTACAACGTAACGCCGGTTTTGAAAATAGCTAAATCATGGAAACCATGCTTTTCGGAGCAGACCTTGCTGCCGGAGGCGGTGGCAAGCACAAGATCCATCAGGTCCTGGGAGAGCTCCGGCAGTGTTTTGCCATCCAGAAGCTCACCGGCGTTGAAGTCAATCCAACCATGCTTGAAACCGGCCAGACGGCTGTTGCTGGAGATCTTCACTGTGGGCACAGGGCAGGCAAAGGGTGTACCGCGACCTGTGGAGAACAAGACGAACTGCGCGCCGGAAGCGGCCAGGGCCGTGGCGGCCACCAGGTCGTTGCCGGGGGCGGAAAGCAGGTTCAGGCCAGAGGTTTTGACCTTTTCACCATAGGCAAGCACGTCCTTCACCGGAGCAAAACCGCTCTTCTGGGTGCAGCCCAGGGCCTTGTCCTCCAGGGTGGAAATGCCGCCGGCCTTGTTGCCAGGGGAAGGATTCTCATAGATGGTCTGGTGATGCTCCTCGAAATAACGCTTGAAATCGTTGATGAGGGATACGGTCTTGTTGAACATATCCTCGGTTTCGCAGCGATCCATCAGGATGGTCTCCGCGCCAAACATTTCAGGCACTTCGGTGAGGATGGTGGTTCCGCCCTGGGCCACCAGCAAATCAGATAAACCACCGATGACGGGATTGGCCGTAATGCCGCTGAAACCGTCACTGCCGCCGCATTTCAGGCCGATGACCAGCTTGGAAGCAGGGCAAGGCACACGAGCCTCATTCCGCATGCGGTCCGCGAGCTCGGCAAGGAGCTTCATGGCCTCGCTGAATTCGTCCTCTACCTGCTGACAGACAAGGAAGCGCACACGGGATTGATCGTAATTGCCCATGCGTTCCTCGATGAAGCTTACGCCGCTGTTTTCGCACCCCAGGCCCAGCACCAGAACGCCGCCCACATTGGGATGAGTGGCCAGGTCGGCAAGAATCTGCCGGGTGTTATCCTGGTCGTCGCCCATCTGGGAGCAGCCGTAGGGGTGTGGGAAGGCATATACATTCTCCACACCGCCGCCCACAAGGCTCTGGGCTTCCCGTTCAAGGGCCTTGGCAATATCGTTCACGCAGCCCACGGTGGGGAGGATCCACAATTCGTTGCGGACACCAACCTTACCGTCATGCCGGGGATAGCCCATGAAGGTGGCAGGTTCCGCCGCATCGAGGGTGGGGAAGGTGGGATGATAGTCATATTCCAGTTCGCCGGAGAGCAGGGTATGCAGATTGTGCACATGGATGTGACTGCCCTGGTTAATGTTTTCTTTGGCATATCCAATGGGGAAGCCGTACTTGATGACATGTCCATCCTTGGGTATATCGCAAAGAGCGACCTTGTGACCGGCGGGAACATCCGAAACCAGGGTAAAGCTAAACTCATCCACGGTAACCTTGGTGCCGGCGGAAAGGGCTGTCAGGGCAACAGCTACGTTGTCCCTGGATGTGATGCGAAGCAATTCAGCCATGATTCAGCCTCCGAAGCGTTCGGTCAGTACAGTCTTCATGCCGCGATCAAGGATATCTTTGAGAGAAGCGGCCACGCTTTCCACAATGCCGGGAACCTTGATCAGCTCTGCGCCGAAGAAGGCTTCATTCCCCAGGAAGGCGGTAACCAGCTCCTCAACCGGCAGGGCAGACTTCTCGGCGAAGAATTCCAGCACGGCAGCATCGTCCTGCAGGGTGTAGGTTTCACCGGTGCGCAGGCATTCCAGCTTGCCTTCCACCAGCTTGCCGCCGTGGTACAGGCTCATCAGCGCCGCCAGGGAGAAGGTGAGATGCTCGGGCAGTTGACCTTCTTTCTCGACATACACCAGCAGGCTGGGCATGCAGCGGGCACGCCACTTGGAAACGCTATTCAGGCAGATGGAGAGCAGCGCATGCTTGATATAGGGGTTCATGAAACGGCCGGTGACAGCCTCGGCGAAGGCAAACAGGTCATCTTTGGGAAGGGTCAGGGTGGGGATAACCTCATCGTAGAGGGTTTTCTGCATGAAAGTGAGGATCAGCGGATCGTTCATGGCGTCGAGCACATAGTCGTGACCGCACTGGAACGCCATGGGCACAAAGGAGGTATGCGCGCCGTTGAGGATACGCACCTTGCGCTGCTTATAGGGCTTCTGATTGTCGGTAAAGATCACCGGCAGACCGCACTGGGGAAGGGGAAGCTCGGAAGAAATATCCTTTTCGCTTTCAATAACCCACAGGCCAAAAGGTTCCGCGGTGACGAGAATGCGGTCCTCATAGCCCAGCTGCTGCCAGATGGTCTGATCCTCACCGCGGGGATAGCCGGTTACAATGCGGTCAACCAGGGTGGAGGTGAACACACAGGCTTCGTCCAGCCAGCGTTCGAACTTTTCGCCCAGGTTCCAGAGCTTGCACAGGGCCTTGACGCACTTTTTCAGCATGATGCCGTTATCGTCGATGAGCTCCACGGGCAGAATGATGACGCCCTTGTCGCCGGCGTAATTGAAATGCTCAGCACGCTCATAGAGAAACTTGGTGAGCTTGCCGGGATAGGAATTGGGCGGGCAAAGAGACAGACTGTCGCTTTCATCCAGAACAATGCCGGCCTCGGTGGTGTTGGAAACGATGAAGCGCAGGGTTTCGCACCTGGCATAGGCGGCGTAGGCGTCGTAATCGGCATAGGCGTCCACGGCGTCGCTGACGGAGGTAATCACGCGGGACTGCTCCACAGCCTGACCATCCACAAGACCGCGCAGCAGCACGGTATAGCGGTAATCCTGCTCCTTGAAGGCGGGGAAGAGAGAACCCATGGAAATGGGCTTGACAAGCACCACGGAGCCGTTGAAATCGGTTTTTTCATTGGCGATATCGATGAAATAATCCACAAAGGCACGCAGGAAGTTGCCTTCGCCAAACTGAAGCACCTTCACGGGACGGGAAGCAACGGGGGCCTTGGCAGCGGTGAGTCGATCCATGGGGAATCCCTCCATTTGTATATTTTCAAGCGGGTGATGCTGAATGACCGTGTAAACGATTACATTACAGACGGTTTTATTTTACTCTGTTTTCCCTTGTTCGTCAACGTTTTTTACCCTTTTCGGGAAAGTTTTTGCCTGATTGATATGGATAACGTGAAAATTTGCTTGCAAATGCTTGCAAATACGTGTATAATCATTGTGACGAAAATACCTGTAAACACTTACAAATTTCGGAGGGCAAGCACGTGAATATTTACGATATTTCCAAACGGGCGGGCGTATCCATCGCAACGGTGAGCCGCGTGTTGAACGACAGCCCTCACGTTAGTCCTGCAACAAGGCAGAAGGTAATGGCTGTTATCAACGACAGCGGTTATGTCCCCAACGCTTTTGCCCGGGGTCTTGGACTGAATACCATGCAGACCATCGGTCTTCTGTGCCCCGACGCCTCCGACCCTTATCAGTCCCAGGCGCTTGCTTACCTGGAGCATGCCTTCCGCAGCCGTAATTACGATTGTGTGCTGAGCTGCGCAGGCAAGGGGCTTGACGCCCGCCAGGCAGGTGTGGAGCTGCTGAAGTCCCGCCATGTGGACGGGATGGTGCTGATGGGTTCCTCCTTTATTGAGGACAACGATAAAGACAATGCATATATCCGCCAGGCCGCTAAAAGCGTTCCGCTGATCCTTTTGAATGGTTCCTTTCCGTGTGAGAGGGTATACTGCGTCCTGTGCGACGACCAGCGCGCCACCATGGAAGCGGCGCTGCATCTGATCGATACAGGCTGCAAGCGCATCCTTTATCTGTATCACAGCAAGAACTATTCCGGCAGGAAGAAGCTGGAAGGCTACCGCGCTGCACTGAAGATGCGTGGGATCGGGATGGATGAATCCCTCTTGTGCTTCTTCGGGCAGGATAAAATGAGTGTGCAGGATGTAGGCGAACAGCTTCTTCAGCTGGAAAAGAAGGGCGTTCAGTTCGATGCGGTTCTGGCCAGCGAGGACAGCCTTGCCATCGGAGCGCTGAAATATGCCAAGGCCGCAGGGCGGAGCGTACCGGAAGAGTTGAGCGTTATCGGCTACAACAACTCCACCTTCTGCAACTTCTGCGAGCCGGAGCTGACCAGCGTGGATAACAAGCTCAAGGCCATCTGCGATCATATTGTGGAAACCATGATGGGCGTGCTGGAAGGCAAAGAAATGCCCCAGAAAACGGTTTTCACGGGTGAAGTAACCATCCGCCAGTCCACCAGAAAATAACCTCATCCGCCGGAGCGGATATGACATAACATCAATTGCTTGAAGGAGAGAAAACCATGCAGGCTTTTATGGACAAGGATTTTCTTCTGAACACGGAAACGGCCCGCAAGCTCTATCACGAGTATGCCGCGGCATGCCCCATCATTGACTACCACTGCCACATCAGCCCCAAGCAAATTTGGGACGATCTGCAGTATGAGAACATCACCCAGGTGTGGCTGGGCGGCGACCACTATAAGTGGCGCCTGATGCGCTGCGCCGGCGTGGATGAGAAGTACATCACCGGCGACGCTACCGACTATGAAAAGTTCTGCAAGTGGGCAGAGGTGGTTGGCAAGGCTATTGGCAATCCTCTGTATCACTGGAGCCACCTGGAGCTGCAGCGCTTCTTCGGCTATAATGGCGCCCTTAGCGCCAAGACGGCTGACGAGGTGTGGAATATCGCCAACGCCAAGCTTCAGTCTGCCGGCTATTCTGTGCGCGGCCTGATTGAGATGAGCAACGTGGAGACCATCTGCACCACGGATGACCCCATCGACAGCCTGGAGTGGCACAAGCTGCTGGCCGGCGACAAGTCCTTCAGGACCAATGTCTGGCCTGCCTGGCGTCCTGACAAGGCCGTGAACATTGAAAAGCCCGATTTTGCCGAATACATTGGCAAGCTGGCCGCCGCCGCCGGGATGGAGATCAAAACCTTTGCCGATGTGAAGGCAGCGCTGACCAAGCGCATGGAGTATTTCCATGCCAACAACTGCTGCCTGAGCGACCATGGTCTGAACTATGTGATGTTCGAGCCCGCCAGCGAAGAAGAGGTTGAGGCTATTTTCTCCAAGCGTATGGCCGGTGAAGCGGTGACTGCCAAGGAAGAAGCCGCTTACAAGACCGCCTGCGTTATGTTCTGCGCCGGTGAGTACAAGCGACTGAACTGGGTGATGCAGCTCCACTACGGCTGCCGCCGCGACAACAACCTGACTCAGTATGCCAAGCTGGGCCCGGACACCGGCTATGACACCATTGATAACTTCGCTCCCGCCGGCCAGACGGCCGCTTTCCTGGGCGCCGCCGAAAAGGAAGGCAAGCTGCCCAAGACCATTCTGTACAGCCTGAACCCCAACGACAACGCCGCCATCGACACCATCTGCGGCTGCTTCCAGAACAGCGAAGCTGTGAGCAAGATTCAGCATGGCTCTGCCTGGTGGTTTAACGACCACTTCGAGGGCATGACCGATCAGCTGACCTCCCTGGCGCAGCTGGGCTATCTGGCTGGCTTTGTGGGCATGCTGACGGACAGCCGTTCCTTCTTGAGCTATCCCCGTCACGAGTACTTCCGCCGTATCCTGTGCCGCCTGCTTGGCCAGTGGGTGGAAGACGGCCGATTCCCGCAGGATTATGATATCTTGGGCGAGATCGTTACTGGCATCAGCTGTGTGAATGCCCGCAACTATTTCAACTTTGCGCAGAAGTAAAAATAGACGCCCTCTGCAAGGTTTCGGTTTTTTGTCAAGGGTGTTTCACGTCTCTATCTGTAAAGTGTAAATCACAGTGCATCCAAATGCGATAGAACCTTTCAATTTCAATCTTGCCGCAAACTATATGAATGAAGCCGGTGGAAGCGTCCGATGAAATGTCGGGGGCTTCCACTTTGTTTATCCCCCTGTCGTGCGAGGAATCAGCTTCTATCATTTCACCCATTGTTGCACACCATGTATCTATATGCGGATTACATTCAGTGGTCCTATTCAGATAGTAAGATTGCGATCATTTCATAATGCTTTATGGAGGAGCAAAAAAAGATAATTTCTCAAACAACCATGCCACATATCTGCATGAATAGGCCGAGGTCATTCGTTTCTTATATGAGAAAAGTTACCATATCAATTTTCGGCCAAAGCAGGCGGAAACCTGCAACCTCCGTTGACAGTATAGATTACGTTTAGATAAAATAGGATCGCAGGTAGCAGCAATCATTTATTGATAACCGATAGCATGAAAGGTAGAAACAAATGAAACGTCTTTTGGGGTACATGAAATGGTTTCTGGCATTAGCACTTATTGCTGTCCTCAGCGTCGCTGGTATCGACATCTGGATGATCCGAAGCACAAAAGGAGCTATATACACGCTGGAAGAAGCTGATCAGCTTTCTGGCGACTGCATACTGGTGCTGGGATGCGGAGTGCGCAGCGATGGCAAACCTAGCCATATGCTGCAGGACAGGCTCGATGTCGCCATTGATGCATACCAGATGGGACTCGCCCCCAAGCTGCTCATGAGCGGCGATCATGGCCGTGAACACTATGACGAAGTCAACGCCATGAAGGACTACGCCATTTCCAAGGGGGTGCCTTCCGAGAATATCTTCATGGATCACGCTGGCTTCTCCACCTATGAGAGTATGCATCGAGCGCGTGACATCTTCCAGTGCGAACGTATCATCATCGTCACACAGACTTACCACTTATATCGTGCTTTACATAATGCGAGAGCTTTTGGGATGGAAGCAGTGGGGATATCATCCGATCTGCGAAGCTATGTCCGACAGACCTACTTCGATATCCGCGAGGCAGCCGCACGGGTCAAAGACTGGGTGTGGTGTATCGTGAAAGTGCCACCCACCTATCTGGGTGAAGCGATCCCCATTTTCGGAAATGGGGATGTAACCAATGACCGTGAAGCAGATGCAATGGCTCCTGTTCAGTAGTTTTGTGGCGCTGTTTCATCTTACTATGGAGGTTGCTTGGAAGATGTTCTGATTTGTCAGTTTCTCCTCGTTTGTATGATTATTCAGCGCAAACAGAAGCAACCAAAGACGTTATTTTTGCATATTAAAGCCGCATGACCTGCATCATGCGGCTTGTTGATTTACTTGATTTTCTCCCGGTACATGGTCAGTTCTTCCTGGTTGGCCAGCACGTGGTGGCCGGGCTCGATCTCCGTCCAGACCGGCGGATCGTTTTCATAGTGGTGGCAGGAAGGATCGTAAACTTCCAGCACTTTGTTTTTCTCCGCGATGGGGTTGGGCTGGGGGATGGCGGACAGAAGCGCACGGGTGTAGGGGTGCAGGGGATGCTGGAACAGAGTTTCTGTTTCAGCCATCTCAACGATGAGGCCCTTGTGAATCACAGCAATGCGGTCGCAGATGAAACGCATAACGCTCAGGTCGTGGCTGATGAACAGATAGGTCAGGCCGCGCTCGCGCTGGAGCTGGCTCATCAGGTTCAGCACCTGGGCACGGATGGACACGTCCAGGGCAGAAATGGGCTCGTCAGCAATAATGAACTCGGGGTTCATGACCAGTGCACGGGCGATGCCGATGCGCTGGCGCTGACCGCCGGAGAACTCGTGGGGGAAGCGGGAGGCGAACTCTGGCAGCAGACCCACGTCGTTAAGGGCCTGGTTAACCTTTTCGGCAATCTCTTTCTTGCTGAACCCACGGCCCTGCAGGCCTTCGGAGACGATGTAGTCAATTTTGGCGCGTTCGTTCAAGGAGGCCATGGGATCCTGGAAGATCATCTGGATCTTGTTGGTAATCTCCCGGTCCAGCTCCTTGGAAATACGGCCTGTGATTTCTTTATCGTTGAACTTGATGGAACCGCCGCTGGCAGGATATACGCGGATAATGCTGCGGCCGATGGTGGTCTTACCAGAGCCGGATTCGCCAACGATGCCGAAGGTTTCGCCTTTGTAGACGTCGAAGCTGACGCCCTTGACGGCCTCGAAGCGTTTGCGGCGGGAGCCGAAGGCAACCTTCAGATCCCGCACCTTGAGAATAACCTCGCGGTTATCAGTCGCCATAGCTCACACCTCCAATATCCTTGATCTTCTTCAGCGCTTCGGGGGGATCGACCTTGGGGGCACGGGGATCAAGCAGCCAGGTACGCGCCTTATGGGTGGGGGACACATCGAAATAAGGCGGCTGCTGGAGATGGTCGATCTTCAGCGCATGGGGGTTGCGGGCAGCGAACGCGTCGCCCTTGATTTCCTTGAACAGGTTGGGCGGGGTGCCCTTGATGGAGTACAGCTCTTCACCGCGGTGGCCCAGCTGGGGCAGGGAAGAGAGAAGTGCCCATGTGTAGGGGTGGCGTGCGTCGAAGAAGATGTCTTCCACGGTGCCAAGCTCAATGATATCGCCGGCGTACATCACGGCCACGCGGTCAGCAATGTTGGCCACAACGCCAAGGTCGTGGGTGATGAAGATGATGGTCAGGTTATACTTGGCCTTCAGATCCTTGAGGAGCGTCAGCACCTGAGCCTGGATGGTCACGTCCAAGGCGGTGGTGGGTTCGTCGCAGATGAGGATCTTTGGCTGGCAGGCGATGGCGATGGCGATGACGATGCGCTGACGCATGCCGCCGGAAAGTTCATGGGGATACTGGTTGTAGCGGCGTTCAGGATCGTCGATACGAACGTCTTCCAGGATGCGGATGACCTCGTCATAGGCCATCTCGCCGGTCATGCCCCGGTGCAGTTCAAGGGCTTCGCTGATTTGCCAGCCGATGGTCTTGAGGGGGTTCAGGCTTGTCATGGGATCCTGGGGAATCATGCAGACTTCGCTGCCGCGGATGCGCAGCCAATCCTCGTTGTCATCGAACTGAGCCAGGTCGATATAGGGGCGACCCAGGTCATCCTCGCCGGCGGCAGGATGATTGCGCATTTTATCCGCCATGCCAAAATATTTGATGGAGCCGCGCTCGATGAAGCCGTTCTGGTCCAGCAGGCCAATAAAGTTTTTGTTCAGCACGCTCTTGCCGCAGCCGGATTCGCCCACGATGGCAAGGCTTTCGCCTTCCAGCACATCCAGGTCGATGCCGCGCAGGGCGTGAAGAACGCGGCCGCGTAGACGGAACTTCACATGAAGGTCGCGGACAGAAAGAATCGGATTAGTCATTTCGTTTCGCTCCCTTCGTTAAATGTGGTTCTTGGGATCGGCGGCATCGGAGAAGGCGTTGCCGATCATGTAGAAGGAGATGGTGACAATGGACAGCAGGATGGTGGGGTAGATCAGCTGATAGCGCAGGGCAGGGCTCATCATCAGGGTACGGCCTTCGTTGATCAGGTTGCCCAGGGAAGGCGTAGTGGCGGGCAGACCCAAGCCGATGTAGGTGATGAACACTTCGCTGCCGATGGCGCCGGGAATGGACAGCGCCATACGAAGCATGATGACAGATACCAGATAGGGCAGCAGGTTCTTGGTGATGATACGCCAGGTTCCGGTGCCCAGGCAGCGGGAGGCCACGTTGTAATCGCGGTCGCGGATGATCAGTACCTGGTTGCGGACGAAGCGCGCCATGCCGATCCATCCGGTAATGCTCATGGCCAGAATGATGGTGCCGATGCCGGGCTTAAGGATGAAGGAAATGAGGATCAGAACAATGGTGGAAGGAATATTGTCCAGCACGTTATAGATTTCTGTGAAGAAGAAATCCAGCTTGCGGACATACCCCCACAGCACACCAACCAGGATGCCCACGGCGGCTTCGATCAGCGCAACGGCAATGCCGATGAACAGGGAGGTGCGGGTGCCGCTCCAGATGCGGGCCCACAGGTCCTGGCCGATCTGGTTGGTACCCAGCCAGTGAACGGAGTTCGGGGGCTGGTTCTTCAGCGGCAGGCCGGTGGCGGGGTTGTTATTGACCTTGAAGGGATCAAACTGGGCAGGAAGCAGAGGCTGAATGAAGGTGAACAGAACCACAGCCAGCATCAGGAACAGAAGGAACATGGCGACCTTGTTTTTGCTGAAGGCGTTCAGCGTGGAGCGCCAGTAGGAATAGTTGCTTGCGCCGGTGCGTTCCACTTCGGCCTCGTCGAAATCAGCCGCGGTAAAGAGGGAAGGATCGTTCACATCTTCCAGCAGGGCCTCGGAACAATGCTGTTCCAATTCTTCGATCTTGGGGTGCTTGAGCAGTGCCATTAACGGTCGCCTCCTTTCTTGGAGAAGCTGATGCGGGGGTCAAGGGCAACCATCATCAGGTCGCCCAGGATCAGGCCGATAACGCCGACGCAGGCAAAAAGAAGCACAATGCCCTGGATCATGTTGTTGTCCTGCTTCTTGATCACGTCCACCAGCAGGCCGCCCATGCCGGGGATGGAATAAAGGGACTCGATGTAGATGGAGCCGATGACCGTGTTCAGGAAGGAAGTGGGGATGTACTGGGCCAGGGGAACGAAGGAATTGCGGAAGATGTGACGGAACATGATCTGGTTTTCGTTGGCGCCCTTGATGCGGGCCAGCATCACATAATCTTTCTTGCTTTCGTCCACCATGTAGCGGCGCAGCCACATGGCATAATAGGCAATATTGCCCAGGGACATGGAAATCACCGGCAGGATCCACTTGACCACCGGAGGATTCCAGGGGAAAAGCATGCTGATGCCCAGCAGCTCGGAGCCGAACAGCTGAATGAACAGATAGTACACAGCCGCGGGCACAGCGTTGATCATCACGATGAAACCGGTGCCCAGGTGATCGAAAAACTTGCCCTTGTACTTGGCCATCAGCGTACCCATGGGCAGGCCGATGAGCAGCGACAGGCACAGGGACATGGAGCCCAGCTGCACCGAGACGGGGATCTTGTCCGCAAGGATGGTGGTTACGGGCACGTTGGTGCGGTATACGCGGGATACGCCCAGCGAGCCGTTGACAATGAGCTCCTTGAAGAAATCGAACAGCTGAACAAGGATGGGTTTGTTCAGGCCCATCATTTCCAGGTCGCGTTCGATATCCGCCTGGGACATTTTTTCAATGTTGGGGAAGTAACCCTCGATGGGCATCTGTCTTACGAGCACGAAGACAATGGAGAGAATGATAAACAGTGTGATGAACGAGCGGAAAAACCGCTTTGCCAGGTATTTGACCACGTTCAGCTTCCTCTCTGGCGGCAGGACAAAAGGTCTTTGCGCCGGTGTAATGGGTACGATGATGGTGAGGTCCATAAGGGTTCATGCGCCCGGCAGGACCAAATACAAAAACCTGATTAGACAAGGGAAGGGAGAAACCCCATTCTGTGAAGTTTGGGGTTTCTCCCGAAAACCTGAAACAATAATTGTTCCGATGGATTACTTGGTGCCCATGGCCTCCAGCCAGGCAGCCTCAGCCTTGTTGAATTCCTCGACGGTGATGTAGCCATCGTGCAGGTGCTGATACTTGAAGCGCAGGTTGCTCATGCCGAAGGGAGCGTACTGACCTTCGAAGATGTTCAGCTTGGTAACCTGAGCGGAAGCGGGCCAGATGCAGTAGGGAACAACGATGGCGTTGTCCAGCAGGATACGCTCAGCAGCGGCGAACTTGGTGTAGCGCTGGAAGGTATCGGAGGTAATGGCCTTGGCTTCGGCAACAGCGGCATAATACTCGGTGATGGTAGCCTTGGTAGCGGCATAGGCATCATCGGTGGAATCCAGCAGCTGGTCGAAGAAGTTGTAGGAGTTGCCCTTATGGACGCCCTCGGCGTTGTAGCCGTTGCCGACAGTGCCGTCGGAATACTTGTTCTCGGCGAAGGGATCGGTCCAGGTGGCGGGATCAACGAAGTCGCCGCCCCAGTTCACGCGCATGAAGCCGTACATACCGGCACGACGGACCTTGGACAGGAAGGACTCGGAGGGACCGGCCCACAGCTCGCACTGGACGTAATCGGTGCCCAGGACGCTTTCGATCTGCTGCTTGAGCAGGATGGATTCGTTCTCCCAGTCGGTATCGCCGGACTTGTAGGAGATGACCATCTTCACGGGGAACTTGGCGCCAACGGCGGTCAGCTCTTCAATGGCCTTGGCCTTGTATTCCAGGGCGGCGGCGGTGTTGAAGTACATGTCGGCAACGCCGGCGAAGGGCTCAAGCTCGGTGAAGTCCTTGCCATCCACGGCGGCGAAGGTCTTGGGGGTGATGGTGTTCTGCAGCACCAGCTCGGGGTTGTTGGGCTCGATGGCGCGCATGGCGTACAGACGGTCGAAGGCCTTCATGATGGACTGACGGAAGTTCTCGTTGTTCACGGCCAGGCGCCAGTTTTCGGGCTCGTACTCGGCGTCGAACTTGGGGTCGAAGTTGAAGGCATAGAAGTAGCTGTAATCCGGCACGGCGCGGTCACGAACCACGACGTCGGGGTTGGTCTTCATCCACTCTTCAACGATGTCGTTGCTCAGGGAAGCGGAGTCAACTTCGCCGCGCTGGGCCATGACAGGGCCGAGGGTGGAAGCTTCGGCGTTGTAGTTGCGGACGATCTTGTCCAGGTGCACGTTGGCGGCGTCCCAGTTGTTGTGGTTCTTCACATAGACGTGCTTCTGCTGGGGCTCGAACTCAGACATGATGAAGGCGCCGCAGTAGTACATCTTCTCGTTGTCGGTGGCGAAGTCCTTGCCCAGTTCTTCCAGCTGGGGGCCGTAGGCGGGCATGAAGCAGCCGTAGGTCATGCAGGAAACGAAGTAGGGGGTGGGCACGGTGCAGGTATACTGCAGGGTGTAGTCGTCCACAGCCTTCACGCCAACCAGGGAGAAATCGGTGATTTCACCGGATTCATATTCGGCAGCGTTGACGATGTGGGCAGCGTCGGTCACCAGGTAGGAGCTGCTGGAGTCGTTCTCGGCAGTCAACACATACTTCAGGGCGGCAACGAAGTCGTTGGCGGTCACATCGGCAACAGGCTTGCCGGTGTGGTCATACCACTTCACGCCCTTGCGCAGGTGGAAGGTCCAGGTCAGCTCGTCTTCGGATACTTCCCACTTCTCAGCCAGGCCGGGGATAACCTGAGCGAAGCTGTTGTACTCGACCAGCGTGTCGATCACGTTGGCGCCAACAGTCTGATCCCAGGTGTTGCCGGTGGTCAGATAGTTGAGGGTGGAAACCTCGCTGCCGTACAGAGAGGTGTAAACAGCCTCTTCGGAAGCAGCCTTCTTGGACTGGTTGTTCATCAGAATGCCAGCAACCACAGCGATCGCGACGATCAGCAGAACGGCGATCAGAATGATTACCTTTTTGTTGGACTTCTTCTTGGCACTCATTATGGGAACCTCCTTCTATTCTTTTTGCCGGAAACACCGGCGTATAAACAGCGAATACACCATATTTTGTGCTGTTTTCGCGCTTAATACGGATAGAATACCCTTTATGGAAGGTAATGTCAAGCAAAGAATTGCACTTTTGCTGTATAAATCCTGCAAAAACGCTTTGCTTTCATTCACTTGCGGCAGGCATCGACAAAAGCCTTGAAAAGACTGGCATTGTACTCGTTCGTTTGCCAAAGGATTTCCGGATGCCACTGAACGCCCAGAAAGAAAGGGTGCTCGGGCCATTCGGCGGCTTCGGCGACGCCGTCCGGAGAAACGGCGCTGATCCGCCAGGTTTTTGCATGACGGATAGCCTGATGATGCAGGGAGTTCACCATGAGCGTCCTTTCTCCAATGATAGCCATCAGCAGGGTGTTATCCTCGATGGCAACGGGGTGAGAGGTATAACATGCTTCCTGCTTTTGCCTGTGGCCAATGACTTCTCCCTCGAATTCCGAGGGAAGATCCTGATAAATGTCGCCGCCCAGAGCGATGTTCATTACCTGAAGCCCGCGGCAGATACCGAAAACTGGCTTGTCTTTACGCTGAACAAGCAGCTTCAGCAGGGAGAGCTCGTGGGCGTCGCGCACGGGGCAGATACTGCCGCACTCCGGCTTCTGATATTGTCCGAAGAGCAGGGGATCGACATCCTCGCCACCGGAGAAAAGGAAGCCGTCGCAAGTTTCCACATACTGGCGAAGAATGGTTTCGTCGTCGGTGGGGGGAAGGGTGACAGGTAAACCGCCCTGGGAAAGGATTGCGTTCATAAAATTTCGGTTCAGCACCTGATACTTCTTCTGATCATTCAAGCCGGCAGTAATGCCGATCAGCGGACGGGTGGACATTGTTTCCGCTCCTTCCTGATTCATGGGATGCTGTTTCTTATTGGACAATCAAAGCGTATTTCCTGCCGGAAGGAGGAAATCGGCGCATTTCAGCGAACTCAAATAGCATGCTTTGGAGGTGGTTGTGTTGACGAAACTGCCCATCGGCCGTATGGTACACGGCCCTCGCAACTTGATTACCGACGTGCCCGGCGTACGCGTGGGGCATCATACGATCGATGAAGGGGACTGCCACACCGGCGTTACGGTGGTGATGCCGCCGCCTGCCAACCCATATACGGAAAAGCTCACCGCCGCCAGCGTGGTATTCAATGGTTATGGAAAAACACAGGGCCTTGTTCAGGTGGATGAACTGGGCACCCTGGAGACGCCCATTACCCTGACGAATACCCTGAACGTGGGCAAAGTGCACGACGCTCTTGTAGGATATATGATCGACCTGTGCGCAAAAGACGGCTTCCGCCTCACAACGGTCAATCCTGTGGTGTGCGAATGCAACGACAGCTCCGTCAGCGACATTGGCAGGCGTATTGTGAATGAGGAGGCTGTGCGCTGCGCGATCGGGTCAGCTGGAGTTGACTTCGCTCAGGGCGCTGTGGGCGCAGGGCGCGGCACCATCTGCTATGGCATGAAGGGCGGCATTGGTTCCGCCTCCAGACAGATGGAAATCGACGGTGAGGTTTTCACCATGGGTGTTCTCGTACAGAGCAACTACGGCGCTTCCGCTGACTTCCGGGCAGCCTGCCTGCCCGAGGGCCTGGCTGAATGCGACAGAGGATCCATTATCATTGTTGCCGCCACCGATCTGCCGCTTTCCGCCAGGCAACTGAAGCGTGTGCTGAAGCGCTGCAGCGTTGGCATGGCCAGGCTAGGCTCGTATATCGGACATGGCAGCGGAGAAATTGCAGTTGGGTTTACAACGGCTCCGAGGGCAGCGCAGGGGAGCTTCAGCACCATCCGTGTGCTGGATGAGGATCTGATGAACATTCCATTCCGCGCCATCGGCGAAGCGACGGAGGAGGCAATCCTCCAGTCCATGCTTCATGCGAACGCTGATGTAAAACTGAATGGGGACAAGATACCCAGTCTGAAAGAATATCTGGATCATGAAAGACCGGAAGCTTGAACGCTTCCGGTCTGTTTCATTGTATCGATCAGTTCTTGATTTCCTTTGTCATGTGGTTCAGCTTGTCCGTCAGGCTCTGAATCTCACGGCTGTCCATGTCGCGATAGCGCTGAACTGCTTCCAGAAGGTCTTCCGCGGCCTCCAGCAAAGCGTCGTAGGCCTTGTTTCCGGTGTTCTTCTGATTGCTTCTTGCGGATTTGGTCTGCTTGGGCTGCTGTTTCTTTTCTCTCTTATAGGGAATAGGAGAAGCCTGGATGGTCCACTCATCCTTGAGCATATCGAATTCCGAGCCGCTGTAAGGAGAATCAACGGTGGCGCCGAAGTGATCACGGATCGACTGCACCAGGGCCAGGCAGGCATCGTCTTCGCCGTGGTTGACGAAAATATGTCCGGGCATCTTTTCGAAGCGGCTGACCCAGTTGAGGATGCCGTCGCGGTCGGCATGCCCGCTGACGCCAGCCAGCAGGGCTACTTCAGCCTCCACGGCGATCTCGTCGCCGAAGAGCTTGACGGTTTTCGCTCCCTCGTAAATGGCACGGCCCAGGGTGCCGTTTGACTGGTAGCCCACAAAGAGAATGGTGCACTCGGGACGCCAAAGGTTGTATTTCAGGTGGTGGCGGATGCGGCCGGCGTCGCACATGCCGCTGGCGGAAATGATGATCTTGGGCGTGGTATTGGTATTCAGCGCCTTGGACTCATCGGCGGTAACGGAGCATTCCAGGCCGTCGAAGGCAATGGGGTTCACACCTTCTGCCATCACGGCGCGGGCGTCGGGGTCCATGCAGGCGGTGTCGCACTGCAGGAAAACAGCGGTGGCTTCATTGGCCAGGGGACTGTCCACATAAACAGGAAAGCCGTCGTGGCCCTTCACCAGGCCCCGCTGCTTGATCTCGCGGATGAAATAAAGCAGCTCCTGGGTGCGGCCCACGGCAAAAGAGGGGATAATTACATTGCCGCCCCGGTTCAGCGTGCGCTGGATGACGCTTGTGAGCATGGGCAGGGGATCCTGCCTTTTTTCATGCAGGCGGTTGCCGTAGGTGGATTCAACGATCAGGTAGTCGGCTTCCCGCACCGTCAGAGGATCGTTGAGGATGGGCTGGTTGTAGTTGCCGATGTCGCCGGAGAAGACCACCTTCTTGGTGACGCCTTTCTCGGTGCACCACAGTTCCACGGCAGCGCTGCCCAGGAGATGGCCGATGTCGGTGAATTGGGCGGTGAGACCCTCGTCAATCCGCACGGGCTGGCGGTAATCGCAGGGGCGGAACCGCTTCATCAGTCCGTTCACGTCTTCCAGATCATAATCGGGCTCCACCGGGGGCAGGCCGGCACGCTGTGCCTTGCGGGATTTGTATTCGGCCTCGCTCATCTGGATATGAGCGCTGTCGGCCAGCATGATGGAGCAAAGATTGCAGGTTTCCTTGGTGGCGTATACTGTGCCCCGGAAGCCCTGACGGTACAAAAGGGGCAAAAGGCCCGTGTGATCAATATGCGCATGGGTGACGAACACATACTCGATCTGGCTGGCAGCCACGGGCATTTCGGCGTTCATATAAATATTTTCGCCCTGCTCCATGCCGCAGTCGATCAGTGCATAGCGGCCCTCGCACCATTCCAGAAGGGTACGGCTGCCGGTAACCTCGTGGTTGGCGCCCAGGAATGTAAGCTTCACAATAATTCCCTCCTTGTTCGTCCGGTTTTGTATAGTATTGTACAATGCATAAAAAAGAATGTCAAACAAGATCTTGCCCAAGAAAACAGACCAGACCGCGTGTCGGGTTTTCTTGGGTCTGAACCGACCGAAGTCTGTTTCTGCTGATATTTTTGTCCGCTGTAGTGTTGTTTTTTCGTGGAAATCAATACCTATGTTGTGCTATAATGACAACGGTTTACAGACTTCCCTTGACAAATACGGAGGGTTGAGAGATGCAACGCCTGATGAATGACGGATGGAGCTTTACCAAGCTGCATAGCGGCAGCACCCTGGACGAAGCAAGAAACGCCAAATGGAAAAACGTTCCGCTGCCCCATGATTTTTTGATTGAACAGCATAATAACCTCTATGAAACCTGCGACGGCTGGTACCGGCGCGACGTGGAGGTAGCACCGGATCAGCTTGACAAAGTGTGGCTCGTGCGGTTTGACGGCGTGTATCAGGATTGTGATGTGCTTTTGAATAGTGAAGTGATCTGCACGCATCGATATGGGTACACAGCCTTTGACGTCGAACTGACCGGCAAGCTGCACGCGGGCAGAAATGAACTCATGGTGCATGTGCGGCATCAGAGTCCTAATTCCCGCTGGTATTCCGGCGCCGGTATCTACCGCGATGTGAATCTTTTTGTACTTGAGCAACGTTACATGCCCCTGGACGGCACTTACGTGACTGTGAAAAACGATGGGGACGTCTGGCGCGTGACCATTGCAACGGAAGTCGTTGGTGATGGCACAGGATTGCCTGTGCACCGGCTGACGGACCATCAGGGACAGGTGATAGCTGAAAGCCATGGTACGACTGCTGAAATGATTGTAAGAAATCCGCGGCTGTGGAGCGTGGATAAGCCTGAACTATATCTTCTTGAAACCACGCTTGGTACGCAGACCATCCGCCAGCATATTGGCTTCAGAACGATGCGGTACGACGCGGATCGTGGCTTGTTTCTTAATGACGAGCCCATCAAGCTTCACGGCGTGTGCCTTCATCATGACCTGGGCGCACTGGGAGCGGCCTTCCACAAAAAGGCGGCGTATCGTCAGCTGAAGGCCATGAAGGAAATGGGCGTCAATGCCCTGCGTACGTCCCACAATCCGCCGGCCAGGCACGTGATGGATCTGTGCGATGAAATGGGTATTCTGGTGGTGGACGAGGCCTTTGATATGTGGGAGAGGCCCAAAACAACCTACGATTATGCCCGTTTCTTCGGCGAAAATGTGGAAGCGGACGTAGCAAGCTGGGTGCGGAGGGACAGAAACCATCCCAGCCTTCTGATGTGGTCCATCGGCAACGAAATCCTCGATACGCACGCTGACGCCCGGGGGCAGGAGGTAACCGCCATGCTGCACCGCCTGGTGCGCAGGCATGATCCTGAGGGTAATGCCAGGGTGACCATTGGCTCCAACTTCATGCCCTGGGAAGGCGCCCAGAAATGCGCTGATCTGGTGGAAGTAGTGGGCTATAACTATGGCGAGAAGTACTACGAACCCCATCATCAGGCGCATCCTGAATGGCTGATCTACGGCAGCGAAACGGCCTCGGCACTGTCCAGCCGCGGTATATATAAGTTCCCGGCCAGCGCCGGTATTCTCTCGGATGAAGACCTGCAATGCTCGTCCCTCGGAAACAGCACCTCCAGCTGGGGAACACGGGACATGCGACACTGCATTGTGGATGACCTGAACACGCCCTATTCCCTGGGCCAGTTTTTGTGGAGCGGCATCGACTACATCGGCGAACCGACGCCTTACCATACCCGCAACTGCTATTTCGGCATGATGGACACGGCGGTTTTTCCAAAGGAATACTGGTATTTGTTCAGAAGCCTGTGGCGGGACGAGCCGATGGCGCATATCGGAGTGCATTGGGATTGGAATCCCGGTCAGATGATTGACGTGGCGGTGATGACCACCGGCATCCGGTGTGAATTGTTTCTGAACGGAATATCCCTGGGGTGCAAGGATGTTGACAGGCGCAGTGCCGAAAACTGCCTGCCCATATGGAGGGTGCCCTTCCAGGCGGGAGAACTGCGGGCCAAGGCATATGACGCAGATGGAACGGTTATGGCGGAGGATGTACGCTATACGCCGGGAGACAGCGCAAGGATCGTGCTCTCCGCCGAAGATGAGGTGCTTCTGGCGGACGGCCGGGACATGACCTTCGTGACCATTTCCATGGTTGATGCCCTGGGACGTCCGGTGGAGAATGCTGTGGACCGTGTGCATGTGAAGGTGGAAAACGGTGTGCTGCTTGGCCTCGACAACGGCGACAGCACCGACAGGGAAGGCTACAAGGCATCCACCAGAAGGCTGTTCAGCGGCAAGCTGCTGGCGATGATCGGCGCGCCTGAAACGCCCGGTATCGTGCGGATAACGGTGTCTTCACCTGGAAAGGAACCGACCACGCTTGAGATTGAAGCGAAACAGACCGACAGTCGGTTGGGGTCTGCTTCGTTCGAGTCATATGAGGATGTGGAGATGCCCAACGAATTGCCTGTCAGGAAGATTGAATTGATTCCCATGGGCAGCAAACAACTCAATACCGACAATCAAAGCGTTTCCTTTGCGGTGAAATGTCTGCCTGAGAATGCTGACAAGCAATCGATCAGCTACCGTATAACCACAGAAAAGGGGATCGAAACGCCCTGCGCCGTGGCGGAAGCGGCCGATGGCGTTGTGACTGTGCATGCCAAGGGCGACGGTGCGGTTTATCTCCGTGCTACCTGCAGCAATGGTTATGACCACGCGAGGGTTATTTCCCAGCAGGAAATCACCATCAGCGGAATGGGCATGCCCAACCTGGATCCCTATGGATTCGTCAGCGCCGGCTTGTACAGCATTTCCCAGGGAGAGATTACCCCTGGCAATGAGCAGGGTGTTGCCTTCTGCCGTGACGGTTACAGCATGGTCGGTTTCGAACAGGTCGACTTTGGCCCCGTGGGTTCCGATGAGATCACGCTGCCTGTTTTCGCCCTGGACAGCAAGCATTACGATATCACCATGTGGCTGGGAGATCCCAGGAGCGGCGGACAGGTGCTGGCGGTGCTTCCTTATGAAAAAACCAGCCGGTGGAATGTTTATCAGCCGGAGACCTATAAGCTGCCCAGGCGGCTGACAGGCGTGCAGACCATCTGCTTCTCCATGACGGTGAAGATTCACCTGAAGGGCTTCTCTATCACCAGGCAGAGCCGGGCGTGGCAGCAGCTCTCCAGCCTGGATGCGGACGTGGTTTACGGCGACAGCTTCCGCAGAGAGAAAGAGGGCGTTGTGGACATCGGCAACAATGTGTCGCTCGTGTTTGAGCAGATGGATTTTGCGGGGTGTACGCATGCGAAGCTGATCCTGGAGGGCGCCACACCCCTGGCGGTTAATCCGGTAACGATCCGCTTTGAGAATGAGCAGGGTGAAACATTGACGACCCTGGCGCAGTTCTCCGGAGAAGCCGGGCGAAGCCAGCGCTTCGAAATGGAGGTTCTTCCCGGTGTATGCAGCGTGAGCTTTGTTTTCCTGCCGGGCAGCCAGTTTGACTTCTTTGGATTCAGGTTTGAACAATAAAAACGAAACCGCCTGCCGGTACATGTCGGCAGGCGGTTGTATGTTTGCGTTAATAAATGGTGCGGCCGTGGGCGTCGTCGATGCCGGAATAGTTGTGGAAGAAGTTGTTCACGATATCGCACCATTCGCGGGCGTTGAACAGCTGGCGGTTCATACGCTCCAGCGCTTCCTCGCGGTCGGGCGAAGGCAGGGGAAGCGTCTTGAGCGTCTCGGCCATGGCTTTGGTTTCTTCCAGACCCTCGAAATGATCGTCGTAGATGCGCTGGATCAGGGTCCGGCCGTCGCGCATGACGTAATCGTAGCGCAGGCGGTGGAACCAAAGGATCAGCTCGTCCGGGCAGGTTTCAAGGCTGCCGTAGAGCTTCTGGAACTCCTCGGGATACTGGCAGACATAGCCGGTACCGGCGGCGGTACGGTCGATGCCCACCGCTTCGCGGTCAGCCTTGTGATAAGTGCCCCAGGCCTGGTATTCATAGCCGCTGGGGTTGGGGCCGTAATGCTGGTTGGGGGTGACCATCCAGCACAGGCCAAGGGGAGCGGTGTATTTCTCGTAGGTGCGGCGGCTGCCCATCAGCAGGGAAACCAGAGCATCCTCGCTGAGCTGATCCATGCCGTAGGTGAGCTTGGTCCACAGGCGGATGATCTTCTCGGGCTGGATGGAAGGATCCCAGGCAAACAGGCCGTAGCCGAAGAGGTTCACGGCGGCAAAGGGATGGCCGCAGTAGTTATCGTCACGGCCCAGGTTGGTCACCGCTGCGATGGACATGACCTTATCGGCAGGCATATCGTCGAAGATTTCTCTCCACATGGGCGGCATGGCGAAGATGTCGATCTGCTGTCCGGTGTATTCCTGGGCCAACTGGAACTCGATGGCCAGGTCGGTCTTGGGCATGGCGTAGAGCAGGGGAGACACAGGCTCGCGAACCTGGAAATCGAAGGGACCGTTCTTGATCTGCAGGATCACGTTGTCCTCGAACTGACCGTCCAGGTAGGCGTAATGCTGATAGGCGGCCATGGGACGGTCGGTCTTGCGGTCACGCCAGTCCTGACGGCAGTTGTAGACGAAGCAGCGCCACACCAGCTTGCCGCCAAAGGGCTTCAGCGCCCGGGCCAGCATATTGGCGCCTTCGGCGTGGTTGCGGCCGTAGGTGAAGGGGCCGGGGCGGCCTTCGCTGTCGGCCTTCACCAGGAAGCCCGCCAGGTCGGGAACGGCCTTGTAGACGATCTCGGCCTGCTTGTTCCACCATTCCTGCACCTGGGGATCGAGGGGATCTGCGGTGGGCACGCCGTGGCGCATGGGGGCGGAATAGTCGATAGAGACCATCAGCTTCACGCCAAAGGGACGGTAGATGGCAGCAAGCTCCGCCAGCTGAGGCAGCCAGGATTCAATGAGCTGATCCGCGGGATAGCGGACGTTCACGTTGTTGATGCACATCACGTTCAGGCCGACAGAGGCCAGCATACGGCCCAGCTGACGGAGACGGACGGGATCGTAATCAAATTTGCCGCCCTCAAAGAACAGGCTGCGGCCGGCATAACCACGCTCGATAGAGCCATCGGCGTTATCCCAGCAGTTCAGCATGCGCAGGGCATAGCGGGGCTGCTGCGTGCCCTGGGGCACCGGATGACCGGCAGCCAGACACATGATCAGCGCGTAGGTACCGTAGAGCACGCCGCTTTCGCCGCCGGTGATGGTGTACACATCGTCGTTCGCCTCGATGGTATAGCTTTCACCCATGTCGGCGCTCACGTTCAGTTCAGCGGATTTGCCGGCAGCCAGCGCGGGGAGCGCCTGGTCAAGCTCAAATCGAGCGATCTGCTCGGATGTGGTGAGGGATGCGGGAATATCCGCTTTCAAAAAAGGAAGCCAGGAAAGACGTTTGGTGTTGGTAGTCATGGCCAGATTCCTTTCATATTTATAGATTTCCAGCTAAATTATAGCATCAGACATATATTCAAACAAGGGCAGATTTGGCAATTCATTAGGCAAAAACAGGAATAGAAGGATTGGTGTCGAATATGTGCGGAGAAGGAGGCGAAACGTATGCCTTTTGAGTCCCGCGAGGTATTGCCTGGGGTACATCATATCAAGGACGCGATGGGCGTTTGCATGACGCTGCTGGTGGGTGAAAACTCTGCTCTGCTGGTGGACGCCGGCTATGGCACGGAGGATGTTCACACCTTTGTCAGAACGCTGACGCAGCTGCCTTTGAGCGTTATCATCACCCATGGGCATCACGATCATTGCCTGGGCGCCCGCTGGTTTGAGAAAACGATGATGTTCGCGGAAGATCAGCAGGATTTTCTGACCTATACCGGCTTGGAAACCCGCCGGCGTGTGCTGGGGCAGGCGAAGGCAAAGGGTCTGGATGTGCCTGAAGATTTCCTCACGGCGGAGATCCCCATGCCGTTGCCGTTATGCGAGCAGACGGTGGATCTTGGGGGCATGAAGGTGCAGGTTATCCACTGCCCGGGGCATACGCCCGGTTCCGCGGTGGTTTATGTGCCGGACAGAGCGCTTCTGCTCACGGCGGATGACTGGAACCCCTGTACATGGCTGTTTTTCCCGGCAGCATTGGGGGCAAATGAATATCTGGCCAACGTTCGTAAGCTGCAGAAGCTGCCTTACACACATGTGCTGTGCTCACACCAGCCGGTGCTGTTTGAACGCGGCATGATGGATGCGTTCCTTGACGGCATGACGGATGACGTGCTCAGGGCTGCCATGCCGGTGGATATTACCCCTTATGAAGCTACGGACACACGACAGGCAAACCTGCCCCACAACCAGATTTTTGTTTTCGACTGGGTGAAGGCCTGGCGATGAAAGGATGATACACCATGAAGAACCTGACGATCAACATCAAGCACGGCGACACGGCAACCTTTAACAACAACGCCGCCTACTGCGTGGGCACCGGCCGCATGGGCCTGGCGCTGCAGAAGGAATACCAGGAGCAGCTGGAGATGGCTCAGGCAGAAGCTGGCTTCAAGCACATCCGCGGCCATGGCCTGTTCTGCGACGATATGGCGATCTACCAGGCCAACCGCTTCCCTTATCCGGACGGCGAAGAGCATGTGAGCTATAACTTCACCTACCTGGACCGGGTGATGGACTATTACAAGGAGCAGGGCATCAAACCTTTCCTGGAGCTTGGCTTTATGCCCGATAAGCTGGCCAGCGGCAAGCAGACCATCTTCTACTGGAAGGGCAATACCACCCCGCCCAAGGATGATGTCGCCTGGTGCAACCTGGTGAAGGCCACGCTGCATCACCTGGCCGAGCGCTACGGCGAAGAGGAAGTGTCCACCTGGCCCTGTGAGGTGTGGAATGAGCCGAACCTGCCTGGCTTCTGGGAGAATGCTGACAAGGAGAAGTACCTGCACCTGTATGAGGTGACATCCCAGGCGGTGAAGGAAGCTTTGCCCAACATGCGCGTGGGCGGCCCCGCTGTGTGCGGCGGCAGCACCACGCCTGACTGGATCCGCGATTTCCTGACCTTCTGCCGTGACAAGAAGCTGCCTCTCGATTTTGTGACCCGCCACGCTTATATGGGCGAAACCCCGGAGCATAAGGGCCGCTATCTCTATCACACCATGCGCACGGTGGAGGACCTTTACGACGAGATGAAGGGCACCCGGGAGATCATCGACAGCTTCCCTGAATATAAGGGCATGGAGATGCACATCACCGAGTTCAACACCTCCTACAATCCCTTCTGCCCCATCCATGACACCAACCTGAACGCCGCCTATATCGCCGGCGTACTGGCTTGCTTTGGCGATGTTGCCGCCTCGTATTCTTACTGGACCTTCGGCGATGTGTTCGAAGAGGGCGGCGTGCCTTCCAGGCCCTTCCACGGCGGCTTTGGCATGATCGCCAACCAGCTGATCCCCAAGCCCACGCTGTGGACCTTCGCTTTCTTCAACAACCTGAAGGGCGAGTGCGTCTACCGTGACGACCATATGGTGCTCATGCGCCGCAAGGATGGCTCCTACGAGGGCGTGGCCTGGAACATCTGCCGGGAGGAACACAGCGAGCTGAACATCGACCTGAACGTGCCTGCTGAGGGCACCGTGGGCCTGCTTACCCGTACGGTTGACGAGAAGTGCTGCAATCCCCTCAAGGCCTGGCACGACATGGGCGAGCCTGCGTCCCTGACCAAGACGCAGCTGGATTTCCTGCGCAAGGCCGGTCAGCCACTGTGCCAGTCCACCAACGTGGACGCTGACGACGGCTGGGTCGCTGTGAAGCTGAACCTGAAGGAAAACGCCGTTGTACACTTCGAATTGACCTCCATTTCGGAGGAAAGCGACTTTGGCTATGACTATCATTGGTATCGCAAGCACAGCTAAGCGCATAAAGAAAACGCTCATCCTCATGGTGGGAGAATTGTTAAGGAACAATTTATTCTGCAACGAACAAAGGAGCATCCGGTGATGCTCCTTTGCTTATGCGCCCCACAAACGCAATGCACTGGTACAGTGCGTATAATTGCGCCCTCACCCAATGAGGGAGAGGCGTTATTTGCCAGCCCGACTAATCGGAATCTATCACACCATCGAACTGAAAGTTTATCAATATCTTTACCTATTCATAAAGGCTAAACAATACTCTTCTAGCTGCATTAATCCTTTTTCCTCGATCGGAAAATGCCCAGCACCCTGTAATAGTTTCAATTCTTTTGATGATTGTATCTCATCAAAAAATAACCTACTTAATGATACATCTGTCCAACAATCTCTCTCAGGATGCACAAGTAACACCGGACATTTTTTGTAATGATTTGCTTCAATTTCAATTCTTGGATATAGCATCCCGTACAAAAATTCTAAAGATACCTTTGTCCCGGAAGATATAGGGTCACTCATCAGCAATTCTGCCAATGCTTTATTGTTTACGATTGCTTTCATATTACACACCATCTTCATCGGCAACTTAATTCCACCAAATATATGATGTGTAATTTTTAGGAATGGCTTACCCAAAACCGCCATCATGCTACTTGATGCAGTTTCCTTTGTTACTTTGTTTATTCGTTGGTCTAACAAGCAAGTCAGCATTAAACCATCGATATTTTGTAATCTACACGAAACCTGATATGCTAACATACCACCAGCACTCAAACCGAATAAATACAACGGTTTATCATCCTGTCGGTATTCCTCGGCAATCACTGTTCCACACTCAACCCAATCAGAATAAGTTATTTTTCCACTACAAACGGAGTGACCATATAAAGGTAAGTCTGGACATATTACCTCATAACCCGCTTTATGAAGTGGCACCGCAACAAAGGATAACAATCTGCCATTTCCGCCTACGCCATGATAGATCACAACGATACCCTTTGCATCATTGCAGATATAATGGTCAATATGAATCTGATTTTTCCCGATTTCTAACCATTCCTCTTTTGGCACATTGTTGTCATCTATACGATTTTTCACTGGAAGATATTCTTGGATTTGCCGCCAAATCATATCGTTTTCATATCCTATATACATCATAAATCCTTTCGCATTCTCTTAAGAAATTTCAAGTTTATTACTTTCATTCTATCATAGCAGCACAGGAAACCGCAAGCCAGCCAAGGCTTGCGGTCTCGCTATTTGAATGATGTAACGTGCTGGATAACTCCATCCTTTTCACTACCCCTATTGGATGAGCGTTTTTTGTGTGGATCAGGTATTAAACAGCAGTTCGGCGTAGGTGGGGAAAGGCCAGTACTCCCTGCCAACGATGGTTTCCAGCTCGTCGGCGGCAGCGCGGACAGCGTTCATGGCGGGGATCACCACATCCTGCTGATAAGTGGCGGCGGCAAGAGCGTCCGCGTTGCGGTTGGCCCCAAGGATTGCCTCCTGCAAGGCGTCAATGCTGTCGGAAAGCCGGCCGCACTCGGTAGTGAGTTTGGTGAGAAGCTTTTCTTCGGGCAGGGTGGTAAGCACAGGGGAAACATCTTTGATGGCCTTGGCCTGGCGGGCCACGTCGCCGGTAAATTTCATTACGGCGGGGAGAATCTCACGGCGGGCCATCATCAGGGCGGTTTCGGCCTCGATATGGATGATCTTGGTGTATTCCTCCAGCTTGATCTCCAGGCGGGAGCGCAGCTCAGCCTCGGAGAAAACCCGGTGCTCCTGGAAAAGCTTGATGTTCTTGGGATCGATCATCCTGGGCAGGGCTTCCACGGTGGTGCGCAGGTTGCACAGACCGCGTTTTTCGGCTTCCTCCATCCAGGACTGGGCATAACCATTGCCATCGAAAAGAATGCGCTTGTGGTTGCGAATCTCCCGGACGATCAGGTCATGCAGGGTGGCCTGGAAGTCGTCTGCGTTCTCCAGTTCGTCGGCAAACTGTTTGAGGGATTCGGCAACGGCAGTGTTCAGCACCACATTGGCATCGGAAATGGAGGCGTTGGCGCCCAGGGAGCGGAACTCGAACTTGTTGCCGGTGAAGGCAAAGGGTGAGGTGCGATTGCGGTCGGTGTTGTCCTTGGGGAACTTGGGCAGCACGTGAACGCCGATGGTCAGGTTGCTCTGCTCGCGGCTGTGATAGGGCGCGCCGGTCTCAAAGGCGTCCAGGATCTCGTTGAACTCGTCGCCCAGGAACATTGAAATGATGGCGGGGGGCGCTTCGTTGGCGCCAAGACGGTGGTCGTTGCCCGCGCTGGCAACGGAGACACGGAGCATGTCCTGATAATCGTCCACCGCTTTGATGACGCTGACAAGGAACAGCATGAACTGTGCGCTTTCAAAGGGGCTGTCGCCGGGCTCAAGAAGGTTGTAGCCGGTGTTGGTGGTCATGGACCAGTTGTTGTGCTTGCCGCTTCCGTTGACGCCCTGGAAGGGCTTTTCATGAAGCAGGCAGACGAAGCCATGCTTCTTGGCCACCTTCTTCATCATTTCCATGGTGAGCTGGTTGTGGTCGCAGGCAATGCTGGCCACGGAGAAGATGGGCGCCATTTCGTGCTGGGCGGGTGCGGCTTCGTTGTGTTCGGTTTTAGCCAGCACGCCGAGCTTCCACAGTTCTTCGTCCAGCTCGGTCATGAAGGCCTTGATCCGGGGCTTCACGGAGCCGAAGTAGTGGTCGTCCATCTCCTGGCCCTTGGGAGGCTTGGCGCCGAAGAGGGTGCGGCCGGTGAAGATCAGGTCGAAACGTTTGTCGTAGAGCTTCTGATCCACCAGGAAATACTCCTGCTCGGGGCCGACGGTGGGCACCACACGGGTGGCGTCGCGGCCAAAGAGCTTCAGCACACGCACAGCCTGCTTGCTCAGGGCTTCCATGGAGCGGAGGAGAGGCGTCTTTGTATCCAGCGCTTCACCGCCGTAGGAACAGAAGGCAGTGGGAATGCAAAGAACATTGTTTTTGATAAAGGCATAGGAGGTGGGGTCCCAGGCGGTATAGCCGCGGGCCTCAAAGGTGGAGCGCAGACCGCCGGAGGGGAAGGAGGAAGCGTCGCTTTCTCCGCGGACAAGCTCCTTGCCGGAGAAGGTGAGAATCATCTGTCCGCCTTCCTTGGGGCTGATGAAGCTATCGTGCTTCTCGGCGGTAATGCCGGTCATGGGCTGGAACCAGTGGGTATAATGGGTCACGCCCTTTTCCACGGCCCATTCCTTCATGGCATGAGCAACAACGGCGGCCAGGTCAGGGTCGAGCCGGCGGCCGTCGTCGATGGTTTTCTTCAGGGCTTTATAGGTTTCCTTGAGCAGACGTTCCTGCATCACTGCGTCGTTGAATACGTTGCTGCCGAAAAGGTCGTGCATCTTCGCCATGATAGGTGCCTCCTCCATAATGGCAAAAGGCGCCGCGAGAGCTACTCTCACAGCACCCTGCTGTTGGGGAGAGTATAGCCCCCCGAAGCCTTGTTTGTCAAGCGTTTTCTGCATTTGCAACCGCTGCATGGTCTATCGCGGAAAAAACTGTACCACATTTCACAATCCAGGTGAACAAATACATATTTTCCGCTGGTCAAGAAAGGGAAGATATGCTATAATAGTGTCGCACGGTAAAGTGCGATAGTATACTTCCGCAGGGAAGGAGTGTCATTATGTTTGAATCCAAGGTCAGGAATCAGCAGGTGGATCTGCTGATGGAAGCTGTGCTCAGGCTGAACACGGTGGAAGAGGCCTATCGTTTTTTTGAGGACATCTGCACCATCCCCGAGCTTCGCAGCATTGCCCAGCGGCTTGAGGTGGCCGGCCTTTTGCGCAATCGTGTCACCTATCAGGAAATTGCCCGGAGAACCGGCGCTTCTTCCGCCACCATCAGCCGCGTGAACAGAGCCCTGCTCTATGGTGCCGAGGGATATGACCGTGTGCTGGATGCCCTCCAGGCGGATGGTATCGAGATCAAATAAAGCGACAGAGGTAATATATGGATCTGAGTATGCTTAACCCGCAGCAGCGGCTGGCCGCTGAAACGCTGGAAGGTCCTGTGCTGATCCTGGCCGGTGCCGGCAGCGGGAAAACCAGGGCGCTGACCTGCAGGGTTGCGAACCTGATGGATCATGGCGTTCCGGCCTGGTCCATCCTTGCGCTGACCTTTACCAACAAGGCGGCGAAAGAAATGAAGGAGCGCATTGTTCAGCTGGTGGGTGATCAGGCGGAAGATGCATGGATTTCCACCTTTCACTCCACCTGCGCCAGAATCCTTCGCCGGGATATCGAGAAGCTTGGATATTCCCGCTCTTTTGTTATTTATGACGATGACGACCAGGGGGCGGTGCTGAAGGAAATCCTCAAGCGCTTCAATATCGATGAAAAGTTCCTGCCGGTGCGTGAAATCAAGGTAAAGATTTCCGATGCAAAGAACAAGCTGATGACCCCGGACGAATGGTTTGCCAAATCCGAACGGGATTACCGCAGCCAGATGCTGCACGACGTTTTCACGGAATATGAAAAACGTCTCAGGGAGCTTAACGCCCTTGATTTTGATGACCTGCTGGTGAAAACACTGACCCTGCTGGCGGAGCATCCGCCGGTGCTGGACTACTACCGCAATAAATTCCGCTATGTGCTGGTGGACGAATATCAGGATACCAACTACGCCCAGTATATGCTCGTGAAGCTTTTGACCGACCATAGCCGCAACCTTTGCGTGGTGGGCGATGATGACCAGTCCATCTATGGCTGGCGCGGGGCGGATATCCGCAATATTCTTGATTTTGAAAAGGATTATCCCGACGCAAAGGTCATCAAGCTGGAGCAGAACTATCGCTCCACCGCCAACATTCTGGACGCAGCCAACCAGGTGATTGCCCATAATGCCGGACGTAAAGAAAAGGCTCTGTGGACTGAGACTGGAGAGGGCGAGAGCATCAAGCTCTTCTGTGCCGGAGACGAGCGGGAAGAGGCTGCCTGGGTGGCTGACCGTATCCGCCATCTCTATCGCCATGGTGAACCCTACGGCAACGTGGCGGTGCTTTACCGCACCAATGCCCAGAGCCGCGTCATCGAAGAAATGCTGATGAGGGCCGGTATTCCATACAAAGTGTTCGGGGGCCTCAAGTTCTATGACCGCAAGGAGGTCCGTGACATTATTGCCTATCTGCGGGTGATTGTGAATCCGGCGGATGACATCTCCCTGCGGAGAATTATCAACGTACCCAAGCGTTCCATTGGCGAAACCACCGTACAGGAGCTGATGAACCACGCCAGGGACAACGACATGCCCCTTTACAGCGCGCTGACCGACATGCCGGAAAACCTTTCCGCGCGTGCCCGCAAGTGCGTGGGCGAGTTTTTCATGCTGATGACCATGCTGGTGGCCATGAAGGAAGCGCTGCCCCTGACGGACTTTGTAAAGTTCCTTGTGGAGAAAACGGGCCTCATGGAACAGTACCAGAAAGAAGATACGGACGAGAGCCGGGCCAGGGTGGAGAACATTCAGGAATTCATGGGCGCTGTGGAAGAATTTGCCCGCGGTACTGAAAACGTGACCCTGGAGGACTATCTGGAAAACGTGGCATTGGTCACGGATATGGACAGGGCCGAGGATGATAAAGGGTTCATTACCCTGATGACGCTGCACTCTGCCAAGGGCCTGGAATACCCCACCGTGTTCATGGTAGGCCTGGAGGAAGGGATTTTCCCGTCCTCCAGAAGCCTCCTGGATGAAAACCGAGTGGAGGAAGAACGCAGGCTGTGCTATGTGGGCATTACCCGCGCGCAGAAGCGGCTGTTCATCTCCCGTGCAAACCAGCGCATGCTGTATAACCAGGTGAACCATAACCCGCCCAGCCGCTTCCTGGATGAGATCCCTGAGCGTCTGCTGGAGGATGAGTGGAACCAGCGCAAGGAAACCACCTTCCGCAACGCTCCGCAGCAGAATCCGCTGCCCCGCGGCTATGGTTCCAATTACGGCATGCGTTCCACGCCGGCCATGGCCGACCTGGGCAAACCCAAGCTGACGCTTGGCGGCAATGCCCTGGGCATCCCGGGGGTACAGAAAGGTTTTGCGCCCTCGCAGGCCCGGCAGTTCGCATCAAGCGCCATGCAGAACCTGTTCAAGCGGGGCGACCGTGTGATGCACCGCAAGTTTGGCGAAGGCAGGGTCGTGGCTCTGGTGGGCAGCGGCGCCGATGCCCGGATCCAGATTGAGTTTACGGCCTATGGCGTAAAGGAATTTGCCCTTTCCATCGCTCCCATTGTGAAACTGGAGGATTGACCTATGACCGACTATGCAGCGCTGATGCGCCCGCTGATCGACAGGCTGAACGAAACGGCCCATGCCTATTATGTGCTGGGTGAGTCCATCATCTCCGATATGCAGTGGGACAAAATGTATGATGATCTGCTGGCCCTGGAAAAGGAAAGCGGCATTGTTCTGCCGGATTCGCCTACCCAGCGTGTGGGTGGCGAACCCTTGAAGGGTTTCGCGGAGCATACGCACATCACCCGGCTGTGGAGTATGGATAAGGTGCAGTCCATCGAGGCCCTGGAGGACTGGATCCGCCGTACGGAGAAGCTCACGGGCATGACGGAACTGCAATACTATGTGGAATACAAGTTTGACGGCCTGACCCTGAACCTGACCTACCAGCAAGGACGGTTGGTGCAGGCTGCCACACGTGGCAACGGTGTGACCGGCGAAGCGATTCTTCCCCAGGCAAAGACTGTCCGTTCTGTGCCGCTGACCATTCCGTATCAGGGAATCCTGGAGGTGCAGGGCGAGTGCATCATGCGCCTGAGCACCCTGGAAAAGTACAATCAGACGGCGAAAGAGCCTCTCAAAAACGCCCGGAACGCTGCTGCCGGCGCGCTGCGCAACCTGGACCCGGCGGTAACGGCTTCCCGGCGGCTTGACGCCTTCTTCTACCAGATTGGCACCATTGAGAACGCTCCTTATGCTTCCCAGCCCGAAATGCTTGATTTCCTGCGTGAAAACGGGTTTCCTGTCAGTGATTATCTTGGCAAACCCCACAACCGTGAGGAGCTGATCGCCTGCATCCGGGAAATTGAGAAGGCAAGAAGTTCGCTGGATTTCCTGATCGACGGCGTGGTGATCAAGGTGGGCGATTTTGATCTGAGGGAGCAGATGGGCTTCACCGAGAAGTTTCCCCGCTGGGCCGTGGCCTATAAGTTTGAGGCGGAAGAGAGTGTCACCACCCTTAACGAGGTCACCTGGGAGCTGGGCCGAACCGGTAAGCTGACCCCTCTGGCGCACCTGGAACCTGTTGATTTTTACGGCGTAACCGTGCGTAAGGCGACCCTGAACAATTGGGGCGATATCCAGCGCAAGCGTGTGGCCATCGGCGCTCCTGTGTGGATCAGGCGCTCCAATGATGTGATTCCGGAGATCATGGGCCGTGTGGGCGAACCGGGGGAAGGCGAAACGGAGATCGTGAAGCCGACGCAATGCCCGGCCTGCGGCAATGAGCTTGTGGAGCGGGGCGCGCATCTCTTCTGCATGAACAGGCAATCCTGCCGGCCCCAGGCGGTGGCACGGATCAGCCATTTTGCAAGCCGTGACGCTATGGACATCGAAGGGTTTTCGGAGAAGACAGCCATCCAGCTTTATGATCAGATGAATGTGAAGGATCCGGCCGACCTGTACCATCTTTCCGTGGACGATGTGCTGGAATTGGATGGCTTCAAGCAAAAGAAAGCCGCCAACCTGATGACGGCCCTGGAAAAGAGCAAGGACTGCACACTGGACGCCTTCCTGTTCGCGGTGGGCATTCCCAATGTTGGCCGCAAAACTGCCCGTGACCTGGCGAATGCCTTCGGCACACTGGAAAAGGTCGCTGCCGCTAGTCAGGCGGAACTTGTGGCTCTGCCGGATATCGGTGATATCGTGGCACAGAGCGTGGTGGAGTTTTTCTCCTTTGAGGAGAACCTGCAGATGATCCAGCGGCTGCTTGCGATCGGCGTAAAGCCCAGGGAAGCAGCCGGCAAGGCGGAGGGTGTGTTCACTGGCATGAGTATTGTTGTGACCGGTACCCTGCCGACGCTGGGACGCAAGGATGCCGAGGAGCTTATCAGGCGCAACGGCGGCACAGCGGCTTCCTCCGTCAGCAAAAAGACCGCCTTCGTCGTGGCTGGCGAGGCGGCGGGAAGTAAACTGACCAAAGCCCAAAGCCTTGGTATTGAAGTAATTGACGAAGAAGAGTTCCTGCGCCGCTGTGGGAATTAACGTCTGTTGTTTCTGGTGGCATAATTGAAGGCGGCCTGGGCGGGCGTCATGCCGGCGGATGTCTGGGAAGTCTCCTGAGGCATATTCTGTCTGGCATTCTCAAGCGCTTCCAGCAGGGCAGGCACCTGTCCGGGGCGATAGTTGGGCAGAAGGAACGTTACGAATTTGATGGAGAATACATCGCACACCACATAGTGCAGGTTGATTTCGTCAAACAGCACAATGTACTGGGCAGCAACGTCGTAGAGATAGCCCTCCTTCTGCTGCAGCGTGCTTGTTCCCATAAAGAATTCGATGATTACATATTTTCCGATGTTTTCCTGCAGAACCTGCTGCATGGAGCCCGTGAAGCTTTCTGTGTTGAAGTTCTGTGTCGCGGGAACCTGAAAATCACGATTGGTGTTCATCTCGCTCATGGATATGCCTCCTTATGATGTTCTGTGCCAGCATATGCGGCAGGCAACGGGATCATGAACAATCAAATGAAAGAAGCGACAAGCATGGCAGAACCATTTTGGAAGAGAACCTGGATCGATATTGACCTGGATAAGCTTACAGCCAACTACCGCACGGCCTGCGGCCTGACAGACTCCCTGGTGACCTGCGTCATCAAGTCCAATGCGTATGGCCATGGGGCGGTGCGGGTCGCCCAAGCGCTGCAGCAGGCAGGGTGTGAGAGTTTCGCCGTGAGCTGCGCCAGGGAAGCACTTGAACTGCGAAAGCATGGTATTCACGGCGAAATCCTGGTGATGGGACTGACGGAAAAAACTGTGCTGCCTGATGTCATCAAGGCCGGCATTACCCTGACGGCCGGTTCCGTGCAGGATCTTCTGGACATGGAGGAAGCTGCCTGCGCCCTCGGCTGGGTGGTTTGTGTTCATCTGAAGGCAGATACGGGCTTCCACCGGCTGGGGATTCTTTGCTCCGAGGAATGCGCGGATGCCGTCGCGCAGGCCGTGAAGCAGCTCAGGCATGTCCGGCTGGAAGGTTTGTTCAGTCACCTGGGCTTGGTTAATCAGCAGCGGGATGAGATGCAGCATCAAAACCTGATGCAGATGCACCGATGGCTATCCGAACGCGGCGTCAATATCGCCGATGTGCACATTTGCGACAGCATTGGTCTGGTGCGCTATCCTGAGTGGCATCACAGCCGGGTGCGTGTGGGCGCCATGCTCTTTGGCGTGCGGCCTTCCAGGTCGGATCACATGCCCTTTGAAAACCCTGAAACCCTGGCGTTCCGCACTACCATCAGCCGGATTCATGATGTGAAGGCAGGCGAAGTGGTGGGCTATGGCGATGACATGATTCTGGACTACGACGCCCGCATCGCAACCCTGTGCGTTGGTTATGGCGACGGGTACCCCAGGTGCATGTCCAACGGCGTGGGAAGGGTGTGCATCCGGGGCAGGATGGCGCAGGTTGTGGGTATTGTGTGCATGGATCAGATGATGGTGGACGTGACCGGTATTCCGGATGCGCAGGAAGGCGATACCGTTGACCTGCTGGGCGGCGGCGTGCCCTATATGACCTATGCAGACTGGGCAAAGACCAACCGCAATGAGGCGATTTCTATTCTCTCGAGGCGTCCGGTGCGTGTATACCGGCAGAATGACCGTATTGTAACGGTATTGGACAGCATGCTGGAAGAAAGAAGTGATTTTGAATGAGCATGGCAACGTGGCAGGATCGCCTGCAGGACGTGCTGCCCAAGGCTAAAGAACTGCGGCGGCACCTGCACCGGCACCCGGAGCTCAGCGGCAAAGAGATCAACACCCAGAAGCTGGTGATCCGTGAACTGGAAGCACTGGGCATCGAGGTGCACACCTTCCGGGACTGCTATGGTGTGATGGGTATTCTTCGCAATGGCGAAGGCTGCTGTGTGGCCATCCGCGCCGATATGGACGCGCTGCCCGTGCAGGAACCGGAGGGGCTGCCCTTTGCTTCTGAAAACAGCGGTGTGATGCACGCCTGCGGACATGACGTCCACACGGCACTGGCTCTGGGCTCCGCCATGTGGCTGAGCCGGAACAAGGATCAGTGGCAGGGCACGGTGAAATTCTTCTTCGAGCCCGCGGAGGAAAGTTTCGGGGGCAGCAGGCTGATGGTGGAACAGGGGTGCCTGGAGAACCCGAAGGTGGATTGCGTTATCGGCCAACATGTGAATCCCAGGTATGAAGCGGGCACCTTCTTCGCCAAGCCGGGGTATGTCAGCGGCTCCAGCGACGAGCTGCGCATCAGGATCACCGGCAAGACATGCCACGGCGCTTACCCCGAGGCCGGTGTGGATGCTATTGTGATCGCCGGCCAGGTGGTTTCTGCGCTGCAGACGTTGGTGAGCCGAACCATTTCGCCCTTCGAGAATGCTGTGATTTCCATCGGTACCATTCAGGGCGGTACGGCGAATAACATCATTTGCGGCGAGGTGAACATGGTAGGCACCATGCGCACGCTGTCTGTGGAGACGAGAGCCGCACTGAAGGAGCGCATTGGCTCCGTGGTGAAGGGCGTTGCCCAGGCCATGGGCGGCGATGGGGAAGTGACCATCAATCCTGGCTACGGCGCGGTATATAATGATGACGGCTATTATGCCAGAATCGAGAGCCTGGCCAGGGAGCTGGTGGGCAGCGACAAGATCATCCGCCGGGAGGCACCCAGCCTGGGCGTGGAGAGCTTCTGCTATTTCCTGAAGGACACCCCCGGCGTGTATTATGACCTGGGAAGCGGCGTGGGCACAGCGCTTCATACCGCTACCTTCATGGTGGATGAGGATTGCCTGCTGCCCGGCGTTGCGCTGCAGTGCGCCAGCGTGCTTGAATTGCTGAAGGAGGAATAAACCATGATCAAGAAGATTTTTATGTCATCCGATATTGAGGGTACTTGCGGCATCGCCCATTGGGACGAAACCGAGAAGTCTAAGGGCGACTACGCCGCCTTTTCTACCCAGATGAGCAAGGAAGTGGCCGCTGCCTGCGAGGGTGCCTTGCTGGGCGGCGCGGTGGATATCTTTGTACGCGACTCCCATGACTCTGCCAGGAACATTCAGCCCGCTATGCTGCCGGAGGACGTACGTATCTTCCGTGGCTGGGGAAGGGATCCTTACAGCATGATGAGCGGCATTGACGAAAGCTTCGGCGGCGTGATCTTCACCGGCTACCACTCTGCCGCCAGCTGGAGTGGAAATCCGCTTTCCCACACCATGAACACCCAGAACAACTATGTGAAGGTCAATGACGAAATTTGCTCCGAACTGATGATGAACAGCCTTACCGCCGCCATGTTCGGTGTGCCTGTGCTGATGGTTACAGGTGATCAGATGCTCTGCGAGTGGTTCACTTCCAAGGTGCCTGACGCCATGACGGTTCCTGTGAGCTATGGCGTGGGCAATGGCAGCGTGTCCATTCATCCGGAGAAGGCTGTCCGGCTGATCCAGAAGGCCGCAAAGAAGGCTGTGCACCTGGATCCCAAGAAGTGCCTTTTCCCCATGCCTGAGCACTTCACGGTAGAGGTCAACTATAAGCTGCACCACAAGGCCCGCTCCGCAAGCTGGTATCCCGGCGCTCACCTGAAGGACAGCTGCACCGTTGTTTTCGAGAGTGATAACTGGATGGATGTGCTGACCTTCTTCCACTATTGCCTGTGAGGTGTGAATCATGCTGATTCCCAAACCGTTGCTGCCCGGCGATAAGGTGGCCCTGGTGGGTATTTCCGGCTGCATCCATGAAGAGAACGTTGATGAGCTTGTTCAGCGTGCCGCGCAGCGGCTGGAGGGGCTTGGCTTCAAGGTCAAGCTGGATGATAGCTGCGGCAAGAAATACGGTTACCTGGCCGGCAACGACAAGGAGCGTGCCGCCGCCCTGATGAATGCCTTTGCCGACGATGAAGTGGATGGCGTGTGGTGCATCAAGGGCGGCTACGGATGTATCCGGATGCTGGATTTGATTGATTGGGATATGATCGCCAGGCATCCCAAGGCATTCGTCGGTTTCAGCGATATCACCACGCTGCATACCGTGCTCCACGAGCGTTGTGGCATGTGCACCTTCCACGGCCCCATGCCCAAATCAAATCCCATGGAACCCGGTGCTACTACCGACAGCCTGATGCACGCATTGGCTGGTACGCCGGACAGAGAAATCCGCAACCTGAACGGCACGGCCCTGCAATGCGTCCGTGGCGGTGTGGCGGAAGGCATGCTGGTGGGCGGCAACCTGACGCTGGTAACCGCCGGAACGGGTACTGCCTATGACCTGGATGTGAAGGGAAAGATTCTTTTCCTGGAGGACGTGGGGGAAAGAACCTATGTGATTGACCGGTATCTGCATCAGTTGTATCACGCAGGCAAGCTGACAGAGTGCGCAGGCATCATTCTGGGTGGTTTTACCGATTGTGTGGTGGAGGATCCCAACTGCGGACTGACCCTGGAGCAGGTTCTCCGGGATGTGTTTGCCAAGGTGAATGTACCGGTGCTCGCTGGTCTGCAGGCGGGTCATATGCGCGAAATGGTGACGCTGCCCCTGGGGCGGCGCTACCGTATGGATGCTGATAGGGGAACCATTACCCTGGTGGACTGACCATAAGAGAGGTTTAACATGCTGTATTCATTGATTGACAGGCTTCGGGAGTGGATTGATTTCCTGAGGACAGATCCTATTGGCTTTGTAGTATATGTGTTTTTCACGGCGGTTACCATTCTGCTCAGCCTGATCCTGCACGAGGTGGCCCACGGCTATGTTGCCTGGCGCTGCGGCGATCCCACGGCCAAGTGGATGGGCAGGCTGTCGCTGGACCCGCGCAAGCACCTGGATCCTTTGGGCACCATTTCCATGATTTTCATTGGCATTGGCTGGGCAAAGCCTGTGCCGGTGAATCCCCGCAACTTTTCCAACTATCGCCGTGATGACTTTCTGGTGTCCATTGCCGGTATAGCCACCAATCTCATGCTGTTCATCGCCTGCACGGCTCTCAGTGTCGGCATCAACGGACTGATGTGGAACCGTGATTTTCTGACCACCATGAAGGACAGCATGGGTACGCTGGAATATCTGGTAAGCCCTTATTACATGATTGGCTACGGCATCGCCTATGGTGAGCTGGATCCCATGTGGACGGCTAACATGGCAGCGCCCTGGCTGCAGTATGTGCAGCGCTTCCTGCTGCTGATGGCCCAGACAAACCTGGCGCTTGCGGTGTTCAACCTGCTGCCCATTCCGCCGCTGGACGGCTATCATTTGCTGAACGATACGCTGCTCAAAGGGCGTTTGCAGCTAAACCAGCAGACATTTCAGATCGCCCATTTTGTGTTGCTGATCCTTTGCTTTTCCGGTGCGCTGGGTGGTTTGCTTTCTACGGTAAACACGACTGTTTACAGTGCTGTGCTGAACCTTTTCCTGAAGATCACAGGCGGAGTGTGATAACTGATGGCCATGATATTTCAATTAAAGGATTTCGACGGCCCGCTTGATCTGCTCCTGCATCTGATCGGCAAGGCGCAGGTGGATATCAAAGATATCTTTATCAGCCAGATCACTGACCAGTACATCGAGTCAGTGCGAAATGCTCCGGACCTGGACATGGACGATGCCACGGATTTTCTTGTGATGGCGGCAACGCTGCTGGAGATCAAAAGCCGCGCCATGCTGCCCAAGCCTCCCAAACTGGAGGAGGATGAAGAAGATCCTGAGCAGGCGCTGATCCGCCAGCTGGAAGAGTACAAGCGCTTCAAAGAAACTGCCGCGGCCATGCAGCAGTTTGAGAGGGCGGCGCAGGATATCTTCACCAAGCTGCCCGAGGAGTACCCCCTGCCGCCCCAGGAGACGGAACTGGTAGGCCTCACCCTGGAGGGCCTGACGGAGGCGTTTCTTCGCATCTGGGCCAGAAAGCCTGCGGCGGTTGAAGAGAACGAACAAAACCGCTATGCGCCAAGAGACATCCGACGGGATGAGCATACCGTACAGGAGTGCATGCTGACGCTGCTGCACGGCATCCGCCGCAAAGGACGCATGCGCTTTGATGAGGCCTTCAGCGAAGCACCCACCAGAGAAGAGGTTGTGACTCTTTTCCTGGCCATGCTGGAACTGTTGAAGCTGGGCGAAATGCACCTGGAACAGGAGAGCGTGTACAGCGATATCATTCTGCTGCCGGGTCGCAGGGAAGTTGAGTATGAGGAGTTGTTGACCGATGTGTGAGGAAGGCAGCCTGAAGGGACGCATTGAGGCCATCCTTTTTGTTGCGGGGGAAGCGGTGCTGGTTGGCGAACTTGCCCGGGCGCTGGAGATTACCACAGATGAGCTGGAGATGGCGCTGAATGAATTGCGGGACGAGTATGATTTCGCCCAGCGTGGCTTCTGCCTGAAGCGCTTTGGTCAACATGTGCAGCTGGCCACCCGGGCGCTGTATTCCACAGACGTTGTGCGGCTGCTGCAGCCGGTGCAGAGGCAAAGCCTGAGCCAGGCCGTGATGGAAACCCTGGCGGTTGTGGCCTACCGGCAACCGGTAACCAAGGCGGAGGTAGAGCAGATCCGCGGCGTGAAGTGCGATTACTCCATCCACTCACTGGTGACCAAGAACCTGATTACCGAGGTGGGCCGCAAGGATACCCTGGGCCGGCCAATTCTCTACGGAACCACCGAGGAGTTTCTCAGCCACTTTGGGCTAGAAGCATTGGAAGATCTTCCGCCCATGCCCGATGTGAGCGGCGAGCAAAGCGATGGCCCAGTGCCGGAACTTGTGAATTGAAAGGAGAAATGATCATGGAAAAGAAAATGCTGATCGAAGGCATGATGTGCCCCCGCTGCAAGGCTGCGGTGGAAAAACACCTGTGCAAGGTAGCTGGCGTGACGGCTTGTGCGGTGGACCTGGAAGCCAAGACGGCCACCATTACCCTGGACAGCGATGTGGCCGACAGCGTGCTGATGGACGTTGTGAAGAACATTGATTTCAAGCCGGTGAAGATGCTGTAAACAGAAAGAAGCCGCTCCATTTGGGGAGCGGCTCTTTTGATTTACCGGTTGCAGCCACATCCGCAGCCAAGGCTGCAGGAAGTGATGGTATTGGATTGCACCGTTCCCTCGTTGCACAGAGATGCGTGGGGGAACAGGGGCAGGGAGAAGAACTCGTCGCAGACGGAGTCGGCGAACTCTTCGGCCGGGGGAATGTTGCAGAAGCCATAGCTGGGGATGAGGATCTCCACGTTGGCCAGCACCTTCATGATGATGGTGACGCACACGGTCATCTTGAACTGATTGTTGCCCAGGTAGGTGCCGGAAACACAGATGGCGCTGACCATGGCCTCCAGGGTGTAGGGAACGATGGATTCGTCGGGGATGGAAAGCAGCAGATCCTGATCCACGGAGATAGTGCCCTTACCGATGTACTCTACGCAGCGGCTGTCGGTGAAGAGGATGTCGATGGGCGCGTCGATGGTGGCCCGGACACGGGCGAAGCAGGGACGGTCGCACAGGCGATCCACCGTCAGATTGCGGATAGTTCCCTCTGTGGTGGAGGAGCGGCAGCTCTCAAAGGTAATGGGCGCCATAGGGGCTGAAGTGGGGGGAACGGTGTCCTGCACTTCCTGACAGCCGCAGGCGTTGCACTGGCAGGTGTTGGCCACCTGGGCATAGCTGGTGATGGTGACGATCTGATCATCCAGCTGCTTCTGGGTCAGGCCGCTGTCGTACACGCGCTTGACCTGCACGCAAACCTTTTCCTGCAGGCCGTCCAGGGCGCTTCCGGAAATGTTACCGGGGCAGCAAGAGGGATTGGCGTTCTTGTAGGAATAGAAGCTCATTCTTCCACGCCTCCTTGTTTTTCGGCTCCTTGGTGGAACCTTCACGAGCAATCTATGAAATCGCGGGAATTGTGTGCATCTTATTTTCTTGCCTGGAAAGACTATGGCTGAAAGGAGTGGTGAAGATGAAATTCTTCGTGAATGACAGGTGTATTGCCTGCGGCCTTTGCGTCAGCGTATGCCCGGAGGTGTTTGAGCTGGAGCGAGACGGCATTGCTTATGCAAAGGAAGAGCCGGAAAGCGGCGTGATCTGCGCCAAGGCTACTGAGGCCATGGAAGGCTGCCCCGTGGATGCCATTGAAAAGGACGATTAACTGATAACACTTGACGAAAACCGTCGAATCGGCTTATACTACCAATGAGAAGGGAGAGATGCTGCTGTGCGGAAGGGCGATGAAAAACGCCAGGAAATGCTCAATGTGGCGGAACGGCTGTTTTGCCTTAAGGGCTATGAAGCCACCAGCGTGCAGGACATTTTGAATGTGCTGCATATCAGCAAGGGCGGCTTTTATCATCATTTTGCCAGCAAGGAAGCGCTGCTGGACACCCTGTTTTACCAGCGGGCGGAAAAGGCCCTGGAGCAGACAGAAGCATCCCTTGCCTTTGAAAAGGATGAAATGAAGCGCATTAACAAGCTGATCTACGGCTTCCTTCCTTTCCGTAAAGAAGAAGCTGATTTTGTGGGGATGCTGTTGCCCATGCTCGACAGGCCGGAAGGACGTGCGCTGCGGTTGTGCTATCAGGAGGCCCTGTTGGAGACCTTTCTGCCTGCCATGCAGCGTGAACTGGCCCTGGCCCAGGATGCCGGCGTGCTTTGTCCGGCCATGAATGAACTGGGCGATGTGGTGCTCCATCTGGTGAGTCAGGCATGGGTCGAGGTTTCTGCGCTGATGCTGGAGTACAGCAAAAAAGCGCAGAAGGCTGATGCCGCCGCGCTTTTAAGCGTATTGACCAAATATCGCAAAACCTTGGAAAGGCTGCTGGATGCACCCTTTGGCAGCATCGAGATCATTCCCCTGCAGGAGTGGGATGACGTAGCCGCCAGGCTGATGAGCAAGCTGGTTCCCTTGCAGTAATCAACGTTTCTTTGGCTTGGCTTTGGCCCATTTGGACGACCGCTTGACAGACGTCTTCTTTTCGGAAGAAGGCTTCTGTCGGGTGGCCGTTTTCGTTTGCCTGGGAGCGCGGGGATCACGGTTGCCGGCGTTGCGGCTTGATTCAGGAGCAACGAGACATTCACGGTCCCAGCCGATCAGATCGTCCCTCCCTGCCAGGCGCAAGGCCTTGCGCACCAGGGGCTGGTTCTTGGGGGAGCGGAACTGCATCAGCGCGCGCTGCATGGCTTTATCTTCGGGCGAACGCGCGACAAACACGGGCTTCATCGAACGGGGATCAAGCCCGGTATAGAACATGCAGGTGCTCAGTGTGCCGGGCGTGGGATAAAAATCCTGCACCTGATCAGGATAAAAGCCGGTATCACGCAGGTAGCACGCAAGCTCAATGGCGGCGTTCAGGTCGCTGCCGGGGTGACTACTCATGAGATAGGGGATCAGGTATTGCTTCAGGCCCAGGCGCTCGTTGACTGCCACGTAACGCTTCACAAAGGCATCGTAGACATTCCTGCCGGGCTTGCCCATCTTATCAAGCACGGCAGGGCAAACGTGCTCCGGTGCTACCTTCAGCTGACCGGAAATATGGTGCTGGCAGAGTTCCCGCAGGAAGGTGGGATCATCATCCGACATGATGTAGTCATACCGCAATCCGGATCGGATGAAAACCTTCTTCACTTTAGGCAGAGAGCGGAGCTGGCGGAGAATGTCGATGAGCTCCGAGTGGGAAACGTTCATATTCTTGCAGGGCCGGGGATAAAGGCACTGTTTGTTTTTGCAAGCGCCGCACTTGAGCTGTTTGTCGCAGGCAGGCTGGCGGAAGTTTGCGGTGGGGCCGCCCACGTCGTGGATATAGCCCTTGAAATTGGGAAGTCGTGTAAGCAGTCGAGCTTCCTTTACGATGGACTCAGGGCTGCGGGACTGGATGATCCGTCCCTGATGGAAGGTGATTGAGCAGAAGGAGCAGCTGCCAAAGCACCCGCGGGTAGAAGCGATGGAGAATTCTACCTCCGCCAGGGCAGGAATACCACCTGCTTTATCGTACATTGGGTGCCAGCGGCGGGTGTAGGGGAGATCGTACACAGCGTCAAGGGCTTCGCGGGTCATGGGCAGGCAAGGCTCGTTCTGGATCAGATAGCGGTCATCATCCTGCTGCTGGCACATGCGTTTGCCGCGAATGGGATCCTGCTCCTCGTATTGGGTGAGGAAAGCTTTGGCGTATTGTTTTTTATCCTGGCAGATTTCCTTGTGGGAGGGCAGCTGAACGCAGGTTTCATCGGCTGTTTTGCTCATGTAGCAGATGCCGCGGATACGCCGCAGCTCCGCCGGATTCATGCCGTCCGCAAGCCAGTTGGCGCATTCCACAATGCTGGTTTCACCCATGCCAAAAAGCAGCAGATTGGCGCCGGAATCCACAAGAATGGAGTGACGGACCTTATCGTCCCAGTAATCGTAATGGGAGAAACGGCGCAGGCTGGCTTCCACACCGCCGATCAGAATAGGCACATCCCGGTAAGCCTGGCGGATCTTGTTGCAGTAGACGATAGTTGCACGGTCAGGCCGCATGCCGGCTTTACCGCCGGGGGCGTAGGCGTCCTCGCTGCGGCGTTTCTTGGCTACGGTGTAGTGGTTCACCATGCTATCAATCACACCGGCGGTTACCAGGAAGCCGAGGCGGGGACGGCCAAAACGGGTGAAATCATCGGTGGTATGCCAATCAGGCAGGCAAAGCATAGCCACCCGATAGCCAGCGTTCTCCAGCACACGGCTGATGATGGCATGACCAAAGGAGGGGTGATCCACGTATGCGTCGCCGCAGACATAAACAAAATCTGGGGCGTCCCATCCCCTTTGGGTAACTTCCTTGGCCGTTACGGGCAGAAACTGCTGGTTCATGCTGATCCCTCCATACATGTATCTATTTTAGAAGAAGGGGACAGGGATGTCAAGCATGGTTCTTTTTCCATGAAGGCTTGATTGAAGGGTGGGAAACATGGTATAATCAATGTAAATGTAAGTACAATTTCGGAGGGAATAACATGACCAATGAAGCGCTGGCTGCCCTTCTGCATGACTTGTCTCTTGATGAAAAGATTGCTCAGCTCTGCCAGATTGATATGTCCACCTTTCTGGCGGACGCAGGTTCGCCCACCGGGCCGATGCTTGAGTTCAACCTGACACGGGAACAAATCGTTTCAGCCGGTAGCCTGATCTGTGGCGCAAACGCTGATGCCGATAAGTTTGCCGAAATCCATGAGACCATCCAAAAGGAATCGAAGCACGGCATTCCGCCGCTGATTATGAGCGATGTGATTCACGGCATGCGTACCACTTTCCCGATTCCGCTTGCTCTTGGCAGCAGCTTTGATGAGGATACCGCTGAGGAGATGGCACGTATCAGTGCCCTGGAAGCCTCTGCCTGCGGTGTTCATGTGACTTTCTCACCCATGCTGGATGTGTGCCGCGATCCCCGCTGGGGCCGCTGCATGGAGAGCCCGGGTGAAGCACCGGCACTGTGCGGCGCCATGGGTGCAGCCATGGTTCGCGGGTACAGGGGAAAGGACCTGAAGCAGAAGGGTACCATGGCCACCTGTGCCAAGCATTATGCCGGCTATTCCGCTTGTGAGGCAGGGCGTGACTACGCTCCGGTGGATATCAGCCGTACGGAAATGTTCAATACGTATCTGCCGCCCTTCAAGGAAACGCTGGATGCAGGCTGTGACCTGATCATGCCGGCCTTTACGCCGGTGGATCGTGTGCCTGCCGCCGCCAACCGCTGGCTGATGAAGGATATTCTCCGTGAGCGGTGGGGATGGGAAGGCGTTGCCATCACAGACTGGGGTTCTGTGGGTGAATTGTATCTGCACCATATGGCTGTTGACGCCAAGGATGCTTCCGTACGCTGCTTCAAGGCCGGTACAGACATGGACATGATGAGCTTTGCCTTCTTCTCCGGCCTGAAGGAAGCTGTGGAAGACGGCACCGTCAGCATGGAGGAGATCGATGCTTCCGTGATGCGTGTGCTTGAGCTGAAAAACAAGCTTGGATTGTTTGAAGATCCCAACCACGGGGCCAACGGGGCGGATCAGATGGCTATGCGGGGCCGCAAGGAGCATCGTGATGCCGCTCTCCGTGCCGCGCTGAAAAGCTGTGTCCTTTTGAAGAACGATGGCGTTCTGCCCCTGAACGCAGGTATGAAGGTTGCCCTTGCCGGCTCTCACGCTGACTCCCATCGCTTGCTGGGTGCCTGGCAGGCTGACGGCAGAGACGATGAGACGCCTTCTTTGCTGGAACGCTTCAGTGAGGATCAGCGTGTAACGCTGACGGATGTTGAAAACGCTGATATTATCATCTACGCCGTCGGCGAGGATCAGGATGACGTGGGTGAATCTGCCAGCAAGCTGAACCCTGCCCTGACGATTGAACAGAAAGCGGAACTTGATAAAATGCTGGCTGCAGGGAAACCGGTGGTGATGGTGCTCTTCTGCGGCCGTCCGCTGATGATTGAGGAGGAAAGCGCCAAGTGCGCTGCTGTTTTGAACGCATGGTTCCCTGGCAGCGAAGGCGCTATGGCCATCAAACAGCTGCTGATGGGCGACGTGAATCCTTCCGGTCATCTTTCCATGACGTTCCCCAAGTGTGTAGGTCAGATTCCTATCCACCACGATCAGCTCAGCACCGGTCGTCCCACGGAGCCGGAAAACGGCAGGTTCATCAGCGTTTATCGCGATGGCAGCAACAAGCCGTTGTATCCTTTCGGCTACGGCCTGAGCTATACCACCTTTGCCTTCAGCAAGGCCGCTTTTTCCGCCGATGAGCTGAGTTCCAGTGCGCCTGTGACCTTCACCGTGAAGGTTGCCAATACCGGCAAAATGGCGGGAGAAACGGTTGTGCAGCTTTATTACCAGGGCAAGCGTGTTGAACTGATGGCACCTCTTCGCACCCTGCAGGCATGGAAGCGCGTCTGCCTCCAGCCGGGTGAGGAAACAGTGGTTTCCTTTACCGTGAAGAAGGATGATCTGCGCATGTGGGATTACGACGGCAAGCCCGTGGAAGCAGCCGGTGTGTACGATTTCTTCATTGGCGAAAGCAGCATGGCGGAACTGTCCGCTTCGATCCTGATTAAATAAACCTGAAAGGGGTATGCAATATGTGTCCGATTCCTACGCCTCACATCAACGCCAAGGAGGGCGACTTTGCCCGCACGGTACTCATGCCCGGCGATCCTCTCCGTGCCAAGTTCATCGCTGAAACCTTTCTGGAAAATGCCGTTCTTGTCAACAACGTCCGCGGTGTGCAGGGCTACACCGGCGAATACAATGGCAAGCGGGTGTCGGTCATGGCTTCCGGCATGGGTATGCCTTCCATTGGCATCTACTCCTATGAACTGTTCAACTACTATGGCGTGGAAAACATCATCCGCATTGGTTCCGCAGGCATGATCAGCCAGACGCTGAAGGTTCGTGATATTGTGGCCGGCATGAGTGCCTATACCAATTCCAACTTTGGCAAGCAGTTTGGCTTTGACGGCAACGTGGCTCCCAGCTGCTCCTATCAGCTGCTGAAGGCTGCCATGGACGCCGGTGAAAAGCTGGGACAGGTTCCTGTTCCCGGCGCGATCTATTCATCTGATACCTTCTACGATGAGTCCGCGCCCCTGGGCAAGCTTCAGAAGCTTGGCGTGCTGGCTGTTGAGATGGAAGCCGCCGCGCTGTATCTCAACGCTGCCAGGGCTGGCAAGAACGCTCTGTGCCTGTGCACCATTTCTGACAATCCCTTTACCGGCGAGGAGCTTTCCGCCGAGGAGCGGCAGAATACCTTCACCAAAATGATGGAGATTGCCCTGGAAATCGCATGATCTGCGTCAAAACAGGCTGTGTCATAATACGACACAGCCTGTTTTTTTTACCAACGTTTGTCGGCGTGAATGCGTTTGGTCATCCTCACGGTGGTGCCGCTGCCTGGTGTTGAATCTACGGTCAGGTCGTCCATAAAGGTCTGCATGACGGCAAAACCCATGCCGCTCCGCTCCTGCTCGGGATGGGTTGTATAGAACGGTTCCATGGCCTGGGGAATATCCGGGATGCCCTTGCCGTTGTCTCTTACTTCGATAGTCAGAAGATCCCTGTCACGGATTGCTGCGCTGAGCGTTACCAGCCCGCAAGTCCCCTCGTAACCATGGACGATGGCATTGGTCACAGCCTCGGATACAGCCGTTTTGATGTCGGCAATTTCGCTGAGGGTAGGGCATAGCTGCACAGCAAATGCGGCAACAACCACGCGAGCGAAGGATTCATTTTCCGGCAGGCTGGGGAAGGTAATCTGCATTTCATTCTGATGTTTCATCGGCGGGCCTCCTGTTTCTGGTCCAGCTCCCTGATGACCTTGTTCATGCCGGACATGCGGAAAATGCGGCTGATATGGCTGTTCATGTGTATGACGGCGACATCGCCGCCGCGGTCCCGCAGGATACGGTATCGTCCGAGAATGACCCCGATGCCGGAGGAATCCATAAAAGTCAGACCGGAAAAATCAAGTATGAGATGCCGTACAGCAGCATCTGAAAGCAGCCCGTCCAGTTCCCGGCGAACGCTCTGGGCACAGAAATGGTCAAGCTCCCCGTCCAGACCGACAAGCAGCTTGTCCCCATCACGAATGGATCGCAGCATGGTTTGAACCTCCCTGTTTTCTTCGTTGAATGTTTCAATCAAACGCATGCCGTATCCTTTGTCGAAAAAAGACTGTGTTTGCGATAGACATATTTTCGTTCGACAAGACGTGGCGAAGAAAAGAAAAAGCCGGAATAAATCCGGCGGAAAATGCTATACTATGCGGTTTTCCACTTCATAAGGAGCACGCCTGCTGCCATCATTACAGCTCCGAGTATTTTTTGCCAGGTGAAGGGCAACTGCTGTGAACCAAGCCAGCCCAATGCATCGATCAGAGCGGCTATGGTGAGTTGAGCCAGCAGAATGGTGGAGATGGCAACAGTTGGAGATAAGTTGGAAATGGCCAGCATAACCGTAACCGTGATTACCGGCGCCAGCACGCCTCCAAGCCAGGTATACCACGGGGATTGACCGATCTGGCGGATGTCTCCTTTGCCCCAGATCATTGCAATGACGATGGAAAGAATAAAGCCTACAAGCTGTACCAGAGCGTTTGTTTCAAGCACGCCTGCCTTATCACCCAGTCGGGTGTTCATAACCCCCTGAAAACTCATGGCCGCGCCTGCGATCAGCGCATAAAGAAAGCCCAGCATATCTGCCACCTCCGTGAGGATAGTATGGCAAAATGCCGGGCTGTTATGCTTACTCTATTTGGTTCAGCGCATCCACCTTGTCATGGATATCCTGCATACGCCTGTCCAGCAATGCAATATCAGAGGCGGTTTGAATCAGTTCGCGGGAAATATCATCGGGCACTTCTCCCTGGGCCTTATAGCGCAGACTATGCTCCAACGATGCCCAGAAATCCATGGCGATGGTGCGCAGCTGAATCTCCACAGGCACGAGCAAACGTCCTTCAGAAAGAAATACGGGTACTTCGACCACCAGATGCAGGCTTCGATAACCGTTTTCTTTGGGTTGCTTGATATAATCTCTAACCCTGACCAGATGGATATCATCCTGCTGGGTGAGCAAATCAGCGACCCGATAGACGTCTTCCAGATAAGAGCAGATGACACGGATGCCTGCAATATCTGTAAGATGCTCCACGGCCGAAGATATGCTTTTATTTGCGTTGCGTCGGGCAAGCTTTTCCATCATGCTGGGAACGGATTTCATCCGGCTCTGCATATGGTGGATAGGGTTTCGCTTGTGTCTCATCTGGAATTCGTCATCCAGGATTTCAAGCTTTGTGCGTATCTCGCGGATGGCGGCCTGATAGCGGCACTGTACGCTAAAGAATTCCTCAACCATGGATTGAAGTTCTTCAGCGCTGGTGGGGAAGCGGGTGGTATCTGTTCCGGACATGTGCATGTCTCCTTCTTCTGATATTCTTCAAGCATACAAGAAAAATATGAACTGCCAATGAATAACAAGAAAACACCGGCAGATGGTTCCGCCGGTGAAGAAAGCTATTCTGTGTCCCAGGCTTCGAAGGATTCTTCTTCAAGCAGATAGTCGAATCGGCCGTCGGTAACCCTTATTAGTTCGTCAATCACAGACTGAGCATCCTTTTCGCGAACCAGCAGGGTAAAGGTAACGGCGGCGGCAAATTCGCTGCCTGCAAGCTGCACAGGCAAAGACTTCATGGCGTATTGCACCTTGTCCCACAGGGGATAGGCGACCTCGCAGATGAAGCGCTGACTGGGCTCCATGATAACCACCTGGGCTGCCTTCAGGCCAACCACACACCCTTGGGTGTAGGCACGGACCAGGCCGCCTGCCCCCAGCAGTACGCCGCCAAAGTAGCGTGTAACCACAACACAGCAGTTGACAACACCCTGGGCCTTGATGACTTCCATCATAGGCAGACCGGCTGTGCCGCCGGGCTCGCCATCGTCGGAATAGCGCATGATGCCGGCATTCTGACCGATGACATAGGCATAGCAGTTGTGGGTAGCGTCCTTGTGCCTGGTACGGATGGACTGCAGGAAGGCCAGGGCTTCTTCCTCTGTCTGCACGGGGGCGGCATAGCCGATGAAGCGGCTTTGTTCACGATGAACTCATCGGATGCGGATTGCCGCAGGGTTTTGTAAGGGGCGCTCATTTCAGGATCAGGCGGCGGAAGCCCTTCTTGCCCTTCTTGAGCATCAGGCCGTCTTCGCCGATCATATCAGCGGTGACAACAGCAGCGAAATCGGTGATCTTTTCATCACCCAGGGAAACGGCACCAGCCTTCATCTGGTTACGGGCGTCAGACTGGCTCTTGCACAGGCCGGAGAGCACCAGCATGGTGGTAACGCGGGCGTCGCCAGACAGGATGTCAGCGGTGACTTCGAAAGAGGGCACATCGGCGCCGTTCATGCCGCCGGCAAACAGGGCCAGAGCGGCTTCTGCAGCCTTGCGGGCTTCTTCTTCGCCGTGGACCAGTTTGGTGACCTCGAAGGCAAGAACCTTCTTGGCCTCATTGATTTCGCTGCCCTCCAGGGCGCCAAGGCGACGGACCTCGTCCATGGGCAGGAAGGTCAGCAGGCCCAGGCACTTTTCCACGTCTTTGTCGTCGATGTTACGCCAGTACTGGTAGAAGTCAAAGGGAGTGGTTTTGGCGGGATCCAGCCACAGGGCGCCCTTTTCGGTCTTGCCCATCTTCTTGCCGTCGTGGGTCAAAAGCAGCTGGAAGGTGCAGGCAAAGGCCTTCTCCTGCTCCTTGCGGCGGACCAGGTCGGCGCCGCCCAGCATGTTGCTCCACTGGTCGTTGCCGCCCATCTCCAGCCGGCAGCCATAGCGGTTGAACAGCTCCAGGAAGTCGTAGCTCTGCATGAGCATGTAGGTGAACTCCAGGAAGGAGAGACCGTTCTCGGATTCCATGCGGGCCTTGTAGCAATCGGCACGGAGCATGGTGTTGACGGAGAACATGGAGCCGATGTCGCGCATGAACTCGATAAAGTTCAGGTTGCGCAGCCAGTCGCCGTTGTTGACGATAATGGCCTGGCCATCGGAGAAATCCAGGAAGCGGCTCATCTGCTTCTTGATGCATTCCACATTCTGGTCAATGGTCTCGACGGTCATCATCTTGCGCATGTCGGTCTTGCCGGAAGGATCGCCGATCATGGCGGTGCCGCCGCCCATCAGGGCGATGGGCTTGTGGCCGGCCTTCTGCATGTGGGCCATGGCCATGATCGGGATGTAGTGGCCGATGTGCAGGGAATCAGCGGTGGGGTCGAAGCCGACGTAGAAGGTGGTGGGCTCCTTCAGCTGCTCGTAGAGCTCCTCGGGGAAGGTCATCTGGGCCAGGAAGCCGCGTTCCTTCAGGATATCAAGTACGTGAGTCATGGGGATTCTCCTCTCTATTCATTACATGGCAAGTGCTTCTTCAAGCAGTTCACGCAGGACCTTCATGCCCTGGTGAATCTGATCGATGGTGCTGTTGGAGAAGTTCAGGCGGAAGGTGTTGTCGTGCCCGCCGTCGCAGTAGAAGTGAGTGCCGGGGACATAGGCAACATGGCGTTCCACGGCCTTGTCCAGCAGCTCCTTGACCTTGAAGCCCTCGGGCAGCTCCACCCAGATGAACAGGCCGCCCTCGGGCCTGGTATATCGGGTGCCCTCTGGGAAGGTAGCCAGCTCGTCCAGCATGGCGTTCATCTGCGCCTTGTAGCTTTCGCAGATGGAGGCGATATGATCAGGCAGCAGGTTTTGCCGCAGGAACTGATCCACAATGGCCTGATTCAGGTTGCCGGTGTGCACATCGGAGGACTGCTTGCCGATGGTGCACTTGCGAAGGATCAGGGGATCGCCAGCCATAAAGCCCACGCGCAGGCCAGGGGAGATGATCTTGGAGAAGGAACCAAGGAACACAACCCAGCCTTCCTTGTCATAGGACTTTATGGAGGGGATGGGGGAGCCGGTATAGCGAAGATCGCGGTAAGGATCGTCCTCAGCCACCACCATACCATACTTGGCGGCCATCTCGGCAATGGGCTGGCGGCGGTCGGCGGCCAGGGTCTTGCCGGTGGGGTTCTGGAAGGTGGGGATGGTGTAGAGCATCTTGGGATGGTGCTTGACGATGGCCTCCTCCAGCTTATCCAGCATGATGCCGTTTTCGTCGCTTTCCACGGGCACCAGCTTGGCCTGATACAGGTTCATGCATTGCAGGTTGCCCAGGAAGGAAGGATTCTCCACCAGGATCACGTCGCCGGGGTTGATCAGCGCCTTGCACAGAAGGTCCATGCCCTGGGTGGAGCCGGTGGTGGGCAGAACGCCGGGCACTTCGCAGCCCAGCTGCTGCTCAACATAGGCCTTGAGGCTCTCAAGGAAAGGGGCATAGCCCTCGGTGGCGCCATACTGCAGGATGGCTTTGCCGTTCTCGCTGAGCACCTTCTGGGCCATTTCGGCAACCTTGGCGTCCGGAAGGGCAGATGCAGCTGGATTGCCGCCGGCGAAGGAGATCATGCCAGGCTTGGCGATCATCTTGAAAATCTCGCGGATGGCGCTGCCGGACACGCCGTCGAAGCGTGATGCGAATTGAATGGAATCAAGTTTCATGTGCGTTCCTCCTTTATAAAAATAAAACCCCCCGGAGCATATGCTCTGGAAGGTGACAATGTCACGGTACCACTTCCGATTTCAGCTGAATAACAGCCCTCAGCGAGGATCCATCAATCCTCCCGCGCTGTAACCGGCGCACCGGATACCGCCTACTAAACAAAAGTGTTCAGCGGATGGCTCGGAGCTGTACTTCGCTGCTGTATAGCCGCTTCCTCGCACCAACCGGAAGCTCTCTTGAGACTATATATGGGGCAGCTACTCGTCTCCTCATTGCCCTGATAGTGGAAATTATACGCAGGAACGAACTTCTTGTCAAGGGGAGAATGGATATTTATCATCTGATTATGTTGAATCTGGTTGCTCTGTTAACTGATCAACGTATGTCCCTGTTTTTCATGCATGAATAATGAAAAAAGCCTTGCTAAAAGGGACGAAATCCTGTATACTACATAATGACCCTGACTATGGGTGTCTTTGGCATGGGCTGTAGCGATGCCAAAGTTCCGCCTCAAAGGAAATCCTGCACAAGGAGGTTGGATCAATCATGGAATGCAAGATCAAAAATGATATCGGTACAATTTTCATTACCGAGGATGTTATGCTCAAGGTTGTGGGCTATGCCGCGCTGGAGTGCTACGGCATTGTCGCCATGTCCTCCCGCCGGGCCAAGGATGGCTTTGTGGAGTGGCTGGGCCGCGAAAACCTTTCCAAGGGTGTGCAGATCCGCACCGCCGGCGACATGCTGGATGTTGATCTGTTCATCATTGTCGAATACGGCATTTCCATTGCCGAGGTCTGCAAGACCATTGTGGAAACCGTGCGCTACAAGCTGGAAAGCATGACCGGCATCAAGGTTCGCAAGGTCAATATTTCCGTGGAAGGCATTCGCATCTAATTCAGCGACACCAACGCTCGTGAACGGAGGAAAAATCCTTGATTCAGTTTAAGACGATTGACGGCTTGCTGCTGCGCGATATGGTTGTCGCCGGTGCTGCCCTGCTTGAAAAGAACCGCGAGGCTGTGGACGCACTGAACGTGTTCCCTGTGCCCGACGGTGATACCGGCACCAATATGTCCCTGACGATGCAAAGCGCCACCCGCGAGGTAAACAGCAAGGAATTCCTGCGCGCTGACGAGGCTGCCAACGCCCTGGCCAAGGGCGCTCTTCGTGGTGCCCGCGGCAATTCCGGCGTCATTACCTCCCAGCTGCTGCGTGGCTTTGCCAAGTCCCTTGCCGGACTGGAGAAGGTCACCCCTGTGCAGTTCGCCAACGCCCTGAAGGCTGGTGCCGACCAGGCTTATAAGGCTGTGATGAAGCCCAAGGAGGGTACCATCCTCACTGTGGCCCGTGTCATTGCCGAGGATGCCCTGAAGCAAGTTCAGAAGGATCCTGAGGATTATGAGGGTCTGATGAACGTGATCATCAAGAGTGGCGAGGAGATTCTCAAGCGTACCACCGAAATGCTGCCTGCCCTGAAGCAGGCTGGCGTCGTGGACTCCGGCGGCCGTGGTCTTCTGCTGATTTACACCGGCTATGCCGCTGTGATGCGTGGCGAGGACATCTCCACCATCGCTCCCGATATGGCCAGCGACGGTGTGGCTGTTTTTGAGGATAACCACGAGACCATCGAGGAGATTAAGTTTGCCTATTGCACCGAGTTCCTCATCCAGTATCTGAACGAGAACTGCAATGAGCATGCCGTGGATTCCTTCCGCCGCCGCCTGAACCGCATTGGCGACAGCGTTGTGGTAGTCAACGATATGGACGTCATCAAGGTTCATGTTCACACCAACAACCCAGGCCGTGCCCTGGAGTATGGCCTGGAGCTTGGCGAACTGGTGAACCTGAAGATTGAGAACATGGTGGAGCAGCGCCGTGAAAACGAGCGCAAGGAGGAAGCCGCCAAGGAGCAGTCCGCGCCCAAGGAGCCCGAAAAGGAATTCGGCATGGTGGCTGTTTCCCCGGGCGAGGGCTTCAGCCAGATCTTCCGTGACCTGACGGTGGATCACATCGTCGAGGGCGGTCAGACCATGAATCCCTCGATCAAGGATATCCTCGACGCCATCAACGCCGTGAATGCCAAGTGCGTGTTTGTGTTCCCCAACAACGGCAACGTCACCATGGCTGCCCAGCAGGCTGCCGAACTGGCCGAGAAGGAAGTTTACGTCATTCCCACCAAGAACGTGGCCATGGGCATCGCTGCTGCTGTTGCCTTCCAGCCCGAATTGAGCGGTGAGGAGAACGCTGCCCGCATGGAAGAGGCCTCCCAGCACGTGAAGACCGGCACCGTGACCTATGCTGTGCGTGACAGTGAATACAATGGCGTGCATATTAGGGAAGGCGACATCATCGGCCTGCACAACGGCGCTATTGAGTATTCTGGCTCCAGCGTTCACGATGTTGTGATGGAAATGATGAAGGCTGTTGTGACCGAGGATGACGAGCTGATCACCGTGTACTTCGGCCAGGAAACCACAGAGGCCGACGCTCAGCAGATCACCGAGGAGATCGCCGAGGCTTATCCCGACTGCGATGTGGAGTGTCACATGGGCGGCCAGCCGCTGTACTATTATCTGATTTCTGTGGAGTAATTATGGAGCTTTCCACGCTCAAGGGCATAGGCCCGACCCGATTGGAATCACTTCGCGCAATGGGCATTGTCTCATTGCGCGATTTGTTATGCTGTCTTCCTGTTCGCTATGAGGACAGAACACAAGTGATTCCATGTGCTCAGGCTACGGGCGGCGACGTGCTGCTCAGCGGCATAGTGCCGGAAAAACCGAAGCTCAGCCGCTTCAATGGGTTGACGAGGGTCACTGCATCCATTCATGATGAATCGGGCAAGTTATCGCTGGTGTGGTATAATCAGCCCTGGGTGTGCCAGCAGCTGCCCGTAGGGGAGCCGCTTATGCTCTTTGGCCGTGTGGTGGTGAAGAACGGCCGGCGGGCGCTGCAGAATCCGCAGCGGGTGACGGAACCAAGCATCCTGCCGGTATATCGGGCGGTGAAGGGACTTCCGGCCAAAACCTTCCGGGAAATGATGCAGACGGCGCTTACTCAGGTGGATGACTGCTGCCCGGAAACCTTGCCCCGAACGCTGCGCTTGCGGCACCAGCTGTGCGAGCGCAACTTTGCCATCCGACAAGCTCATTTTCCTGACAGCATGGAAAACCTGCGCACCGCTCGCAGAAGGCTTGCGTTTGAGCAGATGCTGATGTATCAGGCTGCCATCGGACTGATGCGAAATCACAAGGAAGACGGTTTTGCGCTTGATATTGTAGCAGATGCGCCGGAACGCTTCTGGACGCGTATGCCATTTTCGCCTACCGGCGCACAGAAGCGTGTGCTGAACGAAATTGCCGCTGATTTGCGTCGTGAACGTGCCATGAGCCGCCTGGTGCAAGGAGATGTCGGCTGCGGCAAGACAGCCCTGGCCTTCGGTGCCATTGCCTTGACCTGCGGCGCAGGTTATCAGTCGGCCATGATGGCCCCCACGGAAATCCTGGCTCGACAGCATTTCGAGTCCGCCAAGGCGCTGCTGGAGCCCATGGGTATCACCTGCGGATTGCTGATTGGCTCGATGAAGGCAAAGGAGAAACGCGCCATTCACGCTGCTTTGGCGGATGGTACATGCCAGGCTGTGTTCGGCACCCACGCGCTGATCAGCGAAGGTGTTTCCTATCATAAGCTTGGCCTGGTTGTGACGGATGAACAGCACCGTTTTGGCGTGAGGCAACGTTCCATTCTTCAGGAAAAAGGGCAGACGGAAGAAAAGGCTCCCCACGTACTGGTCATGTCTGCAACGCCTATTCCACGGACGCTGGCGCTGATACTCTACGGAGATCTGGACGTCTCCGTGGTGGATGAGCTTCCGCCGGGACGTACCCCTGTGCAGACGCGCATTGTTCCGGAAGGTAAACGAAACGACATGTACGGTTTCCTTCGCCAGCAGGTGCAACAGGGGAGACAGGCTTATGTGGTATGCCCCCTTGTGGAGGACAGCGAGGCTGTTGAGAACGTCAGATCTGCCAGGGCAACCTTTGACAATCTGGCCAGCGGTGAGCTGGCCGGACTGCGAGTGGGCCTGACCTGGGGAAATCAGAATCCCGAAGAAAAGGCAGAAGTGCTGCATGGCTTCAGCAACGGAGAGATTGACGTTCTTGTGTCCACCACGGTGATCGAGGTGGGCGTCAATGTACCCAACGCCAGTGTGATGGTCATTGAGAACGCCGAACGCTTCGGCCTATCGCAGCTGCATCAGCTAAGAGGTCGTGTAGGCCGAGGAAGCACGGAAAGCTGGTGCTTTCTGCTGGCAGAGGAAAGCGAACGGCTGCGTATCCTGTGCAAAACCAACGATGGCTTTCTGGTAGCCCAGAAGGACCTGGAGCTTCGCGGTCCGGGAGATATGATGGGAACAAGGCAATCCGGCGAAATGCTGGCTGGTTTCCTGTTGGATGGCGACGTCCGTATGCTGGAGGAAGCATCCCGATGCATGAAGCAGCTTCGTGAGGATCCGCTTCTTCAGGATGAGCGCCAGGCCGTGGAGCAAGAGGCCCTTGAGTATTATCGAGATAAATTAAGCCAGGTTGCGCTTAATTGAACGACAGGAGGTACAAACCTATGAATTCTTCATGCTTTGAAAACCGGGAGCTTTCCTGGCTGCGCTTCAATGAACGTGTGCTGGAGGAGGCAGAGGATCTTCGTGTGCCGCTGTGCGAGCGGCTGTCTTTCCTGTCCATCTTCCAGAGCAATCTGGATGAGTTCTTTATGGTGCGTATCGGCAGCCTGCATGATCAGATGCTTCTGGACAAGGAAAGCCGGGAAAACAAGACCTACATGACCCCAGGCGAGCAGATCGACGCCGCGCTTGCGCAGATCCGTTCTTTGTGCCATCGCAGGGATCGGGCTTACGCGGAACTGATGGAAAAGCTGAGAGATCAGGGTATCTCCATTGTGGATTTCCGATCCATCAGCAAGCAGTCAGAAAAATATCTTGCTGACATGTTCCGCAGGGAGTTCCAGCCGCTTCTTTCCAGCTTTATTGTGGGAAGAAAACAGTCTTTCCCTTTTCTGAAGAACAAGGACATTTACGCTGTGGCTGTATTGGGTACCAAGGGACGAGGCGGAAAGAAGATCGGCATCGTGCCCTGCGGCGGTAATGTATTCCCCAGGCTGATCTCCATTCCGGAGCGGACGGGCTGCTTTATTCTTGCTGAAGAAATGATCCTTCATTATCTGCCCAGAATGTTCCCCGGTTATACGGTGCTGAGCAAAACACTGGCGCGTATTACACGCAACGCTGATATCGACGCCGACGCCATTTACGACGAAGATCTGAATTACCGGGATCATATGGCCCAGGTGGTGAAGCTGCGCAAGAAGCTTTGTCCTGTCCGGCTTGAATTGAGCCGGGAGATACACCCTGCAACGGTGAGCAAGCTCTGCGAGCTTTTGAAGCTGGACAGTGCCCGCGTTTATGAGTATGACGCGCCGCTGGATATGTCTTTCCTGTTTGGCATCCAGGATCACCTGCGAAGCCACGCTGAGCTGTTCTATGCACCAAGGCATCCCCAGGCGTCGCCTGATCTGGATGAGCGCAAGCCTATTCTCGATCAGATCGCCCAGAAAGACGTGCTGCTCCATTATCCCTATCAGAGCATCCGGCCTTTCCTGACTATGCTTTCCCAGGCGGCGCACGATCCGGATGTTGTGTCCATCCGCATGACGCTTTACCGCCTGGCCCGGGACAGCAAAGTTGTCGAAAGTCTGGTGGAAGCCGCGGAAAACGGCAAACAGGTAGATGTACTTGTTGAACTGAAAGCCCGATTCGATGAGGAAAACAACATCGAATGGAGCCGCCGGCTGGAGCGTGCGGGCTGCCACGTGATTTACGGTATTGAGCACCTGAAGGTACACAGTAAACTGTGCCTGATTACCAAAAAGACTGAGGATGGTATTCAGTATATTACCCAGATTGGTACCGGCAACTATAACGAAAAAACCAGCCGGCTATATACTGATCTGAGCTACCTGACAGCCCGGCAGGAGATTGGCGAGGAAGCGCTGATGGTTTTCCAGGCACTGCTTCGGGGGGAAACTGTTGACCACGTGCAGCATCTTCTGGTGGCGCCTCATTGCCTGCAGAATAAACTGCTTGATCTGATCGACGGCGAGATTGCAAAGGGGAGCAAGGGACATATCCGCCTCAAGATGAACAGCCTTTCCGACAAAACACTGATGAAAAAGCTCGTGGAGGCAAGCCAAGCTGGCGTGAAGATTGATATGGTGGTACGTGGCATCAACTGTCTGCGCAGCGGCATTCCCGGTGTGACAGAGAACATTCGGATCATCAGCATTGTGGGACGCTTTCTGGAACACAGCCGCTTGTTCATCTTTGGCGATGGGGAAGAGGCAAAGTATTATATCGCCAGCGCCGACTGGATGACCCGCAACACCCTGCGCCGTGTGGAGGTGGCGTGTCCGATCCTGGCAGAAAGCGCAAAGAAGCGGCTGGAAAACATGTTCAGGGTTATCTGGCAGGATAATGTGCAGGCCCGTGAACAGACGGCCGAGGGAAAATATGTGCGCCGTTATCCCGGAACGGCAACGCCTTTGTCCAGCCAGAACTGGCTGTATGATGAGGCGTACCGGATGGCAGGCAAAACAAAGGCGTAAGGTAAAAGCACCGGATCAAAGAGATCCGGTGCTTTGCTCATTCATCCATTAATTCAACCAGTATGGCGTTTTGCACATCCATGCCCCGCCGTGTAAGCCGCCAAAAACCGCTTTGGCTGCATACCAAGCCACGCTTTTCGAGATCGGCAAGCTTCGCACCATAGCATGCATTCAGGGATATGCCATGCATTTCATCAAAAGCCAGCTCGCTAATGCCTTGTGTTGTGCGAAGACCAAGCATCATGGTTTCAAACTTTGCATCATCCCGGGTAACAGCAATGGTTTCGCGGCGGCTCCAGTTTTCACTCTTCACCATTTGCATATATTCCTGCAGCCCAGGTGGATTGGTTTGGCGTAAATACACAGCCTTGCCTGATGTGGTTGGCAGCATGGAGCTTGCGGAAGCACCCAGTCCGAGATAGGGGATTTGCCGCCAATAGCCAAGATTGTGATGGCAGGCAAAGCCTGGCCTTGCAAAATTGGATATTTCATATTGCTCGTAGCCGTTGACGCTGAGCAAATCAATTGCCTCGTCATACATGATACGTTCATCTTCCTCATCCGGGAGAATGAGCCTGCCAGCGTCAAGGTCGGCCTTCAGCGGCGTATTTTCTTCGGGAATCAAGCCATAGCAGCTGAGGTGCTGGGGCTGAAGAGACAACGCCGCGCGTAGGGTTTCGCGCCAATGCTCAATGGACTGGCCCGGCAAGCCGAACATCAGATCAAGGCTGATATTGCTGATGCCTGTCGATCGCGCCATGTTTACGGATTCTTTTACCTGATCAAAACTGTGGATACGGCCAAGGGTTTTCAAAAGCTCCGGTTGAAAAGCCTGCATGCCCATGGACAGCCGGTTTACGCCATATTTTACGGCAGTTTCCAGCCATGGCATTGTTAAGGTGCCGGGATTGGCCTCAGTGGTGAATTCAATCCCCCGAGGAAGTTCAAAAGTGTGGTGAATACCTGAAAGAAGAAGTTCCAACAGATCTGCAGGAAGAAGAGAAGGCGTTCCGCCGCCGATAAAGACGGTCTCAATTTCCCTGGTTGGAAGCTCTCTTGCTGCTGTTTCGGCTTCTGTGAGAAGCGCCTCTACATAGGACGTCATATGCTTTTCGCAGCCGGCATAGGAAGCGAAGTCGCAGTATCTGCATTTGCTTTTGCAGAAGGGCAGGTGGATGTACAGCTCCATGGAATCACCTTAACAAAAAAGTAGTGTCTTTTTTTGAAATAATGTGTATAATAGAAATAACAAATTCTCACCGGAGGTACATATGGTAAACGTTGTGAAATTCCTGGAGGATGTTGTTCACTATGCCGCGGAGATCGGCATCCATCTGGTGGAATTGGCCGGTATCCTGGTTTTGCTGATTACAGCGGTTCAGGGCATCATCGGCTATTTCAAAAATGATCCTCACATCCGCCTGAAGCTGGCCCAGGGCATTGCGTTGGCACTTGAATTCAAGCTGGGCGGCGAGGTGCTTCGCACTGTGTTGGCCCGCGATTGGAATGAACTGGCGATCCTGGGCGCTGTGATTGCCCTGCGTGCCGCGCTGACCGTTCTTCTCCATTGGGAGATCAAGAACGAGGAGCAATACGTGGAAGGCTCCATTCACGAGATCCGGCGGAGAGACTGATTCACTTGCAGAAGGCGGCGCATGCGTCTTCCATGGCCAGATTCAGGATGGTTTTTTCCAGCCTGGAGGCATAGGCCACGGTGGAAGCTGTGCCGCCTTTGATGCTTGTAAGGTAACAAATGACATAGGAAGAACGATCCACCATAAACCTGTTGCGAACCAGCATGCAGCCCTTGTAATAATGGCGGGAGAGCACATGGGTTTCATCTGCTGCGTAAAGAATACGCTCGTAGCGCTGGCCTTCGCCAACGGGCCAGGCTTTGGACTGTTCGGCATAGGGAATCGCCAGCACGAGGGTAATATCCCCGTGCTTTTTTTTCATGTTGATAATCCTTTCTGCCGCCAGCATATCAAAGCCGAGAGCGCCGCCGCAGATAAAGCGCCTGTATCCAAGCTGATACATCTTCTCCAGCACCTGATCCAGCCGCATAACAAGACAAGGCAGCTCTCGTTCATCAAGCTGCCTGTGTCCTGTAAAGCACGCGGTAAAGGGGCGTGCAAGCTCGTTCTGGGGAAGCAGGGCCATGATCCACCTCGTCAGTCCATTTTGAGAACAGCCAGGAAGGCTTCGCTGGGAACCTGCACGGTGCCGAACTGGCGCATGCGCTTTTTGCCTTCCTTCTGTTTTTCAAGCAGCTTCTTCTTTCGGGTGATATCGCCGCCGTAGCACTTGGCAAGCACGTCCTTGCGCATGGCCTTCACCGTTTCGCGGGCAATGACCTTGCCGCCGATGGCTGCCTGAATGGGAATCTCGAACATCTGGCGCGGAATGACGTCCTTCAGCTTTTCGCAGATGCCGCGGCCACGTCCATAGGCTTTCTCGCGATGGACAATGATGGAGAAGGCATCGCACAAATCGCCGTTGAGCAGGATGTCCAGCTTGACAAGGTCGCTCTCGCGGTAATCCTTCAGCTCGTAATCGAAGGAGGCGTAACCGCGGCTGCGGCTCTTGATCTGATCGAAGAAATCGAAGATGATCTCGTTCAACGGCATGTCATAATTCAGCTTCACACGGTTGCCTTCATACTGCATGTCCAGGAAAATACCACGCTTGTCCTTGCACAGATCCATCAGCGTACCCACGCTGTCCTGAGGGGTGTAGATGGTGGCGTGTACAAAAGGCTCCTCCATGCAGCTGATCTCGTCCACCCTGGGCAGGTTGGTGGGGTTGTCGATCATCAGCACAGAGCCGTCTGTCTTGGTCACACGGTAAATAACGCTGGGGGCGGTGGTGACAAGGTTCAGGTCCCACTCGCGCTCCAGGCGGGTTGTGATGATATCCATATGCAGCAACCCCAGGAAGCCGCAGCGGAAGCCGTAGCCCAGAGCCACGGAGGTTTCCGGATCGAAGGAGAGGGAAGCGTCGTTCATACGCATTTTCTCCAGGGCGTCCTTCAGAGCGGGATAATCAGCACCGTCGGCAGGGTAAATGCCGCAGAAGACCATGGGCGTCACCTGGCGATAGCCGGGCAGGGGCTTGGCAGCCGGGTGAGCGGCATCGGTGATGGTATCACCAACGCGGGTTTCCCGGACATCCTTGATGGAAGCGGCCACATAGCCGACATCACCTGGGCGCAGAGCGTCGCAGGGCTGATAACCGGGGTTGAAGGTACCAACCTCCACGATATCGAATTCACCGCCGGTTGCCATCAGGCGCATGCGCATGCCGGCACGGAGCGTTCCTTCCTTCACACGTACAAAGCATATAGCGCCACGATAGTTATCGTAAAAAGCGTCAAAAATCAGAGCCTGAAGGGGGGCGGTCTCGTCACCCTTGGGTGAGGGAATATGCTGCACAATGGCTTCCAGCACGTCTTCAATATTGAGACCGGTTTTGGCGGATACGCAAGGCGCGTAGGAGGCGTCCAGGCCAATAACGTCTTCGATATCCTGGCGGACAACTTCGGGCTGGGCGGAGGGAAGATCGATCTTGTTGATGACTGGAATGGTTTCCAGGTCGTGCTCCAGGGCCATATAGACGTTAGCCAGCGTCTGCGCCTCGATGCCCTGGGTAGCGTCAACCACCAATAGCGCGCCTTCGCAGGCAGCCAGGGCGCGGCTGACCTCGTAGGTGAAGTCAACGTGACCAGGGGTATCGATGAGATTCAGGGTATAGGTCTCACCATCCTTGCCCTTGTATTCCATGCGAACAGCCTTGCTCTTGATGGTGATGCCACGCTCGCGCTCCAGCTCCATGCTGTCGAGAATCTGCTCCACCATTTCGCGGCGCTCAAATACACCCGTCTTCTCGAGAATACGGTCTGCCAGGGTAGATTTGCCGTGATCGATGTGAGCAATGATGCAGAAGTTGCGGATTTTGGAAAGTCTGTCGGACACAGTTGTTTCCTCCAAAGCCCTAAAGGGCGTTACTTACTTGACCTTCTGGCCGATCTTGCTTTCGGTGCCGGCAAGCAGGCGGCCTACGTTGGCATGGTGGCGGAACACGCACAGGGCCGCCAGCAGAATAGCCCAGAGAATTGCGATGATGCTGCCGCCGTTGAAGAATAAGGTGATCAGCAGGGCATAGCAGATCAGCATGCACATGCTGCCCAGGGAAATGAACTTGGTGAATGCAATGATAGCGATGGCTACCACAAAGCTGATAATGGCAGGGATGGGGAAGCACACCAGCATCACGCCGCAGGAACTGGCAACACCCTTGCCGCCCTTCAGCTGGAAGAAGATGGGCCAGTTGTGGCCAAGAATGACGAACAGGCCAGCCAGCATGGCGCCATTGTGGCCCAGCAGCCAGTTGCCGATGAGACAGGCAAGCAGGGACTTAAGACAGTCGCCAACGAAGGTGATCAGGCCGCTTTTCAGGCCCATGGTACGCAGTACATTGCTCGCACCGGTGTTTTTGCTGCCGACTTCCCGCAGGTTGGGGCCGTTGAAGTACTTGGCTACCAGCAGACCGGTGGAAATGGAACCCAGCAGATAGGCAATAACAGCAACCAGAACATAAGTGAGGATCTTCATCTGCGATTATTTCTCCTTTTTCTTTTCTCTGAGGATGAATCGGATGGGTGTTCCGGTGAAATCGAACGTTTTGCGGAAATAGTTTTCCAGATAGCGCTCATAGGCGAAATGCATCAGGCTTTCGTCGTTGACAAAAAGAACAAAAGTAGGCGGGCAGGTGCTCTGCTGGGTCAGGTAATAGATCTTCAGGCGGCGGCCGTTGGAAGCCGGGGGTTGGAGGTCAGCGGTAGCATCAGCCAGAACGTCATTCAGAACACCGGTGGGTACGCGCTTGGAGGCCATGGCCCAGACCTGATCCACCATGTCCAGCACCGTATGCACACGCTGGCCCGTCAGGGCGGAAAGGAACAGCACCGGGGCGTAATCCATGAACTTCAGATCTTCCATGATCTGCTTGCGGTACTTTTCCAGGGTGCCTGTGTCCTTTTCAATGGCGTCCCACTTGTTCACCACAATGATGACGGCCTTACCCTCATCGCGGATGAGACCGGCGATCTTGGTATCCTGCTCGGTAACGCCATCGTTGGCGTCGATGAGCAGCAACGCCACGTCGCAGCGGCGGATGGCGGCAATGGAACGCAGCACGCTGTAACGCTCCAGGGTTTCTTCCTCCACCACACGCTTACGGCGGATGCCGGCAGTATCGATGATGTTGTACTCCGTGCCGTTGGCACCGGTGAATTTGGTATCGATGGCGTCGCGGGTGGTGCCGGCAATATCGGATACCATGGTCCGCTCCTGGCCGAGGAGTTTATTCACCAGGGAGCTCTTGCCTACGTTGGGACGGCCTACCACAGCCAGCTGCAGCACATGCTCGTCATCCTCGGTTTCGCCCTCTTCCTGGGGAGGAAGATTCTTGCAGATTTCCTCCAGCAGGTCGCCCAGGCCCAGCATGTTCACGCTGCTGATGCCGATGGGATCGCCCAGGCCCAGCTCGTAAAACTCGTAGAGGTTATCGTTCAGGCCGGCATAGTCCATCTTGTTGATAACAAGAAGCAAGGGCTTGTGGGTTTTACGCAGGAGGTTGGCTACCTCACGGTCATCATCGGTGAGGCCGTCGCGGCCATCGGCAAAGAAACAGATCACATCTGCAGTGTCCATGGCGATTTCAGCCTGGCGGCGCATCTGGGAAAGCAGCACATCATCGCTGCGGGGATCGATGCCGCCGGTATCAATGAGGGTGAACTTTCGGTTCATCCATTCCACGTCGGCATATACGCGGTCGCGGGTTACACCGGGCGTGTCCTCTACGATGCTGATGCGCTTGCCGGCGATTTTATTGAAGAAAGTAGACTTGCCCACATTGGGACGGCCTACGATAGCTACCAGGGGTCTTGCCATGGTTTATTGATCCTCCAATCCACTGATGGCGCGCCAGAATCCTTCTCCGGTGTTCTCCACGATACGCAGGGGAGCGGGAAGCGCTTTGCGCACATCTTCTAAGGTCATATCGTCCAGGAAGAGGTCGCCCTCATTCCGGATCATGTTTCTGCAAATCAGTATTTCATCACACTCAACGCCCTGCAGCTGCTCTGCCAGATCACCGCCGGTGATCAGCCCAGTAACGGTGACGGATTCGCCAAAGAAACGGTTGATGACAGGGACAACCTGCACCGATGTACCCTTGGGCGCGTACTGATCGCACCAGGCCTGCATCTGCGCGGCTATGGATGTTCCGCAGGCGATGACAAGCTTTCTTGGCTTGGTTTGAGCCACAGGATAATCCTCCGCAGCGAAGCGAAGATCCGTTTCGAACATTCTTAGCATGCCGATTCCGTTCTCGATCTGGGGATAATCCTCATATTCCTCATCCTCCGGCAAGGGATAGCCGGCAAGGCAGTAGAACTCGTCCGCCGGAAAGACAAAGCGTGTGCCGAGCTCTTCCAGGAACTGCTGCTGCAAGGGATGGATGGTCTCGAGCAATTCAGCTGCCATTTCCCTGGTGTAGGCCTTGATCTCTGGCAGACCATCCCGATGCCTGGTCAATCCCACGGGCACAAGGGCTACGGAGCAAGCGGCGGGAGCGAGGCTCTTCAGATCGCTGATGGATTTCATGAGCACATCACCGTCGTTCCAGCCGGGGCAAAGCACGAGCTGACAATGAAAGCGGATTCCGTTTTCCCTGAGCAGCCGAAGCTTGTCCATGATATCGCCGGCGTGTGGGTTGCGCAGCATGTTCACACGAACCTCGGGATCGGTGGCCTGTACGGAGACATACAGGGGTGAAACCTTCCGCCGGATGATGCGATCCATTTCGCTTTCGGAAATATTGGTCATGGTGATGAAGTTGCCCATCATCAGGGAAAGCCGCCAGTCGTCATCCTTCACATAGAGGGTATCACGCATGTGGGCGGGCATCTGATCGATGAAGCAGAAAATGCAGTGGTTGCGGCAGGATCGGGGCTTGGAAACGATGGATTGATCCAGCGTGATGCCCAAGGGCTCCCAATCTTCTTTGCGGACGCGGAAGGACATGGTTTTGCCGTTTCGGGTCACTTCGATGGAGAAGTTTTCCCTGGCTGTCAGCGCCTGATAATCAATCTGGTCAATGACAGGTTCGCCGGCAATGCGCTCCAGCACATCCCCGGGACGAAGGCCGATGTGATCGGCAATGGAGCCCTTCTGCACATTGGTTACGGTGCTGGACAAAACCACATACTCCCTTCCCGTGGGCCGAAATTGCGCAAAATCCCACTTATGCCTATTATGCGCAAATATGGCCCAAAAGTCAAGAAAACAATGCTTATTTCCGGCATGGAATCGCCTGTTTTCGGGCAAAATGACCTTCAGCAGGGAGGTTTCGATATGGCGATCTATCGTATCAGACATTGTGAACGTCTCAGCGGTGAAGTGCAGATTCATTCCGCCAAGAACGCTGTACTGCCCCTGATGTGTGCAGGACTGCTCACCCGGGATCCTGTTACTATTGAAAATGTACCGTGTCTTACGGATGTTGATACGCTGCTGAACATCCTGGATGAGTGCGGTGTGCACATTCAAAGGGACGGAACAAGCGTTGCGCTTTGGTCTGAAGCGCCTTGCTCGCCTACGTCACAGAATCTACTGAGCCATATGCGAGCATCTGTTCTGATCATGGGTCCGCTTCTTGCGCGTACAGGCTACGCCCGGGTTGCCCTGCCGGGAGGATGTGCCATTGGGCAACGGCCCATTGACCTGCACATTAAAGGTCTTGAGGCCCTTGGCGCACACGCGCATCTGACATCCGGGGCGATCACGCTTCAGGGAGAGCTGCGTGGTGGCAGCGTATATCTTGATTTTCCAAGCGTAGGCGCCACGGAAAATATTCTGCTTGGAGCTGTATTGGCGAGAGGCAATTCCCGCATTGAAAACGCCGCGAAGGAACCTGAAATTGTTGACTTATGCAAGTTTTTGAACGCAATGGGCGCAAAAATAGAAGGCATTGGTACAGGTACGCTTTATATCGAAGGTCAGAAGCAGCTGCATGGCTGCGTCTATCGTCCTATTCCTGATCGTATTGAAGCCGGTACGATGCTTTGTGCTGCCGCCATGACGGATGGCAGCGTACTCCTGCGCAATGCTTCTCCGGAACACATGAGAGCTGTGCTGTTTAAACTAAAGGAGGCTGGCGCAATCATCAAGGAATGTTCATCAGGGCTTAGAATTTCGGGTCGTGCCATTCATCCTTTTCAGGTTCGAACGCTGGCGTATCCCGGTTTCCCGACTGATATGCAGGCGCCTATGATGGCTCTGGCGCTCAGGCTGCAGGGCACATCCGTGTTTCTTGAAACAATCTTTGAAAACAGGTTCATGCACGCCAGAGAGATGGTACGGCTTGGCGCACACATCCGTATTGAGGATCGCATTGCACTTGTGAATGGCGGACAGCCGCTGGCGGGGGCAACGGTAAACAGCACAGATCTTCGCGGAGGTGCGGCGATGATCTTAGCAGGCATGGCAGCGGAAGGTGAGACGATGCTCCAGGACCCCCAGGGACATATCGCCCGGGGATACGAAGACCTTCCCGGTATGCTGAGTGCTTTGGGGGCGGATGTTACGGTTATGGATTGGAATCCCGAGGAAGCGAATGGTTGAAGTACATAGAAAAAACAGCTTTCATTCTTGACACGGAACAGATACGGTAGTAATATGCTTCTCATAAACGCCATGACGGGGAGAAACGGCCGAGCGTCCGCCTCAAGAGAGCCTGCGGTTGGTGCAAGCAGGTGGGGATAACGGCTGGTACTGGCCCCTGAGCGGCTGGCACAACGGTGCTTCAGCGCCCAGTAATGTCAGACGGATTCCACCGTGAACGGGAAAGGCATTCATGAGATGCCGGAGTGGGCGGCCATGCCGCCAACAAGAGTGGTACCGCGGAAGATATGACATTCATGCTTTCGTCTCTTGCAGTTTCCTGCCGGAGATGGAAGCATTTTTCATTGCCGGCACCCAATACAAGGAGGTCTTGTGTTATGAAACTGGCATTTTCCACCCTGGGTTGCCCTGATTTTTCCTGGAGCGATATTTATTCCATGGCCAAGGACTTTGGCTTCGACGGCATCGAAATGCGCGGCCTGGGCAACGATATTTTTTCCGTTCGCGCCCAGCCTTTTCGCGCGGATCAGATCGACAACACCATTGCCAATCTGAAGCGTATGCGCCTGGAGATCCCTTGCCTGTCTACCGGCTGCGTACTTAAGGACGAGCACTGCTGGGAAGATACCAAGGAGGAGATCAAGGAATACATCCGCCTTGCGGAAAAACTGGGAGCCAAGTATATCCGCCTCCTGGGTGACAGGAACGCTGATATTGAGGGCGAAGTGGACGACGAGATCGTTCTGAAGGCTCTGAAGGACATCGTTCCCTATGCAGAGGAGCATGATGTGATTCTGCTGGTGGAAACCAACGGCGTCTATTCCGACACCAACCGCCTGCGTGACCTGCTGGTGCGGGTGGAAAGCGACTATGTGGCTGCCCTGTGGGACATGCACCATCCTTATCGTTTTGCCAATGAAAAGCCCGAGACCACCATTCAGAACCTGGGTGTGTATATCAAGCATATTCACATCAAGGATTCCGTGATGGTGGACGGCAAGGTGCAATACAAGATCATGGGCGAGGGTGATATGCCCATCGAAAGCATGATCCGTGCGCTCCGCTCGGTGAACTACGAGGGCTATATCAGCCTGGAATGGGTCAAGAATACTGCGCCCGACCTGCAGTCCGCCGGCATTGTATTCCCGCACTTTGCCAATTATATGGAACAGTTCATGGGCAACGACCACACCAGCCACCGCCTGCAGGATAACGCCCGCAAGACCGGCAAGTACGTCTGGCCCAAGAATCACCTCATCGACCTGACCTTCCCTCAGGTGCTGGACCGCATGGTGGAGGAGTTCCCTGACCAGTATGCCTTCCGCTACACCACCCTTGACTATACGCGTACATACAGCCAGTTCCGTGATGATGTGGACGAGTTTGCCCGCAGCCTCATCGCCATGGGCGTGAAGGCGGGCGACCACGTGGCCATCTGGGCTACCAATGTTCCCGCCTGGTACATCACCTTCTGGGCCACGGTGAAGATCGGCGCTGTGCTGGTGACGGTGAATACCGCTTATAAAATTCATGAAGCTGAGTACCTCCTGCGCCAAAGCGATACCCATACCCTGGTAATGGTGGATGGCTACAAGGACAGCGACTATGTTTCGATCATCAAGGAGCTGTGCCCGGAGCTGCAGGGCCACGACCAGTTCCAGCCCCTGCACACCCGCAAGTTCCCCTTCCTGCGTAACATTATCACCATCGAGAGCCGTCAGGAAGGCTGCCTCACCTGGGAAGACGCCATCTCTATGGCGGAAAAGGTTGATCCTGCCGAGGTTACACGCCGTGCCAACGCCATCAGCAAGCATGACGTGTGCAACATGCAATATACCTCCGGCACCACCGGCTTCCCCAAGGGCGTTATGCTGACTCACTACAACGTGGTGAACAATGGCAAGGCCATCGGCGACTGCATGGATCTTTCCACCGCTGACCGCATGATGATCCAGGTGCCCATGTTCCATTGCTTCGGCATGGTGCTGGCCATGACGGCCTCCATGACCCACGGCGTGACCATGAGCCCCATTCCGGCCTTCTCGCCCAAGCGCGGCCTGGCCTGCATCAATCAGGAGAAGATCACCTGCTTCCATGGCGTACCCACTATGTTTATTGCCATGCTGGGCCACGAAGATTTCCCCAAGACGGATTTCAGCTACATGCGTACCGGCATCATGGCTGGCAGCCCATGCCCCATCAAGGTTATGGAAGAGGTTATCCAGAAGATGCACATGGACGAAATCTGCATCACCTATGGTCAGACGGAGGCCAGCCCCGCCACCACCATGTCCAAGACTACAGACAGCATTGACGTCCGCGTGAACACGGTGGGCAGCGCCATCTTTGGCGTGGAGTGCCGCATCGTGGACCCCGAAACCAACCAGCCCGTGCCCGACGGTGTGGACGGCGAATTTGTGGCCCGTGGCTACAACATCATGAAGGGCTATTACAAGATGCCCGAAGCCACCGCCGCGGCCATCGACAGGGACGGCTGGCTCCATACCGGCGACCTGGCCCGCCGTGACGAGAACGGCAACTACAAGATCACTGGCCGCATTAAGGATATGATCATCCGCGGCGGCGAAAACATCTACCCCAAGGAGATCGAGGATTTCCTCTACACCCACCCCAAGATCAAGGATGTGCAGGTCATCGGTGTGCCGGATAAGCAATATGGCGAGGAGATCATGGCCTGCGTGGTGCTGAAGGAAGGCGAAACCTCCACCGAGGCGGAGATGAAGGAATACGTCATGACCCATATGGCCAAGCACAAGACGCCCCGCTATGTGGCCTTTGTGGAGGATTTCCCCATGAACGCCGCCGGCAAGATTCAGAAATACAAGATGCGTGAATGGGCGGTGGAGTATCTGAAGCTCCACGAAGCCAACGCCATTGTAACTGCCTGATCGCATACGAAAGCCCCGGAATCCATCAGTTGGATTCCGGGGCTGTTTTCATTGTTTAGACACCTGTATTTGCTCATATTTCTCCTGAAGGTACATCCAGCGTTCCATGGCTTCGTCCAGCTGCTGCTGGGTTTCTTCCTGCAGCTGCATCAGCTCTGTCACCCTGGCATAGTTGCTGCTGTTGTCTTCCAGCTCCTTGGCCAGGTTCTCCAGCTTTTCCTCCAGGGAAGCGATGGTCTCGTCGATGGTATCGAAGTCCCGCTGCTCCTTGAAGGTGAACTTCAGCGCCGAATTGCTGTTAGACCGACCGACCGTCGGTTTTTGTTCGGTCTTTTCCAACTTGGGTCGGACGGTGGCATCCTCGTTATGAGCGTCAAGATAGCTCTGATAGCCGCCAATGTAGGGCACCATTGCGCCGTTTTCAATAGCAAACAGGTGCTGTGTTACGCGGTCAAGGAAATAGCGGTCATGGCTGACGGCGATAATCGCGCCCTGGAAGCTGTCCAGATAGTCTTCCAGCACATTCAGCGTTTCCAGGTCAAGATCGTTGGTTGGTTCGTCCAGGATCAGCACATTGGGCGCCGCCATCAGAATGCGCAGCAGGTACAGGCGGCGCATTTCGCCGCCGGAAAGGCTGGAAACCTTCTGGTATTGCATATGAGAGGGGAACAGGAATGTTTCCGCCATCTGCGATGCGGAGAGATCTCCATCGGGGGTATAGACATGTACCGCCACATCCCGCACGGCGTCGATGATGCGGGTGTCAGGGTCCAGCTTGGGGCAATGCTGGGCAAAATAGCCAATTTTGACGGTGTCTCCAATCTCGATAACGCCGCTTTCGGCGGGGATTTCACCGCACAAGGTCCGCAGCAGCGTGGTTTTGCCCGCGCCATTGCTGCCAATGATGCCCATACGGTCGTCACGGAGCAGGGTATAAGAGAAATCACGGATCAGCGTATTCCCGCCGACAGCCACGTTGAGATGATCCCATGAGATGATCTTGCGGCCCAGGCGACTGGCTACGCTCTTCATTGCCAGGGTTTCCTCCGGTGGCGCTTCCTGAATGGCTTCGGTCAGGGCGTCAAAACGGTCAATGCGGCCCTTGGCCTTGGTGGAGCGCGCCTGGGCGCCGCGGCGGATCCAAGCCAGTTCCTTGCGGTAGAGGCTTTTGTTTTTGCGCAGGGTGGCTGCTTCCATTTCCTCCCGCTGGGCACGCTCCTCCAGGTAGCCGGCATAGGTTGTCTGGTAACTGTCCACCCGACCGCCGCCCACGTTCAGAATGCGATTAAAGGCACGTTCCAGCAGGTATCGGTCATGGGTAACCACGATCAGCGTACCCTTCCGGGCCATAAGCCGGTCTTCCAGCCACTGGGCCATGTCCAGGTCAATGTGATTGGTGGGTTCGTCCAGCAAGAGCACGTCGCTTTCACGGCACAGCACGCCGGCCAGAGCAACACGCATGCGCTGGCCGCCTGAAAGCGTTCCCACCTTGGTATTCAGGTCTGCAAAACCAAGCTGCGTAAGAATGGTCTGTGCCTCATAGGCCGCGGCCTCGGCTATTTCGCCGGGGCGGGCGGGAAGATAAGCCAGCGCCGCCTGGGTTATGGTGTCATCGTCATGCAAAGCAGGTGTCTGCGGCAGATAGGCTATGCTCAGATTCCTGCGCACGGAGACTTCTCCCTTGTCAGGCTCTTCATGACCTGCCAGCAGGCGCAGAAGCGTTGATTTGCCGGCGCCGTTGCGCCCCACCACACCAATACGATCGCCATCTGAAATGGTCAGATTCACATGGTTGAGCAAATCCTTCTCGCTGTAATGCAGCGAAACATCCATCAGTTGAAAGGCACAGGCCATGATACATCCCCCTTTGCGTCAGGGGATATTGTATCACAGATTATGTACTTGTGCCAGATGTGAAATATGCTATAATGGTTTCGGAGGGTGATCCCATGAAAATAGTTGAAATCATCAATCCTGCTGAGAAACGACGGATTGCAGCAGATGTTTTGGCTGACCTGCCTGAGTGGTTTGGAATTCCGGAATCCGCCGCATCCTATGTGAACGAAAGCGCCGAACTTTCTTTTTTCGCCGCTAATATAAACGAGGAGTACGTTGGCTTTATTACCCTGAAAGAAACAAGTCCTGCTACGGCCGAGCTATGCGTCATGGGTGTGAAGAAAGCTCATCACCGCCGCGGAGCTGGAAAAGCGTTGGTTGCTGCGTTCTTCCGGAAAGCACGGAAACTGGGATATCAATATGCGCAGGTCAAAACGCTGGCAGCTGGGACCTGCCAGGAATATGATCACACCCGTATGTTCTATGAACACATGGGTTTTCTGCCCCTGGAAGTCTTTCCTACGCTTTGGGATGAAAGCAACCCGTGTCTTATCATGGTGATGAAACTGTAATCACGTTTGCGCGTAGGAAGATGCCGGATTGTAGAAACAATGGTTTCCAATCCGGATGACGAAGTATCCTACTGCTGACGGGAAATTATTCCGGCAGGTAGGGGAATAGGGATTGTAGAACCAAAGCGCCTGCCACAGGTTGGCAAGACGTCCGCCGTCGATGGCCCATTGGGCGATATCGTAATGCTCCTGGGATGGGTTCATGTTGTATACGTTCTGATAATTGGGTTCGCCCCCCAGAACGGTTCTGGCGCAGTTGAACTGACCTGTCTGATAGATAACATCCCGGATGGTATTATATCGTCCGTATTCGCCGGCTTTTGTACGTACACGATTCATTACAACGCTCGCAACAGCCCGCATACCATTATCGCCCTCGCCGCCAGCCTCGCATTGGATCAGCCTCGCAAACAGCTCCAAATCAGTCATGTTCTCACCTCCGCAGAAAAGAATATGAACATAAAAAGCGGTGCATTCCTTTTTTCAGGGAATGCACCGCATATCAGTCAGCAGTAATTTATCTGTTCCAGCCACGGCGGCTGTCGCCCAGGAGATGCTTCATGCCGTTGAGATCCTCCAGCGCACGGCCACAGCCCATGACAACGCTGGTCTGGGGATCGTCCGCAACACCGCAGGGTACCTTCAGCGCGGCGTAAATGGCTTCAGAAAGGCCGTTCAGCGCAGCGGCGCCGCCGGTGAAGACGATACCATCCTCGAAAATGTCGGAGGCCAGCTGCGGGGGAGTGCGTTCGATGACTGCCTGAATATCCTCGATCAGCTCGCTGACAGGCTCTTTCAGCGCTTCATAAATGTCGGCGCTGGTGACAGAGATTGTCTTGGGCATGCCGGAAATCAGGTTGCGACCCGTAACATCCATGGTGATCTCATTGGCCATGGGAATGGCGCAGCCGATGTTGACTTTGATTTCCTCGGCGGTACGTTCTCCAATGAGAAGATTATGCTTTTTGCGCAGGTAGCGTACAATGGCGTCATCGAAGTAATCGCCGCCAACCGGTACACAGCTGGAAACCACAACCTCGCCCATGGAAAGCACGGCGATATCCGTAACGCCGGCTCCCATATCAACGATCATGGTGCCATAGGCCTCCTGAAACTGAATGCCAACGCCCAAGGCGGCTGCAATTGGACGATCCAGCAGCTGGGTGCGTCGCATGCCGGCGTCGAACATGATGCTGATGATCGAGCGCTTTTCCACCTCGTTCACGCCTGAAGGAACGGAGATCACCGCGCGGGGACGGGAGAACATACGCCTGCCTACCACATTGCCGACGAAATAGCGCAGCATGGTACTGGTCAGCTCGAAATCAGCCACAGTACCTTGGCGGAGCGGACGGATAGCCAGCACGTTGTTGGGGGTGCGGCCGATCATACGATAGGCATCATTGCCAACAGCGAGAACCTTCTTGGTTTCACGCTCTATGGCAACCACCGCCGGCTCACGCAGAACGATGCCTTTGCCCTTCATATAGATGAGTACGTTGGATGTACCCAGATCAATGCCGATGTCGTTTACCTGCGCCATGCATCAAACCACCTATCTGAAAAGTTAAGGAATAATCAATTCATTATAACATTCTTTGCAAAAATGTAAACTCCTTCTTCTTGGGGAAATGTTACGGAATCATCCGCATAGGCTTGTGCAGGAGGTGATACGTTTTGCGCGAGATGCGTTTTTTCCCCGCTGAACTTACCAGCGATGTGCCTGTCATTACCTTGAGCGGTAACGAACTTGTGCATATCGAACAGCATAAAGGACTGGAATGTTATCAGGAAGATGAGATTGTTTTGCGGACATCCGCCGGAAAGCTTCACGTGACCGGAAAAGAAATGTATTTCAAGACCTATACGGCCTTTGAAGCCGTGATTGCCGGCAGCATAGACAATATTACCATTCAGGGAGGAAAATAAGTGAAGGGGCTGAAGCGCTTCGTTACAGTGGAAGGCTTGAACCTGGAGCGTTTCTTCCGCATGACGGCAGAACAGGGAGTTGCATGCCTGAAAGCACGGCGACGCGGAAGAAGATGTACTTTCCTGATTGATGAAAGCAGGCTGCCGGTTCTTGTTGCCATCGCCGTTCAAGGCGGCTGGCAGATCACACAAGGCAGCCGATGCGGCGCTGGGCGACATTACGACCGGGTGCGGCGGCATTGGTTGTTGGGTGGATTGTTGTGTGTTATGGTTATCGGCATTTTGCTCATGACGCAAATGTTGTGGAGCGTTTCACTGATCAACGCAGGTTCGTACGTATCGGATGCCCGGATATTTCTGCGACATACAGGTATTCAGGCGCCTATGATGAAATCATCTGTTGATCTGAATGAACTGCGTGAGCAGCTGGAATGGCGATATCCGGACGTGGCCTGGATTGAATGCGGATGGCGCGGCACAGCGCTGCGTATCACGTTTGTGCAAGGTATTTCTTCCAAAGACGAACATCTATGCACTTCAGCAAGAGATGTTGTTTCTGCAGAAAGTGGTATAGTAGAGTGCGTGATTACCCTTGCGGGAACGCCTGTTGTTTCATCAGGGGACCTTGTTACTGCCGGACAGACGCTGATCCAGGGATACGAAAGGGGAGCGGATGAGCAAAACATTCCAGTCAGCGCCAGGGGGATTGTAAAGCTTCGGGTATGGGACAGCGCATCGGCGAAAGTATCCCTTTATGAAACAAATACAATATATACAGGCAATTCAGAAAAAAACATCCGGATAGAGGGGCCATTCTTTGCTTTATATAACCCGGATAAACCCACATATGAGCATTTTGACATCAAACGCGGTTCCATGCCTCTCGGAGGTCTATTTTTTCCATTCATGTTACACGTTGATGAATATCGCGAATGCCGCGCAGAGCGGACAATACGCTCCATAGAACAGGTAAAGCGGGAGGCTGAGGAGGCGGCAATGCGTATTTTGAGAGAGAAAACCGGTTTTGATGATGATTTTGTTGACAAATGGGTAGATTATTGTATGATAGAGGATGAGGAAGTGTGCGCTATCGTATATGGGGAGCGCATTGTGGATGCTGCATCCTATGATTAGCTTCCTCCCGGCATGGCTGCTCCGGCCAGAAGCAGCGAGAAAGGAAGGAACCTCCTTTTGGTACAGGTTAAGAAAATGTTGCTCTCTGTTGATTCCATGGAAGCTTATATGTCTCTTTTTGGCATGAATGATCAGAACGTCGCCCTTATTGAGCAGGAATGCGGCGTTACCGTTGCGCTGCGCGGATCGGAACTCGTCATCACCGGCGAGGAGAACGATACCGAGCTGGCCGCAAGCGTTATCGCAAAACTGATGGAGATGATCAACCGGCACGAGCTGGTGGATCGCACCCGCATCCGCTATGCCATTGCCCTCGCTCGCGAAGGCAAGGTGGATATGATTGACGAAGTTCTCCGCAGCGTGGTCGCCATTACCCATCGCGGCAAGCAGATCCGCTGCAAAACACTTGGCCAGCAGGAATATGTTCAGGCTATCAGGGAGCATGATCTGACCTTTGCCGTAGGCCCTGCAGGCACCGGCAAGACTTACCTTGCCATGGCATTGGCTGTGGTGGCGCTGAAGAACAAGGAAATCGAGCGTATTGTGCTGACCCGTCCTGCGGTGGAGGCCGGTGAGAAGCTGGGCTTTCTGCCCGGCGATCTGACCCAGAAGGTCGATCCTTATCTTCGCCCGCTCTACGATGCGCTGTATGACTTCATGGGAGTTGACTCCTATCAGAAAATGGTGGAGCGCGGCGTGGTGGAGGTGGCTCCGCTGGCCTATATGCGCGGTCGTACGCTGAGTGATTCCTTCATCATCCTGGATGAAGCGCAGAACACCACTTCCGAGCAGATGAAGATGTTCCTGACTCGTCTTGGTTTTAACTCCAAAGTTGTAGTCACCGGTGATATCACCCAGACTGATCTGCCCTTCGGCAAGCGTTCCGGTCTGGCGGAGGCTATTGAAATACTGAAGGATATTCCCGCCATCGGCATGGTGAAGCTGACCCACAAGGATGTGGTTCGCCACGAGCTTGTACAGCAGATCGTGCAGGCTTACGACGCCTATTATGGCAAGGAAAAGGAGAATAAACAATGATGCGCCAGAAATGGAGCGAAAAAGGGAAAAACAAATCCGGAGCTCTGCATAAGATCTCAGGATGGATCCGCAGCGTTGAGGCTAAATGCGCTTTGACCATCGCGGTGGGCAGCTTGCTGCTGCTTGTGCTGTTCTTTGCGTCCTGCGCGCCTCAGCGTTATAATCTGAAGGTGGGTACGATCTCTCATCAGACCATTACCGCCACCAAGGATGTTGTGGATCAGCTCACCACTGAGGAACGCCGCAAAGCAGCCGCCAATGCGGTAGAGCCGACGTATCATCTTCAGGAAGGTGCTTCTGAGGCAGTTCTTGCGGACCTGCATAACCTGCTCACTGAGCTGCGCACCGTGCAGCAGTATGGTCTGACCCTCCGTGAGGAAGGACAGACCGCCGCCGATCTGCGCTATCATACTTTCGAGGATTCTGCCATTGAATATGCCCAGAATCTCGTCAGTGGCATGAATCTGAGCCGATACCAGGCCACAACGCTTCTGAAAACTGATACCGAAGACTACGACGCCATGGTTTCCGCTGTTACCACCGCAGTTTCCAATGCTCTGAACACCACCATCCGCGAAGGCCAGGTGAATCAATCCATTCAGACTATTCTGCAGATTGTGGGCTACAAGGTTGAGATTTCGCTCTTCCAGAATATCGTTCAAAGCGTTCTCCGTACCTGCGTGAAGCCGAACATGGTCATTGAGCAGGAAGCAACCGAGGCGGCGCGCGAAAAGGCCATGTCCGCTGTGGAGCCTGTGATCTACCTCCAGGGCCAGAATATCATTCTGGAAGGCGAAAGAGTTACCACCAAGCAAATGGCCATGCTGCGTGAACTGGGCCTTCTGGAGGACAACAACTTTGACTTCTCCAGCTATGGCGGCGCTGCGCTGCTTGTTGCCGCGGCAATGACAGCGCTGATCGTTCTCCTTAAGCTGCTGTCGTCCGAAACGCTTCATGACGTTCGCCGCACAGCTGTTGTGATGCTCGTGATGATCATCAGCGTTGGGCTTTCCGTGCTGATGGTCAAGCTATTCCATATTTATCTTGCTCCCTTGAGCCTGGGCGCCATGCTGCTAACCGGCTTGCTGGGACCGCAGGCGGGCATTGCCGGTACGGTGAGCCTCTCGCTGCTGATCAGCGGTCTTGTGGCCGGCAGCAATACTTCCTTCACCGCTGAGATGGTTCATGTTCTTCTGTCCGGTCTGGTTGGCGGCGTGATTTCCGTACGATTCCTCAAGGGTAAACCCCAGCGTCTGCGTGTTATTGTCTGCGGTCTGCTGGTCGCCCTTTGCAATGTTGTGCTGATGCTTGCCGTTGACCTGATGACTTCCAGCAATACGCAGGGTATGCTGCACAACGCCGGATGGTCCGTGGGCGGCGCGTTCCTCAGCGGCGTGCTGGCCGTTGGTTTGCAGCCTGTGTTTGAAACGGTATTCAACCTTGCAACGCCCAGCAAGCTTCTTGAATTGGCCAACCCCAATCAGCCGATTCTTCGCCGCTTGCTGCTGGAGGCACCCGGCACGTATCACCACTCCATCATCGTTGCCAATCTTTCAGAGGCCGCGGCGGAAAACATCGGCGCCAATCCGCTGCTTGCCCGCACAGGCGCTTATTTCCACGATATTGGTAAACTGAAGCGTCCCCTTTATTTCAAGGAAAACCAAATGGGGGAGAACCCCCATGACCGTACGGATCCTTATGTATCCGCAGCGATTGTGACCACCCACACCCGAGATGGTTTGCAGCTCGCCCAGAAGCATCGTCTTCCCCCGGAAATCCAGCGCATCATTGTGGAACACCACGGTGATACGCCGGTGATGTACTTCTATCACAAGGCGCTGCAGCTTGCCGATGGTAAGACCGTGGATATTTCTGATTTCCGCTATGACGGTACCCGGCCAACCACCAAGGAAGGTGCCATTGTTATGCTGGCAGATACCATCGAGGCAGCCGTCCGCTCCATGCCTGATCCCACGCCGCAGGCGATTGAAAAGTTCATCGAGCGCCTCGTTCGCGGCAAACTGGAGGATAGTCAGCTGAGCAATTCTCCGTTGACGCTGCGGGATATCGATGGTATCTGCGAGGCTTTCTGTACGGTACTTAACGGCGTATTCCACGAGCGTATTGAATATCCCAACATGCCCGCGCCAAACGCAGGAGCGCCTGCTGCAAGTTCGCCCGCCCCTGTACCGGCGCCTGAGCAGAATGAAGTGAAAGAAACTGCTTCCCTTGTGCCCGAAACGACTGAAGCATCTGAAAAAGTCAATGCATCAGACGACACGGCGGATAAGGAGGAACAGGCATGATTCTGCTGTGGTCCATTGATACTCAGGTAGAACCTTCTTGGATGGCCCTGATGCAGACTGCCGCGGATTATGCTCTGCACGCGGAAGGCGTCAAACGCGAGTGCGCCGTATCCCTTCGCCTGTGCGACGATGACGCGATTCACGAAATCAACCGCGATTACAGGGGCGTAGACAGGGCGACGGACGTGCTTTCGTTTCCCATGATCAACTATCCTGCTGGAACAACAGCAGGACAGGCAGACAAGCTGCTGCGCCAGGCCTTTGATGATGAGGTTGACGCCTGCATGCTGGGGGATCTGATCATTTCCATCCCGCATGTCCTTGCGCAGGCGGAAGAATACGGTCATTCTCCTCAGCGCGAGGCTGCTTATCTTTTGGTTCATGGCATTTGCCACCTGATGGGCTACGATCATATCGAAGAAGATGATAAAAGGAGCATGCGGGCAATGGAAGAAAAGATTCTGTCCGGTATCGGCATGGCCAGAGATGAGCAGGAAAACAGCGTGAGCGATGAAACACTGCTGGGGCTTGCTGTTTCTGCCCGGGAACGCAGCTATTCGCCCTATTCCGGATATGCTGTTGGCGCGGCGCTTCTGTCGTCTGACGGACGCATTTTCCAGGGCTGCAACATTGAAAACGCTTCCTTCGGCCTGACCAACTGCGCGGAACGTACAGCCATGTTCAAGGCTATCAGCGAGGGAGCTACGGAGTTTACCACCATTGCCATTTCCGCTGAAAAATCCGCTCCCTGGCCCTGCGGTGCATGCCGGCAGGTACTCAATGAGTTTGCACCTGGTATCCGCGTGCTCGTCACTTGGGACGGACATGTGGAGGAAGCTCCCCTGAGCCAGCTTTTGCCCCACGGATTCGGCCCTAAATCTCTGACTTAAGAACAGGAGAAAAAATTTATGACACAAGCGAAGCAGGAGTTCCGTTCCGGATTCATTACCATTGTCGGCCGTCCCAATGTGGGAAAATCCACGCTGATGAACGCCCTGGTAGGCGAGAAGGTGGCTATTGTATCCAACCGCCCCCAGACAACCCGTAACCGCATTATGGGCGTAATGACCAGGGAAAACTTTCAGATGGTTTTCCTGGATACCCCCGGCATTCACAATCCGCGCACCCGCCTGGGAGAATATATGATGCAGTCCGTTCGCGATGCTATGGACGGTATGGACGGCGTGCTGGTGCTGGTAGACGCAACCCAGGTAGGGGAGCACGACCGCGCGATCGTGAAGGACATGGCCACCAAGAAGGTTCCGAAGATCCTTGCGCTCAACAAGATTGATATGCTCGCCAAGGAAAAGCTGCTGGGCCTGATTGCCTCCTTTGCCGATTGCGGCTATGATGCCATTGTGCCCATCAGCGCGATGACCGGTGACGGCCTGAAGGAACTCACTGAAGCCCTGACGGCCAAGCTTCCTGTTGGCCCCAAGTATTTCCCCGATGACATGATGACGGACCAGCCTGAGCGTCTCATCTGTGCTGAAATGATTCGTGAAAAGGCGCTTTTGCACCTGCGTGATGAAGTTCCTCATGGCATCGGCGTGGAAATGATGGGCATGAACAAAGAAAACGATGACTTCATGGAAATTCACGCCACGATCTACTGCGAACGCGACGCTCACAAGGGGATCATCATCGGCAAGCGCGGTTCCATGCTTCAGATCATCGGCAGCGAAGCACGCAAGGATATCGAGCAACTGCTTGGCATGCACGTTAACCTGAAGCTGTGGGTCAAGGTTCGTCCTGACTGGCGCAACCGCATGGACGACCTGCGCAACCTGGGCTACGAGAACAAGTAAGGCGGCCATTCTATGAAGATACTCGTGACAGGCGGTACTACCTTCGTCAGCAGATATACCGCCCGGTGGTTTGCCGCAAAAGGGCATGAGGTGTATGCGCTCAACCGCGGAAGCAAGCCCCAGGAGCCGGGTGTACGGCATATCTGCGCAGACCGTCGTGGTGATTTGCATAAGGCCCTTTGCGGAATGCACTTCAATGCTGTGTTGGACATCTGCGCCTATACAGGCGAGGACGTAAGCAATCTTCTGGCATCGGTGGAAGCTTTTGATGATTATATCCTCATCAGTTCTTCAGCCGTCTATCCGGAAAGCAATGACCAACCGTTCCGGGAGGATCAGCCTGTTGGCCCCAATACGATCTGGGGTAAATATGGTACAGACAAGATTGCCGCAGAACAAGCTGCCCGAACCATATATCCGAAAAGCTATATTCTGCGCCCACCTTATATTTACGGCCCGATGCAAAACATTTACAGGGAACCCTTTGTATTTGATTGCGCGTTAAAAAAACGTCCGTTTTTTCTTCCAAAGGACGGAGAAATGCAGCTGCAGTTTTTCCATGTTGAGGATCTATGTCGGGTTATAGAAAGCATTCTGCTGACCCATCCAAACCAGCATATCATTAATGTTGGCAATGAAGAATGCATCAGAATTCGTGAATTTGTTCGCCTTTGCTATGATATCGCTGGAGCTCCATTGGTGTATGAACACATATATCAGACTATTCCGCAGCGTTCATATTTTCCTTTTCACGATTATGAATACCGGCTCGATGTAACAACCCAGCGCCAATTACTGAAGAATACGATCCCGATAACAGAAGGACTTAAGGATTCTTTCGCCTGGTATATTGAACATCCGAATGACGTTCTCCGTAAAGACTATATCAAGTTCATTGACGAAAACCTGATAAAAACCGACCAATGAACGAAATATCCGACCGCCGTCTAAAGCTGACTGCGGTCGGTTTTTCACATTTCGGAGTCGGTTAGCATAAAAAGAAGCAGGTCAGGGATAGATGCCTTGACCATAAAAGGAGCGTGAATGATATGCGTACGCTGGGTTATGCGCTGATTCTCTTCGGTATCATTTCTGCTGTCATTATTCTGATTTACCCTGATATTCTTGGCTGGTCTGGTCTGACGGGCTCCATTGTTGCTGTCATGTCCGGCATCGGATTCCTGAATTATTCAGGAGATGGCAGCTATCGGGAAAACACCGTCTGCGGTCACCGCTGCTGATCACATTTCCGCGCATCGGGTTATGCCCGGTGCGCATACATAAAAGAAACCGGAACGACAGATTCCGGCTTAATTTATTGCAGCATATCCATAATGGTTTTCCGCATCCATTGTACAAGCTGCAGCCGTTCCTGACGGGCTTCGCTGCTGATGGCATCCGTCATGGCATGCATTTCATCCAGCCGCATTTCTGCTTTGTATTTTCCTGTGGCTGGATCGAACGTAAGGCTGTCCAGCGGCCAACCGGGAAGCCTTGTGTCGCAGGGCGTATCAACCATGAGCTTAGCGTGTTTTGCCAGCGTCTCCGGCTGATCTGTGTGAAGAAAGTAGGTCTCTTCGTTGATCAGAATGCACCAGGCATCTTCCCACGCGGCTCTGAGCTGGCCGCCATGACGATGAATCACCCGGCTGTACCATTCAAGCATTTCCATGTCATTCATGACATGGCCTGAAGCGCGTCGGACCATGACACCAGGCTGATCGGGATGATCTTTGGGCAGATCGACAAATACCAGGCCAGAATCCTCTGTGATGACTGGTAAACCAGTCAAGCGATGCCATGCTTTTGCTTTCTGCAGAGCATTTTCTACAGCAGTTCGTTCTGTTTCCGCCGGAATATCTTTCAATTTGAGATCTGTGGGGGAAACACAGCACACATCAAGTCCAGCCAAATAGTCAAGAAACACCTTGAATTTGCTGGGATTGTTTGTGCCTATCAGAATTTTCCTCATGCCTGTACCTCCCAGCAGTAAACAAGCCTGTCCTCTTTTCCGGAAGGCAAGTCATATACCCCGCAAATGGTTTCCCTGAGCTCAAAACCAAGCTTTTCCAGAACATGCTGCATGCGCTTGTTATGTCCCATGGTGTCTGCCCATATGTGACACATGTTGTATTGGCCAACAGCCAATTCAAGCCCAAGCTTCATGGCCTTTGTTCCGATGCCTCGGTTTTTGCAGCCATCATGCTGAAGTACGATGCCTATCTCACACTTGTGTGCCAAGTGATCCATACGGCTTAAGGAGAGCGTGCCGACAATGCGTCCATTTTCAAAAATACCAAAGATAGGGGAGTCGGACTTGCGCATCTCATCAAAATCAAAGCAATGATCAACATGGGTTCGCTGATAACGGTAAGGATGCGGATCCATCATGGGATCGGGTTCATATTCACGGAAGAACTCATGATACTCATCCCGTGTACACGGACGGAGAACAATGTCGCTCACAGGAGTCCGCCCTCCCAGTAAACTTGACTGGCAAGAATCTCGCAAAGCGTGGCCAAGCCTTCCGCGTCAGCTTGATTGAAGCGGTTGAAATCAGGACTGTCGATATCCAGGACACCAATCAAAGTATCATTTACAATGATCGGCAGAACGATTTCAGAGTTTGAGGCGCTGTCGCAGGCGATATGGCCCGGAAACAGATGCACATCGGGCACAAGCTGTATCTCACGCGTTGCTGCTGCCGTTCCGCAAACGCCTTTACCCACGGGGATGACGGTGCAAGCTGCTTTGCCCTGGAAGGGACCAAGATAGAGTGTATCTCCCTTCAGAAGGTAAAACCCTGCCCAATTGATCCGATCAAGGTGATCCCACAGCAACGCAGAGCAATTGGCAAGGGCAGGCAAGGGGAGTGCACAACTCTCCAACAGCGCCTGCAACTGGGCGGTCATCAGCTTATACATGCTTTATCTCCTTATAGTACATGCAGATAAATTGACAGGAAATGAAGGAAAGTGCCAATGAGACAGAAAAAATGAAAAACAGAGTGAAAGTACTTCTTTTTTGATCCGATGGCATACAGCACAGCACCAACCGTATAGGCCACGCCGCCCCAGATCAGGAGCGTCATACCGTCGGCAGAAACCGCCGTGACCATGGCCTGATAGGCAACAACAATGATCCAGCCCATGATAAGATACAGAGCCACAGAAAGTTTGGCAAAGCGTTTCAGGCTGATGGCATTCAGTACAATGCCAAGCACCGCCGTTACCCAGATGATGGCAAACACCCACCAGCCAATCGTGGACCGTAGCGATACAAGGGTATAGGGTGTGTATGTGCCGGCAATCAACAAAAAAATGGTGCAGTGATCAATGACCCGGAACACGCGTTTTGCTTTATTGACCTTCAGTGCATGATACAGGCAGGACATCAGATAAAGAATAATAACCGTCAGACCGAAAATAATGCTGGCAACAATTTTGTAACCACTGACGGGCGGCTGAGCAGATTTGATTACACACAGAACCAGCATTACGATGCCCGCCAGTGCGCCGACACCGTGAGAAATGCTGTTTAGCAGTTCCTCGCACAGGCTATACTTGGGAATAATAATACGATGCTTGGGTTCTTCACCCTGATAAACCATAAAGAATTCCTCCGAGTCAATCAAAATAACTTACTTGACAAGCCGATAAAGAGAAATGACCTTGCCAAGAATGGTGACCTCATCCGCGAAAATAGGATCCATGGCACTGTTTTCAGGCTGAAGACGGAAATGTCCGTTTTCTTTATAATAGCGCTTCACTGTGGCGGAGTCATCGATCATGGCGACAACAATTTCGCCATTGTTGGCGTCGGACTGCTTCTTTACAACGATATAGTCGCCATCAAGAATCCCGGCTTCGATCATGCTGTCGCCACGAACAAGCAAAATAAAGTGTTCGCCATCACCCAGCATAACCTCGGGAATCACCACATATTCCTCCAGATTTTCTTCCGCCAGAATGGGCTGACCTGCCGTCACACGGCCGACAACGGGCACTGCAGTGGAGTTGTTGCGAACAAAATTGGGGTCGCCAACAATCTCCATTGCCCGCGGCTTCATGGCGTCGCGGTGGAGCAAACCACGCTTTTCCAGGCGCTGAAGATGGCCGTGAACCGTGGAGGTAGACTTCAGCCCAACGGCATTGGCAATCTCCCGGACAGAGGGGGGATAGCCTTTCTGCTGAATTTCAGCTTTGATGAATTCAAGAATACGCTGTTGGTTATCGCCACGGGGACGCTGCATACACTCGCCGCCTTTACAATATATTGTGCATTTATTATAACATAGCCACAAAGAAAAATCAAACACATGTTCCCGGTTTCTTGCAAAAAAGGGGAACATGTGTTAGAATAATCAAGGGAGTGATTGAAATGGCTTTAAAGAAAATGTGTGTTCTTGAAGAAAAAGAGTGCATCGGCTGTGGCGAATGCGACCGATGCGATCTGGATCCCAATAAGATTTGCGACAACTGCATGAAATGTGTGAACAGCGACGCAGAATATCGTGCCATTATGGTGGATGATTTTGAGCTGGAGGAAGAGTTTGAGGCAAAACTTCACGGCCACAAGCATGAACATCATTGCGATTGCGGCTGTGATCATCATCACCATCATCGTTGATTAAGTAACAGGCTTGTCTGGCTGATTGGCAAAGTTCAGGTCGGGGGAGTCGCCGTTATCCGCATCTGTGCCCGGCAGGCGTACATATTCCGCAGCCATGCGGCGGCGGGCGTCCGTCATGTCGGCGTAATGCTTGCGGGTAGTGTCTACCGAAGAATGTCCAAACACGTCCGCCACCAGATAAATATCACCCGTGGCGTTATACAGATTGGTTGCAAAGGTGCTGCGCAGCTTATGAGGGCTGATCTTTGGTTTCAGAGGCGCCGCTGTCATCGCGTATTTTTTCACAAGATTCTGCACAGCACGCTGAGTGATTCTCCGCTTTTGCAGGGACAAAAACAAGGCATCCTCATGACCTGGAAGGGTGTCTATTTTTGTGCGTTCTTCAATATATTCGCCCAAAGCGGTCGCAACTTCGGCCGGAAAATACAAAACAACCTGATTTCCGCCCTTTCTGGTGACCAAAAAGGCATTTTCTTCCATATTAATGTCAGACAAATTGATCCCAACGCACTCCGAAACACGAATGCCTGTTCCCAGGAACAGCGAAAGCATGGCATAATCCCGTTTTGCTGTCAGTTTCTGGTAGCGTTTCTGACCATCCGTCATTCCTTCGCCGGTTTCAGCCTGATTCAGCATTCTGATCATTTCATCACGGTTCAGCCGAAGAATCGGTTTCTCGTGAATCTTTGGTAGCGGAACAAGCAACGTCACGTTTGAAGGTACACGGTGATTCTTGAAAAGATAATCATAGAAAGATCGAATGGAGCAAAGTTTGCGCTTGATGGCCAGGTCGTGGTTGACCAGCGCCTTGCCAGGCTGTCCATCAGATTCGTCATCAGACTTGAAATAATAAGTCAGGTATTCGATATATGCCGTCAGATCGCTCTGAGACACGCGGGAGAGGTCTTCATCCGACCAAATGGTCAAATGCTTGTCTGAAAACGCGACACGTTCCGACTGGAGAAAATGGAAGAATGTACGCAGATCAATGGCATAGGCCAGGCGTGTAAAGGAACCGGTTGTCACTGCAATGCTGCGCAGGAAGTCGGAACAGGCCTGGGGAAGCTCGCGTGTGATGGAACGAATCTGCAGAATGCGCTTGGCATCAATTTGCTCACGATAAGACTGATCAGCCACAGGACGTCCTCCTTTCCATTTTTTACGCATAAAACTATTCGTAAAACTATGGTTTAGCGAATAGTTGCAGAAGAATATGTATAACCGGACAAGCGTAGGTCACCTGCCCGGATGAATGTATTTGACGATTTATTCTTTCTCCGCCGGTGTGTTGATACGGCGGTATTCCTCAATGGCTCCCCTTGCAAGCTCATCGCAGCGGTTGTTCTGCGGATGATCCGCGTGCCCCTTCACTTTGATAAACCGTACGTTATGCTTTTTCGTTTGCGCCAGCAGGATGAACCACAAATCCTGATTCTCCACCGCGGAGCCGGATGAGGTTTTCCACCCCTTCTTCTTCCAGCCGTCGATCCAGTGATCGTTGAAGGCCTGAACCATATAATTGGAATCGGAATAGAGATCAACGTCACAGGGTTCTTTCAAAGCGCCCAGGGCGCTGATGGCTGCAAAGAGCTCCATACGGTTGTTGGTGGTTCCGGCCATGTATCCGCTGAGCTCCTTACGGTGAGGTCCAAACTCCAGGATAGCGCCCCAGCCGCCGGGTCCGGGATTGCCGGAGCAAGCTCCGTCCGTATAGATATTCACCTTCTTGCGAGGTGTGTTCTGCATTGAGTTACTCCCCTTTTACTTGGACATTTTCCTGGATTTTTCCGCACAGGCACCCATAGCGTCCATAATGGCGGCACGGAAGCCCTTGCGCTCCAGCTCTTCCACTGCTTCAATGGTGGTGCCTCCGGGAGAACAAACAGCATCTTTCAGGCTGGCCGGATGAGTTCCGGAAGAAAGCACCATCAGTGCGCTTCCCAGCACCGCCTGAGCAGCCATTTCGTAGGCGCATGCCCGCGGAATACCTTCCTTCACGCCTGCGTCAGCCATGGCTTCGATCATCATAAACACATACGCAGGGCTGGAGCCGCTGATGGCGATCACACCGTCGAACAGTCGTTCCGGCATAATCACCGTGCGTCCCACGGCATCGAAAATGCCCTTTGCAAAGGCAAAATCATCCTTGGAGAAAGTAGAATCATCGCACAAGGCGGTCATACCCTCGCCTACCATGGCGGGCGTATTGGGCATTACACGAAGATATGTCGCTGTGGTGCCCGCAAGTGCTTCCGCAAGCATAGATACCGTCCAGCCGGCGGCAATGCTGATGATGGCCTTGCCATCCAGGGCCTCACGAACTTCATCCAGCACACCCTGGATGAAATGTGGCTTCACCGCCAGGATGATCATATCACTTTGTTCTACCAGATCAATGGCAGAATCGCAATAAGTGGCGCTGGGAATCTCCTCGGAGAGTTCTTCCATGCGGCGACGGCTGCTGTCGCACACCACCACCTGACTGGGCTTGATGTAATTTGCGTCCAGCATACCACGCAGGATAGCGCTGCCCATATTGCCTGCGCCGATCAAACCAAGCCTTCTCATTCAGAATCCCTCCAAGCATCATATTGCCCATATTATAGCACGAAAAAACCCGCCTGCATAGTGTTTTCCACTATAACTGGCGGGTAAATTTGTAAATATCACAGGATATAGCGTTTCATATCCTGGGGTCTGTTTTCGCCGTGCAGGTGCTGGCGAACGTAATCACCGTTGATTTTCAGCTCCACTGGCGGCATATCCTCATCGCCGGCATTGAAGGAAATATCCTCCAGCAGCTGCTCAAACACAGCGTGCAGGCGACGGGCGCCGATGTCCTCAGCAGTCTCGTTGGCGGTGTAAGCAGCTTCAGCAATGGCCTCGATGGCGCTGTCCTCAAAGGTAAGCATAACCTTATCAACAGCCAACAACGCCTTATACTGCAGGGTCAAAGCGTTGTCGGGCTGGGTCAGAATACGCTGGAAGTCCTCCCGTGTCAGGCTCTTGAGCTGAACATGCACCGGGAAACGGCCCTGAAGCTCAGGAATCAGGTCACTGACCTTGGCCACATGGAAGGCGCCGGCGGCGATGAACAGCATGTAGTCGGTTTTCACCGGGCCATACTTGGTGTTGACTGTGCTGCCTTCCACAATGGGCAGAATGTCCCGCTGAACGCCTTCACGGCTTACATCCGGGCCGCTGCCGGCGCGGTGCCCGGCGATCTTGTCGATCTCGTCAATGAAGACGATACCGTGCTGCTCTGCCCGCTGGATTGCTTCCTCCTGCACAGCGTCCTGGTCGATCAGCTTGTCGGATTCCTCCTGCATGAGGATCCTGCGGGCTTCCTTTACCTTCACACGGCGGATCTTGGTCTTCTTGGGCATCATATTGCCCATCATATCGCCAATGCTGATGGAGTTGCCGCCCACCTCCAGCGAGGGCGCGACCTCCTCTACCTCGATCTCCAGTTCATGCTCCTCCAGTTCACCACGCATCAGCTGCTGGCGAAGCTCCTCGCGCTTGCCGGAAAGTTTCTGCTGTTCTTCCTGGCTGGGCTGTTCTTCCTGCTTTTTACCCAGCAGGAAATCAAGAGGATTGCCAGCCTGCTTCTTGGGCGGATGTACCATCAGCGAGACCAGCTTATCCTCTGCCAGCACCTGAGCCCGGGGCTGCACGCGCTTGATGTGCTCGTCCTTCACCATGCGAATGGCGTTTTCCACCAGGTCACGCACAATGCTCTCCACATCACGGCCCACATAGCCAACCTCGGTAAACTTGGTGGCTTCCACCTTGATAAACGGTGCGCCAACGAGCTTGGCCAGGCGGCGGGCAATCTCGGTTTTGCCTACGCCGGTGGGGCCGATCATCAGAATATTTTTAGGGCTGATTTCATCCCGCATGGCTTCGTCTACCTTCGAGCGGCGATACCGGTTGCGCAGGGCGATGGCCACGGATTTCTTCGCTTCATCCTGGCCGATAATATACCGGTCAAGCTCCCGCACAATTTGACGGGGCGTCAGTTCTGCCATGTGATCGCCTCCTTACGCTTCATCCACAATAATATTATCGTTTGTAAACACACAGATGGACGCGGCAATATGCAGCGCCTTTTCCGCGATTTCACGTGCAGGCAGCTCAGTGTTTTCTACCAGCGCCCGGGCTGCGGCCAGCGCATAATTGCCGCCGGAGCCGATAGCTGCCACGCCGTCGTCAGGCTCAATCACATCGCCTGTACCGCTGAGAATCAGCATGGTCTCCTTGTTGGCAATGATCATCAGAGATTCCAGCTGCCGCATGGTCTGATTGCCCCGCCAGTTCTGTGCCATGGCTACCGCCGCGCGTTCCAGGTTGCCGCCGCATTGGGTCAGCTTCTCCTCAAACATCTCGCACAGGGTAAAGGCATCGGACGTGCTGCCGGCAAAGCCAACAAGCACCTCGCCGTTATAAATGCGGCGCACCTTATGCGCATGGGATTTGAATACGGTTTTCTCCCCCATCGTGACCTGGCCGTCGCCGGCAATGGCGATGGAGCCGTTACGCTTCACGCCGCAGATGGTGGTGCCTCTGAAAGGACTGCTCATGTGTTATTCCTCCGGATTGAATTCAGGAACCACTGTTATACTATCACATCAATATGAACAAATCATGAATCCAAGTCTGAAACCATATTTTCCTTGATCCAATCCCGCATAAACTGTAGCGAACGCTCGGAAATGATTTCATATCGCTGTTGTTTATTGCGGATTTTCTTGTGCTGCTTATCCACCACCAGGCCATCGATCAGGCCAAAGGAGCAGTTCATGGGCTGGAAGTTCTTGTTGGGCGTGGAAACATACCGGCCCATAGCACCCATGGCGGTGATGCCGGGAAACTCTACTGTCCCAAGGCCGAGCAGATCGCGGCCCAGGGAAAGACCGCAAAGCAGTCCGCTTGCTGCGCTCTCTACATAGCCTTCCACACCGGTCATCTGACCGGCAAAATAGCATTGCGGTCTGTTGATCATTTCGAAATGCGCATTCAGAAAGCCGGGAGAATTCAGGAAGGTATTGCGGTGCATCACGCCATAGCGGGCGTAAGAGGCGTTTTCCAGGCCGGGAATCATGCCAAACACACGGCGTTGCTCCGGAAACTTCAGCCTCGTCTGGAAGCCAACCAGGTTATACAGCGTACCGGCTTCGTTGTCCTGGCGGAGCTGTACAACCGCATAAGCTTCCTTCCCCGTGCGGGGATCCTTCAACCCCACGGGCTTCATTGGGCCAAAGGCAAGCACCATTCGCCCACGGCGAGCCATGGATTCCACCGGCATGCAGCCCTCAAAAACCTTCTTTTCCTCAAAACCGTGAATTTCCGCGGTTTCGGCGGCCAGAAGGGCATCCACAAAGGCGTTGTATTCTGCCTCTGTCATGGGGCAGTTGAGATAATCGTCTCCCCTATCATATCTGGATTGACGGAAAATCCGCTCCATATTCAGCGATTCGAGCGTCACAATAGGCGCCGCAGCGTCATAGAAGTTCAGCGTGTCAAGGCCAGGCAAAGCGGAAATGGCTTCGCTCATGGCATCGGATGTCAGGGGGCCTGTAGCAATAATCACAGGACCGTCAGGAATCTCTGTGACCTCTTTGCTCTCTACGGTAATCAGCGGATGCTCCGTCAATGCCTTGGTGATATAACCGGAGAATGTATCACGGTCCACCGCCAGCGCGCCGCCGGCAGGAACACGCGCCACCTCTGCCGCCTTCATCACCAGGGAATCCAGCATCCGCATTTCTTCCTTCAAAAGGCCTACTGCATTGGTGAGTCGGTCGGAACGCAGGCTGTTGGAGCAAACAAGTTCTGCCATCAGCGGCGAGTGATGGGCAGGCGACATCTTCTCCGGTTTCATCTCGATCAGGGTAACGTGAATCCCATGTTTCGCCAGCTGCCATGCGGATTCTGTTCCGGCGAGCCCTGCGCCCACTACTGTTGCGTGCAAATCGGGCATTATTCTTCCTCCGTCTCCTCTTCCTGCTTCACTTCCACACGACAGCGGCAGGTCTCGTTGGCGCACAGGTGCCACACATCGCCCTTGCGGCCGCGTTTTTCCACCATGTAACCGCCGCACTGGGGACACTTATCCACCACGGGCATTTCCCAGCTGACAAACTCGCACTCGGGATAATGCTCACAGCCATAGAACTTGCGGTTCTTGCGGCTGGTTTTTTCCATCAGGCGGCCGCCGCAAACCGGGCAGGGCGCGGCAATGTAGTTCAGAATAGCCTTGGTATTGCGGCAATCCGGAAAATTGGGGCAAGCCAGGAAGCGGCCAAAGCGGCCCATCTTATAAACCATCATGGCGCCACACTTGTCGCAGGGCATATCGCTGGGCTCGTCCTTAACTTCCACTTTTTCGATCTGCTGCTCGGCCACGCGCAGGGTCTCGGCAAAGGAAGGATAGAAATCACGCAGAATCTGCTTCCAGTTCACACTTCCCTCTTCCACGGCGTCCAGGCGCTCCTCCAGATCGGCAGTGAATTCGGTATCCACGATATCGGTGAAATACTCCTCCATCATGGCGGTGATCATCCGGCCCAGCTCCGTAGGATAAAGGCGCTTTTTCTCGCGGCTCACATATCCACGGGAGATAATGGTGGTAATGGTGGGCGCGTAGGTAGAGGGGCGGCCAATGCCCTTCTCATCCAGGGCCCGGACCAGAGAGGCTTCGGTATAGCGGCTCGGGGGCTGGGTGAAATGCTGCTCGCTTTCCACCTCACCGATGGCCACGGCGTCGCCCTCCTTCAGCGCAGGCAAAGTAACTTCGCTGGAGGCTTCCGCGTCGTCAACGCTTTCTTCATAAACCGAGGTAAAACCGGCAAATTTCTTGTGCTCGCCATAGAAGCGCAGCCCAACGCCCTCACCGCAGATGTCAGCGGTCATGGTTTCGTACACGGCAGGCATCATCTGGCTGGCCAGGAAACGGTTGTAGATCAAGCGATACAGGTTATATTGCTCCTTTGTCAGGGAGCCCTTGATAGCCTCAGGCGTACGGCGCACATCCGTGGGACGGATGGCTTCATGGGCATCCTGAGCATTCTTCTTGCCCTTGTATTCAATGGGATTCTCAGGCAGGAACTCCTGGCCGAAGCGCTCGGGAATATAAGCCCGAAGAGATGCCATGGCCTCTTCGCTAATGCGCACGGAGTCAGTACGGATATAGCTGACGATACCCTGGGTGCCTTCACCCTCCAGGTCAACGCCTTCATAGAGCTGCTGAACCACCTGCATGGTTTTTGCGGTGGTGAAGCCCAGCTTGCGGCTGGCTTCCTGTTGCAGGCTGGAGGTAGTAAAGGGAGCGGCAGGCTGCTTGCGTTTTTCGCCAAGCTTGACGGCGGTCACGGCAAAATGAGCCTTCTCGATGCGCCGCACGGCCTCAGCAGCCTGATCGGCATTGCTGATGGATGCTTTCTGGCCGTCCAGCGTGTTCAGCCGGGCGTTGAAGAAAGCCTTCTTTCCCCTGGCCTGGGGCAGCTGCGCCTTGGCCACGACGTCCCAGTATTCTTCAGGGATAAAGGACTCAATGTCCTGCTCACGCATGACCACCATGCGTGTAGCGACAGACTGCACACGTCCGGCGGAAAGACCTTTCTTAACCTTTGCCCAAAGCAGCGGGCTGATTTTATAGCCTACCAAGCGGTCCAGGACGCGGCGGGCCTGCTGTGCGTCCACACGGTCCATATCCAGCATGCGGGGAGATTTCAACGCCTGCTGGATAGCCTTCTTGGTGACCTCGTGGAATTCAATGCGGCAGGGCTTGGTGGTATCCATGCCCAGGACCTTCGAAAGATGCCAGGAAATAGCTTCACCTTCACGATCCGGGTCAGTTGCGAGGTAAATCTGAGAAGCATTCTTGGCTTCCTTGCGGATTTTGGTCAGGATATCGCCGCGTCCGCGGATGGTAATATACTTGAGTTCAAAGTCGTTTTCAGGATCCACACCGATCTGCGATTTGGGCAGGTCGCACACATGACCCTGGGAAGCTTCTACCTTGTATCCCTTGCCCAGGAACTTGCTGATGGTCCGTGCTTTGGCGGGAGACTCCACGATAATCAGTTTTTGCTTGGTTGCAGCCATTTCAGCTATGCCTCCGTTATCATTTCATTTATACTTTTCCAAATATTTTGCCTGGCAATGATTTCACAAGCCCCAGGATGGTCAGCATGGTCAATTCGCCCGAAATGGTCGGAGCGTCGAATCCCGTGGCGTCAGCAATTTCATCAAAGGACATGTCCCGCTGGTGAAGCAGCGCATAAATCCTGCGCTGATGATCACTCAGGGGCGGCAGACTCACCTTTTCCTGTCTGCTGTGGGTCGGTGGAGCATCCTCCCAGCTCATGTCCTCCAAAATATCCCTTGCGCTGGTGAAATAGGTTGCACCCTCGCGCAGGAGCTGGTGTGCGCCCTCAGCCCACTCAGAGCCAATGTTTCCTGGATAGGCATACACGTCCTTGCCTTGCTCCAGGGCATGGTTCACGGTAGTCATGCTACCGGAGCGGATCTGCGCCTCCATCATCACAACCGCACGTGAAAGACCGGCGATCATGCGGTTTCTGACGGGAAAGTGCCACGGTATGCCCGGTGTGCCGGGTGGATACTCGCTGAGCAGCACGCCGCCCGATGCCACGATCCGCTCCTTCAGCTCATGGTTGTTTATAGGATAATCGATGTCAATGCCGCAGCCCAGCAATGCAGCCGTGGGCGATGCACCATCCAGACAGCCAAGATGCGCCGCGGTATCAATGCCCATGGCTAATCCGCTGATAACCGTCACGCCTGCGTTACTCAGATCGCAGGCGATTTTGCGTGTTGCTTCCAGCGTATTTGGCGCTGCTTTTCTCGTGCCGACGATGGCAATGCACTTCCCCATCAGGCAATCAAGATTACCCCGGTAGAAAAGAAGCGCAGGCGGATCATGAATCACTCGCAGTGAATCAGGATACCCCTGATCCCCCATGCCAATGATACCCATATCATGGTTTTGCATGAGCACCATCATCTCATGCATGGCTTCCGGCTGAGCCTTTTCCAGTAGAAAATCGATTTCAGCTTTGGCGAGATAGGTTTTCAAGCATTGCCCCTTTTCTTTCAGGCATTGGTCGTACACCTTCTCCGCAGAACCAAAATCCTCAAGAATCTTCTGAACAACAGGCGCATGTACCTGAGCATGGGCAAGCCATGCGCGGCAGCCATCTTCACGTGTGTAGCGCATGGTTTTCCCTCCTTGCAGGAAATGGTAGCATTTCCCATTTCATTCATGTTTGCGAAGTTTCTTAAGAAAAACTCAGTTCGCGCTTTATGCTAACACATCTTTCTGAAAAAATCAACTTCTATTCTGATAACCGTCATGAATTTCTATACAAAAACTGCCTGCAGAATCAACCTGCAGGCAAAATAATCATTTCCAGTACTTGTTATCAAGCTCGCGATATTGAATGGCTTCAGCTACATGCGCCGTGGAAATCTTCTCTTCCCCGGCCAGATCGGCAATGGTTCTTGCAACCTTCAGCACCCGGCCATAGGCGCGCATGCTCATGCCCATACGCTCGACTGCCATATGGAGTACCTGCGTTGCATCGGGCGTCAGCTCGCAGTAACGTTTGCTGAGTTTCGCATCAAGCTGAGCGTTGCAGTGAATACCATCCTTGGCATACCGCAGCTGCTGTGTCTCACGGGTTTTGCGCACACGTTCCGCCACCACCGCAGAGGATTCTGCAGGTCGCGATTGGTTGATCTCCTTTACAGGGACGGCATCCACTTCAATCTGAATGTCGATGCGGTCCAGAAGAGGACCGGAAACCCTGTCAAGATAACGGCGTATTTCGTGCTGAGAGCAGCGGCATGCCCTTTGTTTGCTACCGTAGTAGCCGCAGGGGCACGGATTCATGCTGGCAACCAGCATAAAGCTGGATTGATACTGCGCCTGATTCTGAACTCGCGTTACCGACACAACGCCATCCTCCAGAGGCTGACGCAGGGCTTCAAGGGCGTTCCGGCTGAATTCCGGAAGTTCATCCAGAAACAGCACACCATTATGGGCCATGGAGACTTCACCCGGCCTGGCGTGCGTACCGCCGCCAATCAGGGAGGCAACTGAAGCAGAGTGGTGCGGTGCGCAGAAGGGTCTGGTAACAACCAGGCCTTGTCCTGCCGACAATTTGCCAGCAATGGAATGAATACGCGTTGTTTCCAGAGCTTCTTCAAAGTTCAAGGGAGGCAAAATCCCGGGAAGACAGCGTGCCAGCATGGTTTTACCGGAACCCGGCACACCAATCATCAGCATGTTATGTCCGCCTGCAGCGGCGACCTCCAGGGCACGTCGGGCACCGAGCTGGCCCTGGACCTGGGAAAGATCGACGGCACAATGCGCTTCGCTGAGGATCTCGTCATATCCGCGCTGCACCTGCGCTGAGATGTGCGCCTTACCCTTCAGGTGATCAACTACCTGGGCAAGATTGTGTGCCGGATAAACACGAATGCCCTGGATGCATGCCACCTCAGCGGCGTTTCCCTCAGGAAGGATCACATCCACAATCCCCTGTTCGCTGGCGCTGATGACCATGGGCAAAGCACCGCGCACGGGCTGCAGCGTTCCGTCCAGGGATAGTTCGCCCAGCAGCAGCGTTCTGGTCAGATCCATGGATTCCAGCTGGCGTGAAGCCATCAGAATGCTTACAGCAATCGGCAGGTCAAAGGCCGGTCCCGCTTTTTTTGTATCAGCAGGAGCCAGGTTGACCGTCAGCCTGGCGATGGGCATGGCATAGCCGGAATTCACAATCGCTGCGCTGACACGATCTCTGCTTTCTTTGACGGATGCGTCCGGCAGTCCGATGATCTCCAGGGCAGGAATACCATTGGCGGCGTAGACCTCCACGTTAACTGCAAACCCATTCACACCACTCAGACCATATCCAAGCGTTCTTGCCAGCATGAGGCTCCCCTCCTCAATTTAATCAGATGTAGTACACCCGCAGGAATTGCTTCATAAAATCAAGCCACCAGGTAGGCGTTACAACGCCGCTGGCATAGGGATAGAATGCAATAAACAATACAAGAGCCGCAACCAGCAGAAGAATTAGTACCACACGCCCTGCGACCGGCACTTTTCTGACAGTCCAGTAAAGGAAAAGCATAACGCCAAGAATCAGGAAGGGCACGCTGGCAAAGTAGTGGTAGATATACGTTCCGCGCGGCACAAGCACCCAGGGCAGAAACTGGGCCAGAAGGCCGATAAGCACAAATGCCGGAGCGATATCCCAGCTTTCGCTGTACAGATGCAAAATAGAGTCGTTCTTTTTCACATTTGCGTACAGATGCCGTTTGGCCCAGACAAAAGCAACCGCCAGAATGCCAATAAGACCAGCCGTCCACACCACCGGATTGCCAAAGCAGAAAATGGAGGAGTTGTAGCCTTCGGGCATAAGCTGCGCCATGGAATAATACATGGGACGTTTGTTCAGCGGCCACTCGTACCAGGGCGAATAGAAGGGATGATCCATGCCACGGCCGGGTTCGCTGTGATAATCCAGCATACCGTATCGTTCGGCAAATGCAGCATCCCATACCTTGCCCACAAAATCGCCGAAACCATCGACGTGAGCATAGGCGAAATACGGGATATAGGAAAGCAGGTAAATCCCCAGAGGAATAACAACGAACAGCAGCAGGCACCACAGACACAAAACGATCACACGGCGCAGGGATTTTTCGCTTCGTGCGCGAAGTTCCTCGCTGGTTTCGCCTGCTTTAATGGCCTTGCGTGCCTGATAGCCCAGGCAAATGTGCCGGATACACGTCCAGAAATACAGCAGTGCCAGACCAATGCCCGCATAACCGCCAATCCACTTGCTGGCGAAACCGCAGCCCATGAAGAAGCCGCTGAGCGCCAGATCAGGCAGGATCTTTTTCAGGGGCTGCAGCACAATATCCCGCTGCATAAAGCGAAGCATAAACAGATAGCTGAGAATGATGAAGAAAACCGGGAAACTATCGATGGTAGCTATTCTTGTCTGCGTAAAATGCATGCAGTCCAGGGCCATCAGCGTCATGGCGGCAAAGGCCATGTCCGTGCGCTTCGTCAGCTGTTTGCCAAGAATATACATGGCAGGAAGCATCAGAATGCCCGCCAGGGCGCCTGCGAAGCGCCAGCCAAAGGGCGTCATACCGAAAAGCCCAACAAACCAGCTCATAATCACCTTGCCCAGCGGGGGGTGGCTGGTTTCATAGGGTTTGGTACCGTTCAGATGCTCAAAGGCAGTTCGCGCATGGTAGATCTCATCGAAATATGTAGAATTATACCAGCTGGGATTGCCTTCGATGGTATCCTGCTCATCCAGCAGATTGGCAGGATCGGACAACAGCGGAGATTCCGCGTTGGCGTTGAGGCGCTGGGCAACGGACGCCTCGATCCGCTCCCCTGCCGCGTCACGGAATACAACTTCGTTCAGAATCAGGCCAAGCTGCTGGGCGGTAATGCGCACATAGCGTCCGGTAAGATACTGAAGATCATCGTAATCATAAGGATGCGAGTAGCTTCTTGCTCCGTTGCTGCCGGTGGTGGCAGGCGTCAGGTACTTCCAGCGGAAACACTGTCCTTCGCGCATTTCAGCCCAATACTCATCCGACCAGGTTTCCCCATCAGGGCTGACGGCTACAGAGAAATCGCTGTAGCTGACCTGACCATAATAGAGCATCGTAAAATCGGTGCGAATATCCCCCAGGTCAAAAACAACAGCCTCATTGAACGCCGTGGATGTCCAAGGGTTCTGCGGAGCCTTGGTGCTGCCAAGATTGCACAAGCATACTACAGAGTAGATGGCTGTCACCGTCAGCATCAGCACCCAGTCAAGAGGCTTCCAATGCAGCTTGTGATCGGTTGCAAAAGAATGCACAGCGTGGCAATCATCCTCCACCGTTTTGACAGGCAGCAGCGTGCGGGGTGTCTCGTCCAGTTTTTCCTCCCGCTTGCGTACGCAGACATCGTGGGCCGTCCAGACTGCCAGGAACACGCAGGCGATGTTGATTGCCGAAAGGATCTGCGCCAGCAGCTTGGTATCGTTGTTCAAATGCCCCTGAGAGGAACCCAGACGGATGGAGTTATCCAGCACAATACCTTCATTCACGAGCATGGTACAGGAAAGCACAGCCAGGAGAAGCAGTGTTCTTCTGTCGCGGTGGAGGACAAAAGCGGCTGCCAGCAGGAACAGCGCCGGGAATAGATAGCGCTCATGCATTTTAACGCCCAGCACATAGAGGATGATAAACAGCACAGCGCCCAGCAGGGGCACATGACGAATGTTTCCACTGCGAAGAAGCATGGGCAGTACCACAGCAAAAGCGAGGCCCATGGTGGTGTATCCCAGCACAGCCCAGGAAACATTCATGAACGCCATGGCAATGTAGGCAGCGGCAAAGCACGCCATCAGCGCAGGCTCAAGCCAGAAGAGCTTTCCGTCCTTCTGTCTGAAGAACATCACAGCGCCCCAGCCAAGGGTCATGGCCGCGAGACAGGCAGCAGGCATCCAGCCGGATAGATTGTTGATTCCCACCCAGTTGGCATTGAACAGATAGTAAAAATTCGCTGTGTTAACCGTGGCGTAGGGGTAAGAAGCCAGCGTTGCTTTGTATTTTTCTATCAACCATCCAAAGGGCTGGTTGACGCTAAAGGGCAAAACGATCACAGCTGCAACAGCAATCGCCAGCCCGATGCCAAGCAGCATCTTCCGGGTCTTTTCCTTGTGACGGATCCACTCCAGCACAATAACCACAAGGCCCAGAGGTCCAAGCATCAGCGCTTGGGGTTTGATCAGCACACACAGCATATAGACGGGCATCAGCGCAGCCCATCTGCGGCGCACGGCAAGCATGCCTACCAGCAGCAGACCAAGGCACAATACGCTGTCGATCTGACACCAGGCGGCGCTGTTGATGAACATCGCCGGATTCAACGCCACAAACAGGCCGATCAGTTCCGCCTGCATGCGGCTGAACTTTTCCTTACGGGCAAAACGATAGAGCAGATAAGCCCCTGTCATATCGCAAAGCATGGGAACGAGCTTGTGATAAAACGCATCGGAAAGGCCCGGCAGAGCTTTCGACAGCCAGTCGGCAAATCCCATGACATAGATGTATGCGGGTGTATAATCACAGAAGCTTGTGGACTGATAGAACTGGGATGCGCCCACGCTGCTCATGGTATGCCCCCAGGAACGGAAGCAATTCACATCCACCTGATATCCTTCCACCTTGATGGCAACAATGATCCTCGCCGCAAGGGCAAGAGCCATACCAATCCAGAAGAAAACGGATGCATGCTTCTTTTCCTTCAGGTTCCTGCGTTCAAGCATGGTCTGGCCGGTCATCCACCAGCCGGCAAACAGATACGCACAGGAAATGGCCAGCAGCCACGGCCAAAAGGGCTTGGCTTCCTGGCCAGCTTGTTCCTGCGCAGGCTCAGCGGGCGTCGTAACCTTCCGGCTGAACCAAAGCTTTGCCGTGGCGTCACCGGGAATGCCCTCGACCTTCTTCAGGGAGAGATTGTCAAAATAAGCCTTGCCCTGGCTCTCGCCGCTGTATCCGCCAACACGGGCAAAGACCGTCACGTCATGCTGATCCTCGCCTGTTTCACCATACAGCTCCACATAATGCCAGTCATTGTCGGATTCAAAAACGCTGTCTGAAAAAACATAAATATCCTTGATAGAGAGGTTCGCTCCCTTGCCGCTGTCCAGCATGGAGTCAACCTTGATCCAGCCTGAAAGCAGGTACAGGCTGTTGGGCTCCACACTGACCTTCTGGGCAAAGCGGGCGTCATTCATGCCGTGATTGTTCACAACAGCGCAGTATTCGCCCTCGTAGCTCCCACCTGCTGTGCCATAGGAGGTATAGCCGGTCTGGGAGACATATGCGTCGGTATACCAGCCTGTGGGCATACCGTCCTTATCAAGCTCCTCAAAGCCAGGATTTTTCAGCAGGTTTTCCTCAGCCATTGCCGCACATGGCAGCATCAGCACGATCATCATGACAGCAAGCAGAGCTGTCCAAAGCCTGTTTTTGCCCATCACGATACCTCATCTCCTTATATATGCGTCCGGTCAATACATGCCGGGCATGAATGCGTTGGGGATATGCAGAACCCCCATGGAAGTTATCTCCACAACATCAAAACGAACAGAGCGGTTCAACCAATCCCTCTGGGATAAAAAAGCCAGCGCGGCATGAAGCATCCGTTTTTGTTTGGCTGGCGTGACCGCCGACAAACCATCGCCGGCATAACCCCTGGGCCGGTATTTGACCTCCACCATGACGATGGTATCGCCATCCTGCATGATCAGGTCAATCTCCCCGTCCTCTGCCCGGAAGCGTTTGTACATGCATCGCATGCCCAAACCACAGAGATACTCTTCGGCCTGTTGCTCGCCGTTCAGGCCTTTCTCATATTGTTTCATCGCAAAAATTCCTGATAAAGCTGCGCCGGTGATACGGGCAAGGCCCATATTCCTTCAGCGCTGCAATATGCTCAGCCGTGCCATAGCCTTTGTTGCGGGCGAAGCCATACTGGGGATAAATCTCGTCCATCTGGATCATCTGCCTGTCACGGATCACCTTTGCCACGATGCTGGCAGCCGCAATGGAATAGGAGGTGGCATCGCCTTTGATAATGGGGATCTCCACGCCCTTGAGACCCAGGTTGGTAACGGCGTCCACCAGATAAACGTCTGCAGGAACCTGATCCGCGGCCTGACGCATTGTTTTCTTGGTGGCCTGGAGAATATTGATCTTATCAATTTCCTCCGGCGTAGCCTGACCGACGCCAATGTACAGCGCCGTATCCAGAATCTGCTGGTACACCTTCTCACGTCGGCTCTCGCTGAGCTTCTTGGAATCATCCACCCATTCAATGAGAGGATCGTTGGGCATGGCCACACAGGCAACAACCACGTTCCCTGCCAGCGGTCCGCGGCCTACCTCATCCATGCCGGCAACCACCAGCCCCTGGCTCCAGAAAGGAGTATCCGTCGCTGCCAGCAGACGAACCTTCTCCGCGCGATCAATCTTCGCCATGGTTTTCCTCCGTGCCCCCTGCGCCGGGAATGGTCAGGCGGGGCTTCTCATTCCTGCGGGGAAGCTCCAGGGTGATTCGCCCCAGTTTGCCGGCACGGAACTCATCCAGCACCACAGAGCAGCAGCGGTCATAATCGCACACGCCGCCTTTCATCAGAAAACCGCGCCCCTTGCACACCGCCTCCAGCAATGCTTCCCCGCGAAGGCTCGCGTCCGTGAAGCGGAAACGCTCCAGCACCGCCTCAGGCTTCACCTGCAGCATATCCTGCAGAAGGTGAATGGTCAGCATGGCAAGGTCCACCACGTCGTCCTTCACTGTGCCGATATAGCACAGCCTGCGGGCGGCAACCTGATCATCCAGCCTGGGCCAGAGAAGGCCAGGCGAATCCATCAGTTCCAGATACGGATTGATCCTCACCCACTGGTTGGAGCGGGTTACACCGGGACGATCGCCGGTCTTGGCAATGCTGCCGCCGTGCAGCTTGTTGGTAAAGGTGCTTTTGCCTACATTGGGAACACCAACTACCATCGCGCGGACCGTCTTTTTGATGCCGCGCTGCGCAGCACGCTCCACGGTTTCACGGGCGGCACGTTCTATGACGGCCAGAGCATCCTTGGCTTTGCCGGCGTTGGCGTTATAGCTGACAACGTCCAGCCCCTGCTTGCGGAACTCATTCAGCCACATGGACGTGGCCTGAGGATCGGCCAGGTCGGCCTTGTTGAGCAGAAGCACTCGCTTCTTGCCGCCGATAAGCTTATCAAGATCCGGATTGCGGCTGGCATGGGGCAGCCGTGCGTCGCACAATTCCAGCACAACGTCCACGCGGCCCAGCTGATCTGCCAACAGCCGCTTGGCTTTGGCCATATGTCCGGGATACCAGTTAATGTCCATAATACACCTCAACATATGCGTATAGTCATACAAAGATATCATATCATTTTTCCCTGTAAAAACCAAGATGTTTTTTTCCAGCCTATCAACCAGCATGATGTTGTAAAAGGTATGACATTTTTTCGAAATAAGTATGGCAATTTGCAAACAATTGTCGTATAATAAAGTATCGCATGAAAGGAGGCAGTGCCTGTGAACACCAATTACCAGCGGAAGTTCCGCACACAGTCGCACCCGTCCATTCAGCCGGTTCAGACCACCAGGCCTGTGCAGCAGACCTATCAGCCTGTTGTTTATCAGCAAGTGCAGCCTGTTTATCAGCCGATACAGCAGTCAAAGACCGCGCAGCCGTCCCGCCATCGCCGCAAGGAGCGCCGCAAGCGCCGCTCCTTGTTGTCCACGGTACTGATGATCATCGGTGCGCTGACGCTCTTTGTCCTGCTGATGCGCTACGCCATCGTTCCCCTGCTGGTGCTGCTGCCCCAATGGATGGGAGGTGCCGCATGAAAGGCTTCCTTCGATGGCTGACGCGTATTCTTGCTGCCGTCATCTCGATTATTCTTGTCGTTATTCTGCTCCCCTATGCCTCCCGTCTTGCGTCTGCTGTTTTGCCTGATCTCAGCGGAGCCGCGCTGAACACATCGCTGCTGCTTTCCCACGAGATGAAAAGCAGTGCCCGCCTGGAAACGAACGTCATTGTTGACGAAGGCATCATGAACTCCAGCACAAACGCTCTCTTTCTTGGCGAGGTGCAGAGTGTGACCATGAAATATACCTACCGCGCCAGCGTTGGCATTGATCTGAGCAAAGTACAGATGAAGGTTCGTGGCAACACCATTACCTTGACGCTGCCGCCTCTGGAGATCCTTTCCGACAGTCTCACGCCTGATCAGGTGGAAAAGAACGATTTCTGGTATCCGCTTACCGAAGAACGCCGGCAGAAGCTGCTGGAGGATGAACTGAACCTTTGCAGAGAACGCTGTGTGAATGAATATGCTTCTTCGGACGAAGCCTGGCAGCACACCCTGGCAGCCATGGGCAACACCGTCTCCTCCTGGCTGACATCTGCCAATTCCAGCGCTGTGATCCGTTATGAACGCGGCAAATAAATGCGATTGCGCACCTGTTGCACCCCGCTGTGCAACAGGTGCTTTTTTGTATAGCAAATTGTACTTCTCGCGTTTTTGATATTGACAGCTACTACATTTTGTGTATAATACTTGCATATTTATACGCCGTCAGCGTATAACAAGGAGGCTTACCATGGCATTCAGGATTTTTATCGACGGTAAAGAAGGTACCACGGGTCTTCGCATTTTTGATCGTCTGGCTGGCCGCAGCGATATCTCAATGCTGACGCTGCCGGAGGAAAAACGCAAGGATCCCGCTGCCCGACGAGAGTGCCTTCACGAAGCGGATATTGCCATTCTATGCCTGCCGGACGCGGCCGCACGGGAATCCGTCGCCCTGAGCGAAGGTAGCAAAGCCCGCATCCTGGATACCTCCACCGCACATCGTATTCAGCAGGGATGGGTATATGGTTTTCCGGAGCTCTCCCCTCAGCAGCGCGAAGCCGTCGCCACCGGCCATTATGTTGCAGTGCCCGGATGCCACGCCAGCGGTTTCATAGCGTTGGCTGCTCCACTGGTGAAGATGGGGATCATCCCCAAGGCTACACCCCTCACCTGCTTCTCTCTCACCGGTTATTCCGGCGGCGGTAAGAAGATGATCGCTGAATACGAGTCCAATAACCGCGCCCAGGCACTGGACAGTCCCAGGCAATATGGTCTGACCCAGCAGCACAAGCATCTGCCGGAGATGCAGCATATATCCGGCCTGGACACGGCCCCGATTTTTGCTCCCATCGTTGCTGATTTCTACAGCGGCATGGAGGTCACCATCCCCCTGTTCCGCTCCCAGCTGAACTGTAGTGCGGATCCAGTGGAAGAAATCACAAAGGCGCTGACGGAACACTACTCCGGCAGTCCCATCATTAAGGTACTGACCCAGGATGAAATTGCCGCCATGAACGGCTTTGTCGCTTCCAATTCGCTCTCTGGCCATGATGGCATGGAGCTGATGGTGCTTGGCAACGCTGATCGCATCCAGCTGGTGGCGCGGTTCGACAATCTTGGCAAAGGATCTTCCGGCGCGGCACTTCAATGCCTGAACCTGATGATGGGACTTGAGGAAACCTTTGGCCTGAACCTTGTATAATTATTGAATGACGGAGGATAATCATATGAAGTTTATCGAAGGCGGCGTGTGCGCCGCGAAGGGATTCAAGGCAGGCGGTGTACACTGCGGCGTCAGGAAGAACAAGTCCAAGCGTGATCTTGCCATGATTTACAGCGAAGTTCCCGCATCCGCCGCTGCGGTTTATACGCAGAACCTGGTGAAGGGCGCCCCCATTCTTGTCACTAAGAAAAACCTGGCCAACAATATAGCACAGCTCGTGATCTGCAACAGCGGCAATGCCAACACCTGCAATGCCAACGGCGAGGAAGTCGCCTGGCAGATGTGCCAGCTGGCGGCTGATGCTGCAGGTATCGCCCCGGAAAATGTTATCGTCGCCTCCACCGGCGTTATCGGCCAGCCCCTGCCCATTGAACCCATTGCCGGTGGCGTTGCGCCCCTGTGGGAAGCTCTGTCCGATTTCGGTTCCAACGAAGCCGCCGAAGGTATCATGACCACCGATACCAAACTGAAGGAATACGCCGTGGAATTTGAGATTGACGGCGTAACCTGCAGGCTGGGCGGCATCGCCAAGGGCAGCGGCATGATTCACCCAAACATGGCCACTATGCTGGTCTTCCTTACCTGCGACGCGGCTATTTCCCCTGCTATGCTGCAGAAGGCACTCTCCGCCGACGTTCAGGATACCTTCAACATGATCTCTGTGGACGGCGACACCTCCACCAACGACATGGTGAGCATCATGTGCAACGGTATGGCCGGCAACCCCATGGTCACATCCGAAGGCGATGCGTACGACAATTTCTGCGCTGCCCTGAAAGCCGTAACCACTTACCTCTGCCGCATGATCGCCAAGGACGGTGAAGGCGCCTCCCGCCTCATCACCTGCCAGGTCCGCGGCGCCAAAACCACCAAGGACGCCCGTCTTGCCGCTAAATCCGTGGCCTGCTCCAGCCTGCTGAAGGCGGCCGTCTTCGGCGCGGACGCAAACTGGGGCCGCGTTCTGTGTGCTCTTGGCTACAGCGGCGCGGACATCGACGTGTGGAAGGTTGACGTGACCTTCCAGTCCGTTAAGGGCAGCGTTCAGGTGTGCAAAAACGGCGCCAGCATGGACTTCTCTGAAGATGCAGCCAAGGAGATCCTCTTGCAGGATGAGATCGAAATTCTCATCGCCCTGAACGACGGCGACGGCACGGCTACCGCCTGGGGCTGCGACCTGACCTACGATTATGTGAAAATCAACGGCGACTACCGCACCTGATGGAGGCATGAACATGACAAAAGCATTCAACAACAGCCAGCGGGCTCAGGTGCTGGTGGAAGCCCTGCCCTATGTGCAGAAGTATAATGGCAAGATCATTGTGGTGAAATACGGCGGAAACGCCATGATCAACGAAGAACTCAAGCACGACGTGATGCGGGATATGGTGCTTCTTCACCTCATCGGTGTGAAGGTGGTGCTGGTTCACGGCGGCGGCCCGGAAATCTCCGCCATGCTCAAGCGTGTGGGCAAGCAGTCCGAGTTTGTGGATGGCCTGCGCGTCACCGATGAAGAAACCAGCGAGATTGTTCAGATGATCCTGGCCGGCAAAATCAATAAGAGCCTTGTGGCCAAGCTGGATAACCTGGGTGGCCGCGCCATGGGCATCTGCGGCATGGATGGCGGATTGATCAAGGCGAAGATGATCGACGAACGCCTGGGCTATGTGGGTGAGATCACCAAGGTGACCCCCCAGCCCATCCTGGATCTGCTGGAGAAAGGCTACATCCCCGTGGTCTCCACCATCGGCTGCGACGAAACCGGCCATGTTTACAACATCAACGCCGATACCGCCGCCGCAGCCATCGCCTCCAGCCTGAAGGCAGAGAGCCTGATCTCCATGACGGACACCCCCGGCCTGCTGATGGACGCATCCAACCCCGATTCCCTCATCCGCCGCATCGACCTGAAGGGCGTTGAAGAGCTGAAAGCAAGCGGCGTCATCTCCGGGGGTATGATCCCCAAGGTGGAATGCTGTACCAAGGCAATTGAAAACGGTGTGCGCAAGGTATTTATCATCGATGGCCGCATCCCCCATGCCCTGCTCATGGAAACCATGACAGACGAAGGCCTGGGCACCATGTTCAAAAAGGAGCTGTAAGCATGAACACCAAGCAGACAGACCTGACCTATATCGTCAATACCTATGGCCGTTTTGACGTAGCTCTTCAAAAGGGCAGCGGCGCCACCTATACCGATGAGGATGGAAAACAATACATCGACTTCGGCAGCGGTATTGCCGTGAATACCTTCGGCACCTGTGATGCTGAGTGGGTTGCTGCCGTAACAGCCCAAATGAACCAGATGGGCCACGTCTCCAACCTGTATTATTCCGCGCCCCAGGCAAAGCTGGCACAAATGCTCTGCGAAAAGACAGGCATGAAAAAGGTTTTCTTCGGCAATTCCGGCGCCGAAGCCAACGAATGTGCTCTTAAAATTGCCCGTAAATACGGCGAAGCAACAGGCAGGAGTACCATCGTTACCCTGAAGAGCAGCTTCCACGGGCGCACCATCGCCACCCTGGCAGCCACCGGTCAGGATAAATTCCACGAGCATTTTGGCCCCTTCCCCCGGGGGTTCCGGTATATCACCCCCGGTAATAAGGAGGAGCTCACCTCTGTGCTGACCTCCGGCCAGGTGTGCGGTATCCTGATGGAGGTCGTCCAGGGCGAAGGCGGGGTCAACGTGCTGGACAAGACCTATGTGCAGCTGGCCGCCAGGCTGTGCCAGGAAAACGATGTGCTCTTTATGATCGACGAGGTGCAGACAGGCAACGGACGTACAGGCAAGCTTTACGGCTATATGCACTACGATGTTCAGCCTGACGTCTTCACCACGGCTAAGGGACTTGCCGGCGGCTTACCCATGGGCGCATGCCTCATCGGCGAAAAGGCTGAACAGGTACTTGCCAAAGGCGATCATGGCTCCACCTTCGGCGGCAATCCCATCTGCGCCGCCGGCGCGGTGAACGTCCTCTCCCGGCTGACTGATGACCTTCTCACCCAGGTGACCGCCAAGGGTGAATACATCCGCAAGGAGCTGGAAGGTCACCCAGGCGTCAAAGGGATCACAGGCCTTGGCCTGATGCTGGGCATCACGACAGAAAAACCCAACGGACAGATTGCTGCCGAATGTCTTTCAGACGGCCTGCTCGTATTGACTGCCAAGGATAAAGTACGCTTGCTTCCTCCCCTGAATATTTCTTTTGACGAACTCAAGCAGGGAATCGCCATTCTGAAAAAGAATCTATAAACAAGACAATGCGCGCTGTTGCCGGCGCGCATTTTTCGGAGGAAACACCGTTGAAAGATATGCTGCACTGGCATCTCCGGCACCATCCCGCTATGGAGAGCCAGGATATTACCAAACTGTATTTCCAGGCCAAATTGGGCTGCGGACATCTCCTGGGAGACGAAGTTCTTGTTACCCGCCGCATCACAGATGAAGAAGACACGCTGACGCCTTGCGCCGAAGAGCTGCTTACTGAACCGCTGGGGCCTGAATATGTACGGCTGAACCTGCGGCGTGCCATGGCTGATGGTATTCCTGCACTGTGGATCGCCCGGCTGATGAAACACTCCGTGCCTGCACAGTTGCCACCGCGGAGCAGTGTTATTGATCTGCTGGCAGACCTGGACATTCCAGGCCTTGCACCCCATATTCAGCATTTGAAGGATGATCCGCATTGGCTGCCCAGCCACAGCGAAAACTATCATCAGGCCTATGCACCGGCTTATCGTGTGATTTCACGCACATGCGCAGATCTACTTCCTGCCTTCATTGCTGCTGCCAGGTTATCCACTAAGGATCACATACTGATCTGTATTGACGGTCCCTGCGGCAGCGGGAAAAGTACAACCGCCGCGCTGCTTGGAAGCATTCTCGACGCAGCGGTCATCCCGATGGATGATTTCTTTCTGCCTCATCCGGCAAAAACACCCCAGCGCCTTGCGCAGCCCGGCGGTAATGCCGATTGGGAGCGTGTTGTCGAGGATATCATTCATCCCTGGCTGGATGAAAAGCAAATTGTATATCGTCCCTATGACTGTCACAGCGGCAGCTACGCTCAGGCTGTGATTGTACCGAAAAAGCAGTTTACCATCCTCGAAGGCAGCTATTCCCTCATGCCTGCCATCAGCAAACATGCTGATTTGCGTATTTTCCTGCAAATCGACCCGGATACTCAGCGGAAGCGTATTCATGCCCGCGACGGCGAACGGATTCTTAACATGTTCTTGCAGCGGTGGATCCCCCTGGAGCAGGCATACTTCGACGCTTACAAGCTGCCGGATGATTCCTGCCTGGTGCTTTCCGCCGGCACGCAGGTTTGATAGCTACCTGCGCCGCGCATAGCCTGCCGCATCCGCTTCACCACCGCGTCATACTGACTGTGATGGCTGCGATTCGCCGCCCGACTTTCGGTCGGTTTTGATTTAATTAAAACCGACTCCGACCAATCGTCACCATCGGTCTGTTCCTGCACAGCAAGCATTTCTCCCCTGTGCTGGCTCTGCCAAAGGTTCCATCGCTCCAAACGTTCCCTGGTGGTCAGCGCCGCAAAGGGCGAAGAGCTTTCCTTCATAAACATCCCCCTTTTCATTCGATACTTCATACTATGCGAGGCATTCGCTTCGTGATACAAAGGAGCTGTCATCATGAGCATTACCGACGTCAGCAAGGAAATTCTGGTCAATGGCCGCAAGATTACCTTCTTCAACCAACGCAACAAGAACTGGACGCACTCCTATGCCTATCACAACACGGAGAATCTTTCTTCCGCCGGCTGCGGCATTTTTTCCCTTTGTCATTGTGCCCAATGGCTTACAGGCCAGGTGCAAACCCCTGAAAAATGGGCTGATTTTTCCTGCGCAAACGGCGGTCGAGGTGATGACGGCACCGATCGTCCGGCGCTTCTTCACGCACTGATGACCACAGGCATGAACAGCCTGCTCGGTTTCCGCTATGAGGATGACGGCCTTCGCAATGATGTGGATATACTCTATGATTTCTTACTGAACGGCGATGGTGTATCCATGTGCAACCTTCGTGTTGGTCATATCGTTGCTCTTGTAGCAGCCCGTGAAAAGGATGGCGTGAAGCAGGTTCTCGCTATCGACAGCTATAGCGAAAGCGCCGCTGAGAAGGTCCGTAACCATGTGCTCGAGGTTCTCCCCGGCAGCGAGGTAACCTACGCCGTCAAGAATGAAAATGGCCTTGTGGTCGGTGAAAGTACGGCTTACGCCGCCTTCTGGGTCGATGCCAAGCTGCCACGGGATTTCAACCTGCTGCATCGCATCTGACACACATAAAAAACCCTGCCGTTCATCATTCGGCAGGGTTTTATCATATTAAGCTTTATTCCTTGTTTTCTTCGGCAGGCTCCTCAACCTGGATCACAGGAGCCACAGGTTCAGCGGGAAGATCGGCCTTGATAGAAACAGCTTCTTCTTCAACCTCAGGTTCCTCAACCTGGATCACAGGAACTTCTTCTTCCTTCACTTCAACTGTTTCCGTCTTCTCTTCCATCTTGGGCTTCATGGCCTTGGTCAGCGCCTCGATGCCGCCCTCCAGCTTAGAACCCAGCTTCTTGAAGGTAGCGCCCATGACGTCCACGGCATTGTCGATTTTCACGGCAACGGAGCTCTTCACGGCTTCTGCGGTATCTTCCACCGCGTCTTCCACGTGATCGATCATCTCTTCAGTGGCTTCCGCTACGGAAACGTCATCAGTATCGGTCTCCTTGGGCTGATCGTCGGTTTTCACACCAGCCAGCTTTTCGGTGCGGATAGCATTCAGCGCTTCGTCCAGTTCGCTGAGCTCCTTGAGCAGTTCATCCAGCTGGGCGGGGAACTTCTCACCCTTCTGCCACAGCTCGTAGGACTGGGCGCCAAAGTCGGAAAGGATTTCGCGGCGGCGGTTGACGATGTTCATCTCGTCCACCTTATACTTGGTGTTGCTTGCGATATTGGACGCCGTATTGCTGATGGCTTCCATGCTCTTCAGCCAGATACCCTTCAAGCTCTTCTTGATCTCGGCCATAAATCAACACTCCTTTTCATTCCATGCTACGCTAAATAATTCGTCCTTATTCACAAATTCTCCTGCAATGCGTCGAAAATTACCAATACAGAAGCAGTTTTCCAGGAAGAATCTCGAATTCAGCTTTGTCCATCGTCAGGATTTCTCCATCCACATTCAGCTTCATTCCTTTGGATTCGATCGTCATGGTGGAGCATCGCTTGTGGGTTGTGATCCTGAACCTGTCGATCTTGCCCAGCATAAGCCCTGGCAGATAGAAAGGAATCTTCCATCTCGGCTTGGTTTCCACGATCACCATGTCCAGCAGGCCGTCATTCGCGCTGGCGTCAGGACAGACGGGTATACCTCCGCCGAAATACTGTCCGTTGGCAATGGAACACAGCAGCACGTCTCTTTCCTGTGTTTCTCCATCCACCGTAAACGCCACATGCACCGGTTGATAGCTGAAAATAGCACGGATCAATCCGATCAGATAGGGCAAAATGCCGCGAACATACTTCTTTGCCGCCAGGGTATATTCCAGCGTCTGCACATCAAAGCCTGTGCCGCAGACGTTCAGGAACATACGCCGGTTCAGCCGGCCAACGTCAACCGGCCTGGGGGAACCCTTCAGAATACACTCCAGTGCCTGCATGGGTTTCTTGGGTATACCCACCGTTTTGATGAAATCATTCCCCGTTCCGGCTGGCACAATGCCCATGGCTACGCCTGTCCCCATCAGGCCGCAGGCCACCTCATAGGCCGTACCGTCGCCGCCCACAGCGGCAACACATTTCACGTTTTCCCTTTTTGCTGCGCATAGAGCCAGTTCAGTGGCATGCTCAGGATGCTCTGTATGCATAATTTCGTATGGAATATGCCGTTCGTCCAAGTAAGAACGGACCATCGCCTCGATCTTCAGGGCATAGCCGTTCCCTGCCGTAGGATTGACAATGAAGGTGTACATTTCACACCAGCTTTCTCATAAGTATATGTCTTTTCTATGCTACAACATGATGAACGATTTGTCAAAGTATTTCAGGAAATCTCTTCCTGATTCTATAGCATATCTTTTCTGGTCAACCTCAGGCCATATACACCATACTGAATTTTTATGCAGATTTTTTGCAAAAAAGTATTGACAATGCATACCCTCTGGCGTATAATCACCTCATTCCTAATTTTGAGGAGGTTACCATCATGAAGAAGCTCGTTGCGCTGCTTACTGCCCTGATTATGGTTCTGTCCTGCACCGCCGCTCTGGCCGGTGAAATCGTCTACGTGGCCACCAACCCCGAGTATCCCCCCTTCGAGTCCGTTGCTGACGACGGCATGACCATTGTTGGTTATGACGTGGATCTGTTCGATGCCATTGCCAAGAAGGCTGGTTTTGAATATGAGTTCGAGCCCATGGAGTTTGCCGCTGTGGTGAACGCCGTTGCCACCAAGCCCAACACCGTTGGCCTGTCCGGCATCTCCATCACCGAAGAGCGCAAGCTGAGCGTTAACTTCTCCCTGCCCTACATCAACGCCGGCGTTGCTGTGATCGTGAAGGCCGACAGCACCATCGCTACCCTGGAAGACCTGCAGGGCAAGATCATTGGTGTGCAGACCGGCACCACCAGCGACTTCGAGGCCGAGAAGATCACCGGCATCGACAATGTGGCCCGTTACAGCACCTTCCAGTTCGCTGTGAATGAACTGCAGGGCAACAAGATCGACGCCGTTTTCGTTGACAAGCCCGTTGGCGAGGCTATCCTGGCCCAGCTGAACGATCCTTCCCTGGTCATGCTGGATCTGGAAATCGTTGCTGACTGGTACGGCATCGCCATCAACAAGAACGATGTTGAGCTCCAGCAGAAGATCGACGCCGCCATCACCGAGCTGCAGAACGAAGGCTTCTTCGAGGAGTTGGCCGTGAAGTACTTCGGTGGCGGTGAGGCTGACGCTGAGTAATCAGTACCGCTAAGCATTTCAATTGCCGTAGAGAGTTTTCCCTCTCTACGGCCTTTGTACAGTTAATGAAAACGTGTGGAGGGAAATCTGTTGAACGCAGCAGTCGAAAGCATCTCCATTTTTGAGCAGTGGTGGCAGAATATCCAGCCGGGTATTCAGGCAAATACGCTCAATTTCTGGGAGAATCTCTACAAAGAGATTTACATGAACGTCATCCAGGGCGATCGCTGGCTCCAATACCTTAGGGGCCTGGGTGTTACGCTTGAAGTCTCCTTCTTTTCCATTCTGGTAGGTTTGCTTCTTGGCACCATCCTGGCGATTCTTCGCCTGCCCCAGGTGCAGAACATCAGCGGCAAGGGCCGTGGTTTTCTGCCCACCCTGGGCGCTGTGATCGTCCGCGGCCTGTCCAAGTTCGCCGGCTTCTATATCAACATCATGCGCGGCACGCCCCTTCTGCTGCAGGTGTTGATCATCAACTTTGGTATCTTTGGCACCGTCCGTATGGATAAGGTCATCATTGGCGTCATCGCCTGCGGCCTGAACTCCGCCGCCTATGTGGCTGAGATCGTCCGCGGCGGCATCATGTCCGTTGAAAAGGGACAGACAGAAGCCGGGCGCTCCCTGGGCCTCTCCGGCATTCGTACAATGATCTATATTATCCTGCCTCAGGCTGCGAAATCCGCCCTCCCTGCCATGTGCAACGAATTCATCTCCCTGATCAAGGAAACTTCCATCCTCTCCTACATCGCCCTGACGGAGCTGACCAAGGCCGGCGACTACATCCGTTCCCGCACCTACTCGGCATTCACTCCCTATATTGTGTCCGGTCTGCTTTATCTGATCGTCGTCCTGACGCTGACCTGGCTCATCGGCAAGCTGGAAAGGAGGCTGCGTAACAGTGACCACTGATATCATCATTTCCGTACGCGATCTGGAAAAGCATTTTGATGAAGGCAAGCTGAAGGCCCTGCGCGGCGTTACCGCTGACATCAAGCGCGGCGAGGTTGTTGTTGTTATCGGTCCCTCCGGCTCCGGCAAGTCCACCTTCCTGCGTTGTCTGAACCTGCTTGAAACCCCCACCAAGGGCACCGTTACTGTTGAGGGTGTCAACATCACCGATCCAAAGGTAAATATCAACAAGCACCGCGAGAAGATGGGCATGGTGTTCCAACACTTTAACCTCTTCCCCCACATGACGATCCTCCGCAACATGACCCTGGCCCCCATGAAGCTCTTGAAGAAGAAAAAGGCTGATGCCGAGGAAAAGGCCATGGCTCTTCTGAAGCGTGTTGGCCTTGCCGATCGCGCCAACGCCTATCCCAGCCAGCTTTCCGGCGGACAGAAGCAGCGTATCGCTATCGTGCGTGCCCTGTGCATGGAACCCCAGGTCATGCTCTTTGACGAGCCCACCTCCGCCCTTGACCCTGAAATGGTCGGCGAGGTGCTGGATGTTATGAAGCAACTGGCCATGGAAGGCATGACCATGGTGGTTGTCACCCATGAGATGGGTTTTGCCCGTGAAGTAGCCGACCGTGTGATTTTCATGGATGAAGGTCACATCATTGAGGAAGGCACGCCCGATGAGATCTTCGATCATCCCCAGCAGCCCCGTACCCAGGACTTCCTGCGCAAGGTGCTGTAATATGGACGAGATCATCAAGCCGGGCATCTACCGGCATTTTAAGGGCAACCGCTATCAGGTACTCTGCATGGCAAAGCATTCCGAAACCCTGGAGCCCATGGTGGTCTACCGTGCACTGTATGGCGAAGGCGGTACATGGGTGCGTCCGGCTTCCATGTGGAACGAGACTGTCGAACGAGACGGTCAGGTTTTCCAGCGTTTCACCTTTGAATCAGAAGAATAAAAATGCAAGCCCCGGCACGGAAAGACTTGTCTTGCGCCGGGGCTTGTGCTATGATAAATACAGGATTCAACATTTTTCTTTACAAGTGTGAAGAAAAACGCATCTTCATTCGTTGTATGGATGAACACCAAATGCGGGAGGCATGCATATGCAGAATAATCAAATGAACACGCGCGGCTATGTGCCCCAGAACACCGGCCGGATGAATACGCTCCCCTACCAGCCTCAGGCGCCGAAAAACAGCATCTGGCAGGTGATTGATCCCTATGCCGTTGCGCTGCTTGTCGCCGCTGTGCTCGGACTCGCATATGCGCTGTATGCCACCATCTCGTTCTGGTGGCTCACAAAGATTATTCTCCACCTGGTTATTGCCTGGAGTGCCGTGGCCATGAATGCATACGCCCTCTTTTCCCGCAAGCAGACCATGATGCTCCTTGCTGCCGGTCTTTATCTTATTGCCATGCTGCTTTTCATCAACTACTGCTATTTGCTGATTCCCCAGATGATCCTCTGCGCGGTCGCCTGGTGGAATGCCAACGAATAAGCAATATACAAAATAGCGGCGCTCCATTTTCAGGAGCGCCGCTTTATTGTTGCGTTGATCAGGCCTTCATGATCTTCTCAGCGATCTGAGCGCCGGTGAGACCATACTCAACCAGCAGGTCAGCAGGCTTGCCGCTCTGGCCGAACTCGTCGTTGATGCCGATCTTCTGGAACTTCTCCAGGCCCATGCCGCACAGGGCAGAAGCCACGGCATCGCCCAGACCGCCGATGACAGAGTGCTCTTCCACGGTGAACACCTTGCCGCACTTGCCAGCATATTCACGGGTGAGCTCCTCGTCGAAGGGCTTCAGGGTGTGGTGGTTCACGATGGCAGCGTCGATGCCGTTGGCAGCCAGGATCTCGGCGGCCTCCAGGCAGTGCTCCAGCATGATGCCGCAGGTGAAGATGACCAGATCCTTGCCGTCCTTGATCACGTTGCCCTTGCCAACCTGGAAGGGACGCTCTTCATACACAGGAGAAGGCAGACGAGCGGTGCGGATGAACACAGGGCCATTGATCTCGGCGGCGGCTTCCACGCACTTGTAGCACTCGTTGGCGTCAGAGGGGACAAACACGGTCATGTTGGGCAGCACGCGCATCAGGGCGATATCCTCGATAGCCTGATGGGAACCGCCGTCCTCGCCCAGGGTGATACCGGCGTGGGAGAAGCCGAACTTCACGTTGAACTTGGGATAGCACACGCCGTTACGGATCTGGTCGTAGTTGCGGCCAGCGAACACGGCAAAGGTGGAGCAGAAGGGCACCAGGTCCATGGTGGACATACCGGCAGCCATATCGACCATGTTGGCCTCGGCAATGCCACAATCGTAGAAGCGGTCAGGATAAGCGGCCTTGAAGCCGTTGGTCATGGTAGCGGCAGCCAGGTCGGCGTCCAGCACCACAACCTTGTTGTTCTTCTCGCCCAGCTTGACAAGGGCCTCGCCATAAGCGACTCGAATAGCTTTCTTTTCCATTGCTTAATCCTCCAGTTCCGCAAGAGCCTTAGCGGTCTGCTCAGCGTTGGGAGCCTTGCCGTGCCAGCCAACCTGGCCTTCCATGAAGGAAATGCCCTTACCCTTGGTGGTGTGCAGGTGCACCAGGCGGGGCTTACCGGGGCAAGCGGGGGTGTGCAGGGCGTCCAGCACCTGCTGCATATCGTTGCCGTCGGCCACTTCGATCACGTCATAGCCGAAGGCACGCCACTTGGCGCCGATGTCGCCCAGGGACATCACTTCATCGTTGGTGCCGTCGATCTGCATGCCGTTGTGGTCGAAGATGACGGTCAGGTTATCCAGGCCATAGTGAGCTGCGGCCATGGAAGCTTCCCAAACCAGGCCTTCCTGGCTCTCGCCGTCGCCCACAACGGTGTATACGTGGCAAGGATTGCCGGTGTGCTTTGCGCCCAGCGCCATGCCCACAGCAATGGAGATGCCCTGGCCCAGAGAGCCGGTGGAGGCGTCAACGCCGGGGCACTTCTTCACATCAGGATGGCCCTGCAGGATGCCGTGGAGCTGACGGAAGGTATCGAACTCCTCGCGGCCGAAGTAGCCACGCTCGCACAGAGTGCCATACAGCGCAGGGGCGGCATGGCCCTTGGACAGCACGAAGCGGTCACGGTTGGGGTTCTTGTCGTCCTGAGGATCGATGCCCTTCATCACGTCGAAGTAGAGGGCGACCAGAGCCTCGGTGCAGGACAGGGATCCGCCGGGATGGCCAGCGCCTGCCTTGTTGGTCATGGTGATGATGTTCCGCCGCACCTGACGGCACGTGGACTGGAGAGCCTGAATGTCCATCAAAGTACCTCCTCTTATGCCTTATCGCCTGTTTTTCAGACGAAAAACAATTTTGTCCGTACAAAGAAAATTATAGAGGCAACCACAGAGAATGTCAAGCACAAGGCAACGTTTGAGATATAATTCAGCAGCTTTTGCACAAAAAACGTCCGGCTGTGCAGGAAACACAGCCGGAGCTTCATCACTTTACTTCATAGACGCCTACCTGATCGGAATAGCCAATGCCAACCACTTCGCTGGTGGGGCGGGAATTGGTCTTGCCGCCGTCGTAAGCGCCGATCTTGTTCAGTTGCTTGCCCATGAACACCACAACCGCCGTCTGGCCGCCATCGATATTGAAAGCAACCTGACAGTTCTTGGCGCGCATCAGCTTGGCCAGGTAGCTCATGGTCACACCAGTGGATCGCTTCAGCCGGCCCTCGCACATGATCGCCACATAGTGTCCGGGCTCCACCATGCCGATGGCCGCGCGGGGATTGCGCACGTCAGAGATGTCGTAGGCCTTTTCTGAAAGCTTGCCATCCTTGATCAGATAAGGACCAAAGGAGAATACGTCATAAGCGCCGCGGTCAAGATAATCCTGCGCCGTCAGCTCATAGCTGTGGTGAACGCTCAGCGATCCGTCGGGATAGAAGGCGAGAGTATCCAGGTTCGGGAACAGCGTATCACTGATCTCCCCTGCCTCATACCGGTCATCGTAGAGAATCTTTCCGTCACGGATCACAACGCCTGTTTTACGCGAATTATTCACAGCCACGCGGTAGGTGTAATAGTCCGTATTCATCGCGAACACCACGCCATGCTTTTTTGCTGTTTCCGTTGCGTCCACACGAACCTTCCCCATCTTTTCCGGATCGTTCTGTGTGGTTTTGAGAACTTCGCCCTTTTCCACGTCGCCCCAGAGCTCGCACTCAAACCAGGTAAGCGGCTGCGTGGCGTCATACTTGCGCTGGATGATCACCTTACAGGTTTCATCGATGAACACCCACAGACCCTCATCCTCGCTGGAGTAGATAAACTCGCCTTCATCAATGAAGCCCTTTTCGTTCAATTCCGGCAGAATGGAAACATACGCGGGTACAGGCGTGGGAACAGGGGTAGGCACGGGCGTGGGTTCCACCTCAGTAAAGGATCCCACGGAATCGTAGATATTCTCCAGGAAGTCATCCTTGCGGACGTCCTCGCCCACCGTGGTGTAAGCAAGACCGAAGACACGGTTGTCATACTGTTTGCCCGTCTTGGCAACGGACATACCGGAGGTTGCCTGGGTTTTGTGCAGGGCATAGGCTTCTTCTGCCAGTTCCAGGCCGGTGGAACCGTTCATGGAGACAAGAGGCACGTTCCAATCAAAGGTAATCTGATTTTCCGGCCACAGGTGCAGATAGAGCTTTTTCACCTGCCAGGTACCCTTCTCCATAAAGGAATCCATGTACTGGCCTTCCGCGGCAGCGTACTCCACACAAAGCTGCGCCGCTTCCGCCACCATTTTATGCATATTGTGACCGTATTCGCCGTCCTTGTCCTGGGTGACAACAACCTCAGGACGATAGGTGCGATACAGATCAGTCATCCATTCCATCACTTTTTCCCGGCCGCCTGCAGCCTTATAGGCAGCCTTCAGCGATTTTGAATACTCATCTTTGAATTCACCGATAACCGGGTAATTCCTTACACCCATGTGCCACAGGCCGTTGAGCAGTTCGGAGGAACGGGCGATGTTGGAATAGGAGAAGTAAGCCACAACGACCTTGCGCTGCTGCTCAACTGCGTAGGTGGGGATGGCGCCGCCAAAGAAAATCAGCTCATCGTCAGGGTGCGTGGAAATAAAGAGAATATCGGCTTTCTCGTGGGTGGGTTCCCACCGCTGCACCCAGGCAGGCACGTCGCCATCGGAAAGAATATGAATCTCGTTGATGGTCATCGCAATCTTCTTTTCAGAAGAAGCAATGATTCGCACACGCTCAGCGCCCTCGGGAATGTTCACATAGGCATGCAGATAGCGGGTATCGCCCTGCTGATAGAACATCCAGTCGTGTCCGTCATAGACCTGCACTTCCCAGGTTTCCGGCATATGGCCGAAACAAATGTATACACCGTGGATCGGCATACCCGCGGGAGCGGTCACCGCCAGCCAGGGGGCCTTGGCCTTGCCGCTCTGCCAGTAGGAGGTATACTTGCCATCCTTGATCAGCTTCATGTTGCGCTCGCTGTAGGAAGCCTTGAAGGTACACTCGTCGGTGATATCCATGGCGTCGGCAGCGCAGGCGGTACCCATGGCAAACATCATAAGCAATGCCAGCAGGCACGCGGAGAGAATTTTCTTCATCGGTAAGGACGCATCCTTTCGTGGTTCATTCGCCCTTGAAGAATAGCACAGCAGGCCCAAAAAGTCAATCAGAACGCACGGTTCCGCCAGGCTCATGAAGATAAGCTGCGATGACGTCATCCTCCCCCAGCCACTTCAGGATCCGCCCGCTTCCAGGCTGTACAACGGCATACATTGTATAAGCCCGTGGACGCAAATGCGTTACGGCACAGCGAAGAGACATGCCTTCCGATACGGCGACCCACCGGCAGTTGATGGCGCCTTTCCGATACAGCAGATGCTTACGTTCCACAAACATCCGCATTTCAGCCATGGCCGTTGTGGTGGTGGCTTTGCAGGCCGCATATATGATGAAACATCCAGCCATACCGCAGGAGAAGTTCCATCCCCCGTATCGTAAGGAAAGATACACATTCAATGCAACGCATATCATTCCCACCGAGATGCTGAAGCACCGCATCACGTGCCTGACCACATGTTCCTTGAACAGACAGCGCAGCATGAGGGCCATCAGTCTGCCGCCGTCAAGAGGCAGCGCCGGAAGAAGATTTCCCCATGCCAGCATCAGGTTGCAGACGAACCCCGTTCTGCCAATCTCCTGACCAATGATCCCCTGCCGCGTTAGAAGCATGCACAAACCGCAGAGCAGCAGCGATGCGGCCGGCCCCGCCGCGAGAACGCAGCCCTGTTTCCACGCCGGCAGCGTCCACTCATCATCCAGCCGCATCACCGCTCCAAGCGGAGTAAGCTCCAGTTCCGCCGGTGGTCTTCCAAAGACGGTTGCTATCATCGCATGGCTGCATTCATGCAGCAGTACCGAAACAAGTGAAACGGCGAACAATGTTCCATACCCAAGCAGGAGAAAATAACCCGCGCATAGCCAACAAGCCGCATGAACATAGACCGTCGTCTGGCCAACGGACAATACCTTGTGCCGCATCACTGCACGTTGGCCAGGTAGACCGCAGGATCCACGCTGACACCTTCTTTTCGGATCTCAAACACGCAATCCCTATCCTTCAGCAGCAAGCCAAGCTTTGTACCTGCGGAAACTGTATCACCGGGCTGAACTGAAGCACTTTTCAGATTACCGTATAGACACCTCAGCCCATCTTTGCCCATGACTTCCACAATCCGTTCTTCCTCAGGGCCATGATATACCCCCATCACAATCCCCGCTCCGGCGGAATACACCTGTTCCGAATCAGTTCGCCAAGACATATAGGGCTCCTTCCTGCTCCATGCATGGATCACCGCACCGCCGTTAACAGGCATGGAAAGACCGCTGTTTCCCGACTGACCGAAAACAAGCGTGGCCTCCGGAAACATTTTGCTGACAAAGGAAAGCTTGCCAAGCTTATCATCCAGCAGCGTATCATCCGTCACAGCGGCAAGCACCGCATCAGCAGCATCGGTCGCTCCAGGTATAGCGCCGCTTCTCAGCGTTACTGCGCACAGCACAAGCGCCGCGGCAACGCCCATGTTTTTCATGAGATTTTCGCCAAAGCGTTTCTTCTCCGGCTTATACCAAATGACATGGTTTTCTTTCGGCGTCAGTTCACCCGTGAAGGTTTTTTTCTCCATGCAAAAACCCACCTTTCTGCACAAAGGTATGCACAGAAAGGCGGGTTCATCACTGTTCATTCAATTCCAGCGCGCCGACATCAACCATACGCTCAAGCACCTGCGCCATGGCAATGCGCCCATGGGTATAGGTCAATCCACCCTGCATATACACCGTAAAAGGCTCGCGCATAGGCGCGTCAGCGCTGAGTTCCACAGAAGCGCCGGAAACAAACGTGCCGGCAGCCATCACCACTGGATCCTGATAGCCAGGCATAGCCCAGGGCTCCGGAAGCGCCATGCTGTCGATGGGTGAAGCCATCTGAATGCCCTGGCAGAAGGCCACCAGCCGCTCCGGGGTGCGCATCTGAATGGCCTGAATAATATCGGCACGCACAGCGTCAGAGGGTGGCGTGGTCACCATGCCCAGATCCTCAAACACACGGGCGGCCAGGCACGCTGTTTTGATGGCCTGCGCCACCGTGTGAGGAGCCATGAACAATCCCTGATAGAAGGGCTGGTAGCTGGCCGCATAGGAGCCAACCTCAAGGCCGATGCTGGGAGCCGTCAGCCGGTAAGCGATGCGGGTAACGGCCTCCTCGGTGCCCACAATGTAGCCACCTGTAGGGGCCAGGCCACCGCCAGGATTTTTGATGAGGCTGCCCACGCAAACATCCGCGCCATAGTGGCTGGGTTCCTTCTCGCAGACAAACTCACCATAGCAGTTATCCACCATCAGCCGCACGCCGGGATGCTTGCGGTGCAGCATTTCAGCCAAAGGCGCGAACTCCTCGGGCATGAGAGAAGGCCGCCAGGCATAGCCACGGCTCCGCTGGGCAATGACCAGCTTCGTTTCCGGGCGGATGGCACGGTCCACAGCATCCACGTCAATGGTGCCGCTCTCCGTCAGCTCTACCTGACTGTAGGAAACGCCCATTTCCTTCAAGGAACCCACAGGCGTGGAATTTTCATTCCAGCCGATAATGTCCTCCAGCGTATCATAGGGCATACCTGTGGCAGAAAGAATATGGTCTCCGGGCAGCGTCAGACCAAACAGGCACAGGGAGATGGCGTGGGTGCCGCTGGCAATCTGCGGGCGGACAATGGCTGCCTCAGTACCGAAAAGGTCCGCAAAAACCTTCTCCAGAGTATCGCGGCCCACGTCATCATAACCGTAACCGGTAGTAGGCGCGAAATGACGATAGGCAATCTGGTGCTTCTGGAAGGAAGACAGCACCCGGCGGGTCCCCTTTTCCTCCATGGCGTCGATGCGGTCGAACTGTTCCTTCAGCGCCGCTTCTGCATTCGCAATTCTTTGCTCAATGGTCATACTTCTTCTCCTTTTGTAAACCATGCTTCCAGCTTCTGATAAGCATCTGTCTGCAGGCTGTCCACCCAAAGTACATCTTCTTCCCGACGCATCCATGTCAGCTGACGCTTGGCATAGTGGCGGGTTCCAAGCTTCAGCTCATACACCGCTTCTTCCAAGGTGCATTCCCCTCGGAGATACGGGATAAGCTCTTTATATCCAAGGCCCTTCATTGCCTGAGCGTCAGCCGGTACGCCATCTTCCAGCAGTGCACGAACCTCGTCAACAAGGCCGTCCTCCAGCATCATGTCCACACGCTTCTCAATGCGCTGATACAGGAGCGCGCGATCCATGGTCAGGGAGGCTACACGGTATTGATAAGGCGACTCAGCTTCTAATTGTGGCTGCTTGGAAAAAGGCACGCCTGTGAGCTGATAGACCTCCAGGGCACGAACCACCCGACGAACGTCGTTTACATGAAGGCGATTGGCTGTATCCGGGTCTACTTCAAACAGACGCTGGTGCAGCTTAAACCGACCGTCGGTCTGTTCCGCTTCATGTTCCAGGACTTCACGGATTTTCTCGTCCCCCGTGACCATGCCCATGGCCATGGGGTGCCGCAGCGCCCGCAGATACAATCCGGTACCGCCGACAAAAAGCGGCTGATTGCCTCTAGCGACAATATCGGCTACGGCGGCTTCAGCCATCTGCTGATACATGGCCACGCTGAAGGGCTCACCAGGGTCGGCAACATCCAACATATGATGTGGAATACCTTCCATTTCCGAAGGCGTCGGCTTTGCGGTGCCGATGGTCATGCCACGATAGATCTGCATGGAATCCATGCAGATGATTTCACAGTTATGCTCTTTGGCCAGCCGGATGGAAAGCGCTGTTTTTCCGCTGGCGGTAGGCCCCGCCAGCACCCAGCAGATTGGTTTTTGTTCCATACGCCCTCCCTACTGAATGCGCCGGAACCGCTTGTCCAGCTCCTGATGGCTCAGGGAGATCACCAGCGGACGTCCGTGCGGACAGGTAGGCGTTACCTGCTGATCAATCATCTGCGTGACGAGATGGCGGATTTCATCTTCCGACAGCGCGTCCCCGCCCTTTACGGCCTTCTTGCAGGCCAATTGTAGGATGGAGGCGCGGCGTTTTTCCATGGTAATGGTTCTCCGTTCACTTTCCAGCTGATTGAGGATATCGTGCAGGAAATCTTTTGCCTGGGGATTGCCCAGGATCATCGGTATGGAGCGGATGGCCATCTCCTGATCCCCGTAAGGCTCCACCGTCAGGCCAATGCGCTCCAGCAGCTCGTGATGCTCCAGCAGCAGTTCCTGTTCGCGTCGGGTGACCGTTACCAGCATGGGGATCAGCAGCTCCTGTCCGGCCTCGTGCTGGTCATAAGCTTTCATCAGCCGGTCAAACAGCAGTCGTTCATGCACAGCATGCTGGTCAATCATCAGCAGATGATCATCATATTCCACCAGGATAAAGGTATTGAACGCCACGCCAAGCAGTTTCATGGGTTTGGGGGCGTCCGGCAAGAAGGAAGGTACCTGCTCTGCTATTTCCTCAATCCGACCGACCGTCGGTTTTTCCTCCGTCGGTACAGACGCAGGTTTGATTTGCGGTGCATCCTCAATAATCGGTCGCACAGGTTCATGCAGTATATGCGCAACTGGTTTAATAGGCTGCACAGCCGTGGCCATGGCAACCTTGGCTGGAGGCTGCATCGTAGGAATAGGCGCTTTGGGCATGATCTGGGGCCTCTCAGGTGCAGACGGCGAAGTTCTCACAGCAGTCTCTTGCTTTTCAGCAGCAGGCTGTACAGGTTCTACTTTGCGAGCAACCTGTACAGGAGCAGGCGCAGGCTTTTCCGGCGTGAGCTTCACTTCCACCGGCTGAACCAGCGGATTCTTTTCCACCAGAGCATCCTTTACAATGGCTTCAACAGCGGCAAACAGCGCGCCTTCATTCTGGAAACGAACCTCCAGCTTATTGGGATGCACATTCACATCCACGGTTTCATAGGGCATGGTCAGATGCAGCACACAGCTGGGGAATTTACCGATCATCACCCGTTCACGGCAGGCACTTTCCACCGCCGCAGAAAGAATGTTGCTCTTCATGTATCGCCCATTGATAAAGAAGGACTGATGCCCGCGGTTGCCCCTGGCGCTTTCGCCGATGCCCACATAGCCCCGGAGCAGTACGCCGCTCTGGTTTCCTTCCACCTTGCGCATGCTGCGGAGCATTTCACTGCCATAGATGCTGAAAACTGCAGATTCCATCTTCCCGTCGCCGGCGGAATGATACAGCGTCTTTCCCTGGTTGATATACCGGAAGGACACATCAGGCCGGGAAAGGATCAGCCGCATCATCAAATCAGAAACAAAACCAGCTTCAGTAGCAGGCTTCTTGAGGAATTTCAGGCGCACCGGCGTATTGTAGAAAAGATCACGCACCACAAAGGTGGTTCCCTCCGGGCAGGCAGCCTCTTCAATGGAGGTGATCTGTCCCCCATCGTTCTTTACTTTAATGCCGCTGACGTCCGCCTTGGTTCGGGTGGTACAGGTCACATGGCTCACCGCAGCGATGGAGGCCAGCGCCTCACCACGGAAGCCCAGCGTAGCGATAGCATGAAGATCCTGCGATTTGGTGATCTTGCTGGTGGCGTGGCGCTCAAAGGCCATGCGGATATCGCTGGAAGGAATGCCGCTGCCATTGTCAGTTACCCGGAAATAGCTGATGCCCCCGTCGCGGATTTCCACCGTCACCGCGCTGGCGCCGGCATCCAGGCTGTTTTCCACCAGCTCCTTGATGGCAGCAGCGGGGCGCTCCACCACCTCACCGGCGGCAATTTTGCCGATGACTTCATCGGCAAGCATCTGAATTCTTGCCATAGCGGCCTCCTTTCTTTACAGCTTGCGTGATTTTTCACGCAGCAGGAACAGCTTGTTGATGGCGTCCATGGGCGTCAAGGCCATGACGTCGATGGTCTGCAGTTCATTGATGATTTCCGTCTTGGCATAGTCGAACATATCCACCTGCTCGCTTTCACGGGCCGGGCCATTTTCCAGAATGTTCTGGCCGATGGTGTTCTGGTTGATGTTGCTCACTTCCAGGCGGGCCTGGATCTCGTGAGCGCGTACCAGCACCGGATGTGGTACGCCGGCAAGACGAGCCACATGAATACCGAAGCTCTTGTCTGCGCCGCCACGGATGATTTTGCGCAGGAAAATCACATCCTCGCCGTGCTCACGGACGGAAATGCAATAGTTCTCCACGCCCTCAACATGGCCTTCCAGCTCAGAGAGCTCGTGATAGTGAGTGGCAAAGAGTGTCTTGGCGCCGGATTTGCTCTTGTCGCACAGGTATTCCACCACCGCCCAGGCAATGGAAAGGCCGTCAAAGGTACTGGTGCCGCGGCCGATCTCGTCCAGAATTACCAGGGATTTAGCCGTAGCGTTCCGCAGGATGTAGGCTGTTTCGGACATCTCCACCATAAAGGTGGATTGGCCGCTGGCCAGATCATCAGAAGCGCCCACACGGGTAAAAATGCGGTCGATAATCGGAATCCTGGCCTCCTGGGCCGGTACAAAGCAGCCCACGTGGGCCATCAGGCTGATGAGAGCCACCTGTCGCATATAGGTGCTCTTACCTGCCATGTTGGGGCCGGTGATGATCAGCATCCGCTGGCCTTCGCCGTTCATGTGGGTATCGTTGGGCACAAAGCCGCCGTCCTGCATGGTCTGTTCCACCACAGGATGCCGGCCCTCCACAATGTCGAGGGTACCATCCTCGGTGATTTCCGGGCGAACATAGTGGTTGCTTACCGCCACGCGGGCCAGGGAAAGCAGCGCATCCAGTTCCTTCAGGGCGTTAGCGGTGCGCTGGATGCGGCTGATCTGTGCGGAAATCTTTTCGCGGATTTCGCTGAAAATCTCCAGCTCCAGACGCACAGACTGCTCCTGGGCACCCACGATCTTCCGTTCGATTTCCTTGAGTTCCGGTGTCACATAGCGCTCGCAGTTGGCCAGGGTCTGCCGCCGCTGGTAGCGCATAGGCACCAGGTCGTAATAAGATTTGGTCACCTCAATGCAGTAGCCGAAAACCTTGTTGTAAGGAATGCGCAGGTTCTTGATACCCGTCTCCTCGCGTTCCTTCTGTTCCATTTCCAGGATCCATTGCTTGCCGTTGGCAGATGCCTCACGGTACTCATCCAGCAGTGCGGAATAGCCCTTGCGGATGATATTGCCCTCGGAGATGGTCAGAGGCGCTTCGGGGTTGATGCACCTCTCCAGCAGCTCTGTCAGCTCCTCCAGGGGATCCAGCTGCTCATAGATGCTCCGGACAGCCTGGCTTTCAGCGCCGGCCAGCAGGTTCTTCACAGCAGGAACACGGCCCAGGGAAGCGCACAGTGCAAGGCAGTCGCGTGCGTTGAGGCTCTTGTAGGCCACACGGCTCAGGAGGCGTTCCACGTCATAAACGTTCTGGAGTTCCTCCGCCAGGGTCATGGTCAGCACGTGCTGGTGGGTGAATTCTTCCACAGCATCCAGGCGGCGCAGGATTTTTTCCCGGTTGATCAGGGGCTGCTCAATCCAGGAGCGCAAAAGACGGCTGCCCATGGCGGTGGAGGTCTTGTCCAGCAGCCACAGCAGCGAACCCTTGCGGTTGCGGCTGCGCAGCGATTCGGTCAGCTCCAGGTTCCGGCGGGTATTGCGGTCCAGCATCATGGTTTCGCTGCCCTGATAGATTCGCAACTCCGTGATATGCTCCATGGAGGTCTTCTGGGTCTCACTGAGATAGCGCATCAGCGCACCGGCAGCACAGGCCGCTACCCGGTACTCGTCACTGAGGCCCAGGGGCGAAAGATCATTCAGCTGGAAATGCCGGCACAGCGTATCGGAAGCATTCTGAAACTGAAACCAGGTGCCGGGCTGCTCAGAGGCGGTAGAATCCTCCCTGTTCAGGCAGGAGCGCAGGCGAACAAGATCGTTGCAGATGATCTCAATGGGCTGAATGCGGGCAATCTCGTCCGCCAGGGTGTTCTCCGCCTTGTCGATCTCGTGCACGGTGAATTCACCGGTGGATACGTCGCACATAGCCAGGCCGGCCTTATCGCCGTTGAAGCACACGGAAAGCAGGAAGTTGTTGGTGTGCTCATCCAGCATGGTGGGCTCGATCACCGTACCGGCGGTAATGATGCGCACCACATCACGCTTTACCAGGCCCTTGGCGGTGGCGGGATCCTCCATCTGTTCGCAGATGGCCACCTTGTAGCCCTTGGCGATGAGCCGCTCCACATAGGTATTGCAGGCATGAAAAGGAACGCCGCACATGGGCGCACGTTCCTCCAGGCCGCAGTCTCGGCCGGTGAGGGTGAGCTCCAGCTCCCTGGACGCCAGCTTGGCGTCGTCAAAGAACATTTCGTAGAAATCACCCAGTCGGAAAAACACAATGCAGTCCTGATGCTCAGCCTTGATGTTCAGGTACTGCTGCATCATGGAAGTAAGTCCAGCCATGAATGGCCTCCTCTTCTTGTATCAGCAGGGGATCTTAGTGGCAGCCGCCGCAGCTGGAGCAGGAGCCGGAGCATCCGCCGCAATCGCCGCCGCAGTCGCACTCCTCTTCAGTTTCGCCGGTGATTACTAGGCGCAGGATGCGGTTCACGTTCTCCATCATCTGGGTGAATTCCTGGCGGGATTCCTGCATCTCCTTGATGAGGGCCACCTCGTTCAGCTTCTTCTCAGCTTCTTCCATGGCCTTGCCAGCCTCGGCCAGGGCGGTGTGATCCATGTTGTTGGAGGCCAGAATGCTTTCCACAGCCTGACGCTTCTCCACAAAATCACTGACGGCCTTCACAGCTTCCTCGTCCTTGTTCACCTGCAGTTCAGCGGTGTGCATCCGCTGGTAGATGCTGCTCTCCAGAATGGCCTCCGCCAGTTCCTGAGCCTTGTGCATAACGTTATTCATGATCCTTTACTTCCTTTCTTCAATGCGCTCTGCCATGAGCGTGTTGTTTTTGATTTCAGTTACCCGGACACGGACGATCTCGCCAATGTCCTTTTCGCTGCCCGGCAGCGTAATGGAAACGCCGTGGCGCCCCTTGCCGGAAACAGCCGTCTTGCTGCGGCGGGAAAGACCCTCCACCAGCACTTCCTCCTCCATGCCCACAAAGCGGCTCATGGCCTCTTTCTGGCACTGGTCCTGCAGGGCGATCAGCCGCTGGATGCGGTCGGTGGCCACGTCATCGGGAATCTGATCCAGCATGGCCGCGGCCTTCGTGCCGGTTCGGGGAGAATAGATGAAGGTAAAGGCGGAATCGTACCCCACTTCCTTCACCAGGGACATGGTATCCTGGAACTGCTCTTCCGTCTCCCCAGGGAAACCAACAATGATATCTGTGGTCAGGCCGATGCCCGGCACCGCCTCCCGCAGGGCACGAACCCGGTTCAGGTACTTCTCCCGGCTGTAATGGCGGTTCATCTGCTGGAGGATATCATCGTTGCCCGCCTGCACCGGCAGGTGGAACTGGGGCAGGATGCACTTGCTGGTGCGCATGACTTCGATCAGCTCATCGGAAAGATCCTTGGGATGGCTGGTCATGAACCGGATTCTCGGAATGCCGATCTCCTCCAGCTTGCGCAGCAGGCCGGCGAAGGTCACATCTCCCTCCAGCCCTTTGCCGTAGGAGTTCACATTCTGGCCCAGCAGCATGATTTCCTTCACGCCGCTTTCCTTCAGCTGCCTTGCCTCTGCCAGGATGGCGTCCATCTCACGGCTGCGTTCCCGGCCCCGCACATAGGGCACAATGCAGTAGGAGCAGAAGTTGTCACAGCCGTACATGATGGTGATGTAGGCAAAATCCTTGCGCAGACGCTTCATGGGCAGGTTTTCGGCAATGGTATCCTTGTCCTCCACAACCACGACGGCACGATCTTCGTTGAGCTTTCGGCAAAGCAATTCCGGCAGCTTGTACAGGTTGGTGGTGCCAAAGGCCAGGTCGATGAACTTATATTGCTTCAGGATCTTCTCCGCCATACCGGGCTGCTGGATCATGCATCCGCACACAGCGATGATCAGATTAGGGTTCTGCTTGCGCACTTCCTTCAGCCAGGTCACATTGCCCAGGGCACGGCGCTCGGCGTTGTCACGGACGCAGCAGGTGTTGAAGATCACAAAATCCGCGTGCTCCCGGTCAGGTGCTTCTGCCATGCCCATCTCCTGCAGCATACCGGCGATGGTTTCACTGTCGTGGGCGTTCATCTGGCAGCCGTAGGTCACCACAAAGTAGCTCCTGGGCCGCTGAGGCAAACTGCGGATCTCTTCAATGTATCGCCGCTGCTCAGCAAGCTGTTCAGCGGTTATGATCACAGGCTTTCTTTCAGCCATGCGAATCCTCCTTGTTCTGCATTTCACGTCCCGTGCCCTTGCATGCACGGCAGGGCGCGGACCATTCGTCCCTGAGGGGCTTACGTCTCTTCTTGCGGGTCATTTCGATGAGCCCCAGAGAGGTGAAGCCATGAATCACCGTCTTCACCCGATCATTGGCGAAAGCTTCCTTCAGCTTCTCCAACACCTTTTCGTGGTGTTCCGGTTTTTCCATGTCGATCATATCGATCAGGATGATGCCGCTCACGTTTCTGAGCCGCACCTGCCGGGCAATCTCTTCGCAAACCTCCAGGTTGGTCTTGAGGATGGTTTCTTCCAAATCTCGCTTGCCGGTGAACTTGGCGGTATTCACGTCGATCACCGTCATGGCCTCGCAGGGGTCGATCACCAGCGAGGCGCCGCTGTCAAGCCAAACATGGCGCTGCAGGGTCTTCTCCCGCTGATGGTGGAGCCTGGCGATGGTCATCATCTCATCGCCGGCCAGGTGCACGGGGGCGATGTTCTCCAGCGCCCTGGCCAGGGAGGCGTCATTGGTCACAATACGGTCAATGCCTCGGGGGCGGTAATCGTCCAGCAAACTGTCCAATTGGCTGCGGGGCGTGTGTACCATAGAGGGTACATGGGCCGTAGGGACTTTCTTTTGCACATTGTGCCATACGGAAATCAGTTCATTCACTTCCGTGCAGATGTCCTCCAGCTTTGCATCCACCGCGCCGTTGCGCATGATCAGCCCGAAGCGACCATCTGCAATGGTTTTGCCCATGGTGATAAGCGGCTTGCGCGTTTCTTCATCCTCCACACGGGAAGATACGCCAATATACTTGTTCATAGGCATGAGGATCACCGTTTCACCGCACAGGGTTAGATCCCTTGTGAGAAACGCTCCCTTGCTGCCCTGGGCTTCTTTCTTCACCTGCACCAGCACGGTGTCGCCGGTTTGCAGCTTGGGCAGAGAAGCCGTCTGGCTGCGCTCCTCCAGGGGCAGGAAGCCGTTTTTCTCCTGGCCGATGTCCACAAAGGCGGCTTTCATACCGGGCACGATGCGCTCCACCCTTCCGGCATAGATGGCCTCGGTGGAGGCATCCGCTTCATCCCGGATATACTCGCACAGCTTGCCATCCTCAACCAGGGCAATCTCCCTCGGCTGCCCAGCCTTGATATAGATCTCCCGCATCACAGAAGTTCCAGGGGCGTCAGCTCCCCTGCCTCGTTCATGCCGTAGAGGCGGTTGCGGGTCACCAGCACCCGGGGTACTTCGCAGCCGGCGAAGTCACACAGCGCCTTTACCAGCATGTCAGGCTTGCAGGACATACGCTCCGTCAGCGTCATGGTGGCATAGATGTGCTGCCCTTCACCTTCAACCTTGAAAAGCAAGGGACGGATGTCGCACTCCTTGATGCCGCTCTTGGTCTTGCGCATGGCCATGATACTCTCCTGCTGCAGGAAAGCCGGAATAGCAGCCACACACCTGGCGGCAGCATCCTCATCCAGCAGCTTCAGGTCATACTCCGCAGCCTGCACCATGGCCATCAGGGCGGGATGCTTGTCATCCAGCACCTTGGCGGACTTCAGCTGCATGTCCGGGGGCATGGCGGCGTTCATGGCCGCCAGGAATTCCTCCGCCGTTACATCCCTGTCCAGGGTTACGTCCATCATCTCGTTCCTGCCCACAGCGCCGGTGGACAAGGCAGAGGCGAAGGTAATCAGAATATGGGGATTGAACCCCTTGGAGTAGCTCACCGGCAGGCCGCTGCGGCGCAGGGCACGCTGGGTGGAGCGCATGATATCAAGATGGCCGATGTGGCGCAGACGCTCACTCTTTTCAAAAACACCCATCATCCGCAAAACGAGCACACCCCCTTGAATCGCTGAAGGCCGCAGCCATTGCAGCCCTGGCGGCAGTCGCGGGTCACCTGGGCCCGGTCAGCCTTTTCCTTCTCACGCCACAGGAATTCCTTGGTGATGCCGCTGTCGATGAAATCCCAGGGCAGAATCTCGTCCTTCTCGCGGCGGCGGTAGGCATAGAACGCCGGATCAATGCCGCACTCGTCAAAGGCTTCCATCCAGGCGTCGTACTTGAAATGCTCTGTCCAGCCATCAAGCATGCAGCCCTTTTCAAAGGCCTTGAGCAGCACCTCGCCCATGCGGCGGTCGCCGCGGGCGAAGCAGGCTTCCAGGTAGCTCAGGCCGGACTCGTGGTAGTTGAAGTTCACACCTTTGACCTGGCGAAGAGCGTTACGCAGGTGAAGCTGCTTGTCCTGCACCACGGCCAGGGAATCCTGGGGCTCCCACTGGAAGGGGGTAAAGGGCTTGGGTACAAACACCGAGGCGGAGCAGGTCACCCGCAGGCCCTTGGCGCGCTTGTCTTTGGGCACGGCGAAGTAAGCGTTCACCACCTTGCGGGCCAGGTCGGCAATGCCGTCCAGATCCTCGTAGGTTTCCGTGGGCAGACCCATCATGAAATACAGCTTCACACTGCTCCAGCCGCCCTGGAAGGCGTCGTTCACCTTCTCGATGAGATTCTCCTCCGTCACACCCTTGTTGATCACGTCACGCAGGCGCTGGGTGCCGGCCTCCGGGGCAAATGTCAGGGAGGTCTTGCGGGTCTTCTGGGTCTCCTCCAGGGATTCCTTCAGCACGCTGTCGATGCGCAGCGAGGGCAGGCTGATGGATACACGCTTGTCATTCAGGCGTTTCATCAGTTCGCGGATGAGTTCCGGCAGGCAGGTATAATCGCCGCTGGAAAGGCTGGAGAGGCTCATCTCTTCATAGCCGGTGGAGGCTTCCAGTTTTTCAGCCAGCTCCACCAGGTGCTCCAGGCTGCGCTCCCGCACAGGGCGATACAGCATGCCAACTTCGCAGAAGCGGCAGCCGCGGGTGCAGCCGCGCATGATTTCCAGCATGATGCGGTCGTGAATAATCTCCGTGTAGGGCACGGGGATCTTCTCCGGGAAGAAAGCGGTGTCCAGGTCGGTGATGATCGCCTTCACGACACGTTCAGGTGCTTCGTCGCAATTGGGACCAAAGGAAGCGATGGTGCCATCCTGGTTGTAGGTCACATCGTAGAGGGAAGGCACATACACACCACGCACGGAAGCCAGCTTCTTCAGGCACACTTCACGGGGTTCACCGGACTTCTTCCACTCCCGGATGACCTGGTTCAGTTCCACAATCTGCTCTTCGCCGTCACCCACCATAAAGGCGTCGATAAAGTCCGCCAGGGGTTCCGGATTGAAGGCGCAGGGGCCGCCGGCCACCACGATGGGGTCATCCTGGCCGCGCTCACAGCCCTTCAGCGGAATGTTGCCCATCTTCAGCATGGCCAGGATGTTGGAATAGCTCATCTCATACTGCAGGGTGAAGCCAACCACATCAAACTCATTCAGCGCCCGTCGGTTCTCCAGGGAGAACAGGGGAACATTTTCCTCTTTCATCAGGGCCATCATGTCAATCCAGGGCATGCAGACACGTTCACACAGGCTCCAGTCCTGCTGGTTGATGATGGCATAGAGAATCTTCATGCCCAGGTGGGACATAGCCACCTCATAGGTATCGGGGAAACAAAATGCGAAATGCAGGTCAGTCTCCTCCCAGCTTTTAATGGCGGTATTCATTTCGCCGCCGGTATACCGGGGAGCCTTCTGCACCTTTTCAAGCATGGCTTCGATCTTCTCAGAATACAAATCTCGTGCCTCCTTTACAAAAAACACACATTATAATGTACCATTTTGGCGGCACATTTTCAACCATTCCGGCATGAATGGATAAAATTTTTGCTTTCGGTACTTCCTGTGTATTTTTCAGTCATACCCTTGTATGCTTCATGCGAATTTGTTCACATTTTCAGTCAGTTATGGTATGATATACACATTCCCAAGGACTCCCATCGACCGAAAGGAGACAAACATGAAACCCAAACTCAAAGTGAGCGCCATCGCGCTGATCTGTGTGCTGGCCGTGGTGGTTATCTTCGGCTGGGGCGGCTTCTACCGCGTCGGCCAGGGCGAGGAAGCCCTGGTGCTGACCTTCGGCAAGGTCACCACCACCCACGGCCCCGGCCTTTACTGGCACTTCCCCCTGGTGCAGGACATCATCAGTGAATCCGTCACCACCATCCATACCAAGGAATACGGCTTCCGTACCACCCGCCAGGGCAGCTACGGCACCGCCGCCAAGTATGCCGACGAAACCGACGAAGGCGTGATGCTCACCAACGACAACAGCATTGTGTCCCTGGAGGCCATCTACCAGTACACCATCCGTGATGTCAAGGAATACACCTTCGACGTGCACGATCCCGAAGGCACCCTTCAGCTGGCCTTTGAAGCCGTTATCCGCCGCAATATCCAGAACCGCAGCCTGGACGACGCCCTCCTGAACAAAGAGGAGATCGAGCGTGAGGTGCTGCCGGATTTCCAGGCCCTCATCGACAGCTATGAGATGGGCGTGAAGATCAACGACGTGCGCATCCAGAACATCACCGTTCCCGCTGAGGTAGCTTCCGCCTACGAGGATGTGAACAACGCCAAGAACGAAAAGACCAAGCGTCTGGACGAGGCCGAGCGCTACAAAAACAATGTGCTGCCCACCGCCCGTTCCAAGGCCTACGCTGTGCTCCAGGAGGCCGAAGGCTTCAAGGCTGAGACCATTGCCGCCGCCGAGGCGGATGTGGCTGTGTTCAAGGCCGTGTATGAGAAATACAAAGCGGCGCCGGAAATCACCCGCACCCGCCTGCTCATCGAAACCCTGGAGAACGTTCTTTCCAACGCCAACAAGCTCTACCTTGTGGACAGCGATACCGGCACTACCAAGCTCCTGGACCTGAACGGCACCGTATCTTCCGTGGGCGCGGCTGCCATCGCCGGAGGTGAATAATATGCAGTTCAATCAGTTTCAGCAGAATATGAACAATCAGCAGCCCATCAATATCAACGAAATCAAAACCCAGCAGTTCATCAAAAAGCACGGCGCCCGCACGGTGGTCATCGCCATAATCGCTATTCTTGCCCTGATTCTTCTCAGCGAAAGTATCTTCATCGTGGGCGAAGCCGAGCAGGCTATGGTCAGCCGCTTCGGCGTTATCAAACGCCTGATCACCAACAGCGACAATGACTTCCACCAGCGCTACGCCGATCAGCTCAAGGATGAAATCACCTCCTCCGGCGATGTGAAGCTGCAGGTGGGCAGCGGTCTGCACCTGAAGGTTCCCTTTATCGACAAGGTGGAAAAGTACTCCTCCCGTCTGTATACCTACATCTCCGACAGCGAGAAGGTCAATACCCTGGAAAAGAAGCAGTACTACATCACCACCTACGCCCAGTGGAGCATCACCGACCCGGCCCTGTTCAGCCTGAAGCTGGGCAGCATGAACGCCGCAGAGAACCAGCTGGACAACATCATCCATCCCGTGATCGTGCAGCTGATCAACCGCATGCTGGCGGATAACTTCATCTCCAACAAGGATGCCCTGAACACAGCCCTGCAGGAAGGTCTGAACACCATCAACCAGGATATGTGCGTCCGTGGCATCGAGGTGAAGGACATCCAGATTCACCGCACCATCCTGCCTGCCGGCAACATCGAAACCACCTATGCCCGCATGCAGGCTGACCGTGCCAAGGAAGCCCAGCAGCTGCGCAGCGAAGGCGATGAAGAGTACAACAAGGTTGTTTCCGCCGCCGACCGTGAAGCCCGTCAGATTGAGGCGGCCGCTGTCAGCGATGCGGGCGCCATCCGCGGCGAAGCTGAAGCCATGGCCGCAGAAATCTACGCCAACGCCTACAGCACCGACGCTGACTTCTACGCCTACTGGCGCAGCCTTCAGGCCCTTGAGGCTGCTCTTGGCAAGAATGCCACCCTGGTGCTGGATCAGACCAATCCCCTCTTTGCGGACCTGATGCAGTTTGTGAAGTAAACAGGCATAACAAATTCACCTCCGGACAAAATGTTCCGGAGGTGATTCTTTTTGCACAGCTTTTTCATTGGCGCGCTGGGATATCCGTTGCTTGAGCTTGCCTGGCGCGGCCGCACCCATCCCAGCATGGCCCTGGCCGGCGGCCTGAGCACCATGCTGATCCACCGCATCGGGAAAACTTGCGCTCCACTCCTCTGGAAGGCAATTCTGTGCGGTCTTGGCATCACCGCTGTGGAAGCATGCTGCGGCCTCATCTGGAACCGCCATCATCAGGCGTGGGATTACCGCCGCATGCCCCTGAACTGGCGCGGTCAGGTCTGCCTGCCCTTTACGCTGGTCTGGTGCGGCTTGTCGGCGGCTTATCTCGTAGCGGAGGAACATTGCTCCAGCCGCTGAGCAACTTCTTTGGCCTGAATCCTCGCCTGCTTCTCCGCCTCAGCCATAATCTCATTCACATCCCTCCCGGCAAGATCCAGCGCTTCCGCCTTGATCGCCGTGAAACCGGGAATGCCCAGCACCTTCATCACGTCACGGATATATCCGGTTCCCCAGTCATATTCACCGATGGGGCTGCCAGCTGTGGTGATGTACACCGCTTCCCTTCCCTTGCACAGGCCAACGGACTGGTCATTAAAATACTTGAAGGTCAGGTTACGCACATACATATTTTCCACCCACACCTTGAGAATGGATGGAAAGGACATATCCCAGTAAGGCGCTGCAATGATCACCAGATCCGCCTGTTGGAACTGAAGCGTTGGCGCGAACAGCGGATCGTCCCAGGCATGCTGGTCGCAAAGCGCCTCTTTCCGCACAAGAGCCTGCATGTCAACAGATCGAAGGCCCATCCAGGTGAGATCCTGCTCAAGGATCTCACATTCAGGCAAGGCATCCGCCAGTTCATTCAGAAATACCTTCGCCAATCGCAGCGTGCGGGAGGATTCACCCCTGACGCAGGCATTCACAAACAATATCTTTTTCAAGAAAACCACCTCCTATTGTTTTTTCTACTCCCGCAGGAGAAATCCTGCACTTTTTATGTTTTGGCAGGAGAACCGCACGTAAAACACGAATATAAAAAATGACGATGTATGTGCATCGATCTAATCTGTCCGGAGGTTATGCAGTATGAAAAAGCTGATTGCTCTCATTCTCTCTCTGGTGATGTGCCTTTCTATCATGGCGCCTGCCCTGGCCGACCAGGCCGCTCCCTCTGTGGCCATCGTGGTCGCCGGCACCTTGGGTGACCGTTCCTTCTACGATTCTGCCGATGCCGGTCGTCTCCGTATGGAAACCGAGCTGGGCCTGACCACCACCATCATCGAGTGCGCCGAAGACGCCTCAAAGTTTGAGAACGCCCTGGTCACCGCCGCCGAAAACTACGACATTGTGGTGGCTGTTGGCTGGCAGTTCTGGGATGCCCTGGCTGGCAACGCCGCCACCCCCGGTGTGCCCGTTGACTTCCCCGAGACCAAGTTCATGTTCATCGACAACGGTCTGGATGGCGTGGGCGACAACCTGATGTCCATCATCTATGCCCAGAACCAGGGTTCCTACCTCACCGGCTATATCGCCGGCAAGATGACCACCACCGGCAAGATCGGCGTTGTGGGCGGCCAGAACAGCGATACCATCAACGATTTCATCGTGGGCTACGAGGCCGGTGCCAAGTATGCCAATGCTGATATCGTGGTTGAGAAGCGCTACACCGAAAACTTCGAAGATCCCGCTCTGGGCAAGGAAGCCGCCATCGCCATGTATGATGCCGGCTGCGATATCGTGTTCGCCGTGGCCGGCAAGACCGGTGAAGGCGTGTTCGAAGCCGCCGCTGAAAAGGGCAAGTATGCCATCGGCGTTGACAGTGACCAGAAGTACATCAACCCCGATGTCATCATCTGCTCCATGGTGAAGGATGTTGGCCTGTCCCTGTTCAACACCGTTTCCGACCTGGAAAACAACTTCAAGGGCGGCGAGATCTGGTGCGCTGACATGGCTACCGGTTACATCGGCGTGGCCTACGGCACCGAGGATATGCCCCAGCAGGTTTCCGCTGAGCTGAAGGCCGAGGTGGAAGCCCTGGCCCAGAAGATCGTTTCCGGCGAGATCGTGGTTCCCTCCACGCTGCAGTAATCCATAGCACCCTACAGGGCAGCGGAGTATTCCCTGCCCTTTTCCTTTATCCACAATCATCAACTGCGAGGCGATTCCATGGCAAGCGAAACCATTGTCTCCTTCCAGCATGTATCCATGCAGTTTCCCGGCGTGCTGGCCAATCATGATGTGTCCCTGGATATCCGCAAGGGCGAGGTCTTTGCCCTGGTAGGCGAAAACGGTGCCGGCAAATCTACGCTGATGAATATCCTCTACGGCATGAACACACCCACCAGCGGCAAGGTGTTCATCAAGGACCAGGAGATGAAATCCTTTTCCCCCAGCGAGGCCATCAGCCGTGGCGTGGGCATGGTGCATCAGCACTTCATGCTGGTTCCTTCCTTTACCGTGGCCCAGAACATCGTCTTGGGCCGGGAGCCGAAGAAATCCGCTCTCTATGATTTCCGCAAGGCTAAGGCCATCACGGAGAATCTGGTGGAGGAATACGGGCTGCAGGTCAACGCCATGGACAAGGTAGCTGACATCAGCGTGGGTCTCCAGCAGCGTGTGGAAATCCTCAAAACCCTGCACCGGGGTGCGGATATCCTCATCCTGGACGAGCCTACCGCCGTCCTCACGCCCCAGGAAACCGAGGAACTCTTCTCCGTGATCCGCCGCATTGTGCAGGAAAAACAGATGACCATCATCATCATTACCCACAAGCTCTACGAGGTCATGGCTATTTCCGATCGTGTGGGCGTGATGCGCGGCGGCAAGCTGGTGGCCGTGGAGAACACCGCCGATGTGAACGAGCGCATCCTGGCTTCCATGATGGTTGGCCGTGATGTGCTGCTGGGCCAGCTGGACCGCAATGACCCCGATGTAACGGACAACGAACCCGCCATCGTCATTGATGATCTTCATGTAGCCGATACCCGTGGTCTGCCCGCCGTCCGCGGCCTGAATCTGACGCTGCACCGGGGTGAGATTCTCGGCATCGCCGGCATTGAAGGCAACGGCCAGAGCGAGCTGATTGAGGCCATCACCGGCATGCGTGGCTACACCAAGGGCAGCGTAACCATCAATGGCAAGTCCATTGCTGGCATGAACGCAGGCCAGGTCCGTGCTCTTGGCGTGGCCCACGTGCCGGAGGATCGCCTTGCTACCGGCGTCTCCCCCGCCGCAGACGTGACGGACAACCTCATCGTGGGCAAGGAAAAGCTCCCCCGCTTCTCTCTGTTCAAAACCCATCTGAAAAAGCGTGCCATCCGGCAGTACGCCCGTGAGATATCTGAAAAGTTCGATATCCGCGGTGCCGGCATCGACACCACCGTGGGCAGCCTTTCCGGCGGTAACATGCAGAAGGTTGTGGTGGCCCGCGAGTTTTCCTTCGAAACGCCTGTGCTGGTGATCTCCCAGCCCACCCGCGGCGTAGACATCGGCGCCATGGAGGCTATCCATCAGCTGATTATGGACAAGCGCAACGCAGGCTGCGCCATTCTTCTTGTCAGTGCAGACCTTGACGAGCTCTACCGGCTGTCCGATCGCCTCCTCACCATTTACGAAGGCCGTATTACCGGCGAATTCACCCCGGAAACCATCGCTAAAACAGAGATCAGTTATTACATGACCGGCGGTCAGAAGGAGGCGGAAGCATGAAAAATAAGAATAATCTGAGCTATCTGCTTTCGCTGTTCATCGCCGTAAGCGCCGCGTTCATTCTGGGCGGCGTCATCATGGCTGTTTCCGGGCACGATCCCATCGAGGGTTACACTTTGATGTTCCAGGGCGCACTGGGCACCCAGCGTGCCTCTGCCAACACCCTTGCGAAGGCCGCTACCCTTTGTCTCACCGGCCTTGCTACCGCCATTGCGGCCCATGCCGGCATCTTCAACGTAGGCGGAGAAGGACAGCTGTATCTTGGAGCCATGGCCTCTGCCATCGTAGGCGCGCGGCTCACGGGCGTTTCCCCCTGGATCGCCGTTCCCCTGTGCCTGCTGGCTGCCATGCTGGCCGGTGGCCTATATGCATGGATCCCTGGTATGCTGAAGGTGAAGATGAAGGTCAATGAGGTCATCACCACCATCATGCTGAACTCCGCCGCCATCTATTTCTGTTCCTTCCTGGCAAACGGGCCCCTGAAAACTGCCGAGAAGGGCGTTTCCGCCGGTACAGATTCCATCGACCCCGCTTTCATGTTTGACCGCATTGTTCGCCGTTCAAGCCTCACGGAAAGCATCTTCCTGGCGGCAGTTTTCGCACTTTTCGTTTGGTACCTGATGAAGAAATCCTCTACCGGCTTCCAGATGAAGCTCACCGGACAGAACGAACGCTTCGCCAAGTATTCCGGCATCAAGGCCGGGCGGCTTGCCCTGTGGAGCATGGTGGCCTCCGGCGCTATCTGCGGCCTTGTGGGCATGTTCGAGATCTTCGGTCTCCACGGACGATTCATTGAGTCTGTTTCCAGCGAATTCTATTTCGATGGAATGCTTGTGGCCATGATCATGCGCTACAACCCTGTGGGCATCATCCTCATGAGCCTGTTCTTCGGCGCTATGGAGATCGGCGGCGCAGCCATGGAGCTCAACGCCAACATCCCCTCCTCGCTGATCGTCATCATTCAGTCCATCATCATCTTCTTCATGGCCGCCGAGCAAGGTATCACCGCCGCCATCAAGGCACGGCGCGCCAACCGAAAAGCAGCCCGTGAACTGCAGAAAGGAGACGCCGCATGAGTGATCTTTCCACCATCTTTAATATCGGCCTCCTGCAGAACACCCTGCGCACCGCCACCCCTGTGGTGCTGGCCGCCCTGGGCTGCCTGATGACCGACCACGTGGGCATGACCAACATCGGCGTGGAGGGCATGATGCTCATCGGCGCGTTTTCCGCTGTTATGGGAAGCTGGGTCTGCGGCAGCTGGGTCATGGGCCTGGTGTTCGCGCTTGCCATCGGCCTATTGCTGGGTCTTTTCTACGGCGTGTTCGTCATCAAGTTCAAGAGTGACGAATTCATCATCGGCGTAGCGCTGAACACCTTCGCCGCCGGCGCCACAACCTTCCTGCTACGCACATTGACGGGCCAAAGCGGCACCTTCCACGCCCCTGAGGGCAACCTCTCCACCTTGCCACGCTTGTCAGCGGACTGGCTGAACAAGATCCCTGTGCTGGGCGAATTGCTCAACAACAACACCTTGCTGGTGTATGTCTCCTGGATCTTTGTGTTCCTGTGCTGGCTGATGATCTACCGCATGCCCGTTGGTTTCTGGCTCCGCGCCTCCGGCGAGCATCCCGAATCCCTTCGATCTGCCGGCCGCAGCCCCGAAAAGATGCAGTATCTGGCCTCCCTTCTGTGCGGCATGCTCTCTGCCCTGGCCGGCGCTCACCTGGCTCTGGGCTACCTCTCCACCTTCAGCGAGAACATGTCCAACTCACGTGGCTACATCGCCTTTGCATGCGTGATCTTTGGCCGGGCCAATCCGCCCAAGGTATTCCTGGCAGCTCTTCTCTTTGGCTTCATCGATGCTCTGGGCATGCGACTGCAGTCCGTGGGCATTTCTTCGGCGCTGACCTCCATCTTCCCCTACATCGGCACTGTGCTGATGATGGTACTGGTGGTGTGGCGCACCGAACGCCGCAAGAAGAAGCTTGCGCAATAACATTCAAGCCGGACAGATACGCATCTGTCCGGCTTTGTTTCAGCTATGGTCATGTTCTTCGCCGTCCCTGGGTTTCTTGCCCACAAGACCGCCGGTCATCTCGCTGATATTTCTCCCCGCCTTCCGCATGCCGCCCTTGACCGACCCGGTAGACACCAAACCATAGATTATCACCGCCGCCAAGGCAATGCCCACCACCCACAGAATTCCGCTGCTCACGCCCTTGCCGCTTTCCATGGCAGGGGCGTCTTCCTGCCCCTGGGTAATCCCACCTTTTGAAGCGTTATTTCCCTTTGCGTCGCTTACACCCGCTGAGCCCGTTACACCGCCGTACATGGCCCGGTTCAGCACATCCGCCATCATGGGCATGCTGGTCATCACCCGCTCTTTGCTAAGGGTATAAGTACCGCACTCCAGCAGAACGCTGTGGGGCGCCAGGTCCTGGTTGTAGGTGCCTTTGCCCATGTAGATATCCTTGATCAGCCCAGGATATACCTTATCCGCCACCGCCTTGATTTTCAGTGCGAACTCTTTGTTGACCTCCATGTTCTGGTTCCCTCTGCCCACCAGCAACCGTACTTTGGAGCACTTCTTATCGCCGATGGTTACCGCGTATTGATCAGGGTCCGGGATGCCGTCCCGATGCACGTCAATCAGCGCGTCCGGCATGGCTTTCAAAAGCTGCACCGCCGTCTGACGTGAGCGCCGGTACGCCCCTGCGTCATGGGGATAATGCAGCGCCTCAGAGACCTCCGCTTCCACCCCTTTCTCCTCAAGTGCGTCCGCAAGAGCATTGGCCACTTGGTAAATGCTTCCCCTTTCCTCATCGCTGTACGTTCCATCGGATGGTTCATAGCTTTCGTCGCTGTGGGTGCAGTATAGTGCCATTCTCTTTTCCCGGAGCGCAGCCACAGGCAAAGCGGAGTCAGCATCAAGCCAGCTTACATCAGGCAGGTTGATGCCGCCTTGTTCCTTCGCAACAGCAACCCCATCCTGCATCCGGACGATCTCATAAAGCATATTGTCTCCCGCAATGTACTGATCCCCCGGTTCAGGCGGATAGCAGACCTGTGTCAGCGTTCTGCCATCTTCGGTCACAATGGTCCAAACTTCATCTTCAGCCATACCGCGCAAAGGAAGCAGAAGGCAAATCAGACAAATCAGCAATTTCACTTTTCATCACGCTCCTTCCTTTTGCGGACGATTCGTTCCGTTATCTCACCTATGAGTTCCGTCAGAAGCACAGCCAGCACACCGCTGATCACCACTGTATCGCCCATGCCGGCGCCGCCCAGCACCAGCTGCTGGTCAATGCCCTTGCTCCAGTTGATACAAGCCGTGACTACGTCAGCCAGGATCACACCCACCACGCCGCAGATAAACGCAGCCCGCCGGCTTCGGCCCAGTAACCAGGCGATCACGCCACCGGCAATGCCGTAGATCAGGTTTGGATCCATGAACATGGTTTCCGGTTCATCCGGAAGCAAGATGGACAGACCAAATACCGCCGCTCCTGTCAACAGCGAGCCTGCAAGCGCTCGAATACGCTCTTTCGTTTCATTGGCCCTTATCAGCAAATACGCGCACACGCCCAGTGGGATCAAAGCACCGCCTACATTCACAGAAACCATTCCGATGGTTATGTTGGGCAGCAGCGTACCCGCAAACATGGCTGCGATCAGCAGCAAGGCCATCCGGTCCGTCAGGTACATCCTGTCCAGAACCCGCTGCAAAACGCCAAAGAAAACCAATACGGCCACCACCGTGAGGATCAGCATACCAATCGACATACGCCCTCCAGCACATTCTTGATGCTGATAGAGTGCGCATCGACTTTCCAAGGTATACAAAAAAGTGACCGGGAACGGTCACTTCAATTGTTTATCCCAGGATGCTTACCACAAGCGTGATGATCACCAGCACCAGCGTTACCCAGGGCAAGAGCCTTTCCAGCACATGCATCACCTTGTTCCGCGCACGCAGATTGCTGGGAATTGGAATCAGGTTGAAGTTCAGCACCACGCCCAGAACGCAGCAAAGCAGCCCAATGCCCCACCAGGGCTGTGCAAATCCCTGCACGATGGAAAAGATCAGAAACCCGCAGCCCAGCCCCGGAAAAATTTGCCGGACCGCCTCAATAACATATTGCATCGCCATTCCTCCTTGTCAGCACAGTGTCACATCGCCGGAAACGCTGTTGGCCTGCACATAAACCAAGGGCGCGCCCACTGGATCACCGAAACGGTTGCGCTTGGCGCCGCTCATGCTGTTCATCTGAACGCTCACCTGGCCCTGCAGGGCAGCGGGCAGATGGATCTCCAGATCACCGCTGGTGGTGTTGCAATGAACCTTCCGCAGCGTATCTCCGTGCACAATCAGATCCATATCGCCGCTGACAGAATTCAGTTTCACTTCTCGCATATTGCCGTTGACTTCCCCATCGCCGCTGACGGTGTTGACAAACACATTGTCGTAGTTGCCGTTGCACTCCACATCGCCGCTGACCGTATGGGCATGCAGGCTGCGTGCATTGGCAAAAATGCTTGCGTCGCCGCTGGCACCCTTGACCTTGATCTGGGCAGGAACCACATGTTCGTCCAGATGGATCTCCACATCACCGCTGGTGGTTTCCACCATGACGTCATTCACGTTCACACCGCTCACAGAAACATCACCGCTGGTGGTGTGAATATCCATGTCAAAGACGCAGCATGCAGGCAGCGCAACCCTTATCTCGCCGCTGGTGTTGCCAATGTTGACGCTGATGCCCTTGATGGCCTTCTTCAGGTCGTTGAACAGATCAGAGAAGGTATCCCAGTTTCCGCTCATGTGAAAACCCTTCTCGACCTTTTCCTTGATTATCCCCTGCCGGGCAATCCGCAGCACATCACCGTTTAATTCAACGGTGGTTTCCGGCATCAGCTCCCTGTCGTACTGAACGTGGATCATTCCGTCGTCAGAAGGATCAATACGCACGTCATCCGCAATCATAAAACATCTTACCATCCTGACAACAGAGGGATCAAACACCATGCTCTGCGCCTCAGCCACGTGGGCCGCGTTCTTCCGGGGATACTGAGCGATGACCTCCTCCATACCCTTGAGGCTGTCCACCACAGCGGCAATGGCGCTATCCTCGTCCAGGCCACGGGCCAGCATATCCTGATATCGTTCCTGGCAGTTGTTCATCACTTCATCCTTGATGGCCTGAACTTCCTCGTTCATCACCGTATCCTGAAACATGATCTCCACAATGCGCGCAACCGTTGTATTCATCATACTTCCTCCAATAGCTGGTCAATCAGCAATCTTGTTTCCTTCCACGCCTGGCAGTCCTGGGAAAGCTTTTCCCGGCCCGCCTCCGTCAGCGAATAGTATCTCCTTCTGGCGCCGCTCATTTCATCTCCCCAATAGGAGTGAATATATCCGCCGTTCTCCAGCCGGCGGAAGGCAGTGTACAGCGTAGCTTCCTTTAATTCAAAGCTGCCGCCGCTGATGTCCGCCACCGTTTTGTTGATCTGGTAGCCGTAGCTGTCCGCTTTGTCCAGCTGACGCAGGATAATGGTATCCGTATATCCCCTGAGAATATCCGCCGTCAATGCCATTTCCTCACCTCCTGGCTGCATTATACGTCTATATACCTCGTCTGTCAAGGTATCTCATGGATATTAAGCAAATTCTAATCTTTCGGTCTTGCTGTTCTTTTGCTGTTCAAAGGCTTGCGGAGATTCTTAAGCTCCTGTAAAATGAAAGCGTGAATTGTATACAAAATATCCTGTGGAGGAATGAGCCTTATGCAGAAAATTCAGATGACCACGCCCCTGGTGGAAATGGACGGCGACGAGATGACCCGGATCCTCTGGGCTGATATCAAGGAAATGCTGATTCTCCCCTTTGTTGACCTGAAAACTGAGTATTATGACCTGGGCCTGCCCCACCGCGATGAAACCAACGATCAGGTGACCATCGACAGCGCCGAGGCCACCAAGAAGTATGGCGTAGCGGTAAAGTGCGCCACCATTACTCCCAATGCCCAGCGCATGACGGAATATAACCTCCATGAGATGTGGAAGAGCCCCAACGGCACCATCCGCGCCATGCTTGACGGCACTGTTTTCCGCGCCCCCATCCTGGTCAAGGGCGTGCATCCCACCGTCCGCACCTGGGAAAAGCCCATCACCATCGCCCGTCACGCCTACGGCGATATCTACCGCAATGTGGAAATCAAGGTCCCCGGAGCCGGCAAGGCTGAACTGGTCTTCACTGGAGAGGACGGCCGGGAAATCCGGCAGACGGTGTTCAATTTCAAGGGTTCCGGTATCCTCCAGGGTGTGCACAATGTGGACGCTTCCATTGCCTCCTTTGCCCACGCCTGCTTCCAGTATGCCCTGAGCGTGAAGCAGGACCTGTGGTTCTCCACCAAGGATACCATCAGCAAGACCTATGACCACAACTTCAAGGACATCTTCCAGGATATCTACGATAAAGATTACAAGTCTGCCTTCGAGGCCGCCGGCATCGAGTATTTCTACACCCTCATCGACGATGCTGTGGCCCGCGTCGTGCGCTCCAAGGGCGGCTTCATCTGGGCCTGCAAGAATTATGATGGCGACGTTATGAGCGACATGGTGGCCACCGCCTTTGGTTCCTTGGCCATGATGACCAGCGTGCTGGTCTCCCCCGACGGCAAGTTTGAGTACGAGGCCGCCCACGGCACCGTGACCCGCCACTACTACCGCCACCTGAAGGGCGAAGAAACCAGCACCAACCCCGTGGCCACCATCTTCGCCTGGAGCGGCGCCCTGCGCAAGCGCGGCGAGCTGGACAATCTCCCCGACCTGTGCGCCTTTGCCGACAAGCTGGAAAAGGCTACCCTGGACACCATTGAATCCGGCATCATGACCAAGGACTTGGCCCTCCTGTGGGAAGGCGAAGCCACCGGTGTGAACAGCAAGCAGTTCCTCCAGGCCATCGCCGACAGAATGAACTGAAAATAAAAAACATGGCGCTGACAGCCTCGTCAGCGCCGTTTTATTATGTTTCAATCCAATATTGTTCCAGGTCGACATTCTCCGCATCCATGTGCACCGTGCGCCAATAGATACCGCCGTTGTTCAGGATCGTCCCACGGCTGCCCGGGTTGCAGGGTTCGCAGGCAATCATGACCTTCTCCAGCCCAATGCTCCTGCAAAAGGGCAGCGCATCCCGCAGCATGGCGGTGGCCACCCCCTTTCGACGCTCCGCTGGCCGCACCGAATACCCGATATGCCCGGCGTACTCCCGCAGATATTCATTGAGATAGTGCCGCACCTGCAGCATCCCCATGATGCGTCCGTCCCGCCTGCGCACATAGGCAAACTGCGTTGACACCACCCAGCGCTCCGGTTTTGTCTCTTCATGCTTCAGCCGTTCATTGAAGTCAACCCACTCCTGGGCGTTTTGACACCTGCGCAGGTTACCGCAGCCATCCATCTCGCTGCCAGCGTCCAGCATTTCCTGTCGATAGGCCATGATCTCCTTCGCGTAGCGAATATCAGGCACAACGAGCATCATCTCATCCACAGAGCATCCTCCTTAAGCAATGCACGCCCGCACCGCTTGTACCCGCTGGGCTACATCCGCAAACTCTTCCGGTGTCAGGGACTGAGCGCCGTCACACAGGGCATGCTTGGGATCGTTGTGTACCTCAATAATCAACCCATCCGCCCCGCAGGCCGCAGCAGCCAGGGACATGGGCTTCACCAGGCGGCTGACGCCTGTGGCATGGCTGGGATCGATAATCACCGGAAGATGAGTCAAACCATGAAGCACCGGCACACAGCTTAGATCCAGCGTGTTGCGGGTAGCTGTCTCGAAGGTGCGGATGCCACGCTCGCAGAGGATCACTCGCTCGTTGCCTCCAGCCATGATATACTCAGCGCTCATCAGCAGCTCCTGCAGGGTGTTGGCCAAGCCACGCTTGAGCAGGATGGGTTTGTCGCACTTGCCCAGTTCCTTGAGGAGCTCGAAGTTCTGCATGTTGCGGGCGCCCACCTGAATGACATCCACATCGGCAAACATATCCAGATGGTTGATGTCCATGATCTCCGTCACGATGGGCAGGCCGGTTTCCTTCTTGGCTTCCAGCAGCAACCGGATGCCCTCGCCATGCAGGCCCTGGAAAGCATAGGGCGAGGTGCGTGGCTTGAAGGCGCCGCCGCGCAGCAGCGTTGCGCCAGCAGCTTTGACCTCTCTGGCAATGCCGATAATCTGCTCCTCGTTCTCCACCGAGCAGGGGCCTGCGATAATCTGGAACATGCCGCCGCCGACCTTTACACCGCCGCAGTCAATCACGGAATCCGCCGGGTGGAACTTGCGGTTGGCTTTCTTGTAGGGTTCCTGGATGCGGCGCACCGCCTCCACATCATCCAGGGTAACGATCATATCCTCGTCAATGCGGCTGGTATCGCCAACTAAACCCATAATGGTGGAATGCTCGCCCTGGGAGAGGTGAATCTTCAGCCCCATGCCGTTGAAAAAAGCTGTCAGTTTGTCAATCTGTTCCTGCCGTGCTTCCTGCTTGAGAATAACGATCATTTGTCCATACCTCCATGCTTCGTTTCTTCAAATGAAAAAACCCCACAGCATTTGCTGCAGGGCGATATGGATGCATCCACGCCAAATCACGCCCTGCACGTCTGGTACAGCACGTAATAATACTTGGCGTAGCGAGCCTGAAGCATCGTTGCATCCTCCTTCATTGAATATCCTTATGATACGCTTCTTTCCCTTGTTTGACAACCTTTTTTCACAAGGAAATACAACGCAAGAACAATCACCCGTCCTTGCCGGATTCCTCCAGGTATTTCTCCAGCTTGCGCTTCACACGCTGCAAAGCGTTATCGATGGACTTCACATGCCGGCCCAGGTTATCGGCGATCTCCTGATAGCTCTTGCCGTCCAGATAGGCGCGAAGAACTTCCTGCTCCAGGCCGGAGAGCACCTCGTCGATCTTGTGGTGGATGCTGTTCAGGTCCTCCTGACCGATGATCAGCTCTTCCGGGTTGGTGGCACGGCCTTCAATGATCACATCAAGCAGGGTTCTGTCGGACTCCTCGTCATAGAGGGGCTTATTCAGGGAAACATAGCTGTTCAGCGGAATATGCTTCTGACGGGTAGCCGTTTTGATGGCGGTAATGATCTGCCGTGTGATGCACAGTTCCGCAAACGCGCGGAAGGACGAAAGCTTATCCGGGCGGAAGTCACGGATAGCTTTGTACAGGCCGATCATGCCTTCCTGCACGATGTCCTCATGGTCTGCGCCGATGAGAAAATAACTGCGGGCCTTGGAGCGGACAAAGTTTTTATACTTGTTCAGCAGGTATTCCTCCGCCATGGTATCTCCCTGGCGGCACAGAGCCACAACATCCTCATCCGCGAGTTCCGCGTAATCGGACATCATGGGCAGCTCCTCATCCCGCTCCTCTTCCGTCTCTGGCAGCGGCATATCATCGTTTTGTTCTTCGTCCTGGAACTCCATCGCCCGGCGCAGCTCGTTCAGCGTGACCAGCTCATCCTCTGTGAATTCCATGTCACGGTCATCCATTGTTGTATCCTGCCTTGTTACTTTCTTTGGGGATCAACCCCTGCGCAGCTTCTCCAGCACATTCAGCATATCGGCGCTGAGCCGCCCGGCCAGATTTTGCTTCCGTCCAAGATTCTGATGCTGATGAGCTTCAAGCCCTGCACTGCGCTGCTGCCGAAGCTCCCGAAGCAGCTCCCGCGAGGTCAGTCTTGTGGCGCCTGTAGCCAGCACCTGGGACTGCTCCAGTCCATCGGAGGTAGCCACCCGCACGTTGCGGTACTTCGGCGTCTGAGCTACCAGCCGTTCGATGTAGCTGTCGGCAGTTTCGCCATGGCAGGTAAACACCAGCGTCAGGCTGCCGTAGCTTTCCTCGGTGCGGACCTTCCTGTCGGACTGATAGCCGTCGAACACAAGCACGACTTCCTCGCCAGCATAGCCGCTGTAATCCTGCAGCTGATGCATCAGCCTGTCACGGCATTCGTCCAACGACCACTGAAATTTTTCAGCATCCCGCCAGGCTCCGATGACGTTATACCCGTCAACAATCAGCAGCGGTTTCATTTTCTGCGGGAGGACAGCACACGGTACATCACAATGCCGGCGGCCACAGACGCATTCAGGCTGTCGATATGGCCGGCCATGGGCAGGGAGACCTTCTGATCGCAGGTTTCCAGAGTGAGACGGCTCACACCCTCGCCCTCTGCGCCAACCACCAGGGCTACACCGCCCTTGAAGTTGACCTTCTCATAGTCCTCGCCGTCCATGTCCAGGGCATAGGCCCACACGTTCTGCTTTTTCAGATCTTCCAGCGTGCGGTTCAGGTTGGTGACACGGGCCACCTTCATGTGCTCAACAGCACCGGCGGAAGCCTTCACGGCGGCGGGGGTCAGGCCCACGCTGCGGCGCTCAGGCACAATAACGCCATGGGCGCCCACGCACTCGGCGCTGCGGATGATGGCGCCCAGGTTGTGGGGGTCGGTTACGCCGTCCAGCAGAATCAGGAAAGGATCCTCGCCCTTTTCGGCTGCTTCCGCCAGCATGGCGTCCACCGTGGAATACTGATAGGCTGAGGCAAAAGCCAGCAGGCCCTGGTGATGGGGCGTGATATCGTCCAGGCGGGACTTATCCACTTCCTGCACCAGGATGTGCTGTTCCCGGGCCATCTGCACGATCTCGCGGGCAGAGCCGGAGAGCTCGCCGCGCTGCACCAGCAGCTTCTCAATATCGCGGCCAGCCTTCAGGGCCTCGCGGATGGGGTTGCGGCCGGAAAGCAGGTTCTCGTGAACAATCTCTTCCTGCACAGGGGCAGCCACGGGAGCAGGCTTATGCTCGAAATCACGGTAGGAGCGCTCCTGACGGGGCTCCTCGAAACGGCGGTCGTTACGGGGCTTCCTGTCAAAGGAACGGTTATCCCGGCGGTCATCCTCCCTGCGGGGGCGGAAATCATCCCGGCGATTATCCCGGCGGTCATCATAACCACGGCGGTTGTCATTACACCGGTTCTGGTCATAGGAACGGCTGTCGCGGTAGTTGTTGCCGCCACGGAAGTTCCGGCGTTCGCCATCGTCATCCGCATCAGGGCCAAAGCGACGCGCACCGCGGTAACGGGTGCCTTCTTCTTCCCACTTATCCTGGGAGTGATCCCTCTTCACCGGCTTCTTGCCGGGAACATCATGATAAAAAGCCATTACTCTTCTCCTTCATTCTTCATCAGCCCGGCGATCATCGCCTGGCGTTCACGCTTGATCTCTCCCGCCTTGCCACAGGACTTGGCGCCTTCCGGGCATGCGCCGCGCAGGCATCCGGGGCCAGCATCGGCAAAGAGCGCCGGCGCCACTTCCATGCACAGTCGATGCATCTCCGTAGCCATGGCACGGATCTCCCACTGGGCACGGCTGCACATCCGCAGGCTGAAGAAATGCCGCAGCTCACGGACGTTCATGGTCATCATCAGCCGGGTTTCGCAGGCGCCTGGCAGCACAAAACGTGCATCCTCGTTGCTCCCCTCGCCAGTACCAAGCTTTTCCTGCCAGGCGCAGTACCATTCGTGCATCTGCTGCATCTGGCGCTCAAACTCAGCCTTGGCTTCATCACCCAGGGCCTCGATCTTCGGCGGCACGATGTACCCGAAGCCGTTTTCATAGGACACATACCGTTGGCTCTGCACCGAAAAACTTGCCAGGCGGTGCCTCGTCAGCTGGGCAAGCAAAACACGGCTCACACCCTCCGCGCCAAAGGTGAAGGAGGCATGCTCCAGCACGGATTCATGCCCCATGCCCATGATCTTCTGCACAAAATCGCTCTGATCCTTTGCGGAAACACGCTGGGTCAGATCGTCGATGGTTGCCCGTGAGTAGCACAGCCGCGCGCCAAGGGCCACGGTTTCCTCCGGGGAAAGGGTGTGGCGGATCAGCGCCACTTTCAGCTTTACCTGCATGGGTCGTCCTCCTGCTGGGAAATGTCAAACAGGTGCAGGAGTCTCTCTTCCTGGCCTGTCACGTACAAATAGCCAATCAGCGCCTCCAGGGCTGTGGCGGCGGAATAGTCAGCTGGATCCTGGTTCTTGGGCACAGGGTGCCGCGCGTGAGCGTTTCTGCCCCGGCGAAGGATATCCCCCTCCGCCTCCGTGGTCAATCCTTCCAGCTTGGCAAGCGCCTTTGCCTGGGCCGCGGCGTTCACATGGGCCACAGCTTCCTGATGCATGTGCCGCAGGTTTTTCCCGCGATACAAAAGCCTTGTGCGAACCAAAAGATCCCACACCGTGTCGCCCATATACGCCAGCTGCAAAGGATTCAGCAGCCGTGCCGCTTCCTCCGTCATGGGTGCGGATTCCCGCAAGCTCACGCCACCGCCTCCTTCTACGCATACGAATTGATTGTACCATATTTAATGCGATTTGAACAGCCCTTTCCCCTGCTGATAACAAAAAAAGCACTGCCATTCAGCAGTGCTCTTCGTACACCATCAGGGACTCGAACCCTGGACACCCTGATTAAGAGTCAGGTGCTCTACCAACTGAGCTAATGGTGCTCATGTTGCCTCGCGGTCAACGATAGATATTATACTCTTTTTCAGATGGAAGTCAAGGGGTTTTTCAAAAAAATTTTCTTTTTTGATAAAAAAGTTCCCACAGTCACAGGGCCGTGGGAAGCTCTTTTTGCCTTGAAGGATTACTCCTGCACAGGAGCACCAACGGGGCAGGTGTCGGCGCAAGCGCCGCACTCGATGCAAGCATCGGCGTTGATTTCGTACTTGCCGTCGCCCTCAGCGATAGCATTCACGGGGCACTCGGCCTCGCAAGCGCCGCAGCTGATGCAATCCGCAGTAATCTTGTATGCCATGGTGGATTCACCTCCTTGCAGAGTAACACATCACACGGTGTGTTGATATTTGTATCATACCACGCCCGGCCATGAATTGCAAGAGGAAAAGTTGCACAGTCCGCCACCAAGCGTGGGAAAACGACACACTAATATCATTTCTTCTCTTCCTGAGCAGCCTTCAGCGCGGCTTCCACCGCCTGCTTCCAGGGGCTGACAGCCGGCTTTGCGGCAGGCTCCTGCGCAGGTTTTTCCGAAGGCGCTTCGGCAGGCTTGCATTCAACGTTCTGACGCTGCGGCTTGGGCTTGCGTTCATTGCGCTCTGTCTTTTCCCCTTGCTCCTTCCGGTTGGGGTTTTCGCGCATCACAGGTTTGCCCAGCTGCTTTTCACGCTGCTCCCGGCGGGGCTGTTCAACCTTTTCGATCACATTGTCCTCAGGCTCAGTCAGTTCGTCCTCACCCTTCGTCTGCACAGCATCCACCTCGGGCTCTTCGGCGGGCGCTTCACGACGGCTTTGTTGGGCAGGTCCGCCTACGCGCTGCACTTCTTCCAGGGGGAAGTCCTTCAGCTCACTGCTGTCGCCCTTCTGGATGCGCACACGCACCGTTTCCTTGATGATGTTCAGATCCCACACCACGCCGTTACCCTCGGGGGTAATGACCTCCTTGCCCACCTTTGGCATGCGCTTACGGGTCTGCTCATAGTTGTCCTGCTCATACTTGAGGCAGCACATCAGTCTGCCGCACACGCCGCTGATCTTGGTGGGGTTCAGGGAAAGGTTCTGCTCCTTGGCCATCTTGATGGATACAGGCTGGAAATCACCCAGAAACGCGCCGCAGCACACAGGCCGGCCGCAGGGGCCCAGGCCGCCAAGCATCTTGGCCTCATCGCGGACGCCAATCTGCCGCAGTTCAATGCGGGTCTTGAACACAGCCGCCAGATCCTTCACCAGGCTGCGGAAATCCACGCGGCCGTTGGCGGTGAAGTAGAAAAGGATCTTGCTGTTGTCAAAGGTATATTCCACGCTGACCAGTTTCATGTCAAGCTTATGCTCGCTAATCTTCTTCTGGCAGATGGCATAGGCCTCTTTCTCGTTCTGCTTGTTTTCCTGGGCGTGCTGCACGTCCTGGGCGTTGGCAATGCGCACCACCTGCTTCAGAGGCGCGGCCAGCTGCTCGTCGTTCATCTCACGCACAGGGGTCACCACCTCGCCGAACTCAATGCCGCGGGCGGTTTCTACGATCACAAAATCACCGGGCGTGGGCCAGAAGGCGCCGGGATCGAAAAAATAAAGCTTGCCAGCGTTCTGAAAGCGAACGCCAATTACGTTAACCATCGGTTTCTTTCCTCCATAAGGCGCAGCAGCAGTTTTTCCACCACCGCCTGCCAAGTTACCTGATTACCACGGAGCCGCCGCGCGTCCTGCACAGCGTCCAGCAGCTGCGAAAAAGCAGCTAAATCACCTTTTTCAGCCATGTTTCGCCACGGAAGCGGATACCCGTCCACGGCGCTTTTATCCCGCTGTCCAAGCCGCACCAGAAGCATCGTGCGGATCACGTCCTCCACGTCGCTGAGCAGGGCGTCGCTCTGGTCACGCCTGTCCTTCCAAACGCCGGAAACCCGCAGGATCTCGCTGCGCCCTTCCAGGCCAAAGAAGTCCTTGAGCACCTCGTCCCGGCGCTGCCAGTACATTTCATCCGCGGCCACACTCAGCGCTCGGCCAATGGAGCCGCCGCTGACGTGCAGTGCTTCCCGGGCCCTGGTCTCATTCACGCCATGCTTGAGCAGAATGTCCAGCACCACGCTGTCCGGCCAGGGATGCAGCTTCAGCGCCCGGCACCGGCTGATAATGGTGGACAATAAAAGCTCCGGCGCATCAGTCACCAGGAGAAACACGGTGCCTTCCACCGGCTCCTCCAGGGTTTTCAGCAGAGCATTCTGGGCCTGGGGTGTCATTTTCTCCGCCCGGTGGATCACGATCACTCGCTTGCCGCCCACAAAGGTGTGCTGTCCGACGATCTCGTTCACCATGCGGATCTCATCCACCGGAATGCTCTTGAGCCCTTTATCCACCTGCGGATTGATGGGCTCGCCTGGCTTCACGGCGATATAGTCAGGATGGTTCCCTTCCCGCACCTGAACGCAGCCAGGGCATGCCCCGCAGGGCTTGTCCCCTTCCCCCGTGCACAACAAATACTGGCCCATGGCCTGGGCCAGTGTGCGCTTGCCGACGCCCTCCACGCCGCTGATGAGATAAGCGTGAACGAACGTCCCTTCACGAAGGGTTTTCATCAGCCCATCATAAACGGCGCCCTGCGGTGCGAAAGCCGCCACGCCGGGCGCTGTGTGGGCAAATTGCATTTCAGGCTCTGCCAAGGGATGCTCTCCTTACTGGCTGTTACAGCTTCACAAACTGATCCACGCTCAGCACAAACACCGTGGCGCCGCCCACCATCACCTCAATGGGATAGGGCGAGTACACGCCGTTCACACCGGACATGGAGGTAGGAGCCGTCGCGATCTGCTTGCGGGACTTGCAGACCTTCTCGATCACGGCCATGGCCGCGTCGAACTTATCGTCGTCCACGCCCACCAGCAGGGTGGTATTGCCCGCACGCAGGAAGCCGCCGGTGGTGGCCAGCTTGGTCACGCCGAAGCCCTCGTTCATCAGTTTGCTTACCAGACGGGATGCGTCTTCATCCTGGACGATGGCAACAATCAGCTTCATGTCAGTTCCTCCTTACATATGAAAAGGCTACACCTTTCCTGCTTAACAGTATACAGCATCCTCCGCAAAAATGCAAGAGCGCCAAACATACCGTTTGATGGAAATAGCCTGCCGGCACATGATCCGGCAGGCAAAGGACTATCGCATTTCGATTGGCGCAAAAAGCACCCCGCCATCATCCATAAAAAAAGATACACTGACAACATCCGGCAGGATAGCATCATTGGCGAAGCTGTAATCAAAGTATACGCACCAGGAACCATCGTCCCTCTCACGGATGCCACCAAAGCCATTCAGTACCACAGCATCCAGCATATTGCCGTCCATGTCAGTCAGTTCAAAATAACCCTCTGAAAGCAAGGCATCCGCTTTTTCACGGCTCATATCATCCGTATACATCTCTATTGTGCAGCTTACCTGAAGCGATGAAACAGCCGCGTATGTATACTGCATCTTGAAGCCGTTATTGTCAAACGGTTCCGGCAAAAGCAACTGCTTCAACGTTTCTCTTCCCTGAGTAAGATCCACCGTGAAGCGCGCGACCATTTCAGTACGGTCAAAGCTATCCGCACACATATTGTTCATAGGCCCATAACCAATGACAAGGCCCTCCCTCGGGTCTTCGAACACCAGGCCTTCCCCGGCCACAAGCACGTAATATCCTTCATTTTGCTTTTGTCTGATGGCATCTGCATCAAACACTTCCATCTGGTACACAGGTTGTTTTGGCGTATATACACCAACGACCATTTCCACGTCCAGCTTATCGCCGATAATCTCATCCGGAAGCATAGCCAGGTTTCCGTCCTGCATGGTGCCATCGTTGAACATTCCCGGAAACCACTGATAGTTGAAATCATCATTACCATCCGTGAACAGCGGCACCCCATTGCCGGTAAAGCTGTCCACCTGGATATACACAGGCTTGGTCACATCGCTGTTCTGCACCGTCCAGTCAAAGGCCAGGAACTTTCCGTCCGTCACCACGCTGTCAATCTGAATAGAGCAATGATCCACCGCCGCCTGTGCCGATACGTTTTCTACCAGTTCGTTGGACATGTGATCATCACTCAGTTGCAAAAAGCGAAGCACGTTCCACCCGCTGGCAGCCAGCGCCACCGTGCCGCACAGCAGCGCCGTGATAACCGCCACAACAAGAATCAGCTTGTAGGGTCTACGCATTTTCTGTTCCTCCGTGTATGTGCTGACGGCGTGCAGCACAGCATTCCGGCACAGATCCGGCGTCGGGGGCACAGCGTCCCGCAGGTCGATATTCCTTTCGTCCATGCTCACACCTCCAGCTCCTTTCTCAATTGTTGTTTTGCCCGCTGGATTCTTCCGGTAACCGTGGCCTTCGAAATCCGCAGCGCCCGTCCGATTTCTTCATAGGTCATCCCTTCCAGCGCGTGCATCACCAAGGGCAGCCGCAGCTTCTCCGGCAGGCTTTGCAACGCCAGGGAAAGCGTCAGATCCTTTGGCTGCACAAAGAGTTCCGCCGTATCCTCTATGGGCCAAGTACGCTTGCGCCTGCGCTGGATGGCATAGCATTCGTTGAGCAAAATGCGTGTCAGCCATGTTTCAAAGTACGCTTCATTCCGCAGGGTATAGCGTTTTTCCCAGGCCTTCAGGGCAGCCTCCTGCATGGCGTCACGGCAATCCTCGTCGCAGCGGAGAATCGACCACGAAATGCGGTACATCCTATCCGTTTGGCCGATCACCCTGGCTGCGAATTCATTCCTGTCCATACCATCACCTCTTGTAACGTTACACCCTTTAGATGCAGCAGACAGCAAAAAATTAACATCATCAAATCAAATATATTATACCACAGAACGCAAAATCGCGCTTTACATTTCCCCTGGCATCCTTTATCATGGACAGGTAAAGGAGTGACACCATTGAATTTTTCACATATGACCTTTTTCGCCACCGCCGCCTTTGGTCTGGAGGGTATCGTGGCAGCAGAGCTCAAGCGCCTTGGCATGAAAGACGTGCAGGCCGAGATCGGCGGCGCCCGGTTTACCGGCGGCATGGCTGATGCCTTCCTGTGCAACCTCCGCCTGCGCTGCGCCGACAGGGTACTCATCATCCTGGCCGAAAAGGATTGCCGCACATTTGAAGAGCTCTTCCAGCTGGTGAAAACCATCCCATGGGAAGAAATCATGCCCCTGGACGCGAAGATCAACGTCTCCGGCAAATGCGCCCGCAGCCAGCTCATGAGCGTCCGGGACTGCCAGTCCATCACAAAAAAGGCCATTATAGAGCGGCTTCGCCAGCATACCCGCCGGGAGACATTCCCGGAGACAGGCACGCCCTATCCCATCGAGGTGGCGCTGCACGCCGATGTGGCCCGCATTACGCTGGACACCTCCGGCGATGCGCTGAACCGCCGCGGCTACCGCACCTGGAACGGCGAAGCCCCGCTGCGCGAAACCCTTGCCGCCGCCCTGGTGGAGCTTTCCCCCTGGCGGCCCGGCATGCGGCTCCACGACCCATGCTGCGGCACCGGCACCCTGCTCATCGAGGCAGCCTTCCGTCAAAGCCACCGCGCTCCCGGTATGAAACGCATCTTCGCCTGCGAGAAGTTCTCCTTCTTCTCCCGCGAGGAAGCCGCCGCTATCCGCCAGGAAGTATGGAACGATTTCAAGCCTGAAAGGCTTAGCGGCATTTCCGGCTCCGATATCGACCCGGAAGCCCTTGAACTGGCCACCCGTCATGTACGCCAGGCCGGCCTGGAAGGCAAGATTCAGCTTGCGAACCAGGACCTGCGCACCCTGCAGCTGCCGGACGCGGAAGGTGTGTTCCTGTGCAATCCGCCCTATGGAGAGCGCCTTTCCGACCGCAAAACCTGCGAGAAGCTCTACCGTGAAATGCGGCTGCTCAAGGAGCGGCACCCCGGCTGGAGCCTGTGCGCCATCTCCTCCGACCCGGCCTTTGAGCGCGCCTACGGCAAGCGCGCTGACAAAAAACGCCGGCTCTACAACGGTCGCCTGGAATGCGAGTTCCTGATCTATAAATAACACAAAAACGTCCCGGGATGTTATCCCGGGGCGTTTTTACGTATCCATGCGAATCAATTCCATCAGGTTTCTGTTGCGGTAGCTCAGATCCTCCCGCAAGGTAAAACCCAACCGTTCCCAGAAGGCATTTCCTGCTTCATTCCGGCTGAATACCACCAGTGCCACCTTGCTGATATGTTCACGCTTCAGCGCCTCCAAAGCAGCGTTCACGAGAGCTGCACCAATGCCCGTTTTGCGGCAATCCGGATGCACAGCGGTGTGGTAAATGTACCCACGCCGTCCGTCATGCCCGGCCATGATGCATCCAATGATCCTGACACCCTCCATCGCTACAAAACACGTAGTGGGATTCCGTCGAAGATACCGGGCAATACCATCCCTACTGTCATCCACATCGTTGAGACCCATGCCTTTGCAGGAAAGCCACAGGGCAAACAGGCCGTCATAATCCTCTATTGTCATCACCCGAATGTCCATTTAACACCTCCGGCAGGATCATCTCGTCCTCCATGGGCACAAACCCATACTTTTCATACAGCGGACGCCCGGCAGCGGTTGCCTCCAGGGTGATGAAATTCACACCCCGGCGGAGGCATTCCTGCACCAGCATATCCAGCGTCTTTTGCGCAATCCCCTGCCGGCGGTATTCAGGCGCTGTATACATGTTCATGATATACGCCTTCCTGCCGGTGGGATTACAGCATGTGGGCATCACCTGGTAGAAACTCACCCCGCCGGTGCCGACAATCTTTTCGCCGTCATACACCAGCAGAGCAGCGTGTTCGTTCCAGGCTTGCTGATAATACAATCGGGACTGCTCCTCCACCCGGGAAAGATCATCGTCGCCATTCAGCCCATTGGCGGCACGAAGCACTTCCACCCTGGTTCGCACCAGAACGTCCAGGTCTGCTTTCTCCGCCCATTTCCATATCAAGGCCATCTTTCGCACCTCACTCCACCGGAAACCACATTTTCTCCCGCAGCTGAATATTGCTGTCGATCTGCATCTTGGTCATGATCCGCAGCTTGTCGTCTCCCTCCGCCACCATAGGGCGGAAATCATTATAGGGCACCGAGCTGCTGGTGAGCACGGGAATCAGCTCCACACCGCATCCCAAATAACCGTTGTGATCAAACCGCAGGCGCAGCTGTGCCAGCGTACCGTCGAAGGTGGTCATGTCATGGGTACCGCCGAACATCAGGTTTCCCAGGCTGTAAAGCACTACGGTACCGTTTATGTCCTCCACGCCCTGCACCACATGGGGATGGGTGCCCACCACCACGTCAGCGCCCGCCTCGGCCGCCGCGCGGGCCATCTCCTCCTGCAGGCTGTTGTGCAGCGCGCTGTATTCCGTGCCCCAGTGGCAGCTGTAAATAATCACCTCACAGCCGCCTTCCCTCAGCGCGGCAATATCATTGGCAATGGTGTTCTCATCCTGCTTATAGGTGGTCTCGCGGCATCCGGCGAACCCGATGCGGCGCCCCTTGCAGTCCCAAACATAGGTATATCCCTGCCCGCTGAAGGGAATACCGGCAGCGTCCAGAGCTTCCCTGGTGGCCTTTTTACCAAGGACGTCATAATCAATATAATGATTGTTGGCAATGTTCACCTGGTCAACAGAAGCAACCTTCAGCGCTTCCGTATACTCCGGAAGCCCACGGAAGCGATACTGCTTTTCCTTGTCCTCGCCGGTGGAATCAGCCTTCAGCACACACTCCAGGTTCACCAGCGTCATGTCGTCATCCGTGAAGATCTCCTTCAATCCGCTGAAGGGGTATGCCATGCCTTCCTTCTCAAGATAGGCCGGAAGAGACTCTGGCTCCTTCCACCATGCTTCACGGGTACCCAGAACGGCGTCGCCGCCCAGAGTGACCACAATTTCTGTCTGCCCCACCTTCAGGTTTCGCAGAATATAGGTATCATCCAGTTCGTCCGGCATTTCTTCCATGCCTGCGTTGGCCAGCGCTTCATGCTCCATGCGCTGCAAGGGATCGTCAAGAATCATCACCCGTGTATGATAGGGCAGATGCGTCCACAGCCAATAGGCATTCACGCCGTCCTCATTTACTTCGAAGGGCAGTCGTACACAGCCATGAGAGGCCTTGCTGCCAAGCTGGGGCGACTGCTGGGTAAAGTCATTCCTGCCGTTTCGTTCCTTATAGCCCAGTTGATGCAGCAGGTTGCCGCCATCGTAGCGGATGGGATAGTCATAATGAAGACCGCCGGTGGCAAAGTCGCTTATGTGCTCCAGCGTCAGGTAAGAGCCGGCAGGCGTCTCCTGGAAAAGTGCATCCTTTTCCATTCTGCCGGTGGATACCTTCAGCGTGGTCAGCCGCTTCCCCTGATAGAAAATCGTCAGCGTCTGGCTGCCCTTGTCCAGCAGCAGGCCGCATTGATCATTGGGCTGAACCATCACCAGCCTTTCCTTTTGCACATAGCCTTCCACAAGCGCTCCGCTTTCATGGTTCCAGGCCTGTACACGCACCCAGCCACCCTCTCGGATGTCCATCACCCTCACTGCCTGGGACTGTGCGTGGATCGTGCCCAGCACACGGCTGGCTTCGTCCGGCTGCAGATAGATCTCCTGATGGGCAGTAGGCACCTTCATGTCCACCACCGCCGAAGGCTGCATCATCATCCGCCAGATCGTCTCATCCGTATCTTCAAGCGAAGGCATGAAAGTTTCGGTTTCAGTAAGGGGAATCACAGGTCTGCTGCCTTCCACCACGGTCACAGGCACGTCGTAAGCGTAATCAGGATTCTGCTGAGCATAGCAGCGCAATATATACTCCCCCGGCAACATATCTTTCGCCTTCCAGAAATGCTTGAACGCTTCAAAGCTCTCCGTGTTCCGGCGGATGCTCTCCACGGGCCGGGCCATATCATCCGCGTGATACACGTCGATCACGTATGCCCCGGGACGGGCCAGCTCCATTTCTACAAACCAGTCGCCGTCCGCCTGATAAAGCACCTTTTCCTTGCCAAGGGCAAACAGCATGGCCTGATGGCAGCGGTAAAACAGAATATCCGTTTCTATTTCCAGCACCTGTCCATCATCTGTGGTGAGCTGAGCAAACAATGTGTAGGTATCATCCATGATGCGTTCCGTATTCTCGCCCAGACCATCCCAGGTGATCATGTTTTCGCCCTCCTTCACCCGGAAGGTCATGGTGCGATACACGTTGTACCTGTCCTGAACACGCAAAAGAAGGTCTCCCTCCGCAGGCGACGTCACGGTAATGCTGTTATCGCCGTAGCCCTTGGTAATACCAGGCTCGACAATAAACGCCTGCTCTGCCCATGCAAGCAAGGGCAGCATGCAGATCAGCAATACAAGCAACAAACGCCTCATGAGGGAGACCTCCTTGCGTATGTGGATTTACTCCACCTCCGGCTTTTCCACGCTCTGGTTGAACTTATCCAGCGCCAGGGTAATGATGGCGCCCACAACCACAAACAGCACATGGATCAGGCAGCTGCCCACACCGGCGGTAAATGCGGCGGCAGGTACGGTGAAGATGGTGGCGGCAATCACAATGCCGATAATGCCATGGAAAGTCACGGAATAGTGGTTATTCAGCAGCCAGTCAATGGCCTTGGTCAACAGCACCAGGGTCAATACAGCGCCCACGCCGATGGGCAGCAGCACCGCAAAATCAAGGTTGCCAATGGCGCCGGTGATGTGCTCATAGAAGGTAAAGGTGTCCCCGGCGGCGTTGGTGGCCTGCAGGGGCAGCAGGAGTACAGAGGAGCTCATGCCGGGAGCGATGATGCTCAGCACCAGGGCAAAGCCGCCAAACATGTTCCAGAAGAAGTTGGGCACAATGGTGATCTGCATCACGCGGCACACGATCAGAAGCGCAAGCGCCACGGCAAACACGATGGCCATGGACATCCAGCTCTTTTTATCGCGGCCCTTCTCGCCTGCTTCGCGGAACAAGGAGGGCATAATGCCGATGGTCATGCCGACGAACAGCGCCAGCGCCTGGGTTTCATAGCGTTCCAGCACCTCCGCCAGGAGCTTCGCGATGCCGATATAGCCGATCACCACACCAACAAAAATGGGCCAGAGCTGCATCAGGCACTTCTTCCATTCCTTCAGGGGATGGGCCAGGAAACGCATCAGAGGCTTATACACGCCAAAGAGCACCGCCAGAACGCCGCCGGAAACGCCGGGCAGCACAGCGCCGGCGCCAATCAGCGCGCCCTGGATCATCTTCAAAACCAGATTCATCTTGAAATCCTCCTGCGATCATGCTCAAGGAATACCATCTTTTATGATACCTTCCATTTTCCCATGCGTCAACAGGAAATTGATTGGCAGGATTTTTCTTTTCCGGAACGCTTGACAAAACAGCCGATGCTTGCTATAATCATTTTCGCACGTTTACGACATGCGGTCGTGGCGGAATCGGCATACGCGCACGTTTGAGGGGCGTGTCCAGCAATGGGTACGGGTTCAAGTCCCGTCGACCGCACTTACCGAGCCTTGTGGCTCGGTTTTTTTGTGCCCTCCATGATGTTCATTCCGGTGGAAATACAAACAAAAAACATATGTCTTTCTTGACATCAACACTTCTTCGGTGTATTCTATATGCAACTCAAAATGAAACCTGCGACGGAGAGTAGTACCTCCTTCACAGCACGGCAAAGGGAGTCGCCGATAGTGGGACGGCGGTGCGTGCAGTTGGAGCGAATGGACTCCGGAGGGTTCTTCCGAATGATTCAGTAGGGAGAAACGGGCACCGCACCCGTTACCAGCGCGGCGCATATCATGTGTATGCGATGAAAAGCGCGCCTTCGGGCGAAGCTGAGTGGCACCGCGGGAATACCGCCTCAGTCAATGGACTGGGGCGTTTTTTTATTCCAAGAAGAGATGAGACGAGACGAGAAAGGATGGTATCCCCATGAAGAAACTGACCGCAATGATCCTCTCCCTGATGATGCTCCTCGCCCTGGCGTCCCCTGCCCTGGCCGATGATATGATCAACATCGGCATCATTCAGTTTGCCGAACATGGCTCCCTGGACAACTGCCGCGAAGGCTTCATCGAAGGCCTCGCCGAGGAAGGCTTCATCGAGGGCCAGAACGTGACCTTCAACCTGCAGAACGCTCAGACCGATATGGCTATTGCCTCCCAGATCGCATCGGTGCTTGTTCCCAAGAGCGATATGATCTGCGCCATCGCTACCCCTGCTGCTCAGGCCGCCTTCAACTATGCCCAGGACGAAGAAGTGCCTGTGATCTACACCGCCATTACCGATCCCGTAGGCGCTGCCCTCGCCAACGCTGACGGCACCAACCCCGGCCAGATTACCGGCACCTCCGACCTGCTGGCCGTGGAAGCCCAGCTGAAGATGATCCGTGCACTCATGCCCGACGCCAAGAAAATCGGCATCCTGTATGTCACCAGCGAAACCAATAACACCCTGCCTCTGAATATGTACAACGAGCTGGCTCCTGTCTACGGTTTCGAAATCGTGGCCAAGGGCATCTCCGCCGGCGCTGACATTCCCCTGGCCCTGGATTCCCTCCTTCCCCAGGTGGACTGCCTTTCTAACCTGACGGACAACACCGTGGTTTCCTATCTGGCCATGGTGCTGGAAATGGCCGGTGAAGCCGGCAAGCCTGTTTTCGGCAGCGAGATCGAGCAGGTGAAGCTGGGCTGCGTGGCCGCCGAGGGCCTGGAATACCTGGAGCTGGGCCGCCAGACCGGCCGCATGGCCGCCAAGGTGCTCAAGGGCGAAGCCAAGGCCAGCGAGATCCCCTTTGAGCTGATCACCAATTCCTACCTGTATGTCAACAAAACAGCCATGGCGCAGTTTGGCATTGAACTGCCCGCCGACCTGGCTGATCGTGCCAATGACGTGACGCCCCAGTAAAACCACATCAACAAAAGGCAGGTAATTCCCATGATCCTCGGCATCCTTGAACAGGGTCTCATCTACGGCATTCTGGCCCTGGGGCTTCTGATCACTTATCGTATTCTTGATTTTCCGGACCTGACGGTGGATTCTTCCTTCCCCCTGGGCGCCGCCGTTTCCGCTGTGCTGACGCTCAAGGGCATGCCTCCGGCGCTGACGCTTTTCTGCGGCATGGTTGCCGGCGCTCTGGCAGGCCTGGTCACCGGCTTTATCCACGTGAAGTGCAAGGTCCGCGATCTGCTTTCCGGCATCATCACCATGACGGCGCTGTATTCCGTCAACCTGCGCATCGCCGGCAAGGCCAATGTACCGATCTTTGGCACCGAAACCCTTTTCCGCAACAGCTTCACCAAGGCGCTTCCGGACTGGATCGCGGATTATTCCACCCTCATCCTGATCCTTCTGATCACCCTGATCGCCAAACTGCTCCTGGATCTGTTCCTGAAGACCAAGGCAGGTTATCTCCTCCGTGCCGCCGGCGACAACGCCTCCGTTGTCACCACCCTGGCCAAGGATCAGGGCAGCGTGAAGATCATCGGCCTGATGATCGCCAACGCCCTGGTGGCCCTGGCCGGCGCGGTCATGTGCCAGCAGCAGCGGTTCTTTGATATCTCCATGGGCACCGGCACCATGGTCATCGGCCTTGCAAGTGTAATCATCGGCACCAACCTGTTCAAGAACATGACCTTCATGAAGAGCACCACCATGGCTCTGATCGGCTCCATCCTGTACAAGGCCTGCGTGTCTCTTGCCATCTCGATGGGCCTTGAAGCCACGGACATGAAACTCATCACCGCTGTGTTGTTCCTGCTGATTCTTGTGGCAGGCCAGGCCAAGAGGAAGAAGGTGCGCATCCATGCTTGAGTTTCAGTCCATCAGCAAGGTCTATAACCCCGGCACCGTGCATGAGACGCTGCTCTTCCAGGATTTCTCCCTGAGCATCGAGGATCATTCCTTCGTCACCGTGGTAGGCTCCAACGGCTCCGGCAAAACCAGCATGCTGAACATTCTCTGCGGCACTATTCCTGTGGAAAGCGGTAAAATTCTCATCGGCGGCCAGGACATCACCAAAATGAAGGAGTTCAAGCGCTACCGCCGCATGGGCCGCGTGTATCAGGATCCCGCCAAGGGCACCTGTCCCACCATGACCATCCTGGAGAACCTCTCCATGGCGGACAACAAGGGCAAGCCCTATGGCCTGACCCGGGGCACCAACAAGGCCCGCATCCAGGATTACAAAGATATGCTGGCTCCCCTGGGCCTGGGCCTGGAGGATAAGCTGGGCATTCCCGTGGGCAATCTTTCCGGCGGCCAGCGGCAGACCCTCGCGCTGCTCATGGCCACCATGACGCCCATCGACTTTCTCATCCTGGACGAGCACACCGCCGCCCTGGACCCCAAAACCGCCGAGATCGTCATGGAGCTGACCAACAAGATCGTGCGCGAGAAGAACCTCACCACCCTGATGGTGACCCACAACCTCCGCCACGCGGTGGAATACGGCGATCGCCTGCTGATGATGCATCAGGGGCAGATCGTGCTGGACAAAGGCGGCGAAGAGAAGAAGCAGACCAAGGTCGACGACCTGCTCTCCATCTTCAACTCCATTTCCATCGAGTGCGGCAACTGATTTTATACCAAAATGCATAAATGCAGGCACAAAACCTTGTGCCTGCATCTTTTTTGTGGTAAAATAAACGTTGGACTTTTTGTCCAATACACCATAAGAGGTCATGCATATGATCGAAAAGTGGCCGGTTACCATTCCCCAGCTCTCCGGCAAAAAGAAGCGCAGCGTCTATGTGTATCTTCCGGAGGCTGCCGGCAAAAATCCCGACGTCCGCTTTCCTGTGCTGTATATGTTCGACGGGCACAACGTTTTCTTCGATGAGGATGCCACCTATGGCAAGTCCTGGGGCATGCGTGAATACATGGAGAAAACCGGCATTCCCATGATCATCGTGGCGGTGGAATGCAACCACGGCAAGCATCACGACCGGCTGAAGGAGTACGCTCCCTTCTCCTTCGTGGACAAACGCCTGGGCCGCATCACCGGCAAGGGAAAAATCTATATGGACTGGCTGGTGAATACGCTCAAGCCTGTGATCGACGAAACATATCCCACCATGCCCGAAAGGGAAAACACCTACATCGCCGGCAGCTCCATGGGCGGACTGATGAGCCTCTATGCCGCCGCTGCCTATAACGACGTTTTCTCCAAAGCCGCCTGTCTATCCCCCTCGGTATGGTTTGCCAACAAGCGCCTGGTGGATCTCATCCGAAACGCCGACATGGCCAAAGACACCGTGATCTACATGGACTACGGCTCCCGTGAGATGGGTAACCACGACGGTATGCGCATCAAGTATACCAAGGTGGTGGAAGCCCTGATGCTTAAGCGTGTGCTGCTGACCAGCCGCATCGTGCCCAACGGCGACCACTGCGAAGCCTGCTGGGAAGAACAGATTCCCTTTTTCATGAACACCCTGCTGTATCAGCGGGACTAACGGAGGAATTTCATGCAGACATACTACACCAAGTGGCATTCCCCTTCCCTGAACAGGGAAATGGAGATCAAGGTCTGGGGCCACGCCGGTCGACCGGTGCTGTTCATCCCCTGCCAGGATGGCCGCTTCTTCGATTTTGAGAATTACAAAATGACCGACGTCTGGGCCCCCTGGATCGAGAGCGGTCAGTGCATGGTTTTCGCCATCGACACCCTCGACCTGGAGACCTATTCCGCCACCTACGACGCCTACTGGCGCATCCGCCGCCACGAGCAGTGGATGACCTACATCCGCAACGAGGTTGTGCCCTTCATCCAGGCCATGACCAACGACCGCAACGGCTGGAGCGGCACACCGGGCATCATCACCTTCGGCTGCAGCCTGGGCGCCACCCACGCCGCCAACCTGTACTTCCGCTACCCCGATGTGTTCGACGGCCTGCTGGCCCTTTCCGGCATTTTCTCCTCCGAATATGGCTTCCCCGGCTACATGGATGAAGAAGTCTACCGCAACTCCCCCGTGCACTACCTGGCCGGCATGCCCGGCGACCACCCCTACATCCGCCAGTACAACGACCACAAGGCCGTGATTGTTGTTGGCCAGGGCCCCTGGGAGATCCCTGAAACCACCTTCCAGCTCAAAAGCATCTGCGAGAGCAAAGGAATCGGCGTGTGGTTCGATATCTGGGGCCACGACGTGAAGCACGACTGGGACTGGTGGTACAAGCAGGCCACCTACCACATCCCCCACATTCTGTAAAAAGGAAGAATCATCATGAAGAATTTTGTTTTCATTTCTCCCAACTTTCCCACCAACTACTGGCAGTTCTGCAAGCACCTGAAGGACAACGGCCTTCGTGTGCTGGGCGTGGGTGATCAGCCCTACGATACCCTTCTGCCCGAGCTGAAGGAGAACCTCCACGAATACTATAAGGTTGGCTCCATGGAAAACTACGACGAGGTTTACCGCGCCGTGGCTTTCTTCATCAGCAAGTATGGCCGCATCGACTGGCTGGAGAGCAACAACGAATACTGGCTGGAGCGTGACGCCATGCTCCGCACCGATTTCCATATCACCTCCGGCTTCCAGGTAGAGGACATGGAGCGCATCAAGTATAAGTCCAAGATGAAGCCCTACTACCAGGCCGTGGGCATCCCCACCGCCCGTTATCACATCGTGGACAATTTCGAAGGCTGCAAAAAGTTCATTGACGAAGTGAACTGGCCCGTCATTGTCAAGCCCGATAACGGCGTAGGCGCTTCCAGCACTTTCAAGCTCAAGAACGACGACGACCTCCGTGCCTTCCTGGCCGATATGGACCGTCATGTCAGTTACATCATGGAGGAGTTCATCACCGCCGAGGTGAACAGCTACGACGCCATCATCGACAGCAAGGGCGAGCCCATTTTCGAAACCGGCAACGTGACCCCCAATTCCATCATGGATGTGGTGAACACCGGCGACAATTCCATCTACTACATTGTGAACGAGCTGCCCGAGGACACCCGCAAGGCCGGCCGTGCCACGGTGAAGTCCTTCGGCGTAAAGAACCGCTTTGTGCACTTCGAGTTCTTCCGTCTCACCGCCGATCATCCCCACATGGGCAAAAAGGGCGACGTGGTTGCCCTGGAGGTCAACATGCGCCCCTGCGGCGGCTTCTCCCCGGATATGATGAACTTTGCCAACTCCACCGACGTATACAAGATCTACGCTGACATGATCGCCTTCGATTCCACCCTCAAGCCCTGCGGAGAGAAGAACTTCTGCGCCTTTGCCGGCCGCCGCGACGGCAAGAACTTCAAGCTTTCCCACCAGGAGCTGATGGACAAATACCGCAGCCAGATGCGCATGGTAAGCCGCATCCCCGATGCCCTCTCCGGCGCCATGGGCAACCAGATGTATGTGGCTAACTTCCCCACCAAGGAAGCCCTCGATGCCTTCTACAAGGATGCCTGCGAAACCTGGTAAGCATTGCAACGCCCGGAACCACAACGGTTCCGGGCGTTTGCTCATATCTTCACTTGTTTCATGAATGTGGCGAGCCTCTCAGCCTCCACCTTGCACACCTGTCTGTCGTAGGTATACAATCCGTTGATCTCATCCTCCACGTCGCTGAGCTGCGTATACACAACGCCGCACAGTCCTTTGGGAATCGCGGGCAGCACCATTTCTTCATACATCTGAATGATCTTCTCTGTCAGCGCTTGCGCTGTATCCGTTTTGCCATAGCCATATTTCGCGTCCGGTTGATACAGATGTCCCTCGATCGCCCGGGTATATCCCCCGCATTCGCTGAGCAGCATGGGCCGCATGCCCGGTTTAAGCTCCTTGTTGCGGAAATACACATGCACGCTGTCCACATCGGTTTCTTTAGGGATAAACCACCCCGAAGCCGCGTCATAGAAGCGCGAGGGATCATTCGCTTTCAGCAGGTTATACAACCTCTCCGTGTCATGCTGGCCCCATCCCTCGTTGAAGATGGTATAGCCAACCACACAGGGATGATTGAACAGATGCTCCTGCGTATCCAGGCAATGCTTTTCAAACACCGCTTTGCGTTTTTCTCCCGCCGGCAACAACGGGCGGTTCAGCCAGCCGATGGTAGGCAGCGCCGTATCCAGCAAAAAGCTGTACGGGCCGCTGTTTACCATGTCCTGCAGCACCAGCATGCCAAACCTGTCGCAGGCATAGTAGAAGGTCTCCGGCTCCACCTTGATGTGCTTGCGCAGCAGGTTGAACCCCAGCGCCTTCATGCGCAGCACATCACGTTCATACTCTTCCGGCTCTTCCGGCAGGTAGATACCGTCCTGGAAATATCCCTGATCCAGTACGCCGTTGAGAAATACAGGCACGCCATTCAGCAAAATGCGATTCTCTTCGATGCTCACCGTCCGCAGGGCAAAATAGCTTTCCACCCGGTCATCGCCGACCGTGATCGTCATGCTGTACAGGTACGGATCCTCCACCGTCCACAGATGGGGCTGCGGAATTTCCAGGCGTACTGCCTTGTTGGCAGGAATGTTCCTGCTCAAAACGCCAGGGATATCCACTTCCACGGTATCACCGTTTGCCTCCACCGTCAGCGTCACGCCGGTCAGATCAGGCTCGATGCGAACGCGCTTCACATGCTTCTCCGGCACCGCTTCCATCCACACCGTCTGCCAGATACCGCTCACCGGCGTATACCACATGCCGCCCCTTTTCTTTCGCTGCTTGCCATAGGGATAATCGTGATCCAGCGTGTCCAGCACGGATACAACCAGTTCATTCTCTCCCGGCTTCACATATGCGGTCACATCAGCCGAAAACGGAAGATAACCGCCCTCGTGATGCGCGACGGGTCGTCCGTTGAAAAACACATCCGCGATCTGGTCCACCGCGCCAAAGTGCAGCATCAACCGGTATCCCTCCGGCAAGAACCCCTCCGGCATACGGAACAGCTTCACATAGGTCAGCATGTCGCGCACTTCACCCTCGAAGCCAGAAAGTATGCTCTGGGGCGGATAAGGCACCTGCACAGTCTGCTCGTCAAGTGTCCACTCGCCGTTCAGGCATAAATAGCTTTCCCGCCGCAATTGTGGACGGGGATATTCATTCATCCAGGACACGCAATCACTTCCTTTCCGCTATCATACCACGTTTCCCGCTTGACACGCAAGCCTTCCCCTCATTATACTGTTGCCATCAGGAGGGAGAACCATGAAGAAGACCGTTGGCATCCTGGCCCATGTTGACGCGGGCAAAACCACCTTTTCCGAGCGTGCGCTCTATCTTTCCCGGGCCATCCGAAGCCTGGGCCGGGTGGACCATCAGGATGCGTTTCTGGACGCCCATCCCCTGGAGAAGCAGCGGGGTATCACCATTTTTTCCGGACAGGCCTGCTTTCAGCTGAATGGCGATACCATCTATTGGCTCGACACCCCGGGTCACGTGGACTTCTCCACCGAGATGGAGCGCGCTGTGTCCGTCATGGATTACGCCATCCTGGTCATTTCCTGCGCCGAAGGTGTGCAGTCTCACACAGAAACCGTGTGGCGGCTGCTGGAAAGCTACGGTGTGCCCGTCTTTATCTTTCTCAATAAAATCGACCGTACCGGCGCCGACCCTGACGCCGTCATCGCCCAGATGCGCAAGCGTCTCTCCCCCGAAATTCTTGACCTGCGCGCCTACCAGTCCACCGCCGCCATGGACGAAGCCACCCAGGAAGCCGTGGCTGCCCAAGACGAGGAGCTGCTGGAAACCCTCTTCTCCACCGGATACGATGAAAGTCTCTGGCATGCCTCGCTCACCAAACAGATCACCCAGCGCCGCTGCTTCCCGGTTATGGCCGGCTGTGCGCTGGAAGGCACGGGCGTAGCCGAGTTTCTCGCCCGTTTCGCCGTCCTGACCCCCACCAATTATCACCATGAAGACCTGCTTACCGCCCAATGCTACCGTGTCCGACACGATGCGCAGGGCATGCGCCTGTGCTTTCTGAAGCTGCTCACAGGTACCCTCTGTGTGAAGGACGAGCTGCCCCTCCCCGGCGGCCCGGTGAAGGTTAATGAACTGCGCATCTATCACGGCGAGAAGTACACCGCCACCGACCTGGCCCAGGCCGGTGACATCGTGGCCATCCCTGGACTGGAAGGTGTCAAACCTGGCGACCGCATCGGCCTTGATGGCGTGAACCAGTTCCGCACCGTACCCATGATGGCCGCCGACGTGCTTTGGGACGAAAAGACTGTTCCCGCCTTCCGCATGATGCAGGCTCTACGCGTCCTTGAGGACGAGGACCCCTCCCTGGCCGTGGAAGAAGCCCGTGGGCACATCTCCGTGCACGTCATGGGCAAGATCCAGCTGGAGGTGCTGCGCCAGCTCATGCAGGAGCGTTACGGCTATGCCATTACCTTCGGCCCCTTCCGTGTGCTGTATAAAGAAACGATCGCTGCCCCCGCCATCGGCTGGGGACACTACGAACCCCTGCGCCATTATGCCGAGGTCATGCTGCGTATTGTTCCCACCGCTCCCGGCTCCGGCGTTACCTTCCGAAGTCTTGCCCATGTGGATGAACTGTCCCTCAACTGGCAGCGGCTCATTGCCGGCCATGTATCGGAAAAGCAGCACAAGGGCGTGCTCACCGGCGCCCCCCTGACGGATGTCTGTGTGGAGCTTCTTGCCGGTCGCGCTCACCTGAAGCACACCGAAGGCGGCGATTTCCGCCAGGCTGTGTACCGTGGTATTCGCAATGCGCTCATGCACGCGGAATCTGTGCTGCTGGAACCCATCTACGGCTTTGCCATCACCGCCCCCAGCGAGCAATACGGCGCTCTCTCCGGCGCCCTGACCCGCATGCAGGCCAGCGTTGAATCCCCGGAATACGATGGCGACAGCATTACCCTCCGGGGCGAGGCAGTCTTCTCCCTGTTTGCCGCCTGGCAGGAGGACTTCATGGCCCTGACCCGCGGCCGCGGCTCCCTGCAGGTATGGATGAGCCGCTATGCTCCCTGCAAAAATCAGCAGGAGATTGTGGATGCCGCCGGCTACAACCCCTGTGCCGACGATTCCCCCGATTCCGTTTTCTGTGCCAAAGGCGCCGGCTTTACCGTGCCCTGGGATCAGGTCAAAAACTACGCTCATACCAGCTACGAGGAATAAACCAAAGGCTGTGCCGCCACGCACAGCCTTCTTTCATTTCGCGTTTTTCTCAAGCCACCTTGCCACGCCGTCTTCATCATTCGTGCCAATCACCGACGTGGCTGCGGCTTTCAGCTCCTCCACAGCATTGCCTACGGCATAGCATTCATCAGCGATCGCAAACAAATCCAGGTCGTTCACATGGTCGCCAAAGGCCACGATACGCTCACAGCCAAGCATTTTCTTCATTCGCAGGGCCGCGTTTGCCTTGGTTGCCTCCTTGGGCATGATCTCCAGCCATTGAGCGTCGGAATAGATGTCCCTGGAATAGACGCATCGGAAGCGTTCTTTGAACATCGCATGAAGCGGCTCCAGCTTCTCCACCGTGTCAATGCAGGTGAAGTAGAATACATCTCCCGCCAACAGCTCCTCATCCGTCTTCACCGGCGTATCCCGCAGATCCCCCTTGCGGGTGTCCATGAACGCCTGACCCGCCTGGTGCATCTTCTCCCGCACATAGGCCATGCGTTCTTTGTCCTGCACCACTGAATATACAATAGGCTCCACACCACTCGTCAGAAGCGCGGCGACAATCTCCCTGGCTTCCGCTTCCGTGAAAAACACAGAATGCATCACCCTGCCTGTGGCATTGTCCACAATGAATGCCCCGTTGTACACAATCAGCGGCATGGCCGCGTTCATGCCGGCGGTCACCTTGCTGGACGTATGGTATGACCTGGCCGTGGCATAGGTGAACTTCATGCCCTGATCAACCAGACAGTTGATGGTTTCGTTGGTAAAATCCGAGGTGCGCTGGTCGCTCCTGAGCAGTGTGCCGTCCAGATCAGATAAGTAAAGAGTGGGTACAGCTTTCCGCGCCATAGCACGCATATGCTCCGCAACATCCTGCTTCCAGTGAATCATCTCCACCATCTTCCCGCAGGGAAACGCCGGGCATACGCCGCAGAATTGCGCGTTGTGTTCCCTGGCGCAGGCATGCACACGGCAGCGCCCGCTCTGTACCCATTCCGGCACATAACCGTCCGCTTCAATGCAGCCCGGGCACAAACCTTCCTTGCGCTTGGCGCAGCCACTGCAGCACTCGCCGCAAGCTGTGATCTCCTCAAGCTTCATCCTACCTCACCTCTTCTCCATCATACACCATCCCCCAAACGAAAGCAAGACGGCCATTTCTGCCGCCTTACTTAAGCGGAGATGAGGGGAGTCGCTCTCGCCTGCTGGCTCGGTCAGCGCGGCTCTGACAGCCCACCGGGCTGTCTCACTTCCGCGCCCGTTCGACTCCCCTCATCTCTTTTACAAAATAAAAACACCCGCCAGAAGGGGTGGTGACAAGGATGGAGTTATCCTTCACTTCACATCGCGCAAATAACGAAACCGCTAGCCTTTGTTGGCTTGCGGTTTCTTGTACTGTGTGATAGAATGAAAGCGATAAACTTGAATTTGACGAGGTATTCAAATGAATGAGCAGGTAAAAGAATATATAGATAAATATCCAAATAACATTATCGAAATGTACAATACTTTAAGAAAACTAATTTTTGATAGTGTTTCATCTGAACCACAAGAAACAATGTGGGCTAAACTCCCAACCTATTATGTTGGGGAATCTTTTGTAAGGCTTATTCCTTTCAAAGACCATATTAATATTGAAGCGAAGGCTGTGTTGGCAAATACGGAAATGTTATCAGGCTATAAAGTAACGCCTAAAGG
>JAFVVG010000013.1 GCA_017502305.1 Clostridia bacterium | reverse complement strand
TGCAGCTCTCTTCCTTCCTTATTCTTTCTCACCAAAGAGCCTGCGTGCGACAAACGAGAACGTGTAGATGATGCCCAGCAGCGCCACCGAGACCGCCGCGGCATAGCCCATTTCGTATCGGGCAAAGCCGTAATCCTCAATGTGGTTCACCATCAATTGGGCCGCGTATTGCGGCGTGGGGTTGGAGCCGGTGAGCATCACGCCGATGTTGCCGGCCTGGAAGGCGTTCACCACCGCCATCACCGCGCCGAAGAGCATCTGGGGCTTCATGGAGGGGATGGTGATGTAGAACACTTCCTGGAAGCGGTTGCGCACGCCGTCGATGGCAGCGGCCTCATAGAGCTCGGGACTGATGTTCAAAAGGCCCGCCAGCATGGCCAGGAAGCCCACGCCCATGCTGCCCCACAGGGCGACGATGATCACAATGGGCATGATGTAATTGGTGTTCAGCATCCACACAATGGGCTCGGTGATGATGCCCAGCTGCGTCAGGACGTAGTTGGCGATGCCGCTCTGGTTACCCAGGAACACCACGCGCCACATCACCGTCATGGCCACGCCCATGGTCATGGAGGGCGAATAAATGATCAGCGCCAGGATGGTGCGGGGCAGCTTGGTCAACTGGGAAAGCGACCAGGCCAGGAAGAACGCCAGCATATAGCCGATGGGGCCGACCACGATGGCGAAGAGGATCGTGTTGGGCAGAACGTACTGCAGGAAAATGGTGTCCTGGGTCAGCAGGTTGATGTAATTGGTCAGGCCGACAAACTCCGGCGCCTGCACGGCGTTGTAGTTGGTGAAGGAAAGCGCCACCGCCATCACCGTGGGAACGATGATGAACACCGAGAAAAGGAGCAGATAGGGCGCCAGGAACAGATAGGGCGTGCTTCTCTTGGTTCTCATTGTGCCTTCTCCCCTTCCTTACGCTCTTTGTATTCCCTGATGATGTTTTCCACCACCGAAACGTCCGGCGTTCTGAAATCCTCCAGCATCACGCCGTCCTTGTAGTAGCCGAACTCTTCCAGCTTGCGGTAGGTTTCGCGGTTGATGCGCTTCACAGCGGTATCCATAGCGCGTCGCGCCTCCACGCCGTCCACCGTCACGGAGATGAACGCGTTGGAGAGCTCGCGCTCCAGCATGTAGGTGCCCAGCACCCAGGGTGCCTCGGTCATCCACTCCATCTGCTCCATGATGACCTGCTTGTGGTCGCTCTTCAGGGGCAGGGAGGCAAAGGCGTTGGTGTTTGCCGTGGGCCAGATGTACTCGGAGCCGTAGGTGGACTGCAGCTGGCTGCCGAACTGGCTCTGGATCTCGTCGGAGGACCACCACTTCAGGAATTCCCAGGCCTCCTCAGGCATGTCCGTCTGGGACATGATGGCCATGGTCTCCGCGCCGCCGGTGGTCCATCGTTCCACCACGCCTTCCTCGTTGGTCAGGCCCGGGAAGAGCGAAATATCCCACAGGCCGTCCAGTTCAGGCGCGGCATTCAGCAGCAGGTTATAGGTCGCCAGGTCCGCGATGCCAATGGGCAGCGTGCCGTCGCGGAACTGCTGGTAGAAGCCGGGGGAAGGCACGTCCGTGGGCATGTTGTAGATGGTGAACAGCTCCGTCATCGCCCGGAAGCCCTTGAGGGATTCCTCGCTGTCCAGGGTGGTGTTGCCCACGTAATCGGAGTAGATGGAGCCGCCCGTCTGCAGGATCATGGGCAGCGTGCCAGGGAAAACCTTCATGCCGGCCATACCGGCGGTGGGATAATAGAAGTTCATGTTGCGCCGCTGCAGTTCCGGCAGGATGAGCTTCACCTGATCCATGCTGTCGGGAATGTCAATCTTCAGGGCGTTCATGATATCCGTGCGGTAGAACATGACCCAGAAATTCACGGTTTCGGGCATGGCGTAGATGCCGTCGCCCAGCGTGTAGGGAATGAACAGACCGGAGGAGAAGCGCTGCGCCACCTCGCCGAAATCCTCAAACTTCGTCAGGTCATAGAGCGCGCCGCGGATGTTCAGGTAGGAGGGCACCACATACTGCAGGCCGATCACCGCGTCCGGAGCGGTACCGGCGGCGTTGGCCAGCACCAGCTTGTTGGCGTCAGGCATCAGGGAAAGATCCACTTCAATGCCGGTGGCCGGAGTGAACTGGGTGTCGATCATGTTCTGCAGCAATTCAACATACTGGCGGCTGCGTCCCATCCACACCTGCAGGTGGCCTTCCTTGCCGGAGCCGGCAGCATAGTCCTGCGCCGTGAAGGAGGTGAAGAAGCGGCTCACGCCCTTCGCCATGCTTTCCACAAAGCCAATGCGCTCGGGCAGCCTGGCGTCCTTCTGGAAGAAGATGATCTGGTCGATGGCCAGGTCGTTGAGGGCCATATCCTGGAGCTGCTGGGCCAGCATGCGGGCCGCAGAGTTGGAGCCCGTGGAAAGCTCGGACAGGCGGCGGGGCAGGTCTTCAGGCTCCTCAGCCAGGCGGTGAAGCTGATCAGCGCACAGCGTCAGGCTGGAGAAGGCGCTGCCGGAGCCAATGGAGGAATAACCCTTGACGTATTCCACCATTTCTTCGCATTCCTCTGCCCAGCCGTTGAGAATCTCCACCAGGTTGGGAATGTAGGTCAGCAGTTCATAGTCGCGATACTTATCGGTAATGCCACCGGAGAGGCGAACCACCTCCAGCGAAAGACCGTTGATCTCAGCCAGCACACTGTCGATCATCTCATACACAGGCGTCAGGATGGAAGCGTTGATCCTGAGGGACAGGGTGTGATCGCCCTCCGTCAGGTAGAAGGACTGATAGTCCTCCCCTGCCGTCACGATCTTGTCGGCAAAGCCGGTCGCGTAATCAAAGGGAACCTTCCCGGCCGCCTTGGAGGGCAGCTGCCCGTCGATGAGGATATCAACGAAAACAGGGAAATCCGCCTTCACGCTCTGGCGGTAGAAGAAATCCATGTAGTACCAGCCGGTCTCGGGCACGGTAAAATTGTAGGTCACCAGGTCCCCGGCGGAATCGAAGGAAGCTCCGTCCAGGTGATTGATGCGGCGCACCTCCACGTCATAGGGCGTCAGCACTGCGTTGAATTCGCCGGCACCACGGATGGAGGATTCATTGCGGGAAGCAATGTTCTCTGCCTCAATCACAATCAGGTTGGAGCCCTCGGCCGCCTCGCCCGCATAGGCCGGCACCTCAATGGGCGCCCGCAGGCTCATGCCGCTCAGCTCGATTTCGCCGTCCTGCACATCAAAGGTCAGCGTATGCTCGCCGGCCTTGAGTTCAAACAGGAAAGGAACGTCCGTGCGGCCCGTGGAATCGGCGATACCAGCCGTCTGCACCACGTCAGCGGCATGGGGCGTGGTCGCCACCTCGTTATCGTAGCGGTCCTTGGGGAACACGCCGTCGTCCACCCAGAGGGAGCTGAGCTTCACACGGCGCATCTCATAGAAGGGCAGTGCCCCATCCACGGAAATACTGATCTCCGTAGGCAGCGAGGACTGCGTCATGTTCTTATAGCTCAGCCAGATCTCATACTGGCCGTCCTCAGGCGCCGTAAAGGATACCTGGCCGCTGTCGCCGGTCTTCAGGGACAGGGTAAGATCCGCCTCCACGGTTTCGCCGGTGTAAACAGGCAGCGTATAAGCCTTCACTGCCTGGGTATAGACAGCCTCCGTCCGGTTGTTGAAAACCATCCAGCTTTCTTCGGTTTCTTCCGCCGCGGCAGTCATGGTCAGTGCCATGATCAGCGCCAGCAGCGCCAGGAAGATCCGCTTACGCATATGCATTCCTCCCAAGTTCGAAAGGGTATTAGTTGGCATCTCCTGCGCGAATGCCCCACAGGGCAGCGCCTTCCTCGTCCAGCGCAGAGAACATTGTCGTCCACGCCTCCTGGTTGCTGTCCCAGGCCGTATGCAACACGCCGTGATAGGTCTTGCCCTCCAGCGTCAGGGTAACATTGCGGCCATCCTCGCACTTCCAGCTTCCGTTCAGATCACCGGCTACCGTTCCGTCAGCCCGCAGGGCAGCCAGCTGAGAGACGTGTTCCTTACGGTTGATGTCCCGGCCATGGAGCAGCAGCTTATACAAGCCGCTCTGCTTTTCAACCTCGATGGGCTGCGCCGTTTCTCCGCCATAGCGCACAGGAGAAACCACAGGCCAGCCATCCTCGTTCATGTACATCTGATGCACGCGGACGGAGAAGGTCTCGCCGGAATTGGCAAAGCGCGTGTGGAAGATGATGAAGTACCTGCCGGTTTCTTCGTCGTAATAGGCGGAATTATGGCCGGGCGAACGATACGCCAGCGCGGTACGGTTGGTGTCTGTCTCCGTAAGATCAAACTTATAGCCACCCATGAGCTTCACGCCGTAGCCCACATAATCCACATCGTTGAAGAACGTGCCTGCCTTGCCGCCGCACTTGATCATGTCCTGTCCCAGGGCGTCCTCATAGGGGCCGTCTGGATTTTTGGAGCGGCACACACGGATGTTATAGCCATCGTTGGCGTTCAGTCCGCCAAAGGAAAGGAACAAATAGTAGTAATCCGTTTCCGGACTGTAAAGGATGTACGGCCCCTCAATGCGGCTGTGGTTCTTGCCCAGCAGCTTTTTGCCATAGCCCTGGCCCTCCAGGGGGAAGCCGGTCTGCGGATCCATTTCCAGGATGAATATACCGCCGGAATAAGAGCCATAGACCATCCACAGCTTCCCGTTCTTGTCAAAGAAGGTGTGGGGATCCACCACGTTGGGGTAGTTGGTGGCGTCATAGCCCCGGGCGCCGGATTTCAGAAACACGCCCAGGTTTTCATAGGGGCCCTCCGGCTTGTCGCTGACCGCCAGACCCATGGCGGAGAGCGGGCTGGAGCCCTCACAGGTGCAGTAGTAATAATAGTAGCGGCCATCCGCCAGCTGCTGCACGTCAGGCGCCCAGAAGGTGTTGGTCTTCGCCCAGGAGAGCGCCTCCTTCATCTGCGTCTGAACGTTATTCACCAGGGTGCAGCCGCTCTGCGCATTGGTGGAAATGCTCTTCCAGTTCATCAGATCTTCGCTTCGGGCCGCAGCCATATGGCTGCCAAAGATGTAGTAATAGCCGTCATCCGCCTTGATGATGGAAGGATCGTGCACCGAAACACTCTTGAACACCGGCGCATCCTCCTTTCCCGCAGCAGTCGCAAATGTACTGCTCATCATCAGCAAAGCCAGCAGTATACACAACACAGCACTCTTCCGTTTCATAGAAATCCTCCAGGAAATCCGGTGTACTTTGCACCATTCTTTGGTTTGGTTTCTTCTAAAGTATTTTGCATTTATCTTAACTATATTAAATATACTGCATACTTACGCCTCTGTCAAGTAAAAAATGTCGTGTATTTTGCCTTTTTTGACATCCTTAACAGAAATGTGATAATTAGAAACCGAACATTCCTATCTTCCTCCTGTAATGCGATCCGAACAAGCGACAAAAAGAAGCTCCTCAATCGAGAAGCTTCTAAATGGAATCCGGCAGCGAGCGGGCAGTGCCCGCACCCATCCCGCGTTTTGCAGCACACCTCAGCACGCCTTCCGCTCGTGCAGCAAAAAAAGAAGCTCCTTAATCGAGAAGCTTCTATATGGAATCCGGCAGCGAGCGGGCAGTGCCCGCACCCATCCCGCGTTTTGCAGCACACCTCAGCACGCTACCCGCGCGTGCAACAAAAAAAGAAGCTTCTCTAATGAGAAGCTTCAAAATGGAATCCGGCAGCGACCTATCCTCCCGGGCCGTGTCCAGCCAAGTACTTTCGGCACTG
>JAFVVG010000012.1 GCA_017502305.1 Clostridia bacterium | reverse complement strand
GGAGGAGAGCTGCATGGCTATCGGCGGTACCAAAGTCAACCCGAAAAAGTTCCATAAAAATCAGATACCGTTCTACCTGTATCTGGTTCCGGTGGCAGTGTTTATGGGCGCGCCCATTGTGTATATCATCAATCACGCGTTCAAGCCCATGGACGAGCTGTTTGCCCTCCCGCCCAAGTTTTTCGTGAGCAACCCCTCGCTCATCAACTTCCAGAACCTGTTCCAGACGGCAGCCGGTTCCTCCATCCCGATCTCCCGCTACATCTTCAACTCCCTGGTGGTGACGGTGGCGGTGGTGCTGCTTTCCATTCTGATCTCCACCATGGCCGGCTTCGCGCTGAGCAAGATGAAGTTCAAACTGAAGAACACCATCTTTGAGGTGAACAACCTGGCGCTGATGTTCGTGGCCACGGCGGTGACCATTCCGCGTTACCTGACCATCAACACTGTGGGCATCCTGGATACCTACTGGGCCCATATCCTGCCGCTGATTGCCATGCCGGTGTGCCTGTTCCTGATCAAGCAGTTTATGGATAAGGTGCCCGACAGCCTGCTGGAGGCGGCTCAGCTGGAGGGAGCGGGCGCGTTCCGCATCTACTGGAAGGTGATCCTGCCCCTGACCAAGCCCGCCATTGCCACCGGCGCCATTCTGGCGTTCCAGGCGGTGTGGACCAATGTGGAAACCTCCAACCTGTTTGCCTCCTCTGAGGGCATCCGCACCCTGAGCTTCTACATGAACACGCTTTCCGGCGTGGGCACGGTGCAGGGCCAGGGCATGGCTGCCGCGGCGGCGCTGATCATGTTTGTTCCCAACCTGCTGTTGTTTGTGGTGATGCAGTCCAGCGTGATGAACACCATGGCTTACAGCGGCATGAAGTAAGGAGGGCGCACGATGAAGAGAATCGCAGCATTCCTGCTGGCGGCGCTGCTCCTTGTGTGCGCACTGCCTGCCCAGGCCGCAACGCCCTACCGCACCTTTACCCTGGGCGTGGACGGCGACCTGGTGGAAACACAGACGGCTTATGAGCCTGTGCGGGCCATGACCCGCTTTGGTGATGAAACTCTCAAAAATCCCGCTGACCTGCGCATGGGCCCTGACGGCAATCTCTACATTGCCGATACCGGCAACAAGCGCATCCTGGTGGTGACCCCCGAGGGCGAATTCGTGAAGGAGATCGGCAGCAAAAAAACGCTGAAATCTCCCAACGGCGTATTCGTGGCGGAAAACCTGGATGTGTATGTGGCTGATGAGAACGGCCGCACCGTGGTGATCTACGACAAGGAAGGCAAGGTCATCAGGGAAGTGGAGCGCCCCACCCATCCGCTCTTTGGCGAGGGCTCGCCCTACAAGCCCACCAAGCTGGTGCTGGACAAGCGCGGCAACCTGTACATTGCCTCCACCGGCTCCACCAACGGCATCATCCAGATTTCTCCCAACGGCGATTTCCTGGGATACTACGGCGCCAACACCTCCACGGTGAGCCTGCTGACCGCCCTGAAGAAGATGGTCTTCTCCCAGGAGCAGCTGTCCACCATGGCGGGCATTGTGCCCACCTCGGTCAAGAACCTGACCATTGACGAGAAGGGCATGGTGTACACCGTTTCCCAGTCCAATGATACCTCCACCCTGCGCCGCCTGAACGTGGCGGGCAAGGACACCCTGACCCCTGACTGGTGGTATGAAATGAACACCGCCGTTGCGGTGAACAGCTCCGGCGCCATCTTCACAGCCAATGCCAACGGCTACATCATGGAGTATACCTCCGAGGGCGACGCGCTGTTCATCTTCGGCGCGTTTGACTATGGCGACCAGCGCATCGGCACTTTCAAGTCCGTAACGGGCCTGGTGGCGGCAGATGATTACACCCTGTATGTGCTGGATGAAATCCTGGGCAGCGTGCAGGTGCTGCGCCCCACCGAGTTTACAGACCTTGTGCATTCCGCTTTCCATCTCTTCCAGGAAGGCAAGTATGCTGAGTCCAAGGAGCCCTGGACGGAAGTGCTTCGGATGAACTCGCTGTTTACCTACGCCTCCACCGGCCTGGGCGAGGCGCTCTACCGCGAGGGCAATTTCGAGGAGGCGCTGCAGGCCTATCGCAACGGCGGCAGCCTGCAGGGATACTCCGACGCCTTCTGGGAACTGCGAAGCGACTGGCTCCACAGGAACCTGGCCACCATTCTCCTGACGGTGGTGGCGGTGGTGATCGTATGGCAGGTCATCAAGTTCATCAACAAGAAGACCGGTTTCCTCAAGCCCCTGACCCGTGCGAAGGAATCGGTTGCCAACCTGAAGCCCCTGCGGCAGATGGGCTGGGCCTTCATGATGCTGCGCAATCCCTTTGACTGCTGCTATGGCATCAAGCGGGAGAAGCGGGCCAGCTGCTGGTCGGCCCTGGCGATCATGCTGGTGTTCTTCATTCTGTTTGTGGTGAACAAGTACTTCAGCGGCTTCCTGTTCCGCGGCGTACCCGAAGGCTATTACGAGCTGCTCAATGACTTCTTCACGGTGTTCGGCGTGTTCCTGATGCTGGTCATCTGCCGCTATCTGGTGTGTACCATCAAGGAAGGCGAGGCCACCTTCAAGGATCTGTTCATCGGCAGCGCTTACGCCCTGATGCCCATGATCATCGCCATGCCCATCCAGCTGGCGCTGACCAATGTGCTTACCTACAACGAGGAGTTCTTCATCACGGTGCTGCAGGTGGTAGCCTATGGCTGGACCGGCCTGCTGATCGTGCTGATGATCATGTATCTGAACGACTATTCCTTCTGGCAGACCATCAAGATCATCATCCTGACGCTGTTCACGGTGCTGATCATGACGGCGCTGATCTTTGTGGTCTATGTGCTGATCAGCCAGCTGGTAGACTTCATTGCATCCATTTACGGAGAGGTGGTGTATCGCTTTGTTAAAAAGGTATAAGCTTCTGGCGCTGATCTTCCTGGCGATGTGCATCACTCTTACCGCCGTTGCCCAGGAGCTTCCTGATGCGGAGGCTGTCGTTTCCCACCTTCCCGCCGGATACGGGAAGGTGGCGGAAAACAGCCGCTTCAACCTGTATCTGCGCGAGGAGAACCTCTCCATCATTGTGGAAAGCAAGGCCAGCGGCAAGCTGCTTTTCTCCACGGTGCAGAACCTGGACGGCATCAAGGATAACGCCACCTGGAAGGGCTTTTACCAGAGCGGCGTGGTGATGGAGTACATCGAGGATGTGAAGTCCACCAACACCCAGGCGGATTTCATCAACATGGCAAACGAGGTTTCCTGCGACTATACCGCGGATGGCTTCACCGCCCATGTGAAATTCCCGGATGTGGGTATCTCCTATGACGTGATCCTGAAAATGGACGAAACCGGCTTTGTGGTGACCATCCCTCAGGATAAGATCGTGGAGGAGATGAGCGACAAATACACCGTGGCCACCTTCACCATTTTCCCCTTCCTGGGCCACAGCTATCTGGGCCAGGATGAGGGCTACATGATCATCCCCGACGGCCAGGGCGCCATCATCGAGCTGAAGGACAACGAAAAGCGTTATTCTTCGCCCTATGACCGGCCGGTCTATGGCACCAACATCGGCATCGAGGATACGGTCAACTCCATGTGGAGCGTGGCCACCGAACCGGTGATCATGCCTGTGCTGGGCATGGTGCACACCGAAGACCAGATCGGCTTCCTCAGCGTCATCGAGGAAGGCGACCAGGCTGCCCGCATCATGGCGTATCCCAACGGCGTGCGTACCGGCTTTGACTGGGTGGCGGCCCGCTACACCTATCGCATGGTGTACGCCCAGCCCACAGGCCCCTCTTCCGGCACGGTGAGCATGCGCACCGAAAAGGCCCGCGATTTCGACATCGTGCAGCGGTTCTTCCTGGAGGATGGCGAAAATGCCACCTACGCCGGACTGGCCTCCGCGTGGCGGAACTACATGGCGGAAAACGGAACCTTCCGGAATGCTGATGACCGCCCCTTCGACGTGCAGATTGATTTCCTCGGCCTGGAAAAGGAAAACTATGTGCTGGGCAAACAGGACGTGGTGATGACCTCCTTCCAGCAGGCGGAGGAGATGATTGGCGAACTGTACAACGGCGGTGTGGAAAACATGGCCATCGTTTACCGCGGCTGGCAGAAGGACGGCCTGACCGGCAGCCTGCCCACGGATGGATACACCCCGGCGGCGGCCCTGGGCGGCAGGGAAGGCTTTGAAAGCCTGAAGAAGCTGGCGGAGGAAAAGGGCTTCACCCTGGCGCTGGAGGCGGACTTCCTGACGCTGAACCCCTCTGTGAATCCGGTGATGACCTACAACGCCTTCAAGAAGATCACATCACAGACCTACAGAAAGCCTTCCTTCGGACTGGTGTACGATTCCATGAATTACCTTACCCCCGTGAAGACCATGGAAATCGGTCAGCAGGTGATCGCCGATATGAAAAACGGCGGTGCGCCCGGCATTTCCATCACGGGAATAACCCAGCTGATGGCGGACTATTACTATCAGAACCATTACCACGACACCACGGAGCTGCAGGCGACCTACCTTGACCTGGCGCAGGCGGCGGTGGGGGCCATGCCCACCACCCTGGCGGCGGCCAATGCCTATCTGTGGCCCTGCGCGGATGCCCTTTCGGACATGCCGGTGGCGGGCTCTGATTACACCTACACGGCCCGGGAGATTCCGCTGCTGGCAATCGCCACTTCCGGCCATATCCCGTATTACACGGAATACGTGAACTTCCAGGCCAACACCAAGGAATTCTTCCTGAACATGCTGGAGCAGGGCGCCCGGCCCAGCTTCCTGCTGACCTGGGAGGATCCCATCGAGCTGCAGAACACCAACTCCTCTGGGATCTATTCCTCCCGGTACGAGCTGTACCGCGATACCATCATTGAATGGTACAAGGAGCTGAACGATTTCCAGCAGCAGGTGAGGGGAGCCTCCATCCTGCAGCATGACGTGGCAGGCAATATGACCCGTGTCACCTGGAGCAACGGCGTGACGGTTTACCTTAACTTTGGCGACAAACAGGCCTCCATGGACGGCGTAACGCTGGAAGGCATGGCATACAAGGTGGTGAAGCAGGATGGCCAGTAAGAAGAACAAGCGTAATCCCCATGACAAGCGGCGGCTGACCAAGCGCCGCTTGAAGGAGTGGCTGTGCGGCTATATGTTCATCCTGCCGTGGATCGTCGGCGTGTGCATCTTCTTCGTCTACGCCATGGTACAGTCCCTGCGGTTCTCCTTCTCCAATATCATCTTCTCCAACGGCATCACCTTCAACACGCTGACCAACCCCTGGGACAATTACGCCGCCGTGTTCATGAAGGAGATCAACTTCCCGGTCACCCTGGCGAATTTCGGCCTGGGCCTGACGCTGCAGCTGCCCATCATCATCGCGTTCTCGCTGATCATCGCGCTGCTGCTCAACAGCAAGATCAGGGCCCGCTCCCTGTTCCGCATGATCTTTTTCCTGCCGGTGATCATCGCCACCGGCCCGGTGATGCAGCAGCTGACTGCCCAGGGCGTGAGCTCGGTGCCCATGGTGAGCCAGAACACGTTGCTGAGCATTCTGCAGGGGTTGCCGGAATTCATCTATCAGCCCATCAACGATCTTTTCTCTTCGCTGATCCTGATCCTGTGGAACTCGGGTATTCAGATCCTGATCTTCCTGGCGGGATTGCAGAAGGTGCCCTCCACCCTCTATGAGGCGGCGAAGATCGACGGCGCTTCCGGCTGGGAATCTTTCTGGAAGATCACCCTGCCCATCATGAAGCCCATGATCCTGCTGAACTCCGTTTACACCGTGGTCACCCTGGCCACCGGCGGCGATAACGAGATCATTCAGCTGATCTACGATGTGAGCTACGCCGCCACCAAGGGCTACAGCTACGGCGCGGCCATGTCCTGGATCTATACGGCGGTGGTGGCGCTGATCCTGCTGCTGGTGTTCCTGCTTCTGCGCGAAAAGAGCGACAAGCACGTGAAGTATGAAACCAAGCGCCCCGACCTGAAGGAAAGGAGGCAGGACGCATGAAAGACCAGCACAAGCGCGAGGCCCGCAAGGAGCATTTCAAAAAAGTGATGCTGGGCAGCGCTGAAAAGCGCGGACTGATCATGAGCGTTGTGGTATATACGCTGCTGATCACCATTGCTTTCATCTACCTGTATCCGGTGCTGTATATGGCCTCCCGCTCCTTCATGGACAAGGCTGACCTGCTGGACGCATCTGCCAAGTGGATTCCTTCTGCTCCCACGCTGAAGAACTATAAGGACGCGATCCTGACCCTGGATTTCTGGAATTCCCTGGGCAAGAACCTGTATCTGGCGCTGGTGCCCACGATCTGCCAGGTGTTTATCACCTCGCTGGTGGGCTACGGCTTCGCCCGGTACAACTTCCCGCTGAAGAAGCTGTGGATGGGCATCCTGATCCTTTCCTTCCTGCTGCCAACCCAGGCCACCTCCATGCCCAACTATCTGCTGTTCTCCCGCATGAAGCTGATCGACGGCGGTATCAAGCCTTTCCTGATCACCTCCATTCTGGGCCAGGGCTTCAAGAGCGTATTGTGCATCCTGATCTTCTACAACTTCCACCGGCAGGTGCCGCAATCCCTGGTGGAGGCGGCGGAGATCGACGGCGCCGGACACTTCAAGGCCTATTTCCAGATTGCTATTCCGCTTTCCCTGGCGGCCATCGTGGTGGTAAGCCTGTTCTCCTTCGTGTGGTACTGGAACGAAACCTACCTCATGCAGGTGTATCTGGGCTATGGCAACACCCGCGCCACGGGCCTGACCACGCTGATGATGGAGCTGCAGAAGTTTGAGGACAGCTACAACGTGACCTTTGACGCCCGCGCGTCCTCTGTTACCTCCACCAACAAGCTCAACGACGCCATCAAGATGGCGGGCACCATGCTCTCCATCGCTCCGCTGATGATCATGTACTTTGTCCTGCAGAAGCAGTTTGTGGAAAGTGTGGACAAGGCCGGCATCACCGGTGAGTAACTCATGGATTTCGGGCCGACAAGGCCTTGGATCAAAATATTAAAGGAGGAAACCCAAATGAAGAAACTGGTTGCTCTCATCATGGCTCTGTGCATGATGGCTTCCCTGTGCTCCTTTGCCAGCGCCGAAGCTACCTACAACATGCCCGAGCTGAACACCACCGACCCCATCACCATCACCTTCATGACCTGGGACGACTTCGAGCTGACCCGCGCCCTGGCGGACAAGTTCACCGAGAAGTATCCCAACATCACCATCGAGATCATCGAGACCACCACGGCTGACGTGACCGGCACCCTGACCAACCTGGCTGCCGACAACAACATGCCCGACGTCTTCTTCTGGCTGGACCTGGATCCCCTCCTGGCCAACCACCTGATGATGGACATCACCACCTACATCGAGAACGACGAAGAGGCCCAGACCAAGCTGTATCCCTCCCTGCGCAACGTGGGCTATGTGGACGGCAAGCGCTGCTTCTTCATGCCCGGCGAGAACCTGCCCGCCATCATCTACCTGGACAAGGCCGTGTTCGACAAGCTGAACGTGGAACTGCCCGCTCAGGACTGGACCTGGGAGCAGATGCTGGAACTGATCGAAACCATGACGGATCCCTCTCAGGGCATCTGGGCTTACAACTACTTCATGGGCCCCGTGACCCTGGGCCCCATCGCCCTGACCGACAACGTCACCGGCGAATTCGGCTGGGACGGCGAGAGCTACAACTTCGGCTCCGGCTGGGTTGACATGATGGAAAAGCAGTCTGAGTATGCCCGCCTGGGCTATCAGGCCATCGCCGGCAGCGAGGAATACCTGGCTGTGGTGCCCGACGACATGTGGCCCGGCGAATCCGGCCATGTGGCTATCCAGATGGACGCCTACTGGACCATGAACAACATCTACACCCAGACCGCTGCCCTGGAGCGCGGCCTGCAGATGGTGCCCTACAATGCTCCCATCGGTGAGGGCGTGGAAAACGGCGGCCAGTTCTCCTGGCTGGACATGGTTTCCATCTCCAAGGACTGCCAGCATCCCCGCGAGGCCTATGAAGTCGCCAAGTTCCTGACCTGGGGCAAGGAAGGCTGGCTGGCCCGTGCCGAGCTGTATCCCACCATCACCCGCGACGTGACCAATGCCGAAACCGGCGACGTCACCCAGGAAAAGATCTACCGTCTGCCCGGCTCCCTGCCCATGATCGAGGACGAAGAAGTAGCCGCTGCCATGGCTGCCATCATGCCTGACCTGGGCTACTGGAACGACTGGGAGAACTTCTTCAACGCTATCCAGAACCCCGTGACCTTCGGTGGCCGTACCATCCCCGGCTTCAACACCTTCATCACCGACTTCTATCATGGCTCTGACTATGCTGGCTACACCGGCATCGAAGCTGCCATCAACGCCGGCGCCATCGATCCCTTCGATTACACCGACAAGCTGGACGAGGCTGGCCGCAAGTATTACGACGACGCCATGGCCGTGTTCTTCAGCGTGTATGGTGAAGCCGAGTAATCAGGCTTGACTTGCATTGCCCTTTGGCATAAACTACCAGGGGGAACGGCCTGACCGCCGTTCCCCCTATTCCGAAAGAAAGCGAGGTGAGCATCATGCTGCATATCCGTTCCCTGCGGGAAGGCCTGCCCCTGTTCCGGGCGCTGAACTCGGACATCCGCATCTCCATCATGGAGCTTCTGTATCAGGAAGGCCCGCTGCGCATGAGCGCCATCTCTGACAAGCTGGGCATCACAGCCGGAGCGCTGACGCCCCATATCAAGGCGCTGACAGACTGCGGGATGATCACCGTGGAGATGATCAGCGGCAAGCATGGCGTGCAGAAGGTGTGCTGCGCCACGGATGAAAGCATCATGATCGAACCCACTCAGCAGCACCGGTCCTTCAACATCTACGAGACAGAGATCGGCGTGGGCCAGTTCACCGCCTATGAGGTTTCGCCCACCTGCGGTATCTGCACGCCGGAGAAGATCATCGGCGTGGTGGATGATCCGCGGTTCTTCGCCAGTCCGGAGCGGTTTGGCGCGGAGATCCTGTGGTTTGGGCATGGCTATGTGGAATACATGCTGCCCTGCTTTTTGCAGAGCAACCAGGAGCTGGTGGAGATCCAGCTTTCCATGGAGATCTCCTCGGAAGCGCCGGGGTGTTCTGAAGACTGGCCCAGCGATGTGCACTTCAGCATGAATGGGGTGGAGCTGGGCTATTGGACCAGCCCGGGCGACTTTGGCCGCATCCAGGGCATCTACAACCCCTCGTGGTGGTTCCGCAACTGGAATCAGCACGGCCTGTACAAGCTTCTGACCATCAACAATACAGGCACGTATGTTGATGGCGGCCGGATCAGCGATACCACGCTGCAGGAATTGAAAATTGACGGCAGCAGCGCGATCCTGTTCCGCATTTCCGTGCCTGAAAACGCCCGAAATGTGGGCGGCCTGACCATCTTTGGCCGATCCTTCGGCAACTATCCCCAGGATATCCGTATGCGTGTGCACTACCGCGACAAGGAGGACGCATGCGAAAAGTAATCCTGTGGCTTCTGGCGCTGTTCCTGCCCATGACTGCTCAGGCGGTTACCCTGCAGGCGGACGCCAACGACACCTACCGTGAAATGAGCGATACGCTCTACGGCCTCTTCTTTGAGGATATCAACTGCGCGGCGGACGGCGGCCTTTACGCCGAACTGCTGCAGAACCGGTCTTTTGAATACGAAAACATCCTGAACCCTCAGCGGGCGGATCACTACACCGCGTGGCGCATCAATACCACACCCGGCGGAGAAGCCAGGTGGACGGTAGCTGCGGAGGAGCCCCTCAACGAAAACAACCCGACCTATCTTCACGTCAGCGTGGAGCAGGGGAAGGTTCGAGTGATGAATCAGGGCTTTGCCAGCGGCGCGCTCAAGGGCGGCGTGACCGTGCAGGAGGGTCAGTCCTACGATTTCTTTATCTATCTGCGTGACAGGGGCTTTGATGGCCGGATCACCGTGGCGCTGGCGGACGCAGGCGGCAACCCGATCTGTGAGGAGGCTGTGCTGAACCCCGGCGTGGAATGGGGGAAGCACACGGCTTCTTTCACGGCGCTGAAGGACGCCGACGCCTGGCTCTGCGTGACCATCGAGGGCAGGGGAGAAGTGGACATGGATATGCTCTCCCTGATGCCTGCTGAACGCTTTGGCAAGGAATGGCCCGGCGGCGGTTTGCGAAGCGACCTGGTGGAGGCCCTGCGGGGACTGAAGCCGGCGTTTCTGCGCTTCCCGGGCGGATGCGTGGCGGAGGGCAGCTTCGTCCGCGAGAATGAATACAACTGGAAGCATACCGTGGGCCCGGTGGAGCAGCGCAGGGAAAACCCCAACACCTGGGGCGGCATGCAGACCTATGGCCTGGGCTATTATGAATACTTCTGCCTGGCGGAAGAACTGGGCGCGCTGCCGCTGCCGGTGGTGCATGCGGGCGTGCTGTGCCAGGCCAGGGAGCCGCGTGAGGCGGACTATACCCTGGAGGAGACACGTGCCTATGCCCAGGATATCCTGGATCTGATTGAGTTCGCGACGGGTGGTGAGGATACCGCCTGGGGCGCGCTGCGGGCGGAAATGGGACATCCGGAACCCTTTGATCTGCGGTACATCGCCATCGGCAATGAGAACTGGGGCACCGGCTATTTCACCCGCTATGGGATCCTCTCCCGGGCGGTGAAGGAAAAGTACCCGGAGATCACCTGCATTGTGGCGGCTGGCCCGGTGGCAGAGGGCGCGCTGATCAACGACAGCTGGAACAGCATCCGCGCGAAATTCGCCGACAGCCTGGTGGATGAACACTACTACATGGACAGCATGTGGTTCCCGGAGCACGTGAACCGCTATGACCGTTACCCCCGCACCACGCAGGTTTTCCTGGGGGAATACGCTGCCCACGAGCCTGTTCAGGGAAGCCGCAGACCCAATAACCTGCGGGCAGCCCTGTGCGAGGCTGCCTATCTGACGGGCATTGAGCGAAACAGCGACGTGGTACGCATGGCGGCCTATGCGCCGCTGCTGGCCAGGGAAGGCCAGGTGGACTGGACGCCGGATCTGATCTGGTTCAACGGCACGGACGTGCTGCTGACGCCCAGCTATTATGTGCAGCAGATGTTTGCTTCCACCCTGGGCGACTGGGTGGTACATTCCGAAACAGACGATGAAAGCCTCTTCCACGTGGTGACCCGCACCGAGGATACCCTGCAGGTGAAGGTGGTCAACCTGGAAGAGAAAGCCGTTCCGCTGACGATGCGCCTTGCGGGATGCGCGGACGGAACAGGCAGGAGCATCTGCCTGTGCGGCGAAATGAAGACAAGCAATTCCTTTGTGAAGCCGCTGAAGGCCGTGCCGGCGGAGAGCAGCTGCGCCATTGCTGACGGTGTGGCGGAAACCGTGCTTCCGGCCTGCTCCGTTACGATCTTTGAATTTCCATTGCAATAGAATATCAGGATAAGGAGATGCGACCATGAAAAACGCCAAGCTGATTCTGGACAAGGATTATGTGATCTCTGACATTGACAAGCGGATCTACGGTTCCTTTATTGAGCATCTGGGCCGCGCGGTGTATACCGGCATCTACCAGCCCGGACATCCCTCGGCGGACAAGCTGGGTTTCCGCAAGGATGTGATCGACCTGGTGAAGAAACTCAATGTGCCCATCGTGCGCTATCCCGGCGGCAACTTTGTTTCCGGCTTCAACTGGGAAGATTCCATCGGCCCCGTGGCTGACCGCCCCAAGCGCCTTGACCTGGCCTGGAAGACCACCGAGACCAACGAGGTGGGCCTGCATGAATTCTGCGACTGGGCCAAGCAGGCCGGCAGCGAAGTGATGTATGCCGTGAACCTGGGCACCCGCACCGGCGATGCGGCCCGCAATGTGGTGGAATACGCCAACCACAAATCCGGCAGCTACTGGTCTGACCTGCGCATCAAAAACGGCGCCAAGGATCCCTTTGACATCAAGCTCTGGTGTCTGGGAAACGAAATGGACGGCCCCTGGCAGATGGGCGCCAAGACGGCCTATGAGTATGGCCGTGTGGCCAACGAAGCCGCCAAGATGATGAAGTGGGTGGACAACAGCATCGAAACCGTGGCCTGCGGCTCCTCCAGCACGGGCATGCCCACCTTCGGCGAGTGGGAATACCAGATGCTCACCGAGTGCTATGACAACGTGGATTACGTTTCCCTGCACCGCTACTACGGCAATCCCCACAATGAGACTGAGGACTTCCTGGCCTCCACCATGGACCTGGATGATTTCATCAAGACCGTTGCCTCCATCTGCGACGCGGTGAAGGGCAAGAAGCATGCCAAGAAGCAGGTGCACCTGTCCCTGGACGAGTGGAACGTGTGGTACCACTCCAACGAGCAGGATCAGAAGCTGTATAAGACCGAGCCCTGGGGCAACGCGCTGCCGCTGCTGGAGGACGTTTATAACTTCGAGGACGCTCTGCTGGTGGGCCTTATGCTTATTACCATGCTCAAGAACGCCGACCGCGTGAAGATCGGCTGCCTGGCCCAGCTGGTGAACGTTATCGCTCCCATCATGACCAGCAAGAACGGCGGTGCCTGGGCGCAGACCATCTTCTATCCTGTGATGCAGGCCAGCAACCTGGGCCGCGGCAAGAGCCTTTTGCCCCAGATCACCTGCGAAAAGTTCGATACCAAGCATTACAGCGATGTGCCTGTGGTGGACGCCGCAGCGGTGCTCACCGATGACGAGGGCGTGACCATCTTTGCCGTGAACCGCGACCTGAAGGAAGCTGTGGCCCTGGACTGCGACCTGCGCTCCTTTGGCGGCCTGAAGGTTGTGAGCCACTCTGTGCTGCATCACGACGACGTGAAGGCCATCAACACCGAAAGCAATCCCAACGAGGTGGTGCCGGTGGAGGCCAAGCTGCCCAAGGAAGGCGAGGCCATCGTGCTGCCCGCCGCCAGCTGGAATGTGATCCGCCTGGCCAAGTAAGGATCAATCGGAGGCAAATGAATGAACTGTGATAACTATCGGCACACGCCGTGGAATACGCCTTTTATTGCTCAGCGGGCGGATCCCTTTGTGCAGAGGATTGACGGGAAATGGTATTTCACGGCGTCGATCCCTTCTTATGACGGCATTGTGCTGCGCTGCGCCGATACGCTGGAAGGCCTGCGGACGGCTCAGGAAAAGGAGATATGGCACGCCCATGAAAGAGGTGTGATGGGGGCGCATATCTGGGCGCCGGAACTCCACCGGCTGGACGGCTGCTGGTATATCTATTTCGCCGCGGGAGAGGCTGAAAAGTGCTGGCGGATCCGCCCCTGGGTACTGTGCTGCAGGGATGAGGATCCCATCAGCGGCAGCTGGGAAGAATGCGGCATGATGCAGCCCGCGGAGGACGACCCCTTCAGCTTCACGGCGTTCTCGCTGGATATGACGGTGTTTGAGCACCGGGGGAAGCACTACTGCGTGTGGGCAGAGAAGGTCAGCGTGGATCCCATGATCTCCAACCTGTACATTGCGCAGATGGCTTCGCCTACCCGGCTGAAAACGCCCCAGATGCTGCTTACTTCGCCCACCTATGCCTGGGAGCGCCATGGCTTCTGGGTGAACGAGGGCCCCACCGTGATCTGCCGCGACGGGCGGCTGTGCCTGACCTATTCCGCCAGCGATACCAGTCCGGCCTACTGCATGGGTATGCTGTGGATGGACGCGGAGGCTGATCCCATGGATATCTCCGCCTGGCATAAGCTGAACCTGCCCGTTTTGAAAACGGACGCGCAGAAGGGTATCTTCGGCCCGGGACACAACACCTTCTTCACCGATGAGGATGGCCAGGTGTATACCTCCTATCACGCGCGGCCCTATGACGAGATCATCGGAAATCCGCTGTATGATCCCAACCGGCATACGTTTATCATGAAAGTTGATTTCCGGAACGGTCTGCCGGTGTTTGACCTGGCGAACCAGCTTTTCCAGAAATAAGCTCACATATTAGCCCTGCTCCCGATACGGGAGCGGGGCTTTTGACGTTGAAGGGGTGGAAAACAACTTTAGTACAATAAATCGCTGCTTCGTTTCTTGACAGGTGCAGGCGCATGCTTCATAATAGATTTGCGTGGAAGAGGCAGGTTTTGACGGTCCTGCCTCTTTCCGAGTTTGTTGGTACAAAGGAGGTGCCCGCATGAGGATCATTGATACCCACGCCCATATTTATCCGGACAAGATCGCTCTGAAGGCGGCACAATCCATTGGCGATTTTTATGATATTCCCATGGATCTGGATGGCACGGTGGGAATGCTGCTGAAGGCCGGGCAGGAGGCTGGCATCACCCGGCACCTGGTGCACTCGGTGGCGGTAACATGGGAGCGGGCACGGGCCATCAACGATTTTATCGCGGCATCTGTGGCGGCGCATCCGGATAAGTTTATCGGCTTTGGCTCCATGCATCCGGATCATCCTGAGATGGAAAAGGAACTTGACCGCATGCTGGAACTGGGGCTCAGGGGCGTGAAGCTGCATCCGGACTTCCAGCATTTCAGGCTGGATGATCCCGCTGCGCTGCGGCTGTTTGAGGCCATGGCGGAAAGAAACCTGCCTTTATTGGTGCACACCGGCGATTATCGGTATGATTACAGCAATCCGGAGCGCATGGCCCGGGCGCTGGATCATGTGCCGAAGCTGACGGCCATCTGCGCCCACTTTGGCGGCTGGTCGGTATGGAGCGACGCATGGAAGCTGCTGGCAGGCCGGGGCAACGTATATGTAGACAGCTGCTCCAGTCTGTATGCCGTAGAGCCGGAGGAGGCCGTCAAAATCATTCACCGCTACGGCGCGGACAGGGTGTTCTTTGGCACGGATTATCCTATGTGGCATCCCAAGGAGGAGTTGGCCAGGTTTATGGCGCTGCCCCTGACGGAGGAGGAGCGGGAGATGATCCTGCATAAAAACTTCGAGCGATTCATCGGGGAGGACAAGGCATGATTGCCATTATTGATTACGGCATGGGCAACCTGCGCAGCGTGCAGAAGGCTTTTCAATTCCTGGGGTTCGAGGCGGTCATCACCGATTCGCCTGAAGTGATTGCTTCGGCCGACCATGTTGTGCTGCCCGGCGTGGGCGCCTTCTGCGACGCCATGGCCCGGCTGCGTGAAACCGGCCTGGACCAGGCGGTGATCGCCACGGCCAACAGCGGCAAACCCCTTCTCGGCATTTGCCTGGGTATGCAGATGATGTTTGAGCACAGCGAGGAGAACGGCTTCTACGATGGCCTGGGCCTTTTGCCGGGCACCATCACCAGGTTTGAGGACAGGGGGCTCAAAATACCCCACATGGGCTGGAATACGCTGATCACCCGTGACTGCCCCCTTTTTGACAAGGGCGACGATCCTTGCGTGTACTTTGTCCACTCCTACTGTATGGCGGAGGTCAGCGATGATTTCACCGCCGCTACCTGCGATTATGGTCAGGTTTTCACCGCTGCCGTGTGCCGGGGGAATGTGATGGCCACCCAGTTCCATCCCGAAAAGAGCGGCGAGGCCGGGCTGAACATGCTGCGGCGCTTCGCTGAATGGAAGGGGGATGCGGCATGCTGACCAAGCGAATTATTCCCTGCCTGGACATCCGGGACGGCCGGGTGGTGAAGGGCGTGAATTTTGTGGATATCCGTGACGCCGGCGACCCTGTGGAGGCGGCGGTGACCTACAACCAGGCCGGCGCTGATGAACTGGTGCTGCTGGACATCAATGCCTCCCACGAGAAGCGTGGTACCATGCTGGACGTGGTGAGCCGTGTGGCGGAGCAGGTGTTCATTCCCTTTACCGTGGGCGGCGGCATTGCGGAGATCGAGCAGATCCGGCAGATTCTCCTGCGGGGCGCGGACAAGGTATCCATCAACAGCCCTGCGGTGCGCAACCCGGATTTCATCACCGAGGCGGCGCTGCGCTTTGGCAGCCAGTGCATCGTGCTGGCCATGGACGTGAAGAAGCGCCAGGGCGGCGGCTGGGATGTGTATGTCAACGGCGGCCGTGTGAATACCGGCAAGGACGCCCTGGAATGGGCGGTGGAAGGCGTGAAGCGCGGCGCTGGCGAGATTCTGCTCACCAGCATGGATACCGACGGCGTGGGCGAGGGCTTTGCCCTGGACGTTACCCGGGCCATTGCCGACGCGGTGCCGGTGCCGGTGATCGCCAGCGGCGGCGCGGGCAAGCTGGAGCACTTCCGTGACGCGCTGACCGTCGGCGGCGCCGACGCGGCCCTGGCGGCTACGCTGTTCCACTTCGGGCTGATGAAGATCAGCGATTTGAAGGATTACCTGGCACGGGAGAATGTGCCGGTGAGGAGACTGTGATATGGCTTACGAAAGCGATCTGGCCCTGCGGCTGGTGCCCTATACGGCGGGCGAGCAGCCCAAGGACCGCCAGTTTATCAAGCTGAATACCAACGAAAACCCCTATCCGCCGTCTCCAAAGGTGGCGGAGGCCATTGAGGGCTTGTGCGACAGCCTGCGCCTGTACCCGGACATGGAAGCCACCGCCCTGCGGGAGGCCATTGCCCAGGTGAACGGCGTGGAGCCGGAGATGGTCTTCTGCGGCAATGGCTCCGATGAGGTGCTGGCCTTTGCCTTCGCGGCGTTTTTCGCCGGCAAGCGGCTGCTGACCCCGGATGTGACCTATTCCTTCTACCCGGTGTATGCCAATCTTTTCGGTGTGAATCACGAAACCGTGGCGCTGAAAAATGACTTCACCGTGGATGTGGAGGGCATGCTCCAGGGCTGCCCCATGGCGCTGGCCAATCCCAACGCACCCACGGGCATCGAACTGCCCCAGACGGAGATTCGCCGCATGGCACAGCACGCCAAAGAAAACGACGCCGTGCTGCTGGTGGACGAGGCTTATGCAGCCTTTGCTACGGAAACCGCTGTGCCGCTGCTCAGCGAATTCGACAATCTGCTCATCGTGCGCACCTTCTCCAAAAGCCACGCCCTGGCGGGCATGCGCGTGGGCTATGCCATTGGCAACAAGCGGTTGATTGACGCTCTGCGCCGCATCCGGGACAGCTTCAACAGCTACCCCCTGGACCGCTATGCCCAGGCGGCGGCCACGGCCTCCATGCTGGATGTGGATTACACAAACAAGACGGTGAACCTTGTGGTTGCGGCCCGGGACAAGGCCTATGCAGCGCTGAAGGCAAACGGCATTGAGGTGTTGCCCAGCGCCACCAATTTCCTCTTTGTGAAGGCGGGCGAGGACGCTGCCCCGGTGCAGAAGGCGCTGCGGGAGGAGGGCATTCTGGTGCGGCACTTCTCCGCCCCCAGGCTGAAGAGCTGGCTGCGGGTGACCATCGGCACCACGGAGGATATGGAAAAGGTGACCGATGCACTGGTGAGGCATATCAAGGGATAAAAAAGAAGCGGCTGGGGGGAGGTTTCTTAAGGAACCATTTATCCAACAACAAACAAATGGGCATCCGACATTCGGATGCCCGTTTGTTTATGTGGTCCCCAAACGCAATGCACCGGAATGGTGCGTATAATGCGCCCTTCTGAAATGGGGGGGGGGTACGTTTTCGGCTGCTGGACAAATTAGGTTTTTTTAATAAGCACTTTTAAATCAGATTACACAAATCCGACAAATCACTAATTCTTTGTTTTCCAATGCCTATACCCCAGAAATTCAGTCCAACACTTTCTGCGCACTTCATATCGCCCAATGAATCTCCACACATAAAAGATTCCTTCAAATTGATTTCCGGATATTTCCTTATTGCCTGCTTTATTAGCCCATTTCTCGGTTTGCAACAATCACATTGTTCATCTCGTGCATGAGGGCAATAAAATACATCCAAAATACTAATATCATTTTCTATAAGTAATGCCAAAAGCTTTCTATTAAATTCATGATATTGCTCTATCGAAATAATTCCCTCTCCAATGATATATTGATTGGTTACAATAATTATTTCATACCCTTTTTCTTTCAAATACTTCATTCCATGAATTGCTCCCGGCAATATCTCTGGATCTTGAATCCGAATCCAAATATCATCAGGATAATCACGGTTAATTGTTCCATCTCTATCTAAAAAAGCAACTTTCATCATATTCTCTCGCTTCCTTATGTTGTATCATTATAAGGTGCAGTTTGCTATTTTGTACTTTCATTCTATCACAGCAGTACACAAAACCGCAAGCCAGTCAAAGGCTTGCGATTTCATTGTTTGCATAATGGTAGGGGAAAGATAACTCTTTCCTTTCCATCCCTTTTCCTGAGATGGCGCTTTTTTTATTCTTCTGCCCGGTTGATGGAGCTCTCCGTGGAGAATCCCTCGGGATACCGGGCTTTCAGCTTGGCGATGTTCCGCTGGCAGACTTCCTCCAGGGGAACGTCCAGGGCATAGGCGGTTTCGGCCAGGTACCAAGCCACGTCGCCCAGCTCCTTGATGATCTTCTCCCTGTCCAGCTCGTGGCCCTGGGCCAGGTGCTTTTTCACGATGTCGATGGTTTCGCCGGCTTCACCGCACAGGCCCATAACGCCGTTGATGAGCACGTCCTTTTTGTTGAGAGCCGGGTTCAGGGTGGTGAGGGCAAGCTGCTGATATTCGTTGAGCGTCATGGGGTGCCTCCTTCAATCGGAATCCTTGATGTTGCCCAGCTGCTGGTACTCGTGCCGGGCGTCGCGGAAGATATGGAAATGGTTGCATACCCGGGCGACGAAATCCACAAAGGCGTGACCCTGGGCGGTAATGACGTGCCCGTCCTGCACACAGCGGCGGTTCAGGCAGTTGGAGCGGGGGAAGGGATCGGCGAGGCCTTCCCCGGCAATGTGTTCGGGGGTGCAGGAGGTGGTGAATTGGCGGCTGTCCAGCACGCCGGCACGGCCCAGAAACTGGGGGCCGAAGCAGATGGCAGCCAGCAGCTTGCCTTGGGCGTCCAGATGGCGGATCAGGGGGAGAATGGCGTTCTGCTCATTGTTGATAGGGCCGCCGGGGATGATCAGGCCTTCGGCTTCATCAGCGTTGACCTGGTCGATGGTCAGATCCGGCAGATAACGCAAACCGGACTGGGCGGTGACCTCTTCCATGGTCTCCGCGATGGTAATGATGGTGCGTCCGCCGGCGTTGCGCAGGCGGTGCAGGAGAAGGACGACCTCAAAATCGGCCATGTCCGGATAGATGTAACAAAGGATCGTACCCATGGTGTTCTCCTTGATGAAAAAACATAAATCTGTTATGATAAAGGAGGTATCAGCGTCTGGCCCGGAAGAAATCCTGTAAAAGGGCGCGGCATTCATGCTCCATCACGCCGCCCTGCCAGTGGGTGACGCCGTGAAGCTGCGGGTCGCCGGGCAGGTCGTATACGGAGCCGCAGCAGCCCTGGCTTTCGTCCGCAGCGCCATAAACGCATGCGCCCAGCTGGCTCATGACCATGGCGCCGGCGCACATGGGGCAGGGCTCCAGGGTGACAAAAAGCGTGCAGTCACGCAGCCGCCAGTCGCCAAGAAGGCGGGCGCCCTCCCGCAGGCAGAGAAGCTCAGCGTGGGCGGTGGGGTCGTGGGTCGTTTCGCGGGTGTTGTGGGCGGCGCAGACGAGGGTATTGCCCCGCACCAGCACCGCGCCCACGGGAATCTCGCCCTCCTGGGCCGCCAGACGGGCTTGCTCCAGGGCGAGGGACATCCATTTGGTCATACGATCAACTCCTTCCGCCATTGTATCACAGATGGCGGCGGCTTTCAAGAAAGGAGCATGCTATGAAACACGGGCTTGTCACGGCGATTCTATCCTGCCTTTTGCTGACTTCCTGCGCCTGGGCGGATGAGGGCGGCAAGCTGACGCTGATTGCCCTGAACGTGGGCAAGGGCGACTGCCTGCTGCTGGAAAGCGGCAGCACGCTGTATCTGATCGACGCGGGCCTTCCGGAAAACTGGGGCATGGTGTCCGCTGCGCTGAAGCAGCTGGGAGTGAAGAAACTGGACGGGGTGATCATTACCCACACGGATGAGGACCACGCCGGTGGCGCCCGGGCCCTGGCCATGTCCGGCATCGGGGTGGGGAAGTGGTACGCTCCGGCCTATTACACCGATGTGAAGGAAGCGAAGCATCCCGTGGCGCTGGCTGCGGCGCTGCGGGGCGAGGCCGTGACCTGGCTGAAGGCAGGAGATGAATTGCCCCTGGAGGGTGGCAGGCTCACCGTGCTGGGGCCCAGGAGCCTGAACAAGGACGCGGAAAACTGCAACTCACTGGTGCTGCTGGCGGAGGCCGGCGGCGGACGGATGCTGCTTGCCGGGGACATGGAATTCCCGGAGGAAGAGGAACTGCTGCGGGCGGGGGTGATTCCCCGGTGCGAGGTGCTGAAGGTAGGCAACCACGGCGAGAACGACGCGACCTCCGATGCCCTTGTGCAGCAGGTGAAGCCCAGGGCAGCCATTGTTTCCACCAGCACGGCGGCGGAGCCTGACACCCCATCGGAACGGGTGATGAAGCTGCTTGGCCGCAGCGGCGCGAAGGTTTACCAAACGCAGAACGCGCCCCTGGGGGTGGTGGCGATGCTGGAAAATGGCAGGCTGACCGTGAACACCCTGGGCCATGGCGAGGTGCCGGCAAGGAATCAGACGGTTCACCTGTCTGGCAAGAGCGCCAAGGAGGACTGTATCAGCCTGACCAATGACGGCAGTGAAGCGGTGGACATCAGCGGATGGTACATCCTTTCGGGAAAGGGAAATGAGATGTTTGTGTTCCCGGACATGAAGCTCCAGCCCGGGGAGAAGATCACCGTCACCAGCCAGTCCAGCGACGCAAAGGGCGACCTGACCTGGCCGGAGAAGAAGGTGTGGCACAAGTCCAAGGCAGACAAGGCCATGCTCTACGATGTTTACGGCAGACTGATCCACGAGATTGATTAAAGGAGAATGACTTATGCGTATTGCGGTTACTTATGAAAACGGGCAGATTTTCCAGCACTTTGGCCACACGGCCCAGTTCAAGCTCTATGTGGTGGAGGAAGGCAAGGTTGCGGCGGCGGTGGTTCTGTCCACCAACGGCAGCGGCCACAGCGCCCTGGCAGGCTTCCTGGTGAACCACCAGGTGGACGCGCTGATCTGCGGCGGCATCGGCGGCGGCGCCCAGGCGGCGCTGCAGCAGGCGGGCATCAAGCTCTACGCCGGCGTGCAGGGCGAAGCTGACGCTGCGGTGAACGCGCTGCTGGCCGGGGAGCTCAGCTACAATGAAGGCGCCACCTGCGACCATCACCACGACCATGAGGAAGGCCACACCTGCGGCGAACACGGCTGCGGCGAGCATACCTGCGGCGGCCATTGCCACTAAGAAACGGAAGCTCCCTCAGTCAGCCGGCAAGCGGCTGACAGCTCCCTCGGAGAGGCAGCTTAAGTAAGCGGAACACCCAACTCAGCCGTCCGCAAGGACTGCAATCGTGTAACCCGGCTTTGCCGGGTTCACGGGGCGTTTTCGCCTTTGGCGAAAACATACCTTACAGATTTGGACGACCGGGAGCGCAGCGACCAGTCCAAATCTGCAAAAACTCAAAAAAGAGACTTCGTAAGAAGTCTCTTTTTTGAACGCGAAGCGTGCGAGCGTGTCCATAAGCCGAGTTCTGTATTGGACGATCATCTATCCAGGCCTGACGTTACCGCGCAGGCTCAAGCGATTGCGAAGGCGCGACGGGCCGCCGCATGTGCCTCCATACCATCTTGCATCAGGTGGGGTTTACATCACGGACAAGTCGCCAAGCCGTGGGTGAGCTCTTACCTCGCCTTTCCACCCTTACACCTTCGGCCATCACCGGGCGTAAAGCCCGGCGCTGGCTACACTCCGCCAATGCAAGCATTGGCTGTCGTTAGTCGGGCTGAAGCCCGACCTCGGGAGCGATTGAAGATGCGGTATCTCTCTGTTGCACTCTCCTTGGAGTCGCCTCCACCGGCCGTTAGCCGGCACCCTGCCCTGTGATGCTCGGACTTTCCTCATGCCCCCGAAGGGACCCGCGATCGTCTGGGCACCTCGCACGGGGGATATGATACAGCGGGGAAGGGAATTTGTCAAGCACGAGGGTGCGTGATTGATTTCGGCGGCGGGATGTGCTATAATACTTTAATCTATGGAAGGGAGGTGGAAAAATGACGCATACTGACCGTCTTTTCGCCCTGCCCTTCGACTATACCGCCGCACGATGTTGTGATCCGTAACATAAACTGATGCAGCATCGTGAAGGAGGCAATATGTTCAAGCAACTGCGTGAGGACATGGCGGCCATCATGGCCCGCGACCCGGCAGCCAAGTCCAAGCTGGAGGTGCTCCTGTGCTATCCCGGCCTGAAGGCCATCAGGGCGCACAGAAGAGCCCACAAGGCATTCGTGAGGGGCCACGTGACGCTGGCACGTATTATTTCCCAGCGCTCCCGGCACAAGACCGGCATTGAGATTCACCCCGGCGCAACCATCGGCAAGGGATTCTTCATCGACCATGGCGACGGCGTGGTGATCGGCGAAACCACCATCATCGGCGATAATGTGACCATCTATCAGGGCGTAACCCTGGGCGGCACCGGCAAGGAAACCGGCAAGCGCCACCCCACCATCGGCAGCGGCGTGACCATTGGATCGGGCGCCAAGGTGCTGGGCCCCATTACCATCGGCGATAACGTCAAAATCGGCGCGGGGAGCATTGTGCTCAAGGATGTGCCATCAGACTGTACCGTGGTGGGTAACCCAGGCCGCATTGTACGCAAGAAGAATGTGAAGCGCAACGAGATTGACCTGGATCAGGTGAACCTGCCCGACCCCACGATGGAGAAAATGCAGGCCCTCTACGACCGGCTGACCCACATGGAGCAGTGCCTGGCACGCCGTGCCTGCGAAATGGGCTGCGAAGAGTGCGTGGGCGGCTGCCAGATCCAGAAAGATTTGAACGAAGCGAAGAATACGGAGGTTTAATGATATGCATATTTACAACAGCATGACCCGCAAGAAGGAAGAGTTCAAGCCCCTGCACGAGGGCAAGGTGGGCATTTACGCCTGCGGCCCCACGGTGTATAACTTCTTCCACATCGGCAACGCCCGTCCCTTTATCACCTTCGACGTGCTGCGTCGCCAGCTGGAGCGCGAGGGCTATGACGTGACCTTCGTGCAGAATTTCACCGATATCGACGATAAAATGATCAAGCGCGCCAACGAGGAAGGCATCACCGTAAAGGAGCTGGGCGAAAAGTTTATCGCCGAGTATTATAAGGACGCCGGTGCCCTGGGCATCCGCCCTGCCACCGTGCATCCCAAGGCCACCGAGCATATCGGCGAGATCATTGGCCTGGTGAAGAAGCTGATCGACAACGGCCACGCCTATGCTGTGCCCAGCGGCGACGTGTACTACCGGGTCAGCGCTTTCCCCGGTTATGGCAAGCTTTCCGGCCAGAGCGTGGAAGACCGTGAGATGGGTGCCTCCGAGCGCCTGAACGTGGAAACCGACAAGGAAGATCCGGCTGACTTTGTGCTCTGGAAGGCGCAGAAGCCCGGCGAGCCCGCATGGAAGTCCCCCTGGGGCATGGGACGGCCCGGCTGGCACATTGAGTGCTCTGCCATGTCTATGAAGTATCTGGGCGAAACCTTCGACATTCACTGCGGCGGCAAGGACCTGCTCTTCCCCCACCACGAGAACGAGATTGCCCAGTCCGAGGGTGCTACCGGCAAGCCCTATGTGCGCTACTGGATGCACAACGGCTTCATCAACGTGGACAACCAGAAGATGTCCAAGTCCCTGGGCAACTTCTTCACCGTGCGTGACATCGCCAAGGAGTATGACCTGGAGGCCGTGCGTTTGTTCATGCTCAGCGCCCACTATCGCAGCCCCATCAACTTCAGCCGTGACCAGATCGCCGCGGCTCACGCCTCTCTGACTCGCCTGTACACTGCCCGCGACAACATGAAGCACCTTCTGGGCTCTGTGCAGGAGAAGGAGTTGTCCGCTGCCGAGCAGGAGTTCCTGACCCATGTGAAGGAAGCCGAGCAGCGCTTCGACAACGCCATGGACGACGACCTGAACACCGCCGACGCCCTGGGCGCCATCTTCGAACTGGTGAAGGAAGCCAACGTGACCTTGAATGCCGAGAGCAGCAAGGCTGCGGTGGAAGCCGCCCTCAACTCCCTGAAGGCCCTGTGCGACGTGCTGGGCATCCTGCAGAAGGAAGACGACGCCCTGCCTGAGGAGATCCAGCGCATGGTGGATGAGCGCGCCGAGGCCCGCAAGAACAAGGACTGGAAGCGCTCCGACGAGCTGCGTGACGCCATCAAGGCCGCCGGCTATATCCTTGAGGACTCCCGCGAGGGTCAAAAAGTCCGCAAGGGCGTGTGATGAAACAGAAGACTTTTGCCGTCAGGAGCGTGCTCGCGTGGCTGCTCCTGGCGGCTTGCGTCGTCCTTGCGGCGGGCGCGGCGCTCAGCGGGGTCAGGCCCCGGGAGCAAACGTCATACCCCGCTACCTGGAGGACGGCGATGACGCAGCCCGTTCCGGTGAAAATAGGGGCGGTTCCGGTGAACATTGCTGACGAAGAAGCGCTGCAGCTGCTCCCTGGCGTCGGCCCTGCCACGGCGGAGGCCATTCTGACCGAGCGGGAGATGAACGGCCCCTTCTTTTACCCGGAGGACCTGATGCAGGTGCCCGGGATCGGCGAAAAGAAACTTGAAGCGATGCGGGATATGCTGGACTTGACGGAGGAATAACATGGCTTATCAGGCCCTTTACCGCCAATGGCGGCCGGTGGATTTCTCTTCCATGGTGGCGCAGGAGGCCATCGTTGCCACGCTGCGTAACCAGATCACCACGGGGCGTATTGCGCATGCGTATCTTTTCTGCGGCAGCCGCGGCACCGGCAAAACCTCCACGGCCAAGATCATGTCCCGGGCCATCAACTGCGAGAACCCCAAAAACGGCGATCCCTGCGGCGTGTGCGAGAGCTGCCGCCGGCTCCTGGCCGACGAAAGCCTGGACGTAATGGAGATCGACGCCGCCTCCAACAACGGCGTGGATGAGATCCGCGACCTGCGGGAGACGGTGAAGTATCCGCCCCAGCAGGGCAAGTATAAAGTGTATATCATCGACGAGGTGCATATGCTCAGCGCCTCCGCCTTCAACGCCCTGCTGAAGACCCTGGAGGAGCCCCCGGCCCACGTGGTGTTCATCCTGGCCACCACCGAGCCCCAGAAGCTGCCTGCCACCATCCTCAGCCGCTGCCAGCGGTTCGACTTTGGCCGCATTCCTGCCGGGCAGATCGCCGGGCGGCTGCGCCAGGCGGTGGAGGGCGCCGGCGCCACGGCCACCGAGAGCGCCCTGAACCTGATCGCCCGGGCTGCCGAAGGCGGCATGCGAGACGCTTTGTCCATCCTTGACATGTGCCTGGGCTACCGCAGCGACGTGGATGAGGAACTGGTGCGCAGCGTGCTTGGTACCAGCGACAAGGGATTTCTCTTCCGCTTTGCCGACGCCCTGGAGGCGGAGGACGCAGCCCAGCTGATGGGGCTGATTGACGAGCTTATGCGTGGTGGCCGTGAGCCTATGGTGTTTGCCAAGGACGTTTCCCAGCACCTGCGGGCGCTGCTGATGGCCAAGTGCTGCGGCGATGATCTGGCGGCGCTGCTGGACCTGACCCGGGAGGACGCGGCGGAATATGTGGAACAGGCGGAAGGTTTCACCGAGAGCCGCCTGATGAAAATGATGGAACTGTTTATGGCGGTGGAAACTGAGCTGAGATGGGCGTCTTCGCCCAGGATCGCCCTGGAGAACGCCGCTTTGAAGGCCTGCCTGCGCACATCGGAGGTGGATACCACCGCCCTGCAGGACAGAATTGCCGAACTGGAAAAGCAGGTAAACGACCTGACGGAGAAGATTAAAAACGGCGTGGTGGCGGCGGCTCCCGCCAAGGCTGTGAAGGTTGCCCCCAAGGCCGAAAGCAAGCCGGAGGCTCCCCGCCAGGTGGTGCTGACGCCCACGGGCCGAAGCAGCGACGATACCTGGAAGGAAGCCATGAACACCCTGAAAAAGACGGCCTCCGGCGTATACAGCATGCTGACCATGGGCCGCTATGTGGGCTGCGACGGCACCCTCTACCGCTGGGAAGGTCCTATGGGGCAGGATTTCTTCGTCAATGCCCTGAACAAGGAAGACAAGCGCAGCGTCATCGCCCAGGCGCTGACGGTGGCCGCGGGCGTGGAGAGCCGCTTTGAGGCGGTGCTGCCCGGCCAGGCTGCACAGCCGGCGGACTCTTCTGAGGAGAGCCTGCTCAAGAGCCTGGGGGAAACCTTTGGGAAAGAAAACTTCATGATCCAGGAGGATATCAAATAATGCAGGCGGGAATGTTGACCCAAGATCAGCGCGCGATGGCGCTGTTTGAGGGAATGCCCGGGGCGCGCAGCATGGTGCTGGCGGCGCTTTCCGGGCAGGGCCGCGTGATGGTGGATTCCCCGGTGCGGCCCCGCTGCGGCGTGGCGGCGGTCGGGGATTTTCTCTATTGCGGCGGCGAGCCCGGGCCGGAGGCGAAGCACATCCTTCGCCGTGCCATGGGCAGCTATGAGGGCTGGCTGATTTATGCCAGGGATGCGTGGATGGACGTGCTGCGAAGCATTGCTCCGGTGCAGCTGGAAACGCGCATTGCTTATGACCACGAAGCGCAGCCGGAGGATGGGCACCTCAGAGAACTGCTGAAAGCCATGCCGGAGAATGCGGAATTCCAGCCCATTGAGGGCGAGTGGATCGCCTGGTGCCGTCAAAACGAGTGGAGCCGGGATTTTGTGAGCCTGTTCACCGATGAAGACTATGCCAAGCGAGGCTTGGGCGTGCTGCTTGTGGTGGAGGGCGAAGCGGTGGCCGGGGCCAGCTCCTATGTGAGCTATCCAGGCGGCGTTGAGATTCAGCTCCAGACCCGTGACGATATGCAGGGCAGGGGATACGCCACCCTGGCGGCGGCGAAGCTGATCCTGATGGCTCACCAGCGGGGGCTTATCGCCACTTGGGACGCGGCCAACGAGGTTTCGGCTCATATCGCGGAGAAATTGGGGTATCGGCAGGAAGGAACCTATCAGGTGGCGGAGATCGTGCGGGAGGCGCCTGTGACATACCGGGTGGCGGAACACAAAGATGTTCCCTCCCTGGCCCGGGCGATGATGGCGGCTTACTCTGAGGCTCCGTGGAATGAGAACTGGAGCGAGGAAAAGGCAAAGACCCGGGTGAATGCTATTCTCTCTGGCTGGCAGGCCATGGGTATGGCGGCGGTGAGGGAAGGGGAGATCATCGGCGGCGCGCTGGGGTTTGTGGATCCCTACGCTGATGAGGATTTCTTCTTCGTGAGCGAGCTTTTCGTCCGGCCCGAGTGGAAGCGCAAGGGTGTGGGCAAGACGCTGCTGGCGCATCTGGAGGAGGAGTTGAAGAAGCGTGGCATTCATGTGACGCAGCTGATCTCCATCGAGGACAACCGGGTCTTCTATGAGAAGGCGGGTATGGGACAGGACAGCGTGAACGTGATGTTTCGCCGGTTCTGACGGAATTGTATTATATTGTTTTGTTTTTGCTTGCATTTTAACAGCGGATGGGGTATACTATTCTAAGGAAATTGATTATCTATTGGAGGGTCATTTATGGCGAGACTGTTTGGTACCGATGGCGTTCGCGGCGTGGCGAACCAGGATCTGACCTGCGATCTGGCGTTCGAGCTGGGCCAGGCCGGCGCGTATGTGCTGGCCAGCAATGTGCACCGCCCCACGATTCTGGTGGGCCGTGACACCCGCATCAGCGGTGAAATGCTGGAAGCTGCCCTGGTGGCCGGCATCTGTTCCATGGGCGGCCGTGCCGTGCAGGTGGGCGTGCTGCCTACCCCCGCCATCGCTTATCTGACCCGCTATTATCAGGCGGACGCCGGCGTGGTGATTTCCGCCAGCCACAACACCGTGGAATACAACGGCATCAAGTTCTTCAACAGCAACGGCTACAAGCTGCCCGACGCCGTGGAAGACGAGATGGAGGAGATCATCCGCAACGGCCTGCCCAAGGGATATCAGCTGCCCATCGGCGACCAGGTGGGCCGCCCTGTGTTCCAGCGCAACGCCCAGCGCCGCTACATCGACTTTGCCAAGGAAACCACCGGCGCCAGGTTCGATGGCCTGCACATCGTGGTGGACTGCGCCCAGGGCGCCAGCTATCAGGTGGCTCCCACTGTGCTGCAGGAATTGGGCGCCACGGTTTCCGCATACTATCACGAGCCCGACGGCACCAACATCAATGACAACTGCGGCTCCACCCACCCCGAACGCCTGTGCGAGCTGGTGCGGGAGCTGGGCGCCGATATCGGCCTGGCCTTTGACGGCGACGCTGACCGCCTGATGGCTGTGGACGAGCGGGGCCAGATTATCAACGGCGACCAGGTGATGTGCATCTGCGCCAACCACCTCAAGCAGCAGGGCCGCCTGCGAGGCAATACCCTCGTCACCACCGTGATGAGCAACATGGGCCTTGACCTGGCGCTGAAGGAGCTGGGCATCAACAACGAAAAGACCAAGGTGGGCGACCGCTATGTGCTGGAAAACATGCTGCAGAACGGCTATTGCCTGGGCGGCGAGCAGAGCGGCCACGTGATCTTCCTGGACCACAATACCACCGGCGACGGCCTGATCACTGCCCTGCAGCTGCTCACCGTGATGGTGGAGAGCAAGAAGAGCCTCAGCCGCCTGGCCAAGATCATGACCATGCTGCCCCAGAGCCTCTATGCTGCCCACGTTACCGACGCCTGCAAGTATGATTACGACAAGGACGAGGAGATCGTCGAGGCTATCAAGGCCCTGGACAAGAAGTATGAAGGCCGTGGCCGCCTCCTGGTACGTGCCAGCGGCACCGAGCCTCTGGTCCGTGTGATGATCGAGGGCCCCGATCAGAAGGAAATGGATCAGGATGTATACGACCTGGCCAAGCTGATCGAGAAGAAGCTGAACAAGTAAAGCATGATGGGGGATGCGCTGCATCCCCCTTTTCTGTGCCTTGACAGGATAGTGGGGGAGTGCTATCATCGGCGAAAAGGAGTGATGGACGTGGCGGAGCAGTTTTTGACGCTGATGGCGGATTACTGCGAGGAGGACCAGGAACGGATCCTGAAGTGGTACAACGCGGTGCGGGAGGCAGGCTTTACCGGCACGCAGACACATCCCCTGCCCATGCACATCAGCCTGGCTTCTTTTCCCCTGGAGAAGGAAGCCGATGCCGTTGAGATGACCAGACGCATCGCGGCGGAATACGGCCCGGTGCAGGTGGATCTCCGCCATGCGGGCATCCTGCCCGGCGGCAGGGTGCTGGTGGCGGCCCCTGACCTGACAAGTGGACTGGTGGCCCTGCAGGCGGCCTGCGGGCAGAGGGTGGTGAACGGCTACCCTTGGCTGCCCCACACCACCATGCTGATCGATGAGCCGGAGATCATTGGCCGGGCGGTACCCGTGCTGATGAAACATTTTGTACCCATCAGAGCAAGAATCGACCGGCTGCATTTGTGTGCCTTCTGGCCTACGAGGGAGATTCTGCGGCTGGAACTGACCGGAAACAGGTGACGAATGAAGCGCTTCCGTGGAGAAGAACGGGAGCGCTTCTTTTTTTTTGTTACCAATTGTTAAGTCTCTGACAAAATTTTAGAAACAGGCAGGAAATAGGAGGGTTATGAAGAATAAGAGAAATCGGGACAAAATTGAACCACTTTACTTTTTCCTGTCCGCAAGGGCAGGTTATGTAAACATGGAGGGAGATTGGACATGGTTAGCACACAGGACCTCAAGCAGGTGCTTGCCAAGAAGCAGGCCATCCTGCAGGGTGATGCGGAGCGCATTGCCAAGCAGCGTGCCGCCGGCAAGCTCACCGCCCGTGAACGGGTGGGCAAGCTGCTGGATGCTGGCAGCTTTGTGGAGCTGGATGCGCTGGTTTCCAAGAACGACGATTATGCAGGCGTGATCACCGGCTACGGCACGGTGCAGGACCGCCCGGTGTACCTGTTTGCGCAGGATTTCACCGTGCACGGCGGCGCCATGGGCGAGATGCAGGCCAAGAAGATCTGCAAGGTGCTGGATCTGGCCCAGAAGACCGGCGCGCCCGTGATTGCCCTGTGCGACAGCGCCGGCGTCCGTGTGGACGAGGGTGCCGCCGCGATGAACGCCTATGCCTGCATCTATGCCAAGATGGCCAAAATGAGCGGCGTATGCCCCATGATCGCCCTGGTGATGGGCCCCGTGGTGGGCGGCGCTGCGCTGATCGCCCAGCTGGCTGATGTGAGCATCGAGGCCGGCAAGGTTGGTCAGCTGATGGTGTATGGCCCCCAGGTTATGAGCGCCATGACCGGCAAGACTTTTGACGCCAAGGCTGTGGGCGGCGCTGACGCCATGGCCAAGCAGGGCGGCGTGGCCCTGACTGCCGAGGACGAGGACGCTGCCATCGCCCTGGCCATCGACGTGCTGGATCTGCTGCCCAGCTGCAACGCTGAGGACGCCGCCATCGTCGATACCGACGACATGAACCGCATTCTGCCCCAGCTGGACGCTGAGGATTCCGATGCCCTGATGACCGCCATGGCTGACGCCGGCAAGGTTGTCGAGCTCTACAAGGAGTGGGGCAAGGAAATCCGCGTGGCCCTGTGCCGCATCGGCGGCCGCAGCGTTGGTCTGGTGTGCGGCAACGCCAAGGAGAACGACGGCATGCTGACCCCTGCCGCCGCTGCCAAGGCTGCCCGCTTCATCCGCCTGTGCGACTGCTACAGCCTGCCGGTGGTGAGCCTGATCAACTCCAAGGGTATCGCTGTTCCCGCTGTGGAAGAGCAGGCCGCGACCATGATCGCCGCTGCCCAGCTGCTCTATGCTTATGCTGAAGCCACCACTGCCAAGGTGAGCGTGGTGGTGGGCAACGCCATCGGCCAGGCTTACGTCGCTATGGGCGGCAAGGCCAACGCCGACGTGACCTATGCCTGGCCCGGCGCTGTGATCTCCGCCCTGACCCCCGAAGCCGCTGTGCAGGTCCTCTACACCGAGGAACTGAAGGCCGGCAAGGAGCCTGCCCTGGAGACCCGTGCCAAGCTGGAGAGCGAGTTTGCCGCCAACGTGGCCGACGGCGTGGCCGCCGCCCGTGCCGGCATGATCGACGATGTGTGCGATCCCGCTCAGACCCGCAAGTATGTGATCGCCGCCCTGGAGATGCTGTCCTCCAAGCGCGACAGCAATCCGCCCAAGAAGCACGGCAACCTGCCGCTGTAACGGAAAGGAACGTGTAAGGTATGGAAACTTTGATTTTCGGCCTGACCGTCACCGGCATCGGCGTAGCGATTGTGTTCGCCGGGTTGGTGGTGCTGATTGGCTTGATCAAGCTGGTCAACATCTTCACCGGTGGTTCGGGCAAGCCCAAGAAGGAAAAGAAGGCAGCCGCTCCTGCCAAGCCTGCCCCTGCTCCTGCCGCTCCTGCGCAGCAGGATGAGCAGCTGATGGCTGTCATTGCTGCTGCTGTGGCTGCCCAGGATGAGGAGCTCATCGCTGTGATTTCCGCTGCGGTGGCTGCCATGATGGACGATGGCGCTGCTTTCACCGTGCGCCGCATCCGCCGCGTGACCAATGCCTCTGCCTGGCAGAAGGCCGGCCGCGAAGAGCAGATCTATTCCCGTTTCTGATGAATCAATCATTGACAACATATTTTAGGAGGAAATAAATCATGCGTACTTTTAATATCACCGTGAATGGCCAGACCTATGTTGTGGACGTGGAAGAAGTCGGCGGCGCTGTGCGCGCTGTGGCTCCCGTGGCTGCCCCTGTTGCTGCTCCTGCCCCCGTGGCTGCTCCCGCTCCTGTGGCTGCCGCCCCTGCTGCTCCCGCTCCCGCTGCTCCCAAGGCTGCGCCTGTTGTTGGCGGCGGTGACCCTGTGAAGGCTCCCATGCCCGGCACCATCCTGGACGTGAAGGTGGCCGCTGGCCAGGCTGTGAAGGCCGGCGACGTGCTGTGCGTGCTGGAAGCCATGAAGATGGAAAACGAGATTCCCGCTCCCAAGGACGGCACCGTGGCCCAGGTTGTGGTGAGCAAGGGCGCTTCCGTCAACGCCGGCGATGTGCTGGTGACCCTGGCCTGATCGCTTGGCAGCTTTGACGAAAGAGAGTTGATACGATGCAGATCGATGTGATGCAGACCCTGGTGGATCTGTACAAGTCCTCGGGCATCGCGCAGTTTGTGGCTGATCCCCTGGCCCTGGTGATGGTGGGCGTTGCCTGCTCGCTGATGTACCTGGCCATTGTGAAGCAGTTTGAGCCCCTGCTGCTGTTGCCCATAGCTTTCGGTATGCTGCTGACCAACCTGCTGGGCAGCGAGGTATACCACGAAGAACTTTTCGCCGGCGGCCACGTGAACTGGGGCCTGTTCGGCGGTGCGCTGCTGATAGACGGCAATAACCTGCTGGATCAGGCCGCTTATGTGGTCAACGCCGCGGGCCAGATCATCAACAGCGCAAGTGGTGCTATCATCGGCCACTTCACCACCGCTGTGAATGTGGAAGCTACTGTGCTGGCCCCCCTGAGCGAGGTGCTGGCCTCCATCGCCGCTAATGGCAACGCCGCCAATGTGGTGATGGAGCATGCCTTCCTGAATGGCGGCCAGGTGTATTCCGAGATGGGCGTGCTGCTGGCCACCTCCGGCAAGGAGATCGCCGCGGGCCTCCTGGACTACCTGTATCTGGGCGTGAAGCTGGGTATCTACCCCTGCCTGATCTTTATGGGCGTGGGTGCCGGTACCGACTTCGGTCCCCTGATCTCCAACCCCAAGACCCTGCTGCTGGGCGCTGCCGCCCAGGCGGGCATCTTCTTCACCTTCATCACGGCCAGCCTGCTGGGCTTCACGCCCCAGGAGGCCGGCGCCATCGGCATCATCGGCGGCGCTGACGGCCCCACCGCCATCTGGCTCACCGGCAAGCTGGCGCCCCACCTGCTGGGCCCCATCGCTGTGGCCGCTTACAGCTACATGGCTCTGGTGCCCGTCATTCAGCCTCCGATCATGAAGGCCCTGACCACCAAGAAGGAACGTCAAATTGTCATGGAGCAGCTCAAACCTGCCACCAAGACCCAGAAGATCCTGTTCCCCATTGTGGTGACCATCCTGGTCAGCCTGCTGCTGCCCTCCGCTACCCCCCTCGTCGGCTGCCTGATGATGGGCAACCTGGCCAAGGAATGCGGCGTAACCGAGCGCCTGAACAAGACCATGCAGAACGAGCTGATGAACATCGTGACCATCTTCCTAGGCGTCACGGTGGGCGCCACCGCTACGGCCAGCACCTTCCTGACGACGGACACCATCTTGATCATCGCTATGGGCATTGTGGCCTTTGCCATTGGTACCGCTGCTGGTGTGCTGCTGGCCAAGGTGATGAACTGGGTCACCGGCGGCAAGATCAACCCGCTGATCGGCTCTGCCGGCGTTTCCGCCGTGCCCATGGCCGCCCGTGTTTCCCAGAAGGTTGGCCAGCAGGCTAACCCCGCCAACTTCCTGCTGATGCATGCCATGGGCCCCAATGTGGCCGGCGTGATCGGCTCTGCCATCGCGGCAGGCGTGCTGCTTTCCATGTTCGGCTAAGCAGACAGTAGACAGAAAATTAACGACTTTCGGATATAGGAGGAAGAACCTATGCCCAAGGTACAAATTACCGATACCATCCTGCGCGACGGCCACCAGTCCCAGGCCGCTACCCGTATGCGCACGGAGGAAATGCTCCCTGCCTGCGAAATGCTGGACAAGGTGGGCTACTACTCCCTGGAATGCTGGGGCGGCGCTACCTACGACAGCTGCCTGCGCTTCCTGAATGAAGATCCCTGGGAGCGCCTGCGCAAGCTGCGTGCCGCCCTGCCCAACACCAAGACCCAGATGCTCCTGCGCGGCCAGAACCTGCTGGGCTACCGCCCCTACAGCGACGACGTGGTGGAGTTCTTCGTCAAGAAGGCTGTGGAAAACGGCATTGACATCATCCGCTGCTTCGACGCCCTGAACGACCTGCGCAACATGCAGACCGCCGTGAAGGCCACCAAGAAGTATGGCGGCAAGGCGGAGATCGCCCTGAGCTACACCGAATCTCCCGTGCATAACGAGGATTATTTCGTGAAGCTGGCTGAAGAAATCGAGAAGATGGGCGCCGACCTGATCTGCATCAAGGACATGGCCAACCTGCTGCTGCCCTACAAGGCATACAGCCTGGTGAAGCGCCTGAAGGCCGCCACCAGCCTGCCCATTGTGCTGCACACCCACAACACCACCGGCACCGGCGACATGGTTCTGCTGAAGGCTGTGGAAGCCGGCGTGGACGTGGTGGATACCTGCCTGTCCCCCCTGGGCAGCGGTACCGCTCAGCCCGCTACCGAGTCCCTGGTGGCCACGCTCCAGGGCACCGAGTATGATACCGGCATCGACCTGAATCTGCTGGCTGACCTGGCTGAGTACTTCCGCAAGGTGGCTGACCGCCTGACCAACGACGGCTGGCGCGACCCCGCCCGCGTGCTGGGTGTGGACGTGAAGACCCTGCAGTATCAGGTGCCCGGCGGCATGCTCTCCAACCTGATCGGCCAGCTGAAGCAGGCCAATCAGATGGATAAGTACTACGATGTGCTGGCTGAGGTGCCGCGCGTCCGCAAGGACTTTGGCTATCCTCCGCTGGTGACCCCCACCTCTCAGATCGTTGGCACCCAGGCCGTGATGAACGTGCTGGGCGGCGAGCGCTACAAGATGGTGCCCAAGGAGTCCAAGGATCTGCTGGCCGGCCGCTATGGCAAGCTGCCCGCTGAGGTTAACGAGGATGTGCGCAAGAAGTGCATCGGCGATACCAAGGTGATCACCCACCGCTTTGCCGACGACCTGCCCCCCGAGCTGGAGACCCTGCGCGAGGAAATGCGCGAGTGGTACCAGAAGGAGGAGGACGTGCTGTCCTACGCCATGTTCCCCAAGGTCGCGCCCAAGTACTTCGAGTACCGCGCTGCCCAGCAGCTGAAGGTGGATTCCACCATGCTGGACAAGGCCGACAAGACCATGCCCGTTTAACGGTTTCAAAAAAGTGACTTCTGAAGAAGCCATTTGTCAAGGATAAATCTATCCAAAACTGATGGCGCGTACAAATTTACCAAACAAGCCTCCTGTATTCTCGCAGGAGGCTTGTTTGGTATGATACGCATCTTGTTTTCAACAAAAGCTATGTCGAGAGATTTTATTTCGAGTTATTCTGGACACTCATTAAGCCCTTTACAGCTTATCTTCTTCCAGCTTCCGGATCTTCTTCCGCAGCACAGATCCCTGAATAATGCAGACCAGCAGCAGCACACCGCAGCCAGCACCCAATGCAATCACCAGCCACGGGAATGTCCGCGTTTCAACTTCCTGGCTCCCCTCAGAACTGGCAGCAACCACAACCGGTTCCTCGACAGTAGTTTCAACCTGCACAGTCATTGAAGCTGTGTTGCCATACGCATCCTCGCCGGTAATCGTCAGGGTTCCCTGATGAAGCCCCAGATCGTCCGTGCCGGGAATGAAGGTCAGCTTGGCGGACTTGGTTTCACCCGGAGCCAGCGTTCCCACAAGGACGCTTTGCCTTTCGGTGATCCCCGGCAGGCTCAGCGTCGCCATGACATTGCTGAGTTCGGAACGGCCCATGTTCATAACAGGAACCGTCAGTGTTGCCATTTCGCTTTGCAGAATCGTCGTAGCCAGCTGGACGCCACCATGCTCCAATCTGATTTCCTGATTGACGGGAAGGGTGAAACTCTCCGACCATGTTCCTGCTGCATCCAGGGCCGTCCAGCTCAAATCGAATTTCAGCGTATGCAGCGAAATAGAAGCATTGGTCTTCACCTTCAGGGGAACGGAAATTGTTTGGGCAGTACCCGCTGTCATATCAGGCAGGAGGATTACATCCGTACCAGCCGGAAGAATGTCGCCGGAAGCGTCAGTCACGCGGAGCGTCATGCCGGTCAGATCAGCATATTGACTGGGATTGGTGAGAACGGCTGTCAAAGTGCTGTCCTCGCCCACATGAAAGGTAGCATCCACATCCGAGATCACTGGGCGGATGGTTTCATCAGGCTTGCGTCCATCGCGAATGTGCAGCACAAAATGGTGTTCACCCCGAACTGTATTCCCCTCGCTGTCTTTAGCCGTAAAGACCAGTGTGCAGGGGTAGTCGCCGTTCACGCGACCTTTGACCAGATTGGCTTTCAGCGTGGTATTGTAAGCACCGCCTTCACTTCGATAGACAGTTGTGTATACCCCCTGTGTCTTCAGTGGTGAAATCGCTGCGTCATCGGCAAACAGTTCAACCTTCACCGAACCGGAAATGCCGTCAACATTCAAGGGCGCAAGCACAATCAGAGTGCTGCCCGAAATGCGTGGTTCATATCCCTGCGCCCAGGAGCATGACATATCTCCGAAAACAGCGGTTTCATTCAAACCGATACTGCCTTCTGCGAAAGCGAAAATGGGTATAAGGAACAAGGCTGTCATGCACAGCAAAGCTATTCTTTTCATCAAAATCACAACTCCCGGATGTTTTCGACAATCGAGTGACGGGTCACGTCACGGACGCGCAGGCGGAGAATCAGTAAGCTCGCGCCCAGTGTGATCGCAGCAAAGATCAATTGTACGCACAGCGTAAACCAGTTGACCATGCCGAATCGCATCAAGCCGACGTAAGGAAGGAAACGGAATACACACCAGTATGCGATCAGGCCGACCACGGTTCCGAGCAGCACACTGATGGCAACCTGTCCGCCGTAGATACGGAAGATCACACGCTCGTCCGCACCCACCGCCCGCATAGTGCCGATCATACGTATTTCAGCGCGTATACGGCGGCTTACACTTCCCGTCACCTGGGCGACGCACACGGTCAGCAGGATGAGGCACACCCCCAGCAACAGCATAAACACCATCATCTCGTCCTGGCGGCTTTCGCGGCGGACTGCAAGACCATTGGTGACCGTGTAATCCGCGCCACGCATGCTGATAGAGGTGATGCGCTTTTCCAAGGCAGCCTCTTCTTCCAGTGTCAGATCGTCAGTGTAAATATAGATGTTGGATATGCGGGTCAGGGGCAGTCCCATGGCATGAAGTCCTTGCTCAGTGGTCAGTATCGTGACAGAGTCGCCCATCGTAAATCCATCATCAAGCACAGCGCCCACGTGAACGTTCACCTTCACATAGTTCATCTGCTCATAGCAGCTGATATAGTCCGCTTCCGTACCGTCCGTCGGGATCGTATCTGCCGACCAGACGTAGTGCAGTGTCAGTTCCTGCCCGGGTACATAGGCGTCGTTGTCAATGGCAGCCAGCAAGGTATATCCAGGTTCGCTCATACGATGTTCCACCCAGGAATCACTATCGTTTCCCATGTAGGTGTTCAACGCACCGTCCGGACTCAGAAAGCTGTACATCGTCGGTGCGACGACAAGCACCTCTTCTCCCGCATTGATTGCCGCAAGGTCGATCTTCCCGCTGGCAACATACGGCGCTATCGCTTCCGGGTCGATCACCTCCACTCGCAGATACAGATCTTCACCCAAATGCCCGTCCACCTTCAGGAACTGCCGCATGGCATTGTACGCTGCTCTATCCCTGACATGGACTCCTTCAGGCAGCTCGTCCGGCGAAAGCATGTAGGGATTACCAATGCCGAGATTGTGGATGATATAGGTTCCATCATGATCCATACCATAGTAAACAGGCTTCCAGTATTCGGGGATCTCATCATCAAACTCCTGCAGAAGGCTGATACCGGCTTCCACCTCAATCCGTTTCACACCCGGTGATCTACGAAGCTGGGCGATGTCTCCGGTGGTTAGCGGCTGTCCAGATACGCGGTCATAGTAAGTACCAAAGTATGCATCGCTGCCAGTTATGTAGAAGCTGGGTTGCTCTGCCAGCACCGATGCCGCAACGACTGTTATCCGGTCGTAGATGAGGAAGGTCGTCATGCTCACAACAACCATCAGCAGCGCCATCAGCAGTGCCGGGGCAATCTGCCGTCCGGGTCGAATGCTGAGCTGCCGCCATGCCATCACACTGGTGGGACGGAAAGTCTTCCGGATACGAACACGCCGCAGCTTACGCAGCATTTCTGTATCACGCATGACCGACATGGGCATCAACTGACTTGCCCGCCGTAGTGGCAGCCAACCAGAAATCAGAACGACGATCATAGACAGCAGCAATACCGGGATCAGCAGCCACCAGGTTGGTTTGAACAGGAACAGCATCGGAGCGATGCGGGAAAGCATCCACGCCGCTACGCAACCTGCTGCCATCGCTGTTGGCGAGATGATCAGCGCAAGCAGCAATGCCTCACGCCCGAAGATACGGCGAATCTGCTTTTTCGTCGCTCCAACAGCACGAAGCATGCCGATCTGGTCGCGCTTACGGGATAGCTGGCTTTCCATTGCTCCCGCAATGCCAACACAAGTTGCCAACAGCAGCGTTCCAGCCAGGATACCAATACACACACTGTACAGTATCACTTCTGGGTTAGGCGTAAGCAGATCGTTGGGGTAGCAAGTGGGGCTGTCATAGCCGTCGAAGACCATCAGATCACCGTGCCATACATGCCCTTCTTCATCGACGCGGATGTAGTGACGGAGTGCCGAATAGCCCGTCACGCCCTGTGCAAAGGAGAACAGCTTGTGCTGCACCAGACGTCCGGTTGCAAAGGACGGCTCCTCCGGATGGATGAGCATGGCTGGGAAATGGTCTTGGAGATCGTAGTAAGTGTTGTAGCCTTCCATACCGGCGCTCTGGTCAACCAGAATCCCTACCAGCGTGAAGCTGCGCGTTTCGTCCATGCCCTGGACCGGCGTGAGGGTCAGCGTGATTGTGTCACCGACAGCGATTCCATCTAACCGCGTCCGCGCCAGAGCGCTTTCCTCAATGGCGATTTCACCCGGCTTTTCCGGCATGCGTCCTTCGATGAAGCTGCGGTGCAGGAAGGCAGCAGCGGTATCATCATAATAACCAACCGAGGTTGAAGTGTCTTTATGCACCGCTGGAATGGTCACATGGCCGATGGTGTCGTACAGGCCACTTGCCATCAGCACCTCGTCTGTTTCCTCACAATCCAGCCAGAAAGCATCCTGGCTGCCAAGGCGGGCGTCACGGCGGGCTTCATTGGCCATGACAAGTCCGTGTACACCCAGCACCATGCAGCTGACAAAGAAGATGGACAGGAAAATGCCAGCAATCAGCGACACATAGGACTTTTTGTTCGTCCGCAGAGCTGCTGAGGCGATATGAGTGATCGTTAGCTTTTTCATGAATCAATCACCCCAGTATCACGGGCAATCTTG
>JAFVVG010000011.1 GCA_017502305.1 Clostridia bacterium | reverse complement strand
ACGCGCCGGGCCGCGATCATGGGGTGGCGCGCTGCCCGCGCCGCCAACCCTGCTGTAAAGGTCGCCCCGCGAAGGCTTGCTCGCAAACGCTCCTGAGAAGTGCACCGGGGGTCCGGGGGCCACACCCTCCATTGTGGCCCCCGGGCGCTCTTTGGTACTTTCTCGCGAGAGAGAAAGTACAGCGTTGCACATAAGCACTGTTGCAAGAGAACCGCAGCGCGGCATGCGATCACAGATCGCCCCTACATGTGCACGTAAAAGAAGACTACGGACTCTTGCAGCAAAACCCTCCCGCATTTTGCCTGACGGTCTGTGACCGCCCACCAGGGCTTGCATTATCCCGATACATCAGCTATAATAAGCATCATGCGTGAAGGAGGGGGCCGCTATGCTGCTTGCGGAGTTCGATCCCAGCGAGACAGCCATATTCAACCCGGATATGGTCTGCCAGCCGATAGCCGGTATGCCCAGGGTGGCGGTGAGCTGCTTTTCCACCGTCACGTTCCAGCGGATGCTGGCCATGTTCCCTCAGGCGGAAGTCATTGGCGAAACCAAATGCGCCAGCAATCATTTCCCGGTGTACCGGGTGATGGTGAAGGGCGTGCCGGTGGCGCTGATGCAGTCCGGCGTGGGCGCGCCACAGTGCGTGGGCGGCCAGGAGGAAATCTACGCCATGGGCGTGGAAACCTTGGTGCTTTTCGGAACTTGCGGCGTGCTGGACAGAGATATCGCTGATTGTTCCATCATCCTGCCCACCTCTGCCTTGCGGGATGAGGGTACATCTTACCACTACGCGCCGGCGGCGGATGAGATTCAGGTGAACCTGCATCACCGGGATGTGTTCACCGGCCTGATGGAAGAAATGGGTATCCGATACACCCAGGGCCTGTGCTGGACAACGGATTCCATGTACCGCGAAACCCGCGAGAAAGTGTAGCGCCGCAAGGCGCGGGGCTGCGTGTGCGTGGATATGGAGTGTGCCTCCTGCGCGGCGGTGGCCCAGTTCCGTGGGAAAGAAGTGCTGCAGTTCTTCTACGCTGCCGATAACCTGGACAGCGAGGAGTGGGACGCGCGCAGCCTTTCCAACAACGCCATGGTGGAAGAGAAGGACAGAATCGCGCTGCTGGCCCTGGAGCTGGCGGTACGCATCGCGAAAAAGAAAGGTGAATGATATGCCTTACATTCAAACGATGACCAATGTGGGTATTTCCGGCAAAAAGGAACAGACCATCAAGCAGCGCATGGGCGAGGCTATTGAGCTGATCCCCGGCAAGAGCGAAAGCTGGCTGATGCTTTCCTTCCACGATGATGCCCATATGTATTTCCGCGGCGAGGACGAGCCCTGCGCCATCTGCACGGTGAAGCTCTACGGTTCCGCCAGCGAGGAGGCTTACAACGCGCTCACCAGCGCCCTGACGGATATACTGGTGGAAGAGCTGGAACTGGATCCCGCCCGGGTCTATGTGGCCTATGAGGAGATCGGTACCTGGGGCTGGAACGGTGGAAACCTGTAAACATCAAAAGGACGGCGATGGCCGTCCTTTTTTTATGGAAAAGCACTCGATATGGTAAGAAAAGTCACAAAAAATTTTCAAAAAGGCGTTCATATTCCAGGGTAGATGTAGTATAATAAAGGTGGTGTCATATCGTTGTACGAAAGTGGGGGAGAAAGCGCGTGGAATCGCTTTGGCAAACGATCCGGACCATGGTATGGAACGTGTTTCACCGCCCCGGTTTAGCGGATATTATCGACATTATCGTCGTTGCATTCGTCATATATGAATTGATTATGCTCACCAGGCAGACCCGCGGCAGCGCTGTGCTGAAGGGCCTTGTTTTGCTGCTGGTGATTGTGGGCATCAGCAACCTCCTGGGCCTGACGGCCCTGAACTGGCTGCTGATGAACGTCCTTGCCAATGGTACGGTGGTGCTGGTAATTCTCTTCCAGCCGGAACTGCGCAAGGCTCTGGAGCAGATGGGCCGCGGCACTGTGCTGGACAAGAACCACGAGGACAAGAGCGAGGAAGCCCGTGTGGTGGACGAGGTCATCAAGTGCCTGACCAACCTGAGCCGCCGCCGCGTGGGTGCGCTGATCGTGTTTGAACAGAAAACCGGCCTGCAGGACGTAATCGAAACCGGCATCAGCATTGACGGCCAGATTTCCGCCGCCCTGCTGGAGAACATCTTTGAGCCCAATACCCCCCTGCACGACGGCGCCGTGGTTGTCCGCGGTACCAGGGTCATGGCCGGCGCCTGCATCCTGACGCTGACGGAGGGCGCGGGCATCAGCCACGAGCTGGGCACCCGCCACCGCGCGGCCATCGGCATCAGTGAAACCACCGACGCCGTGGTGCTCATCGTTTCGGAAGAGACGGGCATCATCTCCATCGCGCGGGCCGGTAAGCTGACCCGCCACCTGGACGTCAAGAGCCTGCGCGAGGTGCTGGGCGAGATGTATCAGCCGCCCCGGGCGGGACTGCTCTCCCTCATCCATGACCTGGGCAAGGGAAAGGAGGCGGGCAAATGATGCAGAATACCTCGCAGCAGGCGCCGCAAAGCAACAAGTGGAAGGAAATCCTGCAAACTCTTTTGCGGGTGCTGCGCAACAACTGGCCCTTCAAGCTCCTGGCGCTGCTGATCTCCATTGCCCTGTGGTCGGGCCTGATTACCCAGGATCCTAACCTGACCCGTGAAAGGGTTTTTGAGGATGTGAAGATCACCATTGCCGGTACCGACGCCATCAAGCGCAACGGCATGATCGTTACCACCAACCTGGAGGAGGTGCTGGGCACCGCCCGCCTGGAGGTGGACGTACCCCAGATGCGGTATGACGCTGCCGCCGGCGGGTTCTTCAATGTGCGTGTGGATCTGAGCCGCGTGACCGAAACCGGCCCCCAGGAGCTGAAGATCCTTACCACCAACAGCGCGACCTATGGTAATGTGACCAGCGTTACGCCGCAGTCTGTGCAGATCGAGGTGGAGGAATACATCACCCGATCCCGTATTCCCGTTAACGTGAACGCCGCCGGCACCATGCCGGAGGGTTACTACGCCGGTACCGCCCAGCCCGATCCGCCCCTGGTGGCCGTCAGCGGCCCTAAATCCCTGGTGGACAAGATCGTCCAGGCGGAGGCGGTGCTGGAATTGAGCGGCATGCCCCGGCGGGAAGGCAATGTGCGCACCGCCGCTTCCTTCTATCTGCTGGACGAGGAAGGCAACCGGGTGGAAAGCCCCCTGCTTTCCGTGACAAGCGAATCCGTTTTGCTGGATAGCGTGGTGGTGGAGCAGTACATCTATTCCGCCAAGGAGATGCGCATCTCCGACCTGAGCATCATCGCGGGCAAACCGGCTGACGGCTATGAGATCAAATCCGTCAGCTTTACGCCCGACGTGGTGAAGGCTGCCGGCCGCGCCACCAACCTGGATCTGCTGGATACCCTCTATGCCTCAAGTACCGTGGACGTCAATGGAAAAACGGAGTCCTTCCAGCAGCTGCTGAAGGTCCGCCGCCCCACGGAGCTGATTTACCTCAGTGCCGATACCATCACCGTGGAGGTGGAGATCGGCCCGGTGATCCAGAAAAAGGAGCTGGAGGACCAGCGGGTGAAGGTGATTCACCTGTCGGACGATCTGCGATCCTTTATGGAGATCGAAACGGCTGATCTGGTGATCAACGGCCCGAAATTGTGGGTGCAGGGGCTGCGGAGCTATCACGTGAGCCTCACCTGCGACGCCGCGGGTCTGACCGCCGGTGAATACGAGCTGCCGGTGATCTGCACCATTCAGAACGATGAAGGCCAGAGCTATACGGTGGACGTGATGCCCTCCACCATCAAAGTAACCCTCGAGGAGTGGTAAGCGCAGGCTTGCCACCCTGTACGACCAGCGCTGCCGGTGGGCGGCGCTGGCCGCAGTTATGTAGAACACGAAAGGAGGTCGCCTGTGGGAAGCTTCGCGAATGGTATGTTCAGCGTGCTGCTGGGCTGGGTTCACGGCGCGGCGGGATGGGCATGGAAAGTGCTCTTCAACGAGGAAGACGGTGGCCTCATCAGCTGGATCGGCGAGAACTGGCTGGGGCTTATCATCGCCCTTTGCGTGATCTGCATGGCGGTGGACGCTGTTATCCACCTGCTCAGGTGGCGCTCCCACCGGGTGTGGATCAGCTTTTTCCGCCGCCTGACGGGCAAGGCTGACCAGGGGCAGGATACCGGCGGATTCTCCGGCAGAATGCGCCGGGAAGTCTACTATGCTGACGGCACCGCTCACACCGAGGAGGTGGAGGTGCCCCAGGAGGAATGGTTCGACCAGCCCCAGTCCGCTTCGCGGCTCAGCAGCGCGGAAATGCCTGAGGAGTACGTGCAGGCCTACAAGCGGCCCAAGCAGCTGAAGTACCAGGAAGAAATGAACAAAGAGCTGCCTGTGCAGGGCCTGGAGGATTATCCCCAGCCCCCCAGGGCAGAGGAGCAGCAGCCCGCGGCGCCACGGCGCAAGCGCATGGCCCGTCTGCATGCCTATCTGGACGGGGATGATGAAATGGAGCTGCGCTACCGGCCGGTTCCCCCGGCGGTAAACAAGCGGGATGCTTATCACGAGCCCTTTATCCCGCCCCAATGGAAAAAGCCCGCCAATACCGGCGCGGCCAATGAGGAGGACACACATGACAGCGCTTACTGACCGCCGGTTTGTGGTGCTGGTGGGCAATTACGGCAGCGGAAAGACCGAACTGGCGCTGAACCTGGCGCTGCGATCAGCTGAGAAGGAAACCACCACGCTGGTGGATCTTGATATTGTGAACCCCTATTTCCGCAGCGGCGAAAAGGCGGAGGAGCTCCGTGACGCGGGCGTGCGTGTGCTGATGCCCACTTTCGCTATGTCCACGGTGGATATTCCCGCTCTGCCGGCGGAGATCCAGAGCGTGTTTGAGCAGCCCAGCCAGCGGGTGATTTTCGACGTGGGCGGCGACGATACCGGCGCCGCGGCCCTGGGGCGCTACGCCCCCTCCTTCCGGCGGTACCGGGAGGATACCACCGTTTGCCTGGTGATCAACGCCATGCGTCCCTTGACGCAAAATGCCGAGGATGTGGCGGAGCTGGCTCAGCGTATTGCCGCCCGTGGACGCATGAGCATTGATGTGATTGTGAACAACACCAACCTGGCCGACCAGACCGATGCCGACATGCTTCGCATGGGCCATCAGGTGGCGGAGGAAGCGGCACGGCTGCTGGGCGTCAGCCGGGTGGTGGATGTGGCCATGCCGGAGCTTGGTGTGGAGGGCGCTTTGCCCCTGAAGCGCCACATGGCTCCGGAATGGATGGAGGACGCATGAGAGAATTGCCCCAGGCCTTTGTAAACCGGATGAAAGAGCTGCTGCAGGATGAAGCGGCAGCCTTTTTGCGCTCCTATGAGGAGCCGTACCAGCGTGGATTGCGGATGAATCCCATGAAAACGGTGGATGCCGCCCTGGTGCCGGGACTGCTGGAGCCGGTGCCCTGGGAGGCGACCGGATATTATCTGGACCTGGAATCCAACGCCGGCGCCCTGCCCCTGCATGAGGCGGGGGCGTACTATCTCCAGGAGCCCAGCGCCATGCTGCCGGCGGCGGTACTGGATCCACAGCCTGGGGAAAAGGTGCTTGACCTGTGCGCCGCCCCCGGCGGCAAGACGACGCAGCTGGCCCTGCGGATGAAGGGCGAGGGCCTGCTGGTGTGCAACGAGCCGGTACCCAAGCGGGCGCAGATTCTCTCCCGCAATGTGGAGCGCATGGGCATCACCAATGCCCTGGTGGTCAGCAGCCTGCCTGCTCCCCTGGCCAAGCGCTGGTCCGAGGGCTTCGACGCTATCCAGGTGGACGCGCCTTGCTCCGGCGAAGGGATGTTCCGCCGCCACCCGGAAACCCGGGAGGAGTGGACGGAGGATTCTCCCGCTGGCTGCGCCAAGCGCCAGGCGGAAATATTGGACTGCGCCGCGGAAATGCTGCGGCCCGGCGGACGGCTGGTGTATTCCACCTGCACGCTGAATGCCATTGAAAATGAAGATACCGTGGCGGCGTTCTGCCAGCGTCACCCGGATTTCGCGCCGGAAGCTTTTGAACTTCCGGGGGCTTCCGCCCCCACGGGCATGCTGACCTGCTATCCCCACCGGATGCGGGGCGAGGGGCACTTTGTGGCTCTTTTGCGCCGCAGGGGCGAGGGCGTGGCACGAATGAACACGGATGCCTCTCTGCCCAGGCCCGACAAGGCCATGATGAAGGCCCTGCGTGACTTCCTGCCCGGTGCGCCCATGCCTACCGCCATGCTGGGCGACACCCTGGTGTGCCTGCCGGAGTGCCCGGACGTCCGGGGACTGAAGGTGCTGCGGGTGGGGCTGCACCTGGGCGCCATGAAGGGCAAGGTGTTCCAGCCCGACCACGCCTGGGCGGTTTCCAACATGGCGCCTGATGTGCAGCGCATCCCCCTGACCGAGGAGGAAGCCCGGCGCTACCAGGCCGGCGAAACCATCTCCGTTAGCGAAGAATTGCGGGGCTACGCCCTGCCCACGCTGCATGGCCTGGCCCTGGGGTGGGGGAAGATCAGCGACGGCGTGATGAAGAACCATTACCCCAAAGGATTGCGCAGACCATAAGAAAAAACGCCAGGGTTTACCTGGCGTCGTTTTACAGTATACGGTTGGTTTACAGGCGGGCTACGCCGGTTTCCCGGGCGGCGGCCATCACGGCGTCCGCTACGGCACGGGCCACACGCTTGTCCAGGGCATCGGGCAGGATGTAGGTGGCGGTGAGGTCATCGCCTACTAGCTCCGCCAGGGCGTGGGAGGCGGCCATCTTCATTTCCTCGTTGATGCATGTGGCACGGCAGTCCAGCGCACCGCGGAAAATGCCGGGGAAGGCCAGCACGTTGTTGATCTGGTTGGGGAAATCGCTGCGGCCGGTGCCGACCACGGCAGCGCCTGCGGAAAGCGCCTCGTCAGGCATGATCTCCGGGGTAGGGTTGGCCATGGCGAATACGATGGGATCAGCTGCCATGGAGCGCACCATGTCCTGGGTGAGGACGCCCGGGGCGGACACGCCGATGAACACATCCGCGCCACGGATGGCGTCCGCCAGGGTACCGCGAAGATGCTCACGGTTGGTGACCAGGGCCATGGCGGCCTGGGCGGGATTCAGCTCGGGCATGCCTTCGTCGATAACGCCAAAGCGGTCCACCAGCGTCAGGTGTTTTACGCCTAGGTTCAGCAGGTGCTTGCCAATGGCAATGCCAGCGGAACCAGCGCCGTTGAGCACCACACGGGCGGTGGCAATATCGCGGCCGGTGACCTTCAGCGCCCCCAGGAGAGCCGCAGCCACCACCACGGCGGTGCCATGCTGGTCATCGTGGAAGACGGGAATATCGCAGCAGGCCTTGAGCTTTTCCTCAATTTCAAAGCAGCGGGGCGCGGCGATGTCCTCCAGGTTCACGCCGCCAAAGCTGCCCGAGAGCAGCGACACCGTGCGGACGATCTCGTCCACGTCCTTGGAGCGGATGCACAGGGGGAAGGCGTCCACATCGGCAAAGGCCTTGAACAGGGCGCACTTGCCCTCCATGACGGGCATGCCGGCCTCGGGGCCGATGTCCCCCAGGCCAAGCACGGCGGTACCATCGGTGACCACAGCCACCAGGTTGGCCCGGCGGGTGAGCTCGTAGGATTTGTTCACATCCGCCTGGATGGCCAGGCAGGGTTCGGCCACGCCGGGAGTGTAGGCCAGGGAAAGGTCGTTGCGGTCGTTGATGGGGGCACGGGAGATTACCTCGATCTTGCCCTGCCACTCGTAATGCTTTTTGAGGGATTCCTCGCGGATATTCATTAGCGTGTTACCTGCCCTTGACCCTGGGCGGCGGGAAATCAGTCACAACGAATAGTTTACTCCGTTAAAGTGGATTTGTCCATAGCAAATTGTGTGGAGGTGCGGTATGCCCAGCAAGCGTGAAAAACTGTATCAGGCGGCGGAAGCGTTGCAGGCCCTGCGCTGCCCGGTGTGCGGCGAAGACATGCTCCGGGCGGGTGACGACTTTGCCTGCGCAAACAAGCACCGTGTGAATGTGAACCGCAAGGGCTGTGTGAACTTCCTTTCCAGCCCGGTGGACAGCTGCTACGACGCGGCGCTGTTCCAGGCCCGGCGGCGGGTGTTCGGGGCCGGGTGCTACCTGCCTGTGGCGGAGGCCATTGAGGCCATGCTGCCGCCAGGGGAGCACCGCCTGCTGGACGCCGGCTGCGGCGACGGGTGGTACCTGAATGAATTGCTGCAAAGGCACGAGAACTGGCAGGGCGCGGGGGTGGATATCAGCCGGGATGCCATTTTGCAGGCCACAGACCAGCCCTGCACGGCCCTGTGGTGCGTGGGCGACCTGCGGAAGCTGCCCTTCCGGGATGGGGTGTTCACGGCCATTCTGGATGTGCTGACCCCCGCCAATTACGATGAGTTCCGCCGTGTGCTGGCGCCGGAAGGGCTGCTGCTGAAGGTCTACCCGGGCAGCGGGTATCTCAAGGAAATCCGCGCCGCCCGTGGCATGGAACCCTATGCCGAGGGGCAGGTGGAAGCCTACCTGCGGGAAAAGGCGCAGGTGGTGGTGGAGCGCCGGGTGACGGTGAGCCACCGGGTCACGCCGGAACTGTGGCGGGACTTTGTGTGGATGACGCCGCTGAACCAGGACCTGACCGATGAAGAAAAAGAAGCGCTGGCGCAGCGGCCAGCGGAGACGGTGACGGTGGACCTGCACATTGCGGCGGTGAAGCTGTGATCGAGCGTGAGATAAACAAATCAAGCGGCGCACCCTTTGCTTGATAGGCAGAGGATGCGCCGCTTTGGTGTTTATTCAGATACGCCGTTCTGTCAGCAATTGAAATTCCGGCTTGGTCATGAAGGAAGCGTAGGTTACCGTTCCATCAAAGCTCAACATCTTTTCAAAACGATAGCGCAAGACAGGCGTGCTGATATAGTCCAGAACCTTTTCCTTTGGCACCCAAAGAACCTCGCTGGATTCTTCGGAGGTGCGGCATTCGCCGCTTTCATATTCGCAAATGAAATCAAATATGACCTTTGTGGGAACGGTGGTGACCCCATCATAGTATTTGTATTTGCCCACGTTGGAGTACACACCACAAAGACACTTCACCTTTGCCTTGATGCCACTTTCCTCTTCGATTTCTCGCAAAACGCCGGTTATCAGGTCTTCGCCTTCTTCAATTTGACCACCGGTGGCATCATAACCACGATGAAGGGTTTTGATCAGTAAAACACGACCATCCTGGTCAAAAACATATCCGGCGGCAGCAACGATATGAGTTGGAAAAGCCATAGAAACCTCCGCTTTGAATACTCTTACTTATTGGCAATATTCCTTGCCACATGCACGCCGCTGGCGCTGGCGTGGGACAGGGAGTGGGTGATGCCGCTGCCGTCGCCGATGATGTACAGGCCATCGTAGCGGGACTCCAGCTTCTCGTTGACTTCCACTTCCATGTTGTAGAACTTGACCTCCACGCCGTAGAGCAGCGTGTCCTCGTTGGCGGTGCCGGGGGCCACCTTGTCCAGGGCGTAGATCATCTCGATGATGCCGTCCAGGATGCGCTTGGGCAGCACCAGGCTCAGGTCGCCGGGGGTGGCGTTCAGCGTGGGCACAACGAAGGATTCTTCGATGCGGCTATGGGTGGAGCGGCGGCCGCGGATCAGGTCGCCGAAGCGCTGCACGATGACGCCGCCGCCCAGCATGTTGCTCAGGCGGGCGATGCTCTCGCCATAGCCGTTGGAATCCTTGAAGGGCTCGGAGAAGTGCTTGGCCACCAGCAGGGCGAAGTTGGTGTTCTCGGTCTGCTTGGCGGGGTCCTCGTAGCTGTGGCCGTTGACGGTGATGATGCCGTTGGTGTTTTCGTTCACTACGGCGCCCTTGGGGTTCATGCAGAAGGTGCGCACCTTGTCGCCATACTTTTCGGTGCGGTAGACGATCTTGCTCTCGTAGAGCTCGTCCGTCAGGTGGGCGAACACGGCGGCAGGCAGCTCCACGCGCACGCCGATATCCACACGGTTGGACTTGGTGGGAATGTCCATCTCCTTGCAGACGGTTTCCATCCACTTGCTGCCGCTGCGGCCAACGGAAATGATGCAGTCCTTGCAGGTGTAGGCGCTGTCGGCGCATTGCACCTCATAGCCGCCTTCCGCCACGCGGACATGCTGCACGGGGGTATCGAAGAAGAACTCCACCTTGTCCTGCAGGTAGGTGTAGAGGTTCTCCAGCACCACATAGTTGATGTCCGTGCCCAGATGGCGCACGGAGGCGTCCAGCAGGTGCAGGTCGTTCTGGATGCACAGCGTCTTGAACCGGGTGCCGGTGGTGGAATAGAGCTTGGTGCCCTCGCCGCCGTAGCGCATGTTGATCTCGTCCACATAGCGCATCAGGTCCAGGGCAGGCTTTTTGCCGATGTATTCGTAGAGTGTGCCGCCAAAATCGTTGGTGATGTTGTATTTGCCGTCGGAGAAGGCGCCCGCGCCGCCAAAACCGCTCATGATGGAGCAGCTCTTGCAGCCGATGCAGGTTTTGATCTTGTCGCCGTCAATGGGGCAGCGTCGCTTGCTCAGGGCATGGCCGGCCTCAAACACGGCCACCTTCAGTTCGGGCTTGAGACGGGTCAGCTCGTAGGCGGAAAAAATACCACCGGGGCCGGCGCCAATGATGATCACGTCATAATTCATGAGAACGCTCCTGTTTCTGGGCGGAAAACCGCCGGAAATCCATACATGGTATTATACCATGCATGAAGGATGTTTGCAAATGATCAGCCGGGGAAACGGAAGGTTTTTTCACCCTGATAGGGCAGGCGTACACAGAAGACCTTGCCGGCATGAGGTTCGCCCTCTCTGCCGGTGGCTGCGCTGGTGATGAACAGCGTTTGCATATCGCTGCCGCCAAAGCAGCAGGAGGTGCATTGGCTGGCGGGGATGGTAACCCTGGCCAGCAGGCGGCCGGTGGAGGGGTCGTAACGGCCCACAAAGCCGCCGCCCCAGTGGGCGACCCACAGCATGCCGTCAGTGTCCATGGTCATGCCGTCCGGCAGGCCGTGGGCCGGGTCAATGGGCACGGCGATCCGCCGCTCGCTCAGGGTCAGCCTGTCAGGATCGAAGGAATAGCATTCCACGCAGTGGCGGGGAGAATCGATAAAATACATCAGGTTATCCCGGAAAGCAAGGCCGTTGGCGCAGGATAGGCCGTCCAGCAGTTGGGCGCAGCGTCCGTCAGGGGTGATTACGTAAAGCCTGCTTTGCTGTATGCCGTCCACCTGGTCGGAGGTGCCGCAAAAGAAACGGCCTGCGGGGTCGCACTTGCCGTCGTTGGCCCGGGTGCGGGGATCGAAATCCGGGGTGGGGAGCTTGTGGATCTCCGTGCCGTCGGCATTGCGCAGGTACACGCCTGCCGCCAGCCCCATGATGAAACCGCCGCTTTCCCGCAGGGCAAAGCAGCCGATGTTCTGCGTCAGGGAAATGACGTCCCGCCGCCCGGTGGGCAGGTTCACGCTGTGCAGTGCGTTGCCCATGATGTCCACATAATACAGCGTGCTGGTTTTTTCGTCCCACACAGGGCCTTCTCCCAAAGCATGCCGCTGGTCGATGAGAATATCCGCCTGATACTGTTCCATGTGCGCGCCTCCTGGCCGAATCTCTTACACTCTATCATACCATGGAGGAGCCGGGTTTGTCCACCTGGGCAGAGTCTGGCGTGATTTTGCGGGAAAGGCTATTGAACTTTGTTGCAAAAGCAACTATAATGGAACCAGGAAAACGGCATCGTTCTGATGATGGACAGGAAAGGAAAACAGATATGGATGAGATTCTTACCGGCAGCTTCAACCGGCTGTCTTCTCCCAGCGAACTGAAGATTACCGACATCCGCTTCACGGACATCGTGGGCGCCCCCTTTCCCTGCACGCTGATGAAGATCTACACCAACCAGGGCATTGTGGGCCTGGGCGAGGTGCGGGACAGCGCCAACCGCGTTTACGCCGAGATGCTCAAAAGCCGCCTGCTGGGCGAAAACCCCTGCGAGGTGGAGCGGCTGTTCCGGCGCATCAAGCAGTTTGGCGGCCATGCCCGCCAGGGCGGCGGCGTGTGCGGCGTGGAAGTGGCCCTGTGGGACCTGGCTGGCAAAGCATACGGCGTGCCCGTCTATCAGATGCTGGGCGGCAAGTACCGCGATAAGGTGCGCATCTACTGCGATACCGACGTGGAGGGCATGCATACCGGCACCGACATGGGCAAGGCGCTGAAGGCCCGCATGGACATGGGCTTCACCTTCCTGAAGATGGATCTGGGCCTGGGCGAATTGTTCGGCGAGCCAGGCACCATCTGCGCGCCCCTGGGCCTGGTGGAGGAGATGAACGCCTCCTGGGGCAGGATGGGGGAGGCAAAGACCATCGAGGAGAAGCGCTGGGCCCGCAACCGCAACTATGACCTGTACAACGTGGCCCACCCCTTCACCGGCATTCATGTGACGGAAAAGGGCTTTGATATGCTGGAGGAATACGTGCATGATGTGCGTGAGGTGATTGGCTACGAGATTCCCCTGGCCATCGACCACTTTGGCCACATCGGCGTGGAGGACTGCATCAAGCTGTGCCGCCGCATTGAGAAATACAACATCGCCTGGGCCGAGGATATGATCCCCTGGCAGTACACCCAGCAGTACAAGCGCCTGAGCGACAGTACCACCGTACCCATCTGCACGGGCGAGGATATTTACCTGGCGGAGAACTTCGAACCCCTGGTGCAAAGCCGCGCGGTTTCCGTGATCCATCCGGATATCCTGACCTCCGGCGGCATCGCGGAGAACAAGCGCATTGGCGATCTGGCCCAGCGCTATGGCGTGGCCATGGCCGTGCACATGGCGGAGAGCCCTGTGTCAGCCTATGCCTGCGTGCACTCCATCGCCGCCACGGAGAACTTCTATGTGCTGGAGAATCACTCGGTGGATGTGCCCTGGTGGGATGATCTGACCATCGGCACCCCCAAGAAGATTGTGGAGAATGGCTACATCGCTGTGCCCGACAAGCCGGGCCTGGGCGTGGATGACTACAACGACGAGGTCATCCGGGAACACCTGGATCCCAACCGGCCCACCATGTGGGAGGAGACCAGCCGCTGGGACGACGTCTATTCCCATGACAGACTCTGGAGCTGATAAGAAGCCGCGCTTCCCGCGAGGAGCGCGGCTTTTGTGTATGCATGATAAAGAAAACCTTACATTTCTGAAACAATCTGAAAACCTCTTGATTTCGACAGCGTTTTTAGGTAAAATAGGTGCGTATTTCCTGATATAATGTTCGTGTTTTGTAAACATGAACATCATATTGGGAAATGCAACGGTAATAAATCGTTACCAAAAACCACCACAACCAAAACGAGGAGGACAATCACCATGAAAAAGTTCGTAGCCCTGCTGCTCGCGCTGACTCTGTGCCTGTCTGCCTTCGTCTTCACCGCTTCCGCTGAGGTTGCCGATGTGAAGCTGGGCGTCATCCTGCTGCACGACGAGAACTCCACCTACGACCTGAACTTCATCAACGGCGTGAACGACGCTGTGAAGGCCCTGGGCCTGAGCGAAGAGCAGGTTATCATGAAGCGCAACATTCCCGAATCCCAGGAGTGCACCGACGCTGCCCTGGACCTGGCTGACGAAGGCTGCACCATCATCTTCGCCAACTCCTTCGGCCACGAGACCTACCTGATCGACGCTGCCAAGCAGTGCCCCGACGTGCAGTTCTGCCACGCCACCGGCACCAAGGCCCACACCGAAGGCCTGTCCAACTACCACAATGCTTTTGCCGCCATCTATGAAGGCCGTTACCTGGCTGGTGTGGCCGCCGGCCTGAAGCTGAACGAGCTGAAGGACGCCGGCCTGCTGAAGGGCGAGAAGCCCCTGATGGGCTACGTTGGTGCTTTCACCTATGCCGAGGTTATCTCCGGCTACACCTCCTTCTATCTGGGCGCCAAGTCCGTTTGCCCCGATGTGGAGATGAAGGTTCAGTTCACCGGCTCCTGGTATGACTATGCCGAGGAGAAGAACGCTGCTACCGCTTTGATCGCCGCCAACTGCGACCTGATCTCCCAGCACGCTGACTCCATGGGCGCTCCCTCCGCTTGCGAAGACGCCAACATCCCCAACGTTTCCTACAACGGCTCCACCGTTGAATCCTGCCCCAACACCTTCATCGTGGCTTCCCGCATTGACTGGGCTCCCTACTTCCAGTACATCGTGAACCAGGTTGCCGCCGGTGAGGCCATCGACACCGACTGGACCGGCACCATCGAGACCGGCTCCGTTGTGCTGACCGCTGTGAACGAGAAGGCCGCCGCCGCTGGCACTGTGGCCAAGCTGGACGAAGTGAAGGCTGCTCTGCAGGCTGGCACCGTGAAGGTGTTCGACACTGCCACCGAAGGCTTCATCACCGTGGAGGGCGCTGCCCTGAACAGCTACATTGCCGACGTGGACGACCTGGGCGACTATGTGCCCGAAACCGAGGTTGTGGCTGATGGCTACTTCCACGAGTCTGAGTATCGTTCCGCTCCTTACTTCGATGTGAAGATCGACGGCATCGAGCTGCTGAACCAGATGTTCTAATTTAACTCTACAGGTTTCCTATGCGCTTGGACTGCTGCTCCCCGGGGTAGCAGTCCAAGCAATTTCTGCATTTATTCAGTATACGGAGGGTATACCGTGGAAAAGAAAATTGCCCTGAGCATGCGCGGCATCACCAAACGCTTTGGCAGCGTTGTAGCCAATCACAATGTTGACCTGGACGTATACGAGGGGGAAATCCTGTCCATTCTGGGTGGAAATGGCTGCGGCAAAACCACCCTGATGAACATGATTTCCGGCATCTATTTCCCCGACGAGGGCAAGATTTTCAAGAATGGGGAGGAAGTGGTCATCCGCTCTCCCAAGGACGCCTTTGACCTGCGCATCGGCATGATTCATCAGCACTTCAAGCTGGTGGATCTGTTCACCGCTGCTGAAAATATTGTGCTGGGCATCAATGAAAAGGGCCAGCACAACATGAAATCCGTCAATTCCCGTGTGGCTCAGATCGCTGAGAAATACGGTTTCCATATCGATCCCCAGAAGAAAATTTACGATATGTCCGTTTCCGAAAAGCAGACGGTGGAGATCATCAAGGTGCTCTACCGCGGCGCGGATATTCTGATCCTGGATGAACCCACCGCCGTGCTCACCCCCCAGGAGATCGAGCGCCTGTTTGAGGTGCTCCGCCGCATGAAGGCGGACGGCAAGTCCATTATCATCATTACCCACAAGCTGCACGAGGTGCTTTCTGTTTCCGACCGTGTGGCCATCCTGCGCAAGGGCGAGCACATCGCCACCGTGGATACCTGCGATGCCACTGAAAGCAGCCTGACTGAAATGATGGTGGGCAAGAAGGTGACCCTGGACATCGACCGCAGCGAGCCTGTGAATGTGCAGCTCCGCCTGGAGGTCAAGGAACTGAACTGCATCGACAGTGAAGGCATTCAGGTGCTCAAGGATATCACCTTTACCGCCAACAGCGGCGAAATTCTGGGCATTGCCGGTATCGCCGGCAGCGGCCAGAAGGAACTGCTGGAGGCCATCGCCGGCCTGCAGCCCATTGCCAGCGGCCAGATTATCTTCAACAATCCCAAGAAGGATAAGCCTGTGACCTTCTTCCACAAGTCTATGTACCGCGTAAAGGAACTGGCCGCCCAGGACGCCTTCCACGACAAAGAGGGCAAGCCCATGCGCCTCAAGGGCATGAGCAACGCCCAGATCAGGGCGCAGGTGGCGGCGGAGAACGTGCTCTTCCGCGAGGATGAGGTGATGAACCTGCGTGGCAAAACGCCCCTGGAGATCCGTTCCCTGGGCGTGCGGCTTTCCTTCGTGCCCGAGGATCGCCTGGGCATGGGCCTGGTGGGCAGTATGGGCATTACCGACAACATGATGCTCCGCAGCTATCGCAAGGGCCACGGCGGCTTTGTTGACCGCAAGAAGCCCAAGGCCCTGGCTGAGGATATCATCAAGGAGCTGGAGGTTTCCACCCCCGGCGTGAATACCCCTGTGCGCCGTCTTTCCGGCGGCAATGTGCAGAAGGTGCTGGTGGGCCGAGAGATCGCCTTCGCCCCCAAGGTGCTGATGGCTGCTTATCCCGTCCGTGGACTGGACATCAACTCCTCCTACACCATCTATAACCTGCTGAATAAGCAGAAGCAGAACGGTGTGGCGGTGATCTTCGTGGGCGAGGACCTGGATGTGCTCCTGGCTCTGTGTGACCGGATCATGGTTATCAACTCCGGCAAGATCACCGGCATGGTGGACGCCCGCAGCGCCACCAAGGAAGAAATCGGCCTTCTGATGACCCAAACGGAAGCGCCCACGAAGGAGGTTGCGCAATGAGCGAACAGAAGAAAACAGCCGCCCATGAGCCCCTGTTTCACCTGGCCAAGCGGTCCAGCGTGAATCCGGTGGCGGCCATGGGTATCCGACTGGCGGCCATCGTGCTGGGTCTGCTGGTCTGCGGCCTGGTGGCCTTCGCGCTGATTGAAAAGCTGCAGAATAACCCCGGAAAGATCGGTGACTTCTATTACAGCTTCATCAAGGGCTCCTTCACCAGCGAGCGCAAGCTTTGGAAATTCCTCAAGAATATGGCAGTGCTGCAGTGCATCTCCCTGGCGGTGACGCCGGCCTTCCGCATGCGCTTTTGGAACATCGGCGCCGAGGGACAAACCCTGATGGGCGTGCTGGGCGCCATCACCATGGCGTTCTACTTTGGCGGCAAGGTGCCCGAGTGGCAGCTGCTGATCATGATGTTCATCGCCGCGCTGATCTACGGCGCTGTGTGGGCGGTGATCCCGGCCCTGTTCAAGGCCAAGTGGAACACCAACGAGACTCTCTTCACCCTGATGATGAACTATGTGGCCACCTATGTGGTGAGCTACTTCCTGGTGATCTGGGTGCCCAGCGGTTCTTCCACCCTGGGCAAATTGAAGTTCGGCAAGCTGCCCCCGCTGCCCTTTGGCAACCAGTATCTGCTGATTATCCTCATTTCCCTGGCGCTGACCATCTTCCTGTTCATCTACCTGAAGTACAGCAAGCAGGGCTATGAGATCTCCGTGGTGGGCGAGAGCATCCGCACGGCGCAGTACAGCGGCATCAACGTGAAGAAGGTCATTATCCGCACCATGGTTGTCAGCGGCCTGCTCTGCGGCCTGGCCGGTTTCATCATTGGCGCGGGCCTGGACCAGAGTGTCACCACCGAGTCCGTAGGCGGACAGGGCTTCACGGCCATCATCGTATCCTGGCTGGCGAATTTCAACCCCCTGTTCATGATCGTCACCTCCGCGCTGATCTCCCTGCTCAACTCCGGCGCGGCGCAGATCTCCCAGGATTTCAACGTCAGCGGCGCCCTGCCGGACGTGATCGTGGGCATTATCCTGTTCTTCATCATCGGCTGTGAGTTCTTCATCAACTACAAGTTTGTGTTTCGCCACAAGGAGACCGGGAAGGGGGCTGCGAAATGAACGTCTGGCTGAATTTCCTCATTGAGTCCCTGGCTTTCGGCGCGGTGTTCATGTACGGCTCCACAGGTGAGATCCTCACCGAGAAGGCGGGCCACCTGAACCTGGGCATTCCCGGCATTATGTGCATGGGCGGCGCCGGCGGCTGCCTGGTGCTGAACATCATCGGCCCCATGAACCTGCATCCTGTGCTGGTGGTGATCCTGGGTGTTCTGGGCTCTCTTGCCATGTCCATGCTCATGGGCCTGATCTATTCCTTCCTCACGGTCACCCTGCGTGCCAACCAGAACGTTACCGGCCTGGCCCTGACTACCTTCGGCGTGGGCCTGATGAAGGTCATTATGATCAAGCTGGATCCCACGGTGTATCTGGTGGGTCCCAAGAAGATTTTCCGCTGGCCCTTCGCTGAGCGCACCGACGCCCTGCAGTATCTGGGCGTGCTGTTCTTTGTGGCGGTGGCCATCGCCCTTATCGCCTCCTGGGTGCTGTATCGAACCAAGGTTGGCCTGCGCTTGCGGGCGGTGGGCGAGAACCCCGGCACTGCTGATGCTGTGGGCGTGAACGTGACCAAGTATAAGTATCTGGCCACCTGCATCGGCAGCGGCATCGCCGGCCTTGGCGGCTTCTACAACATCATCGATTACCAGGCGTCCCAGGAAGCGTACCTGAGCCTGGAAGCCTTTGGCTGGCTGTCCATCGCCCTGGTGATTTTCGCCCTGTGGCGGCCTCACATGACCATCATCGGCTCCACGGTGTTCGGCTTCCTGTTCAGCTGCTCCAGCTACATTGCCAACATCGAGGGCATCACCGTCACCATGGCGGCCAAGCCTCTTTTGAAGATGCTGCCCTATGTGGTGACCATCCTGGTGCTGATCATCACCTCCATTCGCAACAAGAGGGAAAACCAGCCTCCGGCTTCTCTGGGCCTGGCTTATTTCCGAGAAGAAAGATAAACACACAAGAAGCTCCCGGTTCGCAATGGAACCGGGAGCTTTTGCTATATTGCTGTTACGTTTGCTTTGCTGTCAGATGGCTTCCTGGACAGGCACATAGTCAAGGCCAAGGCTGTTGGCTACATTCCTGTTGGTGCACTTGCCGCAATAGATATTCAGGCCGTTAGCCAGGCCTGCGTCGCGGCGGACCGCCTCCTCCAGGCCCAGATTGGCGATAGCCCGGGCATAGCTGATGGTGGTGTTGCCCAGGGCGATGGTGGAGGTACGGGGCACGGCGCCGGGCATGTTGCCCACGCAGTAGTGAACGATGCCCTCTTCGATGTACACGGGATCGTCATGCAGCGTCACATGGGAGGACTCGCAGCAGCCGCCCTGGTCGATGGCAATATCTACGATCACCGCGCCGGGCTTCATCAGCTTCAGGTGCTCACGGCGCACCAGCTTGGGCGCGGAAGCACCGGGGATCAGCACCGAGCCGATGACCAGGTCTGCCTCGGAAAGACACTTGCGGATGTTGGCCTCGGTGGAATACAGGGTGGTGACGGAGGCACCGAACACGTCCTCCAGCTGGCTGAGACGGTTCAGGTTGACGTCCAGCAGGGTCACCTGGGCGTCGATGCCCACGGCAGCCTTGGCGGCATAGGTGCCTGCCACGCCGCCGCCAATGATGGCGATCCTGCCGCGCTCCACGCCGGGCACGCCGCCCAGCAGCACGCCGCGGCCGCCGAAGCCACGCTCCAGGTATTTGGCGCCCTCCTGAATGGACAGACGGCCGGCGATCTGACTCATGGGGCGCAGGCAGGGAAGATTGCCCTCCTTATCGGTGATGGTCTCATAGGCCACAGCCTTGACGCCCTTTTGCAGCAGCGCGTCCGCCAGGGGCTTATTGGGGGCCAGGTGCAGATAAGTAAAGAGGATCTGCCCCTCGTGAAGCAGGTCATACTCTTCGGGCTCGGGCTCCTTGACCTTGATGACCATCTGGGCGCGGTCGAAAACCTCTTTGGCGGTGGGGAGCACGGCGCACCCGGCAGCGATGTATTCGCCGTCCGGGAAGCCAGCGCCTTCGCCGGCCATGGTTTCGATCATCACGGTATGGCCGCAGGCGATCAGCGCCGCGGCGTTATCGGGCGTAAGCCCCACGCGGAATTCGTTGTTTTTCAGTTCTCTGGTGCAGCCGATGATCATAGGGGAATCAACTCCTTGCTTCAAGTCACAAGAATGTTTTTTCCACGCAGGGGAGGGCGACTCCTTCCATCCGGGTGAAAGGAAACAACGAATGAACAATCCTGCGCACAAGAATCCACCTGCTTTCGCAAGGGGATCGCGCTTGGTTGCGGTTGCCCTGGTGGCATAGGCCGTTCTCATTGTGTGTGCGGGCATAAATGCAAAAAACGGAGCTTCCGAAGAAGCTCCGCCTCGGGAAAATCCTTAATTCTTACGCTTTTTGATTTCGGACAAATATTTTTTCACGCATGCAACAGCCTTATAGTATATTGTTAACAAAGAAATGACGAGTAAATAGAGAAATACTACGCCCCAAAGGAACTTGGTCAAATCGAAATCTTGATAAGGTACTACATCCGACCACAATACACGCAGAATTGCTTCAACAATATAATCAAAAAGCTGTTTCATGCTCACATTTCACCTCAAACAACCAATATCATTATGATACTATTTGCGTATCTCCACGCTTCAGTGTTCCTTATCAACCAAAGCAATATCAACCGTACCCATTGATCCGTGGCATGAATCAGTCATAGAGGTAAGCCAATGGAGTATATCAGTACGATCCCCTCGGTATAGGAGAATGAATTCGTCATATTGCGCAATATGGCCTAAATCACTACCGCTGGATTTCCAGTACTCATCAATGCTGCGACTAAACGTATCTCTTGCAGTTTCGACGTCATTCATACGCAAAAGAAATATTTCATCACCAGCCCAGCAAATGACCTGCCATTGGGGAGATGATTCGAAAGAGACAACAGGAAACAGCTCGGACCTACCAGGTTGTAGCATCTGCAATGATGCATGTTTGTCAACAGGAATCAAATTCATAATGGAAGCATATCCGGCTTCTACTGGGTGGTTAAATGCAGAATCTCCAATGAAATGAACAAGAATTATTGATAGGAGAATGAAGGAGAGGCATATAAGCATAATTTTTTTGCAGCGTTTATTCAAACAAATCATCCCTTCATCATTCGATAGCATTTAGGATCGCATGAAAAGTTGAACGAAACCTCCGTTCTTGACCATCCGAATCATCATAAGTACCTTCAAACTCATCAACAAGGAGTACCCTTTAATCGATCATATCAAAGAAGATGTCGCAAAGCCTGTGGCTTTGGCGCATGTGACAGTTCTTTGTCCGCAAGCCAGCGCTAGTACATTTGCATTCTATCACCCTGCTGTCGGCGCTGTCAACAATAATCCATTTGAGCTTGCAGCCGTTGTGGGGGCAGAAATGAAAAAAAGGCCACCCGGCAATGCCGGATGGCCAGCGGGGGAAATACCGATTATTCTACTTCGTTATTCACAAAAGTACTAATGATGTGGCAAATGAGAAGCATTGCAAGATACTGCAGAAGATGGTTGACAAAAAATCTGAACGTATTGTCATCAATAAACGTTGTGACAAAAGGTTTCACAAAATCATCAAAGCAATATATTGACAACACCTTTAGAAAACATGGTTTGCAGGCCTTGGACTTTGTTTTGGCGTAATAACTAAGTAACTGAAATAGTGAAAACATAGCCACAAAAATATTCACTACTGGTATAAAACACAACACCTTATACCAAGGCCTATTCATAAGTGAGTCATCTCCTCAACATCAAGAATCAGGAAGAGCTTATCAATCAAAGTGGAGGAAGCTGTTAAAAGTCTACAGAAGCAAATACAATGTGGTTTTTCCCACCATAGCCGTTGAATCTAATACCACCGCTTCAAACGATCGTTGAGCTCTTCGCAGTGCCCGCAAATCCCTGAACGCAAAAAAACATTCCAGTGCCGAGAGCAGCACTGGAATGTTTGAAAGATTAGCGCTTGGAGAACTGAGGCGCACGACGGGCAGCCTTCAGGCCGTACTTCTTGCGCTCCTTCATACGAGGATCGCGGGTCAGGAAGCCAGCCTTCTTCAGGGCGGCGCGCAGCTCGGGATCGGCCTTGCACAGGGCGCGGCTGATGCCGTGACGGATGGCGCCAGCCTGGCCGGACAGACCGCCACCGCAGACGTTCACGATCACGTCGAAGTTGGTGGTGCTGGTCAGGGTCAGGGGCTGACGGACGGTCATCTTCAGGGTCTCGAGACCGAAGTAATTATCGATATCACGCTTGTTGATGGTCACCTTGCCATCGCCGGCAACCAGACGGACGCGGGCAACAGCCTTCTTGCGGCGGCCAACAGCGTTGAATTCTACCTTCGCCATTTGTTTTTACTCCTTTCCGCAAGTTAGATCAGGTCGAACTTCTCAGGGTTCTGGGCGGCGTGCTCATGCTCGGCGCCGGCATAAACCTTGAGCTTCTTAGCCATCTGGCGGCCCAGGGGTCCCTTGGGCAGCATGCCGACAACGGCCTTACGGATGGCGAACTCGGGCTTCTCGACCAGCAGCTTGCGGTACTTGGTTTCCTTCATGCCGCCGACATAGCCGGAGTGATGGTAGTAGATCTTCTGGTCCAGCTTCTTGCCGGTCATGATGATCTTATCAGCGTTGATGATGATGACATAGTCACCGGTATCCACATTGGGGGTGTAGATCGGCTTGTTCTTGCCGCGCAGGATGTTGGCAACCTGGCTGGCAACACGGCCAAAGACCTGACCCTCAGCATCGACAACATACCACTTGCGGGTAATGTCGGCAGCTTTCGGCATAAACGTCTTCAAAGGTATTTCCTCCTCAAAAAGGTGGTTGAAGGTGGGGCGCGAATTCATGATGGTCGCATGCTTTCGCTTGTGTTCAATAGCTACCGGGGCTAGCGGAGTTATTGATGCCATCGCTAATCATACGCTCTTTTGGTGAAAAAGTCAAGCGAAATCAGGAATTTTCTTCACCTTTTTTGTTGTTTTTCAACGGGAAAGTCTGCGACGCAGCGTGTGTAACGAAACGATGACAAAATTGACAAATTCATTAATACAGTATGTATGATGTAAAGGAAGGTTTTATCCTTCACATTACATCATGACTGCGGCTCGTTTGTGGTGAATGAGAGTGGTTATGAGGAAAGGAGTAAGGATTCCCCCCTGTAACCCTTCCACGAACTGCGAAAGGAGCTGCAACATGAACAACGAGCGTGAATCTGACCAGAGCATCCCCTATGTTAAAGTCGGTGACTACTACTTTCCTAACTTTGCTTTACCGCCGGATGCTGGTGACATCGGCTTCTGGGGACGCAGGCGCAAGGAGTTCCTGCGGGAGCATCGTCCCGTTACCTTCAACCAGCTGGTGCTATCCGGCGAGCTGTTCAAGTACCTCGCCCTGTTCAATCAGGAAGCTACTGAACGACTGGAAAGCCTCATCCAAGACATGAAGGT
>JAFVVG010000010.1 GCA_017502305.1 Clostridia bacterium | reverse complement strand
TCGTGCTAACTTCAATTTATAAGCTGAAAAGCGCAATCGGTCATTGCTTTATGGACAATGATTGATTGCGCTTTGACTATATCTTTTCAAGAAAAAAGATAAATTTACCCTTGACAAATCACATCCCACTTTTTTGAAAATTGCGCTCCGTCACTGTGAGCAGCGTAAACGCTGCTCACGGCCGTTCCTTCGCGTAAGGAAGGGATTTTGCAAACAAAATCCCACGAAAATCGCCGCGCATGTCGCCGATTTTCGAGCAAAAGTCGAAGGGCTTGCGAGCCCTCCGACGCCTCCCAGGGCTTTTTACGGTCTGTGGCGCATCCATTGCGGGTGCGCCTCTTTTGCAAGTGAGATCAAGTATTTTCCGTGCCATGGTGGTATGATGATGCAGAAAGGAGGAAGCGCCATGTATGAATGGAACGAGGCGGTACAGCGGATGATCGACTGGACTGAGGAACACCTGACGGAAGAAATCACGCTGATGGAACTTTCGCGGCAGGTGGGGTATTCGCCCTCGTACTGTTCCAGCCAGTTTCACCGGCTCTGCGGCACGACCATACGGCAGTATGTGGCAGGGCGGCGGCTTGCACGGGCGGCGGTGGACCTGCGGGACACGGACGAGCGCATTCTGGACATTGCGGTGAAGTACGGCTTCTCTTCCCAGGAAGCGCTGACACGGGCGTTCCGGGATGCCTTCGGCTGTACGCCCGGGGGCTATCGCAGGCAGCCGGTACCGGTGCCGCTGCCCATTTACAAGGTAATCTTCTTCCCGGAACACTATCAGGCATTGCATCATGGAGAGGAGAATGCGGGTATGATTACAAACGCAGGATGGCGGCTGGAGTATATTCCGGCCCACAAGTACATGGGCATCTGGGACGAGAAGGCAGCGGACTATGGCGATTTCTGGGCGTATAACGACTGCGACCGCGTGTGCGGCACCATTGAAAGCATGGCCCACGTCAGCGATCCCATTGTGACGCCTCACACCGCGGGCTGGTACCTGAATGAGCGGGGAGAACGGCGATATCTCTATGGATTGGGCGTGCCGGCGGATTATGTCGGCGAAGTGCCCGAAGGTTTCGAACTGCGGGATGTGCCGGGTGGATATTACATGGTGTTCTTTCATCCGCCCTTTGACTTCATGAGCGAAAATGCCGAGGTCATGGGCAGGGTGGAGGACCTGGCCTGGAACTTTGATCTGGAGAAGGAATTTACGGGCAAGTATGCCTGGGACGAGGAGATGCGCCCCTGCTATCAGCGGCACTATCCCGAGGGACGCGGCTATGAGGTGCTGCGGCCGGTCAAGGTGAAATAAGCAAGGAAAGCGCATCGCTGACAGGATGCGCTTTTTTTGATGGAGAGCCAGGTATTTCCGTGGAAATTGCCGGTCTGTGTACTGGCGGTAAAGCAAGATGTGTGGTACAATCGTTACGAACGTAAAAAACGTCGAATCGTATCGAAAGGAGCGATCTTGCTTGCACCGCAGAATATGCCTGCTACTGTGCCTTGTACTGCTGATGACCGGCTGGACTGCCTCCTTTGCAAAAGCTGAAGAAATCCATGGCGCGCCGCTGGTTCACGCCAGCACACGCAATGGTATGGTCAGGGTGTATCTTTCCTCCATGGGGAATCCCACGCGGCTGGATGTTACCATCGCCGGCAGCTATTCCACCAGCGGGAATGTTGACCTGAACCTGACAAACGGCGAGACCGTGAGCATTGCCTTTAACCAGGCCAATGGTGAAATCACCATGAACCGGGGAGGGCAGAGCTACGCCATGGGGCAGCAGATGGCCTTCCGCCGTCATGCCGCCAAGGGCAGCAACGGCCTGCGCATTGCCCAGACACGCATGCCGGAGAACTTGTATCCCGGCGATCTGCACCTGGTGGCCCAGAAAAGCGGCAGCGGCTGGCGGCTCTATGCCATTGTGCATGTGTACATTGAAAACTACCTCTATGGCGTGGTGCCCTATGAAATGGGCAATTCCGCCAATATGGAAGCCCTGAAGGCCCAGGCGGTGGCTGCCCGCACCTATACGCTCAACAAGATGAACCTGCGCGCGAATAACCTGTATGACGTGGTGGATACCACCAACGATCAGGTGTATTACGGCAATTCCGATACCACAGCCAACTGCACCGCTGCGGTGGACGCAACTCGCGGCATTGTGGCGATGAACGGCGACAAGCTCACCGGCACGTACTACACCGCCTCCAATGGCGGACAGACGGAATCTGCCGGGAATGGCCTGAACGCATCGGGTTACGCCTATCTGGGCGTGAAGGACGATCCATTTGATCTGATGAACAATGCTTCTGTCAAGCGCCAGGTAACGGTGCTGATGGACAACACCTCCTCCGGGCAGAATGCGGCTGTCCGCGACCTGCTCAACCAGAAGGCGGCGGCGGTCTATGGCGGCGGCGTTACGGTGAGCAGGATCCATACCGTTGTGCCGCATACGCCCATGTATGCTTCGCCCAGCCGCCTGTATACAAAAATGGACTTTGACGTGACGCTTTCCACCGGCCGCAGCGCTACGCTGACGCTGGATATCTTTTCCGAAATGGAAAAAGCCCTGGGTATGAGCATCAACAGCAGGCAGAACGAATTGTGGACGGTGGAAACCTACAACGATTCCTTCCGCCTGGTGGCAAGGCGTTTCGGTCACGGCGTGGGCATGAGCCAGCGCGGCGCCATGCAAATGGGCTCCATGGGCTATACCTACGACCAGATTCTCAGCTTCTATTACGAGGATTGCTACCGGGTGCGGTATGCCTTTACCCATACAATTCTTTCCTCTCTGGAGGGCGGTAAGAAGGATACCTTGATCAGCACGGAGCTCCCGGCAGATATCACCAACAGTGGCACCCATACCGCGACGGTGCGGCTGGCCGGCGTGAACGACCGCCTGGCCATCCGCTTTGGCGCAAGCGAAAATGCCCAGGTGCTCACCAGCGTGGTCAACGGCGGCATAGTAACCGTGCTGGCCAAGGGCGACAACTGGACCCTGGTGCAGCTGGGCCAGGTGATCGGCTATGTGCCCAACACGGCGCTGAAATTCAACGGCACGCCGCCCGCAACATCCGGCGCTGCGCCCACGGCCATCAGCCAATGGGCCACGGTGCATTGCAACGGCACGCTGAATATGCGCACCAGTCCCGGCATGAACGCCGGGGTGAAGGCCTCCATTCCCGATGGCGCGGTTCTGTGCGTGTTTGATACCCAAAATGGCTGGGCCCAGGTGCAATACGGCGCTCAGGTTGGCTGGGCCTCTATGGATTTCCTGAAGATGAGCAGCGTCTATCCCGCGGAAACCACAGGCCAGGGCAGCATGGCGGCTGTGGTGAATATTCCTGGCGGCTCCGGCACGGTGAACCTGCGGCAGACAGCCTCTACCACCAGCGGCGTGATCAGCACCATCCGCCACGGAAGCCCCGTAACGGTGCTTTCCAACGACGGCAGCTGGTGCTATGTGCGCTATGGCGGCTACGAGGGCTTTGTGATGCTCAAGTACCTCTCCCTGAGCGGCCAGCCCGGGGAAAATCCGGATGTGAACGATACGCCCACCACAGGCGATGGGGAAGTGGAGGCCATCGTGAAAACGGCCTCCGGTACGCTGAACCTGCGGGAGGAGCCCAGCACCGCCGCCCGGGTGCTGATGACCATTCCCAGGGGGGAGAGCATCATCGTGACCCACAGGGGGACGGAATGGTGCGCGGTGCGCTATGGCGGCGTCAGCGGTCATGTGATGACCAAGTTCCTGACTTTCCCGGCGGATGAGAACGTCCAGCCGCAGTACTATGCCGTGGTGGCCACACAGAGCGGCTCGCTGAACATGCGCAGCCAGCCTACCACCGGCTCCGGCGTGGTGCGGCAGATTCCGCAGGGCGCGCGCGTTGGCGTGATCAGTCAGGAAAACGGCTGGAGCCGCGTGAGCTACGACGGACAGGTTGGCTATGTAATGAGCAGCTATCTCCGGGCGGAGGGCGACTCGCAGCCGGAAACCACCGGCAGGTATGCCACGGTAACCACCGCCAGCGGCAGCCTGAACCTGCGTGAAACGGCCTCCGCCAGCGCCAAAGTGCTGCTGGGCATTCCCCAGGGCACGGTGCTGGAGGTGCAGGCCCATGCCAATGGTTGGGCCAAGGTAAGCTACGGCGGCGCGACCGGCTATGTGATGGATCAGTTCCTGACCTTTACGACGGACAAGCCCCAGCAGGACGCGCCCGCCACCAGCAAAACCGCCACCGTGAACACCGGCGGCGGCAGCCTGAACCTGCGTGAAATGGCGCAGAGCGACGCCGATGTGCTGCTGAGCATTCCAGATGGTGCTGAGGTGGAGTTGCTGATCCATGGCGCCGCCTGGTGCAAGATCACCTACAACGGCGTTACCGGCTATGTGGTGAGCCGCTACCTGGAGGTAAGCGACACCACGAGGGGCGTGTGGTATGTGAATACCCCATCCGGCGGGCTGAACCTGCGGGAGACAGCCTCTGCCGACGCACGGGTGCTGCTGTCCATTCCCGGCGGCACCGCGGTGACCATGCTGGAGGAGGGCGCTGAGTGGTGCAGGATCCAGTATAACGACAGCACTGGTTATGTGATGACCAAGTTCCTGAAAAAGGAGTGACCCTATGGAGCTGATGCAGCCCGGCGAGCGGCTGGACGATCTGCAATTGGTGGGCATGCGCATCCTGCAGAAAGAAGCGGGCTTCCGCTTTGGCATGGATGCGGTGCTGCTGGCGGATTTTGCCCGGGTGGATGCAAAGGACACCGTGGTGGATTTCGGCACAGGCACGGGGATCCTGCCGCTGCTGCTCAAGGGCAGGGGGAAGGGGAAAACGTTCCACGCTTTTGAAATCCAGCAGCACATGGCGGACATGGCCCGTCGCTCCATGGCGCTGAACGGCCTGGAGGAAACCGTTACGGTGCATGCCCTGCCGGTGGAGGAAGCGCTGAGCGTGCTTTCCCCCTGCAGCGTGGACGCCATTGTGTGCAATCCGCCTTATGGCACACCGGGAACAACGCTTTTGAACCCCTCGGACACGCTGCGGCTGGCAAGGCATCAGACGGCGGAAGGCTTATCTGCCTGGCTGACCATGGCTTTCCGGCTGCTGAAGGGCAAGGGGCGGCTCTCGGTGGTGTATCCTGCGCCGAGAATGCTGGAAATGATGCAGGCCATGGAAAGATCACACCTGACGCCCAAGCGGTTCAGGCTGATTTATCCCACCGCAGCCAAGCCGGCCAACCTGGTGCTCATTGAGGCGGTGAAGGACGCCAAACCCATGCTGCACCCGGAGCCGCCGCTGATTGTGTATGAGGCGGACGGCAGCATGACGCAGGAGCTAAAAAGAATTTACCACATCAAAGAAGGCAGCCTGTAAGGCTGCCTTTTCCATGTCAGTTGAGCCGTGCCACGGCGAAGCTCAGCGCAGTGGCGAAGCTGCACCAGGCGGCGTAGGGCACCAGGAGCCAACCGGCGGCGGGCGTTACCCGGAAGGCGAGGATCATCAGCCAGATGACCAAAGCCAGCAGGAGAATCAGCCACCAGAAGGCCAGGCCGAAGGCCTGCATGGTAAAGAAGATAAAGGGCCAGATGAGGTTCACCAGCAGCTGCACGGCATACAGCACAATAATGCCCCGGCTGGGGACGTCAGTACGGATGATGAACCACAGGGAAACGCTCATGGCGGCGTAGATCAGGCCCCAGGCCACCGGAAACAGCCAGCTGGGCGGCGCGAAGGAGGGCTTGACGATCTGGCTGTAGACGGACATTGAATCACGGGTGAGAAACCCCACCAGAGCACCGCTGCCCAGTGTTACAAGAAGAATGATTACCAGAGCGGGCCAGCGCTTGCGAAAAGGAAGCTGTGTCATGAAATCACCTCGGGATAGTGTATGGCGTTGACGGATGGATTATTCCGCTGGTATAATAATGGAGAAACGAGGTGTTTGCATGGAGATCATCGTGATTGGCGGCGGCGCTGCCGGCATGGCGGCGGCCATTGAGGCGGCCGGGCTTGGCGCGAAGGTGACGCTGCTGGAGCGAATGGACAGGATCGGCAAAAAGCTGCTGGCCACCGGCAACGGCAGGTGCAACCTGATGAATACCGGCGCGCCCTGCTATCCCGGAGGGGAAGCCTTTGCCCATGCGGTGCTGGACAGGTGTGGCGTGAAGGAGCAGACGGCCTTCTGGCATGAGGTGGGTCTGCGCCTGCGGGAAGAGGATGGCGGCAGGGTATATCCAGCCAGCGGCCAGGCCTCCACGGTGCTGGACGCCCTGCGGCTGGCGCTGGAGAATCGCCATGTGGACGTTATGACCGGCGCTGCGGTGAAGGATATCCGCCCCTGCAAGCACGGCTTTACCGTGGTGACGGAGGAACAGTCACTGCGATGCGATAAGGTGATTCTGGCCGGCGGCGGCTGCGCTCAGCCCAAGCTGGGAAGCGACGGCAGCCTGTGGAGCATCATGGAAAAGCTTGGTCATACCCTGGTGAAGCCGAAACCGGCCCTGACCCAGATCATGACGGAAACACTGCCCATCAAGGGGATTTCGGGTATCCGGGTGAAGGCAGAGGTGGCGGTGGTGAAGGGCGCCAGCATCCTGCACCAGGAAAGCGGCGAGGTGCTCTTTACCGATTACGGCGTCAGCGGCGTGTGTGTGATGCAGTGCGCCCGCTTCGCGGAGCAGGGCAGCGTGATCCGGCTGAACCTGCTGCGGGGCATGGGCTTTGCAGACGCCAAACAGGCGGAGGAGGAGATCCTGCGCCGGCGGGACACCTGGGCGGATCAGCCCATGGAGAAGCTGATGACGGGCCTTTGCATGCCCAAGCTGGCCGGGAGCCTGTGCATGGAGGCGGGCATCCGCTTCAGGGACAGGGTGATCGGTTCGCTGAAGATCAGCGAGGCAGCCGTCCTGGCCCGGGTGCTGGAGGCCTTCCAACTGCCGGTGAAGGGCGTGAAGGGCTTCGAAACAGCCCAGGTCACCGCCGGCGGCCTTGATGTGAATGAATTTATCAGGGAAACCATGGAATCACGCCTGGTGCCCGGGCTCTACGCCGCTGGGGAAATGCTGGATGTGGACGGTACCTGCGGAGGATTCAACCTGATGTTTGCCTTTGGCAGCGGTCTGATCGCCGCCAGGGCATGTATGGAGGAAAAGGCATGACCATTATCGAGACATTATGCGCCGAGTTCAAGATCGCGCCCTGGCAGGCGGAAGCGGTCATCCGCCTGCTGGACGAGGGCTGCACGCTGCCCTTTATTGCCCGTTACCGCAAGGAGCAGCATGGCTCCCTGGATGATCAGCAGCTCCGTGAAATCTCTGAGCGGCTCACCAGCCTGCGGGCCATTGAGGCAAGGCGTGGGGAGATCAGCGAATCGCTGAAAAAGCTGGGGGTGTGGACCGAGGAGCTGCAGGCTGCGATTGATCAGGCGGCCACCATGGGCCAGCTGGAGGATATCTACCGGCCGTATCGCCCCAAGCGCCGCACCAGGGCCATGATCGCCCGGGAGAAGGGCCTGGAGCCCCTGGCGGATATGCTGCTGCTCCAGCTCAGCAAGGCGAAGACACCTGACGAGCTTGCGGAGGGGTATATCGACGCGGAAAAGGGTCTCAATACCGCCGAGGAGGCCTTGCAGGGCGCCATGGACATTCTGGCGGAGCGCATCAGCGATGATCCCCAGGTGCGCACCAAACTCAAGCAGCTCTACCACCGTGAATGCATGGTGAAGACCAGGCAGAATGGCGAAGAAGACAGCGTTTACCGCATGTATTATGACTATCAGGAGCCCCTGCGGCTGATGCCCTCCCACCGGGTGCTGGCCATGAACCGTGGTGAGAAGGAAGGCTTCCTGAAGGTCGGCCTGGATGTGAACGAAGGCGGTGTGCAGCGGATTATCCAATCGGACTACGTGGCATACACCGGCAGCCTGGCCACGGAATATGTGGTGAAGGCCTGTGAGGACGCTTATACACGGCTGATTGCCCCCTCACTGGACACGGAATTGCGCAATGACCTGACAGCCAGGGCGCAGACGGCGGCCATCCGTGTGTTTGCCATGAACCTGAAGCCGCTGCTCATGCAGCCGCCGGTGCGCGGCAAGGTAGCCATGGGACTGGATCCGGGCATCCGCACGGGCTGCAAGGTGGCCGTGGTGGACGAAACCGGCTGTGTGCTGGACACCGGGGTGATCTTCCCCATGCCCAGCCACGGCAGGGTGGCTCAGGCCAAAACCACGGTGAAGAGCCTGATCAGAAAGCACGGTGTGTCCATTGTTGCCATTGGCAACGGCACTGCCAGCCGGGAGACGGAGCAGTTCTTCGTGGATGTGATGCACGAAATGGACATGGGCAGCGATTTGAGCTACATGGTGGTCAGCGAGGCCGGCGCTTCGGTGTACTCGGCCTCCAAGCTGGCGGCGGCGGCGGAGTTCCCCCAGTTTGACGTGAGTCTGCGCTCGGCGGTGTCCATCGCAAGGCGGTTGCAGGATCCCCTGGCGGAGCTGGTGAAGATCGACCCCAAGGCCATCGGCGTGGGGCAGTATCAGCACGATTTGAAGGAAAGCGAGCTGGACACCGCCCTGGACGGTGTGGTGGAGGACTGCGTCAACGCCGTGGGCGTGGACGTGAACACCGCCAGCCCCTCGCTGCTCAGCCACGTGGCTGGCATCAACAGCGCCGTGGCGAAGAACATTGTGGCCTACCGTGAGGAAAACGGCGCTTTCCAGACCCGTGCGCAATTGAAGAAGGTTCCCAAGCTGGGCCCCAAGGCCTTTGAACAGTGCGCGGGCTTCCTGCGGATTCCCGGGGGCAAGGATCTCATCGAGAATACCGGCGTGCACCCGGAGAGCTACGCTGCCGCCAAGGCGCTGCTGAAGCGCTTCAGCATGACGGCCAAGGAAGCTGCCCAGGGTATGCTGCGCCCCATGGCGGAACTGACAGGCTATGACAAGCTGGCCAAGGAGCTGGAGGTGGGCGAGCCCACCATCCGGGACATTGTGGCGGAGCTTTCGAAGCCAGGCCGTGACCCCCGTGACGAGCTGCCGCCGCCGCTTCTGCGCACGGATGTGATGGACATGAACGACCTGGTGCAGGGCATGGAGCTGAAGGGCACCGTGCGCAATGTGACGGACTTTGGCGCCTTTGTGGACATTGGTGTTCACCGCGACGGCCTTGTGCACATCAGCCAGTTTGGCGGCAGGCGCATCAACCACCCCAGCGAGGCTGTTCGCGTGGGCGATGTGGTCACCGTGTGGGTACTGGAGGTGGACAGCAAAAAGAACCGCATCAGCCTGACGATGCGAAAGCAATCACAAAAGTGACAAAGTCACTTTTGTGAGATTAGCGCTCCGTCACTGTGGTCGGCACAGGTGCCGGCCACGGCCGTTTCTTCGCATAAGGAATGTTTTCGCCAAAGGCGAAAACGCCCCGCCCCGCCGGCAAAGCCGTCGGATACGATTTGAGTCAGAGGGGCTGTGGCCCCTCCAACACCTCCGGAGATTTGATACAGAAAAAGGCGGGTTTCGGACAAGAAAACCGTCTTTTTTGAACGTTTTCGTAGACAGATGTAACCACGTGTGTTATTCTTTTATCAAGGAGGTAGGAAGAAATGATTCAGTTTGACCATGTTTCCAAGAAATACGGCAAGAGCGCCGTGCTGGCGGTGGATGACCTGAACCTGACCATTGAGAAAGGTAAGCTTTTCGGCATGATTGGCCCCAATGGCGCGGGCAAATCCACGTCCATCAAGCTGATGACCGGCATTATCGCTCCCACGGAAGGCCGGGTGTTGGTGGGCGGTCACGATATGGCCCAGGACCCCATCGCCGCCAAGCGGGAGATCGGCTTTGTGCCGGACAGCCACGAGCTCTACGATCGGCTGACCGGCCTGGAATACCTGAACTTTATGGCGGATGTTTATCAGGTCAGCGCTGCGGACCGCAAAGCCCATATTGAGAAGTATCTGAACCTGTTTGAGCTGGAGGACGCGGCGGGGGAGCAGATCCGTTCCTATTCCCGTGGCATGAAGCAGAAGCTGACCATCATCGGCGCTCTGATCCACAACCCCAGCGTTTGGGTGCTGGATGAGCCCATGGTGGGCCTTGACCCCAAATCCTCCCATGTGCTGAAGGAAGAAATGCGCCGCCATTGCGACGCGGGCAATACGGTGTTCTTCTCCACCCATGTGCTGGAGGTGGCCGAGCGCCTGTGCGACGAGATCGCCATCATTGACAAGGGCAAGGTGCTGGCCCGCGGCACCATGGAAGAGCTGCGCTCCGGCGAATCTTCCTCCAGCCTGGAGGAACTTTTCCTGCAGCTGACCGAGGCGGAGGATGAAGAGGCATGAGAGACTATGGACTGCTCCTGGGCCTGACGCTGCGCAACCGCCTGGCGGCGCTGCGCGCCGGCAGTTGGCGCAAGGATAACGGCAAGCTTGACATCAGCCGTATCGTTGCGACGGTGGTTGTCGTGCTTGCGCTGGGCGTAACGGCAGGCATGATCATCTATGCGGAAATCATGCTTTTCAATGTGCTGAAGACCTTCCGCCAGGCGGCGCTGCTGCCGGCCATGGCGGTGATGCTGAGCATGATGTCCACGCTGCTGCTTTCCTTTTTCCATGTGCTCAGCGGCCTTTATTTCAGCAGAGACACGGCCTGGATGGCTTATTTGCCGGTGCGTTCCCGCTCTGTGATGGCGGCGAAGATGACGGAGGTCTGGATGGCGGAGGAGTTGTTCAGCGCTGCCATCCTGCTGCCGGTGTTTATCCTTTACGGCATTCATCTGGAGGCCGGCGTATTGTATTATGTGCGCATGGCGCTGATTGTGCTGGCTGCGCCCATGATTCCCCTGGCGGTGATTGGGGTGCTGACCTCGGTGCTGGCGCGGATGACCTCGCTTGTGCGGAACAAGGAAGCCATCAGCGTGGTGTTCTCCCTGGTGATGATGCTGGGGATCCTGGCTGTCGAGGGAACGCTACTGCCCCAGATCCCCGACGACGCGGACACCATGTTCTTTGTGGGCCTGCTGCTGGATAACGAGGGGATCCTCAACATGCTGACCAGTGCCTTCCCGCCGGTTTTGTGGGCGGTGCACGGCCTGCAGGGCAACTGGCTTGAGTTTATGCTGTTTGTGGCTTGCTCTGTGGGCGCAATGGTGGCGATGATCGCCTTGCTGGGCGGCGGCTACCTGAACGTTTGCCTGAAGCAGACGGAGCAGGGCACACGCAAGCGGAAGGTCAAAACCCATGAAGGCACCTGGCGGCAGCGCAGTCAGCTGATGACCATGTTCCACAAGGAGTGGAACGGGGTGATCAAAAACCCCACCATTGCTTTCAACTGCCTGCCCAGCATCTTCATGTTCCCGCTGATCATTGGCATGAGCGCCGCGGGCATTGCCTCCAGCATGGATATGAATGTGTTTCTGGAGGAGATCCAGGGCCTGGTGGGTAATATCTCTATGCTTGATCTGGCGCTGATTGTGGCGGCGGCCGTGGGCTTCGCCTGCTTTATGAACCCGGCTGTGGCGACGGCTGTTTCCCGTGAGGGCAGCAGGCTGGAGATCAGCAAGATGATCCCCGTGCCCGTCCGCACCCAGATGACCGCCAAGCTGATGGTGGGCATGTTGATCGACCTGCTGGCGGTACTGGTGGCAGCGGTTATCCTGCTGGTTCTTTTGCCCCAGCAGATGATTTCCATCATTCTCGGCTGTGTGCTGGCCCTGGGTGTGTGCTACGCATGCTCCGCCCTGAGCCTGACGCTGGACGCTGTGCGCCCCAACCTGACCTGGACCAACGAGATGCAGGTCGTGAAACAGGGGGCCAATGTGGTCTTTGGCATGCTGATCGGCCTGGCGCTGTTCATCCTGCCTGTGATTCCGCCGCTTCTGCTCCTGGAAGCAAGCCCTGTGGTAAGGTTTGCCTCGGCTGCCGGGGTCATCGCCCTGGAGGCTGCTGTGGGCTTTGTGATGGTCCGTACCGTGGCAGAAAAGAAGTTTGCCGTCCTGGAGCCTGCTAACTGATCAAAACGTAATCCTCCATGAATTCACTTTCATGGAGGATTTTTTTGAGAAAAGGGAGAATATTGGATAGTATATTCGTTAGATATGTGAGGAGGCACTCAATATGATGACCATCCGTGATATGTATGACCTGGAACATACCCTGGCCAAGGATTATCTCAGCCAGTTCACTTATCCCTGGGAAGCGCTCAAGGGCATCAAAGATATGATTATCGCCCTGGGAGAAACGCTGGGTGAGGACTACACCGAGGTTTCGCCCCAGGTGTGGGTGCACAAGACCGCCCAGGTGGCGCCGACGGCCTTCCTGGGAGCGCCCTGCATCATTGGCCCGGAAACGGAGGTGCGCCACTGTGCGTTTGTCCGTGGTTCCGCGCTGGTGGGCAGTAAGTGCGTGGTGGGCAATTCTGTGGAGCTGAAGAACGTGATTCTTTTCGATAATGTGCAGACGCCCCATTACAACTATGTGGGCGACAGCATCCTGGGCTATAAATCCCACATGGGCGCCGGCTCCATCACCTCCAACGTGAAGCAGGATAAGGGCCTGGTGGTGGTGCATAACCAGGGCGAGCATATCGAAACCGGCGTGAAGAAGTTTGGCGCTATGCTGGGCGATAACGTGGAAGTGGGCTGCAACAGCGTGCTGAACCCCGGCACCGTGGTGGGCCGCAACAGCAATGTGTATCCGCTTTCCTGCGTACGCGGCGTGGTGCCGGAGAAGCACATCTGGAAGAATAACGGCGCGGTAGTACCCAAGGAGGACCGCTGAGGAGGACCTGAAATGAAAGATGCCAAGACGCTTTATATTGTCGTGCCCTGCTACAAGGAGGAAGAGGTGCTGCCTGAAACCTCCAAGCGGTTGAAGGCGAAGATGGAATCGCTGCTGGAGCAGGGGAAGATCAGCGACAAGAGCCGCGTGATGTTTGTCAACGACGGCTCCAAGGACCGCACCTGGGAGATCATCGAGCAGCTGCACCGGGAGGAGCCGGAAATGTTCTCCGGTGTGAACCTGGCCCGGAATCGTGGACATCAGAATGCCCTGCTGGCAGGACTGATGACGGCGGTGAATTACGCCGACATGGTGATCTCCATGGATGCTGACCTGCAGGATGACGTGGACGCCGTGGACGGCATGGTGGACGCCTATCACAATGGCTTTGACGTGGTGTACGGCGTGCGCTCCTCCAGGCAGACGGATACCTTCTTCAAGCGCTTCACGGCGGAGAGCTTCTATAAGCTGATGAAGGGTCTGGGTGTGGACATTGTGTTCAATCACGCGGATTACCGCCTGATGAGCAAGCGTGCCCTGGAGGGCCTGAGCCAGTTCGGAGAAGTGAACCTGTTCCTGCGCGGCATTGTGCCCCAGATTGGTTATCCCTGGACCACGGTGGAGTATGAGCGCCACGAGCGTTTCGCCGGGGAGAGCAAATATCCCCTGAAGAAGATGCTGGCCTTTGCCTTTGACGGCATCACATCCTTCAGCGTGAAGCCTATGCGGCTGATCCTGGTGCTGGGTGTGGTGGTGTTCTTCATCAGCATTGTGATGCTCCTGTGGGCGCTGCTGAGCAAGATCGCCGGAGCGACGACGGCGGGCTGGACCTCCATGATCGGCTCCATCTGGCTCATTGGCGGCATTCAGCTGCTGAGCCTGGGCGTCATTGGCGAGTACATCGGCAAGATTTACAGTGAAACCAAGCATCGTCCCCGGTTCATTATCGAGAGGGTACTGAACAAAGCAGAATAAACAAAAGCGGCAGCGTTCCGGTGGGGACGCTGTCGAATTTTTTATATGATCTCAAATACCCAAAGCGTTTCGGGAGTCTCCGGCGTGAAGCCGGGTGCTGCGCTGACTGAGAGACGGTAGCGGAAGCCATTGGTGCGGGCGTATTCCACAATGGAATTCTTGCCGGCGGCTACCTGGGCGATGATTTGCTCGGGCACGAAGAAGTGCTGCACGTTTCGCCGGCTCTGCTTATCGACTGCCTCGGCAATATAGCGCTGGAAGGCCTGCAGGAAGCTCAGCTTGTCCTGGTGCATGGCGGTGAGCATGTAGTCCTGGGAAATGATCTCCCGGGCGGCGCCGGTGTGCATGTTCACGATATATACGCCCCGGTAGTGATCCTCGGCCCGGTGGAGGAAGGTGTTGACGTCCTTGTTATCGGTGAGGAGCAGATGGGAGATCTCGATTTCCTTCTGCTGAACGGCTTTCTTTTCCTTTTCCTGATAGAACTGGTATTTTGCCTTGTACATGGCGGCTTCCGCCGCACGGATCAGGCTGTCCGCATCGGAGGGCTGATCCTTCCACGCGTGGCCGATGGAAACAGTATAGCCGGCGCTGACGATGGCGGCGTTGGCCTGGTGGATCATATCCGCAAGCCAGGACTCCTGGGCATTTTCGGTGAGAATGATGAATTCGTCGCCGCCGAAGCGGAAAACGCTGCGGCTGTCAAAGGCGTCCACCAGAGCGGAGGCGATGGTACGGAGCATGGCGTCGCCGGCCTCGTGACCGTAACGGTTGTTGATGGCGTGGAGGTCGTTCACATCCACATACACGCAGCCGAGGCCCTGAGGAAGTGTGCGGTTCAGTTCATCCAGGCGAAGGTGATAGCTGGTGCGGTTCAAAACGCCTGTGAGGGAGTCCACCGTGCCGGCGATCTCCAGGCGGTTCATGTGATCCATGCTGCTGGCGGCCATGAAGAAATCCACGGCGGTGGTATCCAGCAGGATCAAAACGTCCAGGTTTTCTGGGGAGAAGGCGCCCATGAGCTGATGGACGCCTCCATCGGCGTCAACAATGGGGGAGAGCGCCAGCGTGGCCTGGCTGTTATCCCGGAGAAACTGGACGATGGCGGGATAGTCGCGCAGAACACGGCTGTTCAGGTGCAGCCGCATGGACCGGCGCTGCTGGCGGCACAGATCCATCAGCTGGGGAATAAGCTCGGACGAGCGGAGCTTATACGCATTGACGAGAGCCTCGTTTTTGCCGGCAATAACGCATGCGTGGGGCTGCTGCTCATCCGCAAGGAAAACGGCGTCGCTCTGGGCACGGTTTGCCACATCCAACAGGGCTGCGTGATGGTATTCGGGGTGCTTGTAAACCGCCATCAGCCTGGACTGAAGCTGAGCGATGAAGTCATTCTTATTCTGCAGCCGGTGGTCAATGGCGTGATTGACGGCGAAGAAGAGGATAATGCCCAGAGAGATGTAGAGCACAGAGCCCATCATCAGGCTCCTGGACTCCATCGAGAAGGACATGGCCGCGCTTTCCGGCAGGGAAACCAGGGTCATCCAGTTGTTGATGCCAATGGGCGCGTAGTAGATGTACATGTACTCATCCAGGGTAAGGGAATGGAAGGCGGAATAGCCTTCACGGCATGCTTGCAGGTCCTGGTTGAGTTGTTCAAGGCTGAAGCCGGGCTTGGCTTCGTAGGTGCTGCCGGTGGTGCCGATGGTCTGGTGGCCCCGAAGACCGTCCATGATGTAGTTTCCTGTGTCTGTTTCCATGACGAAGGTATAGGCATTGCCGTCGTAGGCGGTAACGCCGGTTGGGGAGTGGCCGGCGGAAAGATCGTATACACCATAAAGAATGGCGATGGTTTCGCCGTTTTGCTTGATGGGAACGCTGCTGCGGATAACGCGGTGGGTCGCGTCGAGATATCCGGGGGAGATATTGCTGATATAGGGCAGGCGGGTCACTTCCTCATCATAGGAAAGAGTGGCGCTCATATCATAGTGACCAAAGCCGGTGATCAGCGTACCATCGGGCATAAGGATTTGCAGCCAGTCCAGCATGCCGCGCTGCTCAAAGGAAGACAGATGGGTGGGCAGGTCATGGGCGGAACCTTCCGCCATGAGCACGGATAGCATATCCGCCACAACACCCAGCTGTTCCCTGTCGGACATGGCGTGCTCGTAATAAGTGGAGGAAAACTGGCGGGTAGCGTCGCGAAGGCGGTCGATGCATTCTTCCTCGGCGTGGTTCACAACGGCGCGGAACAAAACCAGCTGACCGGCGACCTGATAGAGGATCAAAAGAACAACGGAGAGGACCCGCCGCCACTGAAAACCCAGGGCAAGAGAAGCGTTATTGCGTTTCAAAAATATCACTCCAGGGAAACGATATGCATGCTTGAATATTATACACCTGTTTCAGCAAAGGTTCAACACGAAACACAAAATAAAACAGCCTGCCGGGGTGGCAGGCTGTATGGAAACGGGATTACTTCTTGATCTGGGACAGGGCGTCGTTCACGGCGGCGATGATGGCCTCGGAAGACTTGGTGGCGCCGGTCACAACGTCAACACCGGTGGTGCCGTTGGCGGCCACGATGTTATCCAGCAGGGTGGGGTTGACCTTGGCAAAGAAATCGGGGGTCTCCTTATTGCTCAGCACTTCAATCTTGGCGATGTTGTCGCCGTCCATGGTGACCTTGACCTTCAGCTCGCCGCCGATCTCGGAAACGGCGGTGCCGATGTACTCGTTGGCAGCCAGGGCGGGAGCGGCTTCTTCCTCGGCCACGGGAGCGGCCTCGAAGCCGAAGTGGATGTTCAGCAGCTCGATGGTCTTGGCAGCCACGTCAGCGGACAGGCAGCCGCAGCGATAGCCGCGCTCGGGGGAGGCGAACTCGCAGCCGGAAGCGGCCATCCAGTTGCCCACGGAATCCTTGCACAGCTCGGAGCCGGCCACCGTCTGATGGGCGTGAGCTTCACGGCCTTCGGGCACATAGATGGGCAGCTGGGTGGACTCGTACCAGGCGTAGAGCTGGTTGCGGATGGCGCCGGCGTCCTTGCTTTCGCAGAACAGGCCGATCACGCCGAAGGCGCCGCCCAGGGAGCCGCACAGGTTCTTGCGGCCGTAACCGCCGCCGCCGATGGCGAACATGTGGCCGTCGATCAGGTTGTAGGGATAGCCGTATTCAGCGGCCATCACGTCCAGGATGCCGGAAGCGACGCCGGAGCAGCAGCCGCCGTTGGCACCGTTGAAGTTCTCGAACACCTTGGCCTTGACAACTTCCTTGTCCACGGGCTTGTAGGTCCAGGGCCAGGCGGGAGCGGCAGCTTCCTCGGCACCGGCGATGACGGAAGGAACGGCGGTCAGCGCGGCAGCGCCAACCATGCCCTTACCGGCAAGACGCAGGAAATCGCGGCGGGACTGTTCCATGATTTTCATGTAAATGACCTCCTTAAGAGTCCGGGGTAACATGGGTTACCCTTTGTTACTTTTTTTCTATATAAATGATAAGGCAAATTGTGTGATATGTCAAGAGAAATGGACATTGTATACAGAAAATATAGGCGCGTTCATGAATGTTATACGTCCTTTGGGGAACGATGTTACCAGGGAGGCGAGCGGCATGTGTACAAGCATTGCCTGGAAAAACGGAGATTTCTATTTTGGACGGAATCTGGACCTGGAAGTGGACTTTGGGCAGCAGGTGGTGATGATGCCCAGAAATCATCCTATCAGGTTCAGAATGGAAAAAGAAATGATGCATCACTATGCCATGATGGGTATGGCGACGGTGTTGGAAGGGTGCCCCCTTTATGCCGATGCCGTGAACGAGAAGGGATTGTGCGTGGCCGGGCTGAACTATCCGGGGAATGCCTGGTATGCCAGGGAAGGGACGGCAAGCTCAAAGCGGATCGCGCCCTTTGAATTGCCATGGTGGCTGCTGGGGCAGTGCGCCACGGCGCAGGAGGCAAGAGAACTGCTGGCGGACACGCTGGTGATGCATCTGCCCTTCGGGGATGCGGTGCCGGTTTCACCGCTGCATTGGCATGTGGCGGACAGAAGAGAATCGCTGGTGATTGAATGCATGGCAGACGGCATGCACATCCTTGATAATCCTGCCGGGGTGCTGACCAACAGTCCGCCCTTTGATTTTCACATGCATAACCTGTGCCAGTACATGAACCTGACGGCGCTGCAGGCTGAGAACCGCTTTACCGACGAGATGGAGCTGAGGCCCTTTGGCAGGGGACTGGGCAGCTTTGGTCTGCCGGGAGATGCTTCGCCATCCTCGAGGTTCGTGCGTGCGGCTTTTCTGACGCATAACTCGGTGTGCGAAGAAAGCGAGGATGCCAGCGTGGCCCATTTCTTTCACCTGCTGGACGCTGTTGCCATGACCCGTGGCAGCGTGATGGCACCCAATGGCGATTGGGAGCATACGCTCTATTCCTGCTGCGTGAACGCGGACCAGGGGGTATATTACTACAAGACCTACGGTAACAGCCGGCTGACGGCAGTGCATCTGCGTGGCACGAATCTGGATGGGGAGGCGTTGACTGAGTATCCCCTGGAGAGGGAGCCGCAGATCCATCATGCCAACTGAACACAGGAGCCTTGCACTCGAGCAACGGTTGAGTGATAAGAGAGACGCTCGCTTGCAATTCACGCCATGCTGTGCCATAATGCGGGTGAAGGGGTTGATCGCATGAAAATTGGCAGCAATATTCGCGTGTTGCGACAGCGAAAGGGACTGACGCAGGAGCAGGTATCTACGCATTTGGGGGTATCCTATCAGGCAGTGTCCAAGTGGGAGACCGGAGTATCACATAGTTAAGGATATTGCCCCCAACTCACGCTTACACAGCTTGTTCACAACACAAAAGGAGAACAAGCATATGAAACTGATCACCTGCGAATTCAACATGGACAGCGGCTGCGTAGAGCTACGATTTGATGATGGAACTGCATTGGACATCGACTGTACTGTTGTGGAGGCTGGGCATGCTCATACTGTGCAACAAAAGACGGAGTTGGACTGGCTGGTCTACAATGCTCCAGTGGAGTACGCGCGATTGGTTCTATCTGAAGGAATTCAGGCATACCTTAAACTCCTTGACTAATGACAAGTATTGCCTAAATGTTTGACAGGTTTCACTTACCTTTTATACCATTGAATACTAATCATTAGCCATACACAGAAAGCCTCACGCCCCATTGAACAGCAATGCAACCGCATTTGATTGCTTTTTTGAAAAACAACCAAATACGGTTGCTTTTTTGTTTTTTTGTGATATACTACTGTATGAGGTGAACGTGTTGATGAAAGAACTATACTCTTCGCTCATTATCGATATTGTTAAATCGAAGTCTTACTCTATAGAAAATCGTAATCAAATTCAACAATTATTATCCAACACTATTGATGTTTTAAACCAGCTCTTTTGTGATCAGATGATTCGTCCGGTTGACTTTAGTGCTGGTGATGAGATCCAAGGACTGTTTGCGTCTCCAGAATCAGCGTATATGTACTATCGGTTAGTATCGCTTATTCTTCATCCTGTCAAAATCCGAGCAGGCATAGGAACTGGATCATGGGATATTCAATTAGCGGATAAGGGCACTACTGGACAAGATGGCACTGTATACCATTATGCCAGACATGCAATAAAAAACACAGATGCAGGCGAAGGATATCCCGTTCTGATGTTTACAAACACTTATTCAGACAGGATAATTAATGCAGTGATTGGTTCGGCATCAGCAATAGCAGCAACCCAAAGCACTTACCAAAACCATTTAATGCTTCTCCTTGAGTTTATGTTTCCTGTAATGGCTGATCTTGAACAATACTTACCGCATTCTTTACCATCGTTTGTAGCAGACCTACTGCGTCGAAAAAGCGAATTCAATCATATATTTGAAAGAATCGATAAGGAGTTACCGTTAGATCGTGCAAACTACTTATTGAATTATACTTCGCATTTCAATGATGCACACAAGGAAGATACATTCTTTATTACTAGCGGAAGACAGAGAGGCGCATCAATAATCTTGGCAGATATATTAGGAATAAGTAGACAAAGTATTGACAAGACAATCAAAGCCAGCAATATATTCACTGCTAGAAATATGGCAATTGCAGCAATACAGGAACTACACCACAAAAGACAGGAGGAATAACTGTGATTCTAACAATACTAATTGCAACACATTTTTTTGCAGACTTTACTCTGCAGTCAAATAGCTGTGCACAAAAGAAAACCAAGTTATTTCGATATCTGTTATTGCATTCACTGATATACGGAATTACAATGATCCTTTCTCTTTTCTTGTTCATATCTCCACAGAACTGCATATGGCCAAGTGCAATTATTGTGATATCGCATTTCATACTCGATTACGTTAGAATTCGTGCAGATAAAGCGTTCAAAAAACCGTTGTTTCATCTACTATCATTTGTTTTTGATCAACTGATGCATATTGGCGTTATATGCATCCTGGTTTACACCATGGCTTTAGAGTTGCATCAAAGTGCGTTTTTGAGATTACTGACTAGCAGATTCACCATCAGCACTTGTGAAACCTGCTCACGATATGTGATGCTATTTATCATTCTGTTTGAACCTGCTTCAGTATTTGTGCGTAAGCTATCTCAGTATGTTAGCAATGTGCCAAACTCAGAGGAACTACCCGTTGAGATGCCTGCTGGTCGAATCATCGGAAAGCTTGAACGTGTTGTAATTGCCATTCTTGTTCTCTGCAATCAGATTGGTGCAATCGGTTTTGTGTTAACCGCAAAAAGCATCGCACGATATCGGCAACTAGAAGATCAAGCATTTGCAGAAAAATATCTCATCGGAACGCTCTCAAGTACAGCGATTGCTCTTTCTCTTGCACTTCTTCTACAATAATCACAGGCAATATACGATTTTGGTTGCAAAACTCAAAAGCAACCATTTTGGGTTGCTAAGCATTAGGGGCGCTGCATACACAGCGCCCCATGGTTATTTAGCCGTTGCCCATCAGGCCGGTATCATAGTAGATATCCTCCACCGCGCCGTCCAGCAGGTTGATGGTGACAACGTAGATGCCATCCTTCTCCGCCCACACACCAGGCTCGTAGTACCCATCATCCCGCATATGTCCAGGATTCTGCGTCAGGTGGAAGAACAGATTCACCAATGGACGACCTTCCACAATCTCGTAGGTGGA
>JAFVVG010000009.1 GCA_017502305.1 Clostridia bacterium | reverse complement strand
GCCTTGACGGCTTCCAGCTCGGCGGCGGCAGCGGCGGCGTCGGCCTTGACGGCTTCCAGTTCAGCGGCGTCAGCGGCGGCGTCAGCCTTGACGGTTTCCAGCTCGGCAGCGGCAGCGGCGGCATCGGCCTTGACGGCTTCCAGCTCAGCGGCGGCAGCGGCGGCGTCGGCCTTGACGGCTTCCAGCTCGGCGGCGGCAGCGGCGGCATCAGCCTTGACGGTTTCCAGCTCGGCAGCGGCAGCGGCAGCCTCGGTCTTGGCAGTTTCCAGTTCGGCAGCGGCAGCGGCGGCATCGGCCTTGGCGGCTTCCAGCTCAGCAGCGGCAGCGGCGGCATCGGCCTTGGCGGCTTCCAGCTCAGCAGCGGAGGAGGCGGAGGCAGCGTTGGCGTCCGCGACGACCTTGGTCAATTCGGCGGAGGCGGCCTCGGACTTGGCAGTCAGGTCGGCTACGGTGGTTTCCAGAGAGGTCTTGTCAGTCGTCAGGACGACGATAGCGGCATCTGCGGCGGCGGCAGCTTCGGCAGCTTCAGCCAGCTGGGCGTTCAGGTCGGCTATCGTGGCTTCCAGGGCGGCGATGCTGCTCTCGGCTTCCGTCTTGGCGGCGGCAGCGGTTTCCAGGGCGGCTTTGGTGTCTGTGTTGGCGGTGGTCAGCTCAGCGATTTGACCCTCCAGTTCGGCGGCCTTGGCGGTGGACTCCTCCAGGGAGGTGCTGGCCTCCTTCAGGGCGTTCTCGGCGGTGGTCAGGCTGGCCTGCAGGGTTTCTTTTTCAGCGGCGATGGTTTCCCACTCGAGCCGGCTGGCGGCAAGATCGGCGGTCAGGGTGTCCACCTGGTTCTTCAGACCCGCGCGGGAGAAGAGCAGGGCGACAACCAGAATCACTGCGACCAGCAGGCAAACGCACATGAGGATGAGTTCAACGGGCTTTTTGTTGGCGGTCTTGGTCATGGGGAAACCTCCTTTGATGTTCTTCTAACGATGTTCACACGCGAGCGTGTAAATCCCTTATTGGAGCTGCTGGCGCAGCGCCTCAACCTGATCCCGGAGCAGCTGCTCCTTCTCGCGCAGGGCGGCTACCTCGGTCTGGAGGGCTTCCAGCTGCTGGGCGAGGGCGGCGTTCTCGGCCCGGAGCGCCTTGCGCTGGGCACGAAGCTCCTTTTCGATGGCCTGGGCCGCTTCGGCCTGGGGTTCCAGTTCGGCCACCTGGGCCCGGACCAGGGGAAGCTGGGCAACCACCTGGTCGTATTCGTACTGCTGCTTGACTTCTCTCTGACGGCTGGTATCCAGGGAAAGGGCCAGGTCGGCCACCTGGAAACGCAATTGATATTGAGCGGCGGCGTACCAGCACAGGATCGCGCAGGTGAAGAGCATGACCGCGATGAATACGGCCCTGAACCACCCCGGCATACGCTGCATGGCCGATTACCTCCCATTTGATCCATTTTATTCTTTGGATCATTGTAACATACATGGAGCCAAAAGAAAAGTGTTTTGTATACATTCTGTTTTGAATGTCCCGCAAGGCTTGCAGGACGGCGGCTGGTAGTGTAAAATGCTATGTGTGAAACTATCCGATTTTATGAAAGGGGAGATCCTCTTTGACGAAGCTTGATATGGATATCCTGGAGATCCTCCGGGAAGACTGCCGCCTGCCCCTGGAGAAGGTGGCCATTATGACCGGCGCTACCATCACCGAGGTGGCGGAGGCCATCCAGCGCATGGAGCAGGAACGGATTATCCTGCGCTATACGCCGACCATCAACTGGGATTTGACCGACCGGGAGCGGGTGGAGGCTATGATCGAGGTCCGGGTCACCCCCCAGCGCGACATGGGCTTTGACGCCGTGGCCAAGCGCATCTACCGCTTTGAGGAGGTCAAGAGCGTTTATCTCATGAGCGGCAGCTACGACCTGCTGGTGCTGGTGGAGGCCCGCACCCTGAAGGAGCTGGCCATGTTTGTTTCCGATAAGCTTTCCACGCTGGAGATGGTCACCGGCACCGCCACCAGTTTTGTGCTCAAGCGCTACAAGGAGGAAGGCGTGATCTTCGATACGGAGAAATCTGATAACCGGCTGGTGATCAGCCCGTGAGATACGACCGCTATCTGAACCCCGATATCGCCGCCGTGCCCCCCAGCGGTATCCGCCGCTTCTTTGACCTGGCCTCCACCATGAAGGACGCCATTTCCCTGGGCGTGGGCGAGCCGGACTTCATCACCCCTTATCATATCCGCAACGCCGCCATCAATTCCATTGTGGACGGCGAAACCCAATACACCCCCAACAGGGGCATGCTTTCCCTGCGCAAGGAGATCAGCTGGTATCTGGAGCACCGCTACCAGACCTGCTATAACCCGGAAACGGAGATCCTGGTTACCGTGGGCGCCAGCGAGAGCATCGACGTGGCGCTGCGTGCCATCATCGCTCCCGGGGACGAGGTGCTGGTGCCTGAACCCAGCTATGTTTCCTACAGCCCCAGCGTGGTTTTCGCCGGGGGCAAGCCTGTGGGCGTGGAAACCAGCCAGGAGAATGCCTTCCGCCTCACCCCGGAGAAGGTGCGGGCCGCCATTACCCCCCGCACCAAGGCGCTGATCCTGCCGTACCCCAACAATCCCACCGGCGGCATCATGGAGAAGGAAGACCTGGAAAAGCTGGCCCAGGTGGTGCGAGAAACGGGGATTCTCGTCATCAGCGACGAGATCTATTCCGAGCTGACCTACGGCGGCCTGCAGCACACCTCCTTTGCCTCCCTGCCCGGCATGTGGGATTATACGCTGACCATCAACGGCTTCAGCAAATCCTTTGCCATGACGGGCTGGCGCGTGGGGTATATCTGCGGCCCCAGGGAGCTCATCGATGTGATGAACAAGATCCACCAGTACGGCATCCTCTGCGCTCCCCGGCAGGGCCAGGTGGCGGCGCTGGAGGCCCTGAAGGTGGGCCGCGAGCGCAACTATGAAGACGTGGTACACATGCGGGAAAGCTACGACCGCCGCCGCCGGCTGATGGTGGAAGGCTTCCGCAGCATGGGGCTGGAATGCTTCGAGCCCCTGGGCGCGTTCTACGTCTTCCCGTCCATCAAAAAGACAGGGCTCACCAGCGAAGCCTTCTGCGAGGGGCTGCTCCAGGCCAAGAAGGTGGCCTGCGTGCCCGGTACGGCCTTTGGCCCCTGCGGCGAGGGACACATCCGCTGCAGCTATGCCACCGCCATCGACAAGCTGAACATTGCCCTGGAGAAAATGGCGGATTATCTCGCTACTTTGTAATTCGGAGGAAACCATGCGAAAACTACTGACGCTCCTGCTGGCGCTGCTGCTGGCCCTGTGCGGCGCGGCGGCGGAGGACGAGGAACTCTCCATGGAGGAGATCCTGGATAGCGTTGCGCCCCAGGTGGTGGATAAAACCATCTCCAAGCCGCCCACGCCGGAGGAGATCGCCGCGGCGGAGGAAGCTTCCCGCTTTGAGCCGGATGGCTCGCTGCTGATTACTGTTTCCGCCGCCGGCGATATGCTGCTGGGCGGGGAATTCTATGGCGCTGAACTGGAAAAATACGCCGGCGACCACGGCTTTGTGCTCAGGAATATCCGGGAAACGCTGCTGGAGGATGATCTGACCATCATCAGCCTGGAAAGCGCTCAGGAGGAGGACGCAGCCGTGCTGGCACCCGGCGGCGTGGAGGCCGTGACCCTGACCAACGATATCATGGACGCAGCAGGCGCGGAAGCACAGCTGGCCCTGCGCCTGGCCATCGAAAGCGCGGGAACCACCGCTGTGGCAGCGGGGGAGATCGCCTTGCGGGAGGTCAAGGGCATGCAGGTTGCCATGCTTAGCTTCGACTGCACCGCCGGCTATGACAAGCTGTGGGCCAAGGTGCCCCAGGACGTTGCGGCGGCCAAAGCGCAGTATCCTATCGTGATTGTCAGCTTTCACTGGGGCCGCGAGGGCAGCTACACCCCCGACGGCGATCAGGTGCAGCTGGGCCGCCTGGCGGTGGACGCCGGCGCCGACCTGGTGGTGGGCAACCACAGCCGCCGCATTCAGCCCATTGAGTGCTACAAGGGCGTTTACATCTGCTATTCCCTGGGCAACTTCTGCTACACGGCGGAGGAAAAGCCCAGCGACATGTCCAGCTTCATTGTCCAGATGCGCTTCCGTGTGCGTGACGGCGTGGTGGAGCGCGACAGCTTCCGCCTGGTGCCTATCCGCATTTCCAGCCGCACTGACCGCAACGATTTCACCCCCAGCCTGATGGACAAGGTGACCTCGGTGGACAGCATCATCACCACCCTGAAGGAGAACGGACGCAGCCTGGAGTTTGCCCTGGAGGATTACCCCCTGGCATGGTAAAGGAGCTATACGTATGACGTATCCCAACTGGTTCGCCCGCATCGGCGTCAGTGACGAAGCCGCCCGGGCCAAGGTGCAGGAAACCTTCAACACCATTTTCTTTGACCCGGAGGAGAAGTTCTATCAGGATGTGGACGCCGACAGCGGCTGCATGGTGGATACCGGCAACATCGACGCCCGTACCGAGGGCATGAGCTACGGCATGATGATGGCCGTGCAGATGGACCGCAAAGACCTCTTCGATAAGCTGTGGTGCTTTGCCAAACGCTACATGCACCATGCTTCCGGCAAGTATGAGGGGTATTTCGCCTGGTCTGTGCAGCTGGACGGCAAGCATAACGCCGAAGGCCCCGCCCCCGACGGTGAGGAGTACTTCGCCATGGCGCTGTTCATGGCAGCCAGCCGCTGGGGTGATGGCAAGGGCATCTGCAACTATACTGAACAGGGCCGGGATATCCTGCGGCACTGCGTGCATCAGCATGAGATGGTGCAGGGCGGCGACCCCATGTGGGATCCGGAGAACCATTACATCAGGTTTGTGCCGGAAACGCTTTATTCCGACCCCAGCTACCACCTGCCCCATTTCTACGAGCTGTTTGCCCTGAAGGCGGACGAAAAGGACCGGCCCTTCTGGAAGCGGGCGGCCCAAGCCAGCCGGGAGTATATCGCCCTCAGCGCCCATCCGGTGACGGGCATGAGCCCGGAATACGCCGAGTATGACGGCACGCCCCGGCTCATGTTCCGCAAGCCCTTCGCCTACTATTCCGACGCCTACCGCGTGGCCATGAACATCGCCCTTAACCACCTGTGGTTTGGCCGGGACAATGCTCTGAGCCAGGTGGTGACCCGGCTGCAGGAGTTCTTCCACGGTATTCCCCAGGAGCAGTACGCCGCCTATGACCTGGACGGCAAGGCCCACGATGAACTGGCCATGCACCCCGTGGCCATCACGGCTGTGCTGGGCGCGGCCTCCATTGCCAGCGACAGCCAGTATGCGGATGAATACCTGCGCAACTTCTGGAATACGCCCCTGCGCAAGGGCAAGCGCCGCTACTACGACAACTGCCTGTACTTCTTCTGCCTGCTGATGCTGGCGGGGGAATACAAACCTTATATCTAAGCAGAAATGCCCGGCTGAAAACGCCGGGTATTTTCTTTTGCGCATAATAAGGTTTAATGTTGACAAGAATAGTCGGGTATGATAGAATGCTCTCGGAAATCCCGAGAAAATTTGTCGGGATTGAGAAAGGAGGCGCTGGATGAAGCTTTCCACCAAGGGCAAGTATGGGCTGTACGCCATGTTTTATCTGGCGCAGCACGCGGGCAGCGGCCCCCAGCCGCTGAAAAGCGTGGCGGAGATCGGCGTGCCGGAAGATTACCTGGAGCAGCTGCTGGGCAACCTGCGCAGGGCTGGCCTGGTGACCACCGTGCGCGGTGCCCAGGGCGGGTATCAGCTGGCCAAGGAGCCGGAGGAAATCACCGTGGGCGATATCATCGACGCCACCGAGGGCCCGCTGAGTATCTCCGAATGCCTGAGTGACGAGGGCAGCTGCCGCCATTCCGGCCAGTGCAAAACCCGCCGGGTATGGGAGTATCTTTCCAACAGCATCAACGACCTTTTGCAGTCCATTTCTCTCAAGGATATGCTCGAACAGGAGCAATTCGGTATCACAAAGGAGTCTTGACCATGAACAAGGTTTATCTTGATAACGCTGCCACCACAGCCGTATCCCCTGAGGTGCTGGAGGCCATGCTGCCTTACTTCACCCAGATCTTCGGCAACGCCAGCAGCATCCACTCCACCGGCCGCGACGCGCACCGCGCCGTGGACGCCGCCCGCAAGCAGGTGGCCGCCGCCATCGGCGCCCTGCCCCAGGAGATCTACTTCACCGCCGGCGGCTCCGAGAGCGACAACTGGGCCATCAAGGGCGCTGCCATGGCCCGCAAGGACAAGGGCAACCACATCATCACTTCCTCCATTGAGCACCACGCTGTGCTGCACACCTGCCAGTGGCTGGAAAAGCAGGGCTTTGAGGTGACCTACCTGCCCGTGGACGAGTATGGCCGCGTGCGCATCGAGGATGTGGAGAAGGCTATCACCGACAAGACCATTCTCATCACCATCATGGCTGCCAACAACGAGATCGGCACCATCGAGCCCATTGCGGAGATCGGCAAGCTGGCCAAGGAGAAGGGCATTCTCTTCCACACCGACGCGGTGCAGGCCATCGGCGCTATCCCGATTGACGTGAACGCCATGAACATCGATATGCTGTCCATGAGCGGCCACAAGTTCCACGGCCCCAAGGGCGTGGGTGCGCTGTACATCCGCAAGGGCGTTAAGATTGGCCAGTACATGCACGGCGGCGCCCAGGAGCGCAACCAGCGTGCCGGCACCGAAAACCTGGCCGGCATCGTGGGCATGGGCAAGGCCATTGAACTGGCCGTGCAGAACCTGGAAGCCAACAGCCAGCGCATGACCGCCCTGCGGGACAAGCTGATCGAGGGCATCCTGAAGGAGATTCCCGATGTGCGGCTCAACGGCCACCCCACCGAGCGCCTGCCCAACAACGTGAATGTGTCTGTGCGCTACATCGAGGGCGAGGCCTTGCTGCTCCGCCTGGACCTGGCGGGCATCGCCGGCTCCAGCGGCTCCGCCTGCACCAGCGGCAGCCTGGATCCCAGCCACGTGCTGCTGGCCATCGGCCTGCCCCACGAGATCGCCCACGGCTCCCTGCGCCTGTCCCTGGGCACCGACTCCACCGAGGAGGACGTGAACTTTGTGCTGGACAAGCTGCCGGGCATCATCAAGTCCCTGCGGGACATGAGCCCCCTGAACTTCTACAACCAGACGCTGAATAGCTCCTGCCCCATTGACCACGACCACGGTCACATGGATGAGGACGACGAGTAATCAAGGAGGAAGCACCTTATGTATAGCGAAAAAGTGATGGATCATTTCTCCAACCCCCGCAATGTGGGCGAGCTGGAAAACGCCAGCGGCACCGGCACCGTGGGCAACGCCAAGTGCGGCGACATCATGAAGATGGACATCCAGGTGGAAAACGGCGTCATCGTGGACGTGAAGTTCAAGACCTTCGGCTGCGGCGCCGCCATCGCCACCAGCTCCATGGCCACGGAAATGGTGAAGGGCAAGACCATCGAGGAAGCCCTGAAGCTGACCAACAAGGCCGTGGCCGAGGCCCTGGACGGCCTGCCCCCGGTGAAGATGCACTGCTCCCTGCTGGCGGAGCAGGCCATCCACGCCGCCATTGAGGATTATCAGAAGAAGCACCCCAACGGGTAATGAAAAAGCAGCTTGCTATGGTGGGAGGATTCTTAAGGATGAATTGATCCCACAACGAAAAAGACGAGCATCTGGCGAATATGCCGGATGCTCGTTTGCTTATGTGGTTCCCAAACGCAATGCGCTGGTACAGCGCGTATAATTGCGCCCTCCTAAGAGGGAGAAAATCTGCTTTGGTTTGCTCACCAAATTCAAATTTGCGTTTTTCTTTGTTTTAGCAATTTCATACCCAAACAAAATACAAATGCACCTAATGCAATAAAAAATCCCCACACTATATTCCAGTAAGGACTATTTACATCAAACATAAGCAATAACAAATCATTCCACACTTTCAACTCAATTGCTATTGCAAACAAGTCGAACAATACATAGCTTCCGCCGAAAATGTAAATCCAACGCCACCAATAATTATTCTTTATATTCTTACAAAATGTTACTATTCCACAAACACAAAGAAATGCCAAAATTCCCATTAGCAAAAAGTAGAATATACCTTTGCTCTCCAATATCCCAATCCAAAAATCAGCATAGGATGTTCTGTCAATCAATCCCCATATTCTATGTAAGTGAAATAGTCCGAAGAACATAAAGAACCACGGTTCCCACGCATATATTTTTTTCACTTTTTAACCTCCAAATTCAAGTTTGTCGCTTTCATTCTATCACGCAGAACAAGAAACAGCAAGCCTTGGCTGGCTTGCTGTTTCGGTATTTCTTTGGTGCAAAGTGTAGGATAACTCCATCCTTTCCATCACTCTCACTGGCAGGCTGCTTCTTTTTGTAGGGGCGATCTGTAATCGCCCGCCACACTGTGGTTTTCTTGTTTTTGTGCTTTCGCGCAACGCTGTACTTTCTCTCTCGCGAGAAAGTACCAAAGAGCGCCCGGGGGCCACAATGGAGGGTGTGGCCCCCGGACCCCGGTGCACTTCTCAGGATCGCCTGCGTGCAAGCCTTCGCGGGGCGACCTTTACAGCAGGGTTGGCGGCGCGGGCAGCGCGCCACCCCATGATCGCTGCCCGGCGTTTGGAATATCAAAACGTTTGGATAACCGCAGGCGTTGGATAAACGTTGCTGGGCTGTGTGTCGCGGCGCACCCAATGGAAATGGGTCGAAGACCCTGCGCCGTGGCCCCCGCAAAGGAAAAACCCATCTTCCAATACGAAAGATGGGTTTCGAAAGGGTGAGCGATGCGAGCGCCGCCAGTGGCGGAAGCAGCGAGCTGAGCGAATCAACCGAAACG
>JAFVVG010000008.1 GCA_017502305.1 Clostridia bacterium | reverse complement strand
TGAGCCAGGATCAAACTCTTCCGTTTAATCCTTTATCTTATCCAGCAGCTCTCGCTGCCAGACTAACTCATTCGGAATCATCTGTCTACTATTTCTTGCGTTTCTTTGTTTCTGTATCGTTTTCAAGGTTCGGCGCACATCGCTCGCGCAACGTGCTTGATAATAATATCAAACAATGCCTTGTTTGTCAACACTTTTTTTGAAATTTTTTTGATATTTTTTGATATATAAAAAATGCCGAACGGCAAGTATTTTCGTTTGTTGCTCGTTCGGCATTTTATCCAAATGTAGTGGTTTTGTAATAATTATTCCACAATTCCGTTCGTGACTTTTCCGGCGTCCAGTACTTTTTCCACCACGGCACCGCCCAGACAGACGTCTCCGCAATAGAGCACGGCACTCTGTCCGGGGGTGACGGCGCGCTGGGGAACCAAGCTGCGGATGTGCAGCTTGTCGCCCTGGAGCGTCGCCTCCACAGGCTGGTCTCCCTGGCGGTAGCGAAACTTGGCGGTGCACCGCAGGGTTTCCCCTTCTTGAATGGGGGCCTCGCCGATCCAGGTCACGCCCCCAGCGAGACTGCAGGTGCTGTACAGCATGGGATGATCCTCTCCCTGGGCTACCAGGAGCTTGTTATTCTTCAGATCCTTGCCGATGACGAACCAGCTGCGCCCATCGCCGCAGCCGCCAATGCCCAGGCCCCGGCGCTGGCCAAGGGTGTAGTACATCAGGCCGTCGTGGCGGCCCACCACCTGGCCGTCAGGAGCCACCATATCGCCGGGCATGGCAGGCAGATAGGTCTGCAGGAACTGTTTGAACTTTCTTTCGCCAATAAAGCACACGCCGGTGGAATCCTTCTTTTTGCTGACAGGGAGGCCCTTCTCCTCGGCAATGCGGCGCACCTCTGCCTTGGTGAGATGGCCCACAGGGAACATGGCCCGCTTCAGCTGATGCTGCTTGAGCATATAGAGGAAGTAGCTCTGATCCTTGTTGGGATCGCTGCCGCGGAGCAGCTCCCCATTCTCATTGGTTTGCACAAAGTGGCCCGTGGCCATACGGGAGGCCCCCAGCTGCATGGCGAAATCCAGGAAGGCCCGGAATTTGATTTCCCGGTTGCACAGCACGTCCGGGTTTGGGGTGTGTCCGGCCCGGTATTCATCCAGGAAATAGCTGAAAACGCGGTCCCAGTATTCCTTGGCAAAATTTACCGAATAATATGGAATGCCGATAAGGTCGCAGACCTCGCGCACGTCACGCCAATCGCTCTCGGAGGTGCAGACGCCGTTATCGTCCTGCTCCTCCCAGTTCTTCATGAACACGCCGATGACGTCATACCCCTGTTCCTTCAGCAGCAGCGCCGCCACGGAGGAGTCCACGCCGCCGGACATGCCAACTACGATACGCTCGCTCATGCTTCCGCCTCCATCAGCCGGGCCAGCACCTTTTCCGCCACCTCACGACCGATTTTCTCCGGCGTCTTAGTGGCGTCCACCACCACAAAGCGCAGGGGATCCCGGGCGATAAGTTCCCGGTAGGCCGCTTCCGTGCGGGCGTGGAAGCTGTCCGCTTCCATTTCAATGCGGTCCAGGACGCTTGCGGCGCTGCGGCGCTTCAGGCTGGTTTTGTGGTCGATATCAAGATAAATGGTGGCCATGGGCAGGGTGCCGTCCACGGCAGGAGCATTGATATCCAGGATGCGCTGCACGCCCAGCTGGCGGCCGCCGCCCTGATAAGCCACAGAGGAATCCACAAACCGGTCGCAGAGCAGCACCTTGCCCGCCGCCACAGCGGGGCGGATGATCTCACGCACGTGCTGGGCACGGGCCGCAGCGTAGAGCATGGCCTCGGTAATGCCGTCCATGCCCACGTTGTTCACATCCAGCAGCACCTGGCGGATGGCCTCCGAGACCTTGCAGCCGCCGGGCTCACGGCTGTGCACCACCTCGAAGCCATAGCGGTCCATGGCATCGGTAATCAGGCGGATCTGCGTGGTTTTGCCGGAGCCATCCAGGCCCTCGATGGAAAGGAACGCGCCTTCAGGTGCTTCCGCCCCGGGGCAGAGGACGTCGATGACATCCTGCACGGTGGGTGCGTATACATCGCAGCCGGCGGTGCGAAGCTCTTCCTCGTCGCCGTAGCCGTAGCCCACGCCCATGGTGCGGATGCCCACAGCCTTGCCGCCCTCGATATCAAACTTGCGGTCGCCGATCATCCAGGCTTCGTCATAGGCTTCCGGCAGGGCATTGCGGATCAGCCAGTCCTTCTCCGCGCCCATCTTCCCCGTGGGGCCGACGATTTTGTCAAAATAGCGGCTCAGGCCGAAATGCTCAATGATGCGCTCCGCCGGACCCTGGGGCTTGCCGGTGGCGATGCCGATGTACCAACCCTCACGCTTCAGCGTACGCAGAAGGCGGCGGATGCCCGGGTACACCCGGTTCTCGAAGAGCCCTACCACGGTGTAGCGCTCCCGGTAGGTGGCTACGGCCAGGTCAGCGGTGGCTTCGTCCATGCCCATGTATTCCCGGAAGGAATAGGTCAGCGGCGGGCCAACAAACTTATGCAGGGTTTCGTCATCAGGAACGGGGAAGCCCAGCTTTCCGGCGGCGTAGCGCACGCAGTTGAAAATGCCCTCCTCCGACTGGGTCAGCGTGCCGTCCAGGTCAAAAATTACACAACGCACAGCAGGTTTTCTCCTTCCAGGCCAAATCTTTCATGGGTACCGGCACGGCGCAGCAGATCCACCACGCCGGGGGTGATGATTTCCCCGGGGCACACCAGGGGAATGCCGGGCGGGTAAAGCCCGGCAGAGGTAGCGGCGATGCGCCCGGCCGCCTTTTCAACCGGAACAGCCTCGCAGGGTGCCATCACGGCAGACCGCAGATCAAGGGCCTTCTCCGGCAGGGCGCGCATGTCCGGCAGCATGGGCAGCAGCCTGGCCATGGGCGGATTATTCCGCAGGATGCCCATGATGCGGAAGATCTCCCCCGGCTCGTCCATGCAGGAGAGGATCAGCACCACCCGGCGGATGTCCGCCATTTCCGCGTCCACACCGTTATCCCGCAGGATCTTCGCCAGCGCAGCGCCGCCCTGCGGAACGTGGAGCACAAGGCGTGTGGGGTCAAACTGCATGCCAGTCTGCCGCCACTGGCAGTGGGCCTCCTCGTAGCCGGTAACGCCCAGGGCTCCCCGGAGGATATTCGCCATCTTCGCTGTCCGGGCAAGGTTTTCCCGGCCTTTTTCTTCCATATAAGCACGGCTGTCGTCAATGGACATAAGCAGCACGAAATTGGGCGAGGAGGTCTGCTGGCGGCGCAGGATGCGCATGGCCTTGGGCTTGTCAGCAGCGTCCCGCAGGTGCAGCACCGCAGCGCCGGTAAGGCCCGGCAGTGTTTTGTGCACAGACTGCACCCAGGCATCAGCGCCCATCTCGCCGGCAGAGGCGATCCCCTCCAGCCAGGGCAGGTGCGCGCCGTGGGCCTCATCCACCACAACCTTAACGCCCATGCCGTGGGCCTTTGCAACGATCCTCTCCAGGGGCAGACAGCCGCCGTAGAAATCCGGGCGGGTCAGCAAAAGCGCCTTGGCGTGGGGATATTTGTCCAGAGCCGCCAGCACATCTTCTTCAGCAATATAGCAGTAACCGTCCGGCAGTTGGATGATGGGAATCCACTCCGCCTTCACACCGCCGATGACGCAGCCGTTGGCGGCGGAAAGGTGAGCGTTCCGGGGCAGGATGACCGTGTCCCCTTCCCCGGCATAGAGCTGCAGCATGGCGTGGATGCCCGCCGTGGAGCCATTGTGCAAAAACAGCGTAGCCGCCGCTCCCGCCGCCTGGGCGTAGAGCTCCTGGGCTTTCGCCACCCCGTTTTCAGGGCAATAGAGATCATCGGTGAGGGGCAACTCGGTGGTGTCCAGGGCAAAGGCGTCCACGGTACCGAAGGGCATCTTGCCCTTGTGACCCGGCATGTGGAAGCTCCCCCTGCCAGAAGCCGCCGTCAGCATATCATAAATCGGTCGCATACGTTCTCCTTGTGTCACAGACCCTGCTCCTTCGCTACCTCGTGGAGCTGCCGTGCCATGGTTTCAATAACATCCCTTGCCTCCAGGGGGGCGAGCCATTCCTCACCGATGCCCTCCGCCCCCAGCCAGGCGCCCAGCAGGTTGCCGGCGATGGCGCCGGTGGAATCGCTGTCGCCGTCGTGGTTCACGGCGGCCCGGATGCAGGCAGAGAAATCATTCTGATATTTCAGCGCGCAATACAGCCCGATGGCCAGGGCTTCTTCCCCTACCCAGCCGCCGCCCAGGCTGTGGATCGCCCGCACGTCGTCCACCTCTTCATGGCTCAGGGCGATGGCCTTGCGGGTCAGGCCGTGGAGCGTCATCCCTGCCGGGGCCTCGTCCGCGCCCAGGAGCCGCTCCGTCTTTTCCAGGGCAGCCAGGGCGATTTCCTCCAGGGTCATGCCGTTTTCCAACGTAATCAGCCGGATCATCTCCGCCAGCATGGCGGCGGACATATACCCCATGGGGTGACCGTGGGTGATGGCGGCAATCTTCGCTGCCTGCCACAGGGCCGCGTCCTCCGGCACGTCGTCATACCGGCGGCCGAATGCGCCCACAAACCCCACCGGGGCCACCCGCATCACGCCGCCGCAGCCCTTGGAATAGTTGGCGGGCTCCCGCAGGCTGCCCATGCGCCCGGAAAGCAGCGCTCCCAGGCAGGTACCGCCGGGCGCCCGCTGGCTGAACAGCTCCGGGCACTGCATCAGGTAGCTGAACTGCCGCCACATGCCTTCCTTGTTATAGCCCTGAGTGCAGAGCCAGTTCATATAGGCATCGTAAACATACACTTCCATATCGGCAGCCATGCCGCCGGCCACCGCCCGGTTCCACCCCATCACAATGCCCTCGGCGGTGAAAAGGGTCATCTGCGTATCGTCGGAAATCAGGGCCTTCCCATGGGAAAGCGCATAATGACGGATACCCTGCGGCCCGTGAAAATCCCGGATCATCTCGGCCGTGATAAACTCCACCGCATAGCCCAGGGCGTCGCCTGCCGCGCCACCCAGGAGGCTTCCGCGGATCCTGTCCAGCAATTCCACATCCGTCACCTTCCTTTCCACCTTACAGTATACCAGATATAGGGGAATATGTACAGGACGAAAAAAGAAGAACGCAACATGTCGCGTTGCGCTCCCTATCGTTCATCATGCCATTGCCCTCAACATCCGCCGCACAAAATCTGCTGATAGGGCCGCTGCCTTGGCACAGTTTGCTTCAAAAGCCGCCGCACCGCTGTGGGTCGCCGTATCCGTCAATGTGCGTACTGACACAAAAGGCACTTTATTCACATGGCACACATGTGCCACCGCTGCCGTTTCCATATCCGCGCTCAGCGGCGCAAAACGGGCATTGATATCCTGGCGTTTTTCCTCAACAATGAACTGTTCGCCCGTCACCATCCTGCCGAAGAACGTCCTTTCCCCGGCAACCTGCTTGGCAAGGTTCAGCAGCTTCTCGTCTGCCCTGAAGTAAACCGAATCCAGCCACGGATGAAAATCCGTCAGGATTCCCGGTGCCACGTCATGATAGGCGACCTCCGTTGACACCACCGTGTCAAACAGCTCCAGCCTCTCATCCATGCCGCCTGCTGTGCCTGCATTGATCACGGCTTCGCAGCCATAGCAATCCACCAGAATTTGCGTCGCAACAGCCGCGTTCACCTTGCACACGCCGGAAAAAAGCGTCGCAACCTCCACGCCCTCTACCATACCTTCGTAGATCGTCAACATAGCCTTCTGCATTTCCCGTATGTCATTGATCATCGGCAGGAACGGTGCAAGCTCCCTGTCTCCTGCAAATAAAACGCCTATCTTCATTTTCTCTCCAGCATCCCTTTCAGGTACTGCCCCGTGTAGCTCCCCTCGCACTTCGCCACGTCCTCCGGCGTGCCGGCGCAGACGATCCCGCCGCCGCCGTTGCCGCCCTCGGGGCCCAGGTCGATCAGCCAGTCTGCCACCTTGATCACGTCCAGGTTGTGCTCAATGACCAGCACGCTGTTGCCCGCTTCCGTCAGCCGCTGCAGCACGTGGATCAATTTGTCCACGTCCGCCATGTGCAGGCCGGTGGTGGGCTCGTCCAGCAGGTAAAGGGTGCGGCCCGTGGCACGGCGGCTGAGCTCGGTGGCCAGCTTCACGCGCTGGGCCTCGCCGCCGGAAAGGGTGGTGGAAGGCTGGCCCAGCTTCATGTAGCCCAAGCCCACATCGTAGAGGGTTTCCAGCTTACGCAGGATGGTGGGGTGGTTCTCGAAGAAGGCCATGGCCTCCTCCACGTTCATCTCCAGCACCTCATAGATGTTCTTGCCCCGGTAGGTCACCTCCAGGGTTTCGCGGTTGTAGCGCCGGCCCTTGCAGACCTCGCAGGGCACGTAGATATCCGGCAGGAAGTGCATTTCGATCTTCAGCAGGCCATCGCCGGCGCAGGCCTCGCACCGGCCGCCCTTCACGTTGAAGGAGAAGCGGTTCTCCTTATAGCCCCGGGCCTTGGCCTCCGGGCTCATGGCGAAGATCTTGCGGATCTGGTCAAACAGGCCCGTGTAGGTGGCAGGGTTGGAGCGGGGCGTGCGCCCAATGGGGCTCTGATCGATGCAGATGATCTTGTCCAGCTGCTCCACGCCTTCCATGCCGCGGAATTTGCCCGCGCGGGTCTTGGCCCGGTTCAGCACCTTCGCCAGGTGCTTATGGACGATCTCGTTCACCAGGCTGGATTTGCCCGAGCCGGATACGCCCGTCACGCAGCACAATACGCCCAGGGGGATGTCCACGTCGATGTTCCGCAGGTTGTGCTCCTGGGCGCCCAGCACCTTCAGCCAGCCGGCAGGGATGCGGCGCTCCGCAGGCACGGGAATTTTCTTCGCCCCGGAAAGGTACTGGCCGGTAAGGCTCTCCTTGCAGGCCTTGATGTCCTCAATGGTGCCCTCCGCCACAATGTGACCGCCGTGGATGCCCGCGCCGGGGCCCACGTCCACAATCCAGTCGGCGGCATACATGGTGTCCTCGTCATGCTCCACGACGACCAGGGTGTTGCCCAGGTCGCGCATACGCTTCAGGGTAGCAATGAGTTTGGCGTTGTCCCGCTGGTGCAAGCCGATGGAAGGTTCGTCCAGGATGTAGAGCACGCCCATCAGCGCCGAGCCGATCTGCGTGGCCAGGCGGATGCGCTGGGCCTCGCCGCCGGAAAGGCTGCCCGCGGCACGGGAAAGGGTCAGATAGCCCAGGCCCACGTCGATCAGGAAGCCCAGCCGGGCGTCGATTTCCTTGAGAATCTGGGCGCCGATCATCTTTTCCTTTTCCGTCAGCACCAGGCTCTTGAAGAAATCACGGGCTTCCAGGATGCTCATATCGCTGACCTGGGCCAGGTTGCGGTCGTTGACGGTCACCGCCAGGGCCTCGGGCTTCAGGCGCTGGCCGTGGCAAACGGGGCAGGTTTCCTCAGCCATATATTCCTCATAGGCGGCCTTCATGCCGTCGGAGGAGGTCTCGTTATAGCGGCGCTCCAGCATGGGGATGACGCCTTCGAAGGTAGTGGTGTATTCCGTCAGACCCCGGACGCCCTCGTACTCGATGGCGATCTTTTCCTTGCCGGTGCCGTAAAGAATGGCCTGCACCGCCTCCTTGGACAGGTCGCCCACCTTGGTATCCAGGGTGAAGCCATACTTCTTGCCCAGGGCCGTCAGAAACTGACCGCCCATGCTGTCCGGCTCGGAGGCGTTGAAGCCCATCACGTTCAATCCGCCCTTGCGCAGGGGCAGCTCCGGGTCAGGCAGGATGATTTCCGGGCTGATCTTCATCAGCGTGCCCAGGCCGGAGCACTCCGGGCAGGCGCCGAAGGGGCTGTTGAAGGAGAACATGCGCGGGGCCAGCTCCTCGATGGACACGCCGCAGTCCGGGCAGGCGTAATTCATGGAGAAGAGCAGCTCGCCCTGGTCGAACAGGTCCATCACCACCAGGCCGCCGGAGCGGGTGGTGGCGGTCTCGATGGAGTCCGCCAGGCGCTTCTGGAATTCCTTACCCTCACGGATAATGAGGCGGTCCACCACCAGCTCGATGGTGTGCTTCTTCTGCTTGTCGAGGGCCGGGGTGTCGTCGATATCGTAGATCTCCCCATCGATGCGCACGCGGACAAAGCCGCTCTTGCGGGCCTCCTCCAGCAGCTTCGCGTGCTCGCCCTTGCGGGCGCGAATCACGGGGGCAAGCACCTGCATGCGGGTACCCTCGGGGTACTTCTGCACGGCGTCCACCATCTGATCCACGGTCTGCTGCTTGATCTCCTTGCCGCACTTGGGGCAGTGGGGCACACCGATGCGGGCCCACAGAAGGCGCAGGTAATCATGCACCTCGGTCACGGTGCCCACGGTGGAACGGGGGTTGCGGCTGGTGGTTTTCTGGTCGATGGAAATGGCCGGGGAAAGGCCGTCGATGCTGTCCACATCCGGCTTTTCCATCTGCCCCAGGAACATACGGGCATAGCTGGAGAGGCTTTCCACATACCGGCGCTGGCCCTCGGCATAAATGGTATCGAAGGCCAGGCTGCTCTTGCCGGAGCCGGAAAGACCGGTGAACACCACCAGCTTATCCCGGGGGATGGTCAGGTCGATGTTCTGCAGGTTATGCTCCCGGGCGCCGCGGATAATCAGGGAATCGTTGCTCATATCATAAACCTCGCTGAAAATCAGTCACAGGGGAAATATACCCGTTGACCGGCGCCGGCGAAACCGCGCCGCAAAGGATAGTGTAGCACATTTTCGCGGATTTATCAACGCGAACACGAACAGATGTTTTTAAAATGATTTAGTTTGTGAAAGCAAGATGTGCACTTTTTTCGGCAATGCCTTTTTGCGAGGGATGTTCTTTTCGTCTCGGCGAAAAGAACCAAAAGCCGCCCGGGGGCCACAATGGAGGGTGTGGCCCCCGGACCCCGGTGCACTTCTCAGGGGCGTTTACGAGCAAGCCTTCGCGGGGCGACCTCCACAGCAGGGCTGGCGGCGCGGGCAGCGCGCCACCCCATGATCGCCGTCCGACGCTTAGGATAGATCAAGCGTTGCTGTATCGCGTCGCGGCGCACCCTCCGTGCGCCGTGACCCCTGCAAAGGAAAAACCCACTTCCATGACTGAAAGTGGGTTTCGAAAGGGTGAGCGATGCGAGCGCCGCCAGTGGCGGATGCAGCGAGCTGAGCGAATCAACCGAAACGAGCAATCGAGCGACAGCGAGAGTGCGACGATTGAGGTTGCGGACGAAGGGCCCTTCGTGGGGGAGTCCATAGGGGGCAACGCCCCCTATGGTGGGGTGCAGGGGCAAAGCCCCTGGTTACCGCATTTCGATGAGTTCGTATTCACGGGTGCCCAGGCCGATCTTCTCGGCGTGGGAGAGCTGGGAGCGCCAGTCGGTGACGGGCTGGCTGTTGATGAAGTGATCCTCGCAGACGTGGGGCATTTCGTCCAGGCGGCTGCCGGGGATGGGCTGCTGCTTCAGGCAGGCGTCCACGCAGGCCTGATCCAGGGCCACGGGATCGAAGCTGGCAAACATGCCGATGTCCGGCAGGATGGGCAGGTCATTTTCGGCATGGCAGTCGCAATAGGGACTGATGTCGATCACCAGGCTAATGTGGAAGTGGGGGCGGCCCTGCACCACGGCCAGGGAGTATTCGGCAATCTTGCGGTTGAGGATGTCGTTGCTCTCGTCCTCAGCGGGGCGGGTAGCGTCCTTGGGGCAGGCGCCGATGCAGCGGCCGCAGCCCACGCACTTGCTGTGGTCGATGGAAGCCTTGCGGTTTTCAATGGTGATGGCGTCGTGGGCGCAGTTCTTCTGGCAGATGGCGCAGCCGATGCACTTGTCCTGGTCCACATAGGGCTTGCCGGCGGAGTGCATCTCCATCTTGCCGGCGCGGGAACCGCAGCCCATACCAATGTTCTTGATAGCGCCGCCAAAGCCGGTGCCCTCGTGACCCTTGAAGTGGTTCAGGCTGATGAAGATGTCAGCGTCCATCACCGCGCGGCCGATCTTGGCTTCCTTCACGTATTCGCCCTCCACGGGGACGTACACATCATCGGTGCCCTTGAGGCCGTCGGCAATGATGATCTGGCAGCCGGTGGAAAGGGGTCTGAAGCCGTTCTCCATGGCGGTGTCCATATGATCCAGGGCGTTCTTGCGGCTGCCCACGTAAAGAGTGTTGCAGTCCGTCAGGAAGGGGCGGCCGCCCAGCTCCTTCACGAAATCCGCCACCACCTTCGAGTAATTGGGGCGCAGGAAGGCCAGGTTGCCCAATTCGCCAAAGTGCAGCTTGATGGCGGTGAACTTGCCCTCGAAGTCAATCTCGCCCATACCGGCGGTCTTGATGAGGCGGCGGAGCTTCTGCAAAAGGGTTTCGCCGTGGCGGGTACGCAGATCGCAATAATAAACCTTCGATGCCATTGGGGGAATCCTCCCATTCATGTAGTAAGGCCAGTTTACCACATATCGGTTGTGTGCGCAACGGTCGCAACTCAAAATGCCTCCGCAAATCACGCGGAGGCATTGCTTATAAATATTCTCTCAGCCACCTGTCCACAATGGGAAAATCACTTTCTTCCATGAAGGGGTGTTGGCTGTTTTCCGCCACGGTGACCTGGCAGCCGAACCGGTCGGCGAAAGCCCGGATCACCTCCAGGGATTGCAGGTCATCCCTGCCGCCGTAAAGGATGTGGGTAGGCACGTTCCACGTCCGAACAGGGTTTTGCAGCACATACTGGTAATAATCCCATCGCAGCGGATCAATGGGGGTATCGATCTCCCCCTCCGCTTCCAGGCGTTCAGGGGTCACATTGAACCACAGGAACATCTGGCGGATCAGGTGTTCCATATCCAGGATAGGCGATTGGAACAGGCTCTTGCGGAAGGTGCGTTCCGGGTAGGCCTGCAGACTGAAGTAGGCCCCCAGGCTGCATGCGTAAAGGGAAACCTCCTGCCAGTGGCTGAACGCATAATCCCCCACCAGGCGCAGGTCCCGCACGCCATTCCACACATCGCAGCGGTCAGGCTCGTGGGTTCTCTCTCCATGCTGGGGCAGGTCGAAGCTAAGCGTCTGAAAGCCCTTCTCCGCCGCGATTTGCGCCAGCCCCTGGGCGGATTCCTTGCAGGACATTTTCCCATGCACGCACAGGTACACCTTTTCCGAGGGTTCGCCCCACACCAGGGCAGGGATGTTTCCGATCTTGATTCTGCTTGGTTCCATAGGCACTCTCCCAGTCAAGTTGGCATTCCGCAGCTTGTTATTGGCGCAACCCTTAAGGCAGTTACACCAGGCAGAACACCAGCAAGCAGGCCAACAGCGCAAGCGCGGCAATCCAGGATCCGATCACATAAGCGGTATTCAGATTGTTGATAAACTGCAGCTTGCTGATATACCACAGGCCATCCCGCTCCTCCAGGATGCCGGTGATCCTGACAGGGATACGGAAACGCCAGATATTCAGCTTGACCTGAGCCGGCAGGACGAAGTACAGGGCGGTTCCCACCCGGCTGAGGGCGCTCCTTTCCACATCCAGCGACAAGTGTCCCCAATATTTCCAGTCACATTGCAACAGGTGTTTGGTCCATTTCCGGCCATGGAAAATCTCCCCCGGGTTGGTACCCAGGATCAGCATCTCGTCCGGCAGAATGGTTTCATCGATGCAGGCATCTGCCAGTTCAGGGTCTCGCTTTTCGTAATAGGCGTTCAGCTGCCGCAGGGGACGCAGCGCCCTCTCCCGCAGCTCTGCCGGGAGCGCCTCGCCGGGAATGTTGCGGGGCGCGATTCTCTCCCGGCGGCCCTCCAGCCAGATGCGGAAAAGGAGATACATCAAGATCAGGAAGAAGACTATCAACAGTCCGCCTGCAAGATACTTCATCTTATTGCGTTCTCCTCTGTCAGAAAATACTCTTCAGCATCAGTCCGCCGCCGAAAATTACCATCGGCACACCGATGATCATGCCGATGCCCGTCAGGCTCAGGAGCACACCCAGGGCGCAGAACACAAAGCCAATCACCAGGCCCAGCATAGAGCCAGCCAGGCTCAGGATCATACCCATCAGGTCAGCGGCAAAACGGAAAGGCCAGGTCAGCAGTCGCAACATCATTCATCAACCTCCATGGCTGAATGATACCACGCCGTGCCCTGGCCTTCCAGTGCGTTTCCATGAGAAGAAAATGAGAAATCTTTAATCTTCCTTCTTTTCGCGGTAAACCACGAACTTCTGGAACAGGAACTCGGTGATAAAATTGATGAGCATGTTGATGATTTCGATCAGCCAATCATGCAGGCCCAGCTTTTCCAGCCAGGTGCCCCACAGGGCGGAGGCGGGGGTGAACACCAGATAGTACAGGGCCACCAGCAGCATATCCCGCTTCACAGTGCCCGTGGGCTTGAAGGTGTACTTGCGGTTGAAGGTGAAATTCCAGATCACCGAAAGAATCAGCGAGGGCACATGGCTCAGCCAGTAGCTCTCCAGGCCCAGCACATCGTGGAGGATGGCGAAGCTCACCGCCTGCACAATGCCGGCAGAGAGGCTGAACAGGGTGAATTTGATGGCCTGGATGAGGTTCTTATTCATGGGAAACACACTCCTTTTCATCATTGGTCAGGTGAAAACGGCGGTACCAGCCGTTGGTGTCGGTGGTGTGGCAGTAGATGACGCAGCGCTGGAGGAGGTAGCTGAGGACAATCCACAGCCCTGAACGGAGATTGCCCAGCGCAGCAAATCGTCCTGTGTGGGATAAATCGATTTGCAGCAGTCATGATACTCAGCGCCAGACTGGACAGGAACTGCCAGCCAAAGTCTGCAATCAGCATGATGGGCAGGGCGATGAACCACTTTTCTGTGGCTCGGAAGGTAAACTGCCTGTGCAGCAGCGTCAGCAGGGTGGTGCTCAGGAGCAGCTGCCCGTTGCTGTGCACCGCAGCGGCGACGCCCGCGGAAAGACCGCTGTTCAGCAGCGCACGATATATCCCCAGCATCAGGAACATCAGCAGAAGATTCACCGCTGCCGTGATGAGCAGGAATTTGACGATCCGCCAGAGTTCAACGCGGAATTACATGCATTTGCCTCCTTGGGTGTGTCGGGACAGAACAGCCAGTGCTTCATGCCGAAGAAGATGGGGATCAACTGCACCCACAGCAGGATATCCCCCACCAGGTTGGAGGGCTTTATGGCTTCTTCATATGCGGCGAAGGGGTCGGCGGAAGCGGCGAGGCCGGATAGCAACCCAGCCAGGTCAGTGGTGGCTACATCTTCCGGGTTCACGTTCTCCGGGCTGACGATTACCACATCGTCCGGGTTAAGGCCGCTGCTGGACAGGAAGGCAGCGAGCAGATCATCCGTGATCTCGCCTTCCGACACACCAATGGTGGTGACGGTCACCTGCTGCGAGGTGGGTGCGGCGTAGACTTCTGCCAGCATGTTCTGCTGAATCTGCCCGCTGCATGCGCTGCTCAACGTCAGCAAAAGCACGAGGGCAATCTCCGCTGCGGCCAGTGCTCCGGCACGGCTCTTGTTGCCGAAGCGGAGATCATGAACCAGCGCGCAGAACACAACCACGATTCCTACATACAGCACACTGTGGATGACGGTGTAGACCATCATGTTGTCCGTGAGCAGAGGCAGTTCTACGGTCAGGAGCAACTGACCCAGCAGCCAGGCGACGAGGTTCAGGGCAAGATGACCCAGGGCGATGGGCAGGATCGTCCACCGGCGAAGGGTCTGTCCGCCAAAGGTGATATAGCGCTGCAAACCGATATGCCACGCGCAGACTTCTGCCGAGATCAGCATGGACAGCAGCGTCAGCACATGGTCACTATGCATCATGCCGAAGGTATCCAGGGCCCAGTTGTACATGGTCGGGTTATATACCAGATAGTTGGCTTGGTACTTGCCATAGATGAACAGTGCCTCGAACAGCACAAATACAAGGAGCTGCACCGGCAGGGGCCATTTGCCCTCCTGGTTGCGTGGGAGGAGTCGGCCAAACTTCATCCAGATCGTCATAGGTAAACCTCCTATCTTTTGTGCCCATGATGCTGCCTGCGTCGCAAGGGCTCCTGTCCCAAATGCGTCGGTCGTGTCTGAAAACCTCACACCAGCCGCAGCGCTGGCATGGCGTTGAGGGTCAGCGGCGCGGTTTCGCCCCGGAGCATCCGGTAGTAGGCGGCGGAGCCAATCATGGCGGCGTTGTCGGTGCAAAGGGAGATCCTGGGCATATACAGGGGGATGCCTTCCTTGTCACAGGCTTCCTGCATCATGCGCCGGAGCAGCCTGTTGGCGGAAACGCCGCCCGCCATGGCCAGGCACCGGGCTCCGGTTTCCTGTGCCGTCAGCACAGCCTTCTCCACCAGGGCGGAAACCACCGCATAGCGGAAGGAGGCCGCCATGTCTGCCTTGGGGAACGTCTCACCTTTCTGCTCCATTTTGTGAGCAGCGTTGAGAAACGCCGTCTTCAAGCCGGAGAAAGAATAATCGTATCGCCCGTCGGGATGCGGATGGGGCAGCGTCAGGTAATGTGGATCTCCCTCCTCCGCCAGGGCATCGATGCGGGGACCGCCGGGATAGGGCAATCCCAGCACACGGGCCGCCTTGTCGAAGGCCTCGCCGGCGGCGTCGTCCATGGTCTGTCCCAGGAGGCGGTACTCGCCGTAATCCGTCACCTGCACCAGGTGGCTGTGGCCGCCGGACACCACCAGGCATACAAAGGGCGGCTTCAGGTCGGGATGGGTCAGGTAGTTGGCGGAAACGTGGCCCTCGATGTGGTTTACGGGAATCAGCGGCTTGCCCATAGCGTAGCTGAGGCCCTTCATGCAGTTGACGCCGGTGAGCAGTGCGCCCACCAGGCCGGGGCCGTAGGTCACGGCAAAGGCGTCCACGTCGGCCAGGGTCATGCCGGCTTCCTTCACCGCCTGATCCGCCACCCGGTCGCAGGCCTCCACATGGGCGCGTGAGGCAATCTCCGGCACCACACCGCCATAGAGAGCATGGAGGTCAATCTGGCTGAACACCACGTTAGACACAATGGTGCGGCCGTTCTCGATCACCGCGGCGGCGGTTTCGTCGCAGGAGGTCTCCAGGGCAAGGATGCGCACACGCTCCTGGTTTTTCAGGCGCGCGACGGTTTCCCGTGCCTTTTCTACATAGGTCATCATTTCCACCTCTTCAGCAGGTGCCGGGCCACCGCCGCCATCATCAGCAGCATGCCCAGCCAGGTGCCGCAGAGCAGCGCGGCATAGTGAATGAAAAATCCCGTTGGCATCAGCCGGATCAGCAGATCCGTGCGGGGATCCAGCAGCCACAGGTCGTTGGCAAAGGACAGCTGGTGGAACAGCACAAACAGCCCATCAAAGTCCACAAGCCCCCAAACGGCCAATGCCGCCACCGCCGCCAGCACCGCGAGGCTCCCCCACAGGATGCCCCGGGCAACGGCCCGTTTCCCGTCCCGCAGGAACCGGCAGCATCCACCCAGCAGCAGCACCGCCAGCACCGCAAACAGCAGCACCATACGGCACAGGTCAAACAGCGCCTTGCAGTCCGCCATGTGCCGCTGCTCCCTGGCGTGGAAGCACTGGCGCACAGCGCCCTGTTCGTCAGTGAAGGCAAACTGAAACACCTGCTCCCGTCCGGAAAGATAATCGGTGATCATCTCCGCCATGGCAGGGTAATGTTCCCCAGACAGGCCGGTTGCCTCCGCCGGCGCGTAGCGCTCCATGAGGGAGCGCATCAGCGGCGCGGAGCCCCCCATGCCGTCGATCAGAAACGCCAGCACCGCCACAGCCACAGCCAGGGAAAGGAGAAAGCCGCACAAGGCGGCAAGAAATTTGCGTGGTTTCATAGGCAACGAGAACTCCCTCAGTCGCCCTGTGGCGACAGCTCCCTCTAAGAGGGAGCCTAAGTTACTCACCCGCGTCGCGGCGCGCCTGTTGCGCGCCGTGACCCCTGCTGATCTGCGTACCTTTGCCTCCCCCGAAGGGGTGTCGAGAGGGCCGAAGGCCCTTCGTGGGGTGCAGGGGCAAAGCCCCTGGCCGGGGTTTCCAAAGGGGCAGCGCCCCTTTGGTGGTGGAGTCCAGAGGAGGCAACGCCTCCTCTGGTTACTGCATCTTCAGGTAGGAGGTCACAAAGCCTTCCAGGTTGCCGTTCATCACGTCGTCGATGTTGCCGACTTCAAAGCCGGTGCGGTGGTCCTTCACCATGGTGTAGGGCTGGAAGACGTAGGAACGGATCTGGCTGCCCCATTCGATCTTCTTCATTTCGCCCTTGATGTCGGCCATCTGCTGTTCCTTTTCGCGTTCACGGAGCTCCAGCAGCTTGGACTTCAGCATGCGCAAGCAGGTGGCGCGGTTCTGAACCTGGTCGCGCTCGGTCTGGCAGGCGACAACGATGCCTGTGGGAAAGTGGGTCATACGCACGGCGGAGGAGGTTTTGTTAACGTTCTGGCCGCCGGCGCCGGAGGAGTGGTAGGTGTCCACACGGACGTCCTTCATGTTGATCTCGATCTCACCGTCGTCGTCCTCCAGGATGGGGGAAACGTCCAGGGAGGAGAAGGAGGTCTGGCGGCGGGCATTGGCATCGAAGGGGGAAATGCGCACCAGGCGGTGCACGCCCTTCTCGCCGCGGAGATAGCCATAGGCATGGTCGCCGGAGACCTCGAAGGTCACGGACTTCACACCGGCGGTATCGCCGTCCAGGTAGTCCAGCACTTTCACGGTGAAGCCCATCTTTTCGCAATAGCGGGTGTACATGCGGTAGAGCATCTGGGTCCAGTCCTGGGCCTCGGTTCCGCCGGCGCCGGCGTGGAGGGACAGGATGGCGGGGCTGTCGTCATAGTCGCCGCGCATGAGCGTCTCCAGCTCCAGGGCATCGGCGGCCTCGCGGAGGGTTTCCAGCTCGGCGCCCACCTCGTCCACCATGTCCTGGTCGTTTTCTTCCCTGGCCAGGTCCATCATGACCTCGATGTCATCGGCGGAGGCAAGCAGCTTCTCATAGTGCTCCACCTTGTTCTTCAATTGGCCCAGCTTCTGGTTCACCTTGGAGGAGCGCTCGGCGTCGTTCCAGAACTCGGGCTGGTTCATCTCCTCAGTCAGCTCGTCGATCTGCTCCTTGATGTGGTCAATGTGCAGCGCGTCGCCCGCAGCCAGCAGGGACTTGCGGATCACTTCGATATCCTGGGCATACTGTTCCAGTTCCAGCATTGAAAATTACCTCATTTCATGTATGTCGATCGGATGAAAAAAGTGTCTTTCACTGACCATTTACAAGAATCCAGCCATCGGTTGAACCAACTTTCTGTGTGTTGTGGCGGACAATCGGTACAGCACAGCAATAGCCGCTGTCCCGCGTCGCGTCGCGCCCATAGCGCGGCGTGACCCCAGCTTATATATGCGTTTGCAAGCCTTCCCCGAAAGGGAGGCCAGAGGGCCGAAGGGCCCTTTGGCAGGGGATTCCAAAGGGGACGGCGTCCCCTTTGGTCATTCTGCGTTCCTGCCGCAGCACTGCTTGTATTTCTTGCCGGAGCCGCAGGGGCAGGGATCGTTGCGGCCCACGCGCTCGGCAGCCTTCACCCGGCGGGGCTGGCGGGGACCATCGGAAAGGCGGGCCTCCACAGGCTTGGCGGTCTGCACACGCTCGGGGGTGCGCTCCACCTTGGCCTGGTAGACGCGGCGGATGGTATCCTCCCGGATGAGGTTGTTCAGCTCCTCAAACATGTAGCCGGCTTCGATCTGATACTCGGTGATGGGGTTTTTGCCGGAATAAGCACGGAAGCCAATACCGTCACGGAGCTGATCCATGGCGTCGATGTGGTCCATCCAGCGGCGGTCCACGCTGCCCAGCAGCATCACGCGCTCAAACTCGCGCATGTCCACGCCGATCTCGGAAAGCAGGGTCTCACGTTCCTCGTAGAAGGTCTTGGCGTCCTCCTTCAGAAGCTCCACAAAACCTTCCTTGTCCTCGTCGGCAATGACCATCTGCTTGTTCTTTTCGATGGTGCCGGGGTGCACGCACAGGTTCTCCAGGAAGTTTTTGAGCTGCTCCCACTCCCAGTCGTCACCGTCATTGCTGGCGGCAAAGCGGGCCATGGCGGCGTCGATGAGCTTGGCAGACATGCCGATGATGTTGTCCCGCACATTTTCGCCCATGAGCACCCGGCGGCGCTGGCCGTAGATGACCTCACGGTGGCGGTTCATCACGTTGTCATACTCCAGCACGTGCTTACGGGTCTCGAAGTTGCGGCCCTCGATGCGCTTCTGGGCGGACTCGATCTGCTTGGTGAGCATGCCCGCCTGCAGGGGCTCGTCGTCCTTCAGGCCCAGGCGGTCGACGATCATGCCGATACGCTCGGAGCCGAACAGGCGCATGAGATCGTCCTCCAGGGAGATGAAGAACTGGGTGGAGCCGGGGTCGCCCTGTCGGCCGGCGCGGCCGCGGAGCTGGTTATCAATGCGGCGGGATTCGTGCCGCTCGGTGCCGATGATGTGCAGGCCGCCAGTCTGCAGCACACGCTCGTGCTCGGCGTCGGTATTCTTTTTGAAGGCAGCCAGCAGCGCCTGATACTTGGCCCGGGCCTCAAGAACCTCCTCGGCCACGTCCTCGTTGTGGCCCACGGCGGCCTCGATCATTTCCTCGTCGATGCCCTCCTGGCGCATGGCGCGGCGGGCCAGGAAATCCGGGTTGCCGCCCAGCAGGATGTCCGTACCACGGCCAGCCATGTTGGTGGCGATGGTCACCGCGCCCCAGTGGCCGGCCTGAGCCACGATTTCGGCTTCCTTGGCGTGGTTCTTGGCGTTGAGCACCTCATGGGGGATGTTGCGGCGGCGCAGCATGGCGGAGAGCATTTCGCTGGTTTCCACGGAAACCGTACCCACCAGCACGGGCTGGCCGGTGGCGTGGTGCTCCTCAATGGAGGCGAGAACGGCGTTGAACTTGGCGTTCACGTTCTTGTACACCATGTCGTCCAGATCCTTGCGGATGTTGGGCTTGTTGGTGGGCACCTCCACCACGTCCAGGGAGTAGATGCCCTGGAACTCGGCTTCTTCCGTCTTGGCGGTACCCGTCATGCCGGAGAGCTTCTGGTACATGCGGAAGTAGTTCTGGAAGGTGATGGTGGCCAGGGTTTTGCTTTCCCGCTCCACCTTCACATGCTCCTTGGCCTCAATGGCCTGGTGCAGACCCTCGGAATACCGGCGGCCCACCATGAGACGGCCGGTGAACTCGTCCACGATGACCACCTGGCCGTTCTGCACCACATAGTCCACGTCGCGCTTCATGGTCACATGGGCCCGCAGGGCGCAGTGGATGTGGTGGTTCAATTCGGCATGCTCGGGGTCGTTCAGGTTATCGATAGCGAAGGCACGCTCCACCTTCTGGGCGCCCTCGTCGGTGAGGACCACGGCCTTCTTTTTCTCGTCGTAGGTGTAGTGCGTATCGATCTTCATCGTGCGCACCACCTGGTCAGCCTTCTCGTAAAGGATGGTGCTCTTCTCGCCCTGGCCGGAAATGATCAGGGGCGTGCGGGCCTCGTCGATGAGGATGGAGTCCACCTCGTCCACGATGGCGAAGTGGTGGCCCCGCTGCACCAGATCCTTCTGACGGATGACCATGTTGTCGCGCAGGTAGTCGAAGCCCAGCTCGTTGTTGGTGCCGTAGGTGATGTCGCAGGCATAGGCTTTGCGGCGCTCATCGTTGTCCATGTCGTGGACGATCAGGCCCACGCTCAGGCCCAGGAAACGGTAGAGCTTGCCCATCCAGGCGCTCTGGTAACTGGCCAGGTAGTCGTTCACCGTCACCACGTGGACGCCCTTGCCGGAAAGCGCGTTCAGATAGGCCGGCAGCGTGGCCACCAGGGTTTTGCCTTCACCGGTTTTCATTTCGGCGATGCGGCCCTGGTGCAGCACAATGCCGCCCAGCACCTGCACCGGGAAGTGGCGCATGCCCAGCACGCGGGTCGCCGCCTCGCGGCAGTTGGCGAAGGCCTCGGGGAGAATATCGTCCTCCGTCTCGCCGTTTTGCAGGCGGGCGCGGAATTCATCCGTCTTGGCGCGGAGCTGCTCGTCGGTCAGGCGGGCGTATTCATCTGCCAGCGCCTCCACGGCATCCACGGTCTTTTGCAGCTTCTTGAGGTGCGCATCATTGCCGCCACCCAGAAGTTTCTTCATAAATTCAAGCATCTTTGTCTCCTAACCCGTTCATATCCATATGAACGTATCTTATATTATACCATGCTTTGCCCATATGTTGCAAGCCCCAGAGGAGGCTTTGCCTCCTCTGGACTCCACCACCAAAGGGGCGCTGCCACTTTGGATTCCCCGCGAAGGGCCATTCGGCCCTCTCGACACCCGTTCGGGGCAGGCATGCTTGTGCTATATCAGCAGGGGTCACGGCGCGAATACGGTCGCGCCGCGACGCAGGGCAAGCGGCTTCCGCTCCCAATTCATAATTCCTAATTCATGATTATCAAAAATTCCCCCGGCCGTTTCCAGCCGGGGGCGTCGTTGGTATGTTTGGGGTTACTTCTTCTGGCCGTTGGGGGCGTTCTGGTAGGCTTCCTCGGTGGCCTTGGTGTGGCCGGAGGACACCTTGCCGGATTCATGGCCCTTGGAGTTGGTGAAGTGCAGGCAGATCTGGCCTGTCATGTCGTTATCCGGGATGGTGTCGCCATCGGGGTTATGGGGAACGCCATACAACGAGCAAGCGAAGGTGCGAGTGCCGATGGTCACCAGGCAGGGCCGCTTCTCCCACAGATCCTTCTTCACGATCTCCTCGGCATTCTTCACGCCATAGATCTTGCACAAGCGGGCCGTATCGGCAGCGGTCAGGGGCTCAATGTCGGCATGGTAAGCGCCGCTCCAGCGGTGAGCCCACCAGACGATACCGGTGCGCACATCGTAGACCTTCTGGTTGGCGCCCTTGGGCCACAGCTGCTGGATGCCGCCGGTGAACCAGTCGATCTTTTCGGCGGGGTAGATGGTCATGGTCAGGTTGGTGGGATCACCAGAGCCGATCGGCACGGTGCCGAAAAGCTTATGCTGCGTCTTGGATCCGGCGATGCCGTCCACCGTCAGGCCATTGGCGGCCTGGAACTTCTTCACAGCGTTTTCCACCTCGGTGGTATAGCTGCTGGTGACTTCACCCGTGTAATAGCCCTGGTTCTTCAATTCTTCCACCAGGTTCTTCACGGCGGTACCGGTGGAGCCCTTCTTCAGGGTCGTATAGCTGGCTTCCTGGCCGGTTTCACCGGGGGTATTGGTGTTTTCGGGGACGAAGTTGCTGCCGTCGGCGTTACACTCCATCACGCAGTCGCTGCGCAGGTAGCCATAGCCCTGGCTGGACTTCACATAATACCAGGTGTAGCCGCTCTTGGCTTCCGTCTTGGAGTAAGCGTAGACGGTATCCTTCTCATTCAGCTGGGCCAGTACCTTGCCGGAAGCCGTCTTGCGCAGGTTCACCTCGTCCTTGAGGATCTTCACATAGCCTTCGACCACGTCCGTCTGGGGGGTGTTATCGGGGTTCTTCTCCAGCCAGGCTTCAAACTCGGCAGCGGTCATTTCCTCGACGCAGGTGCCCAGCACCCACACCTCGGTGTTCTTATAGATGACCTTATACCAGTTGGAGTTGGCCACGGGACCCTGCTTGTAGGCCATCACGGTGCCCAGGGGCACGTTGAACTTGGCGGTGGAATCCTTGGTGGCGGCAGCGCGCAGATTCACGGAGTCCAGGATGGTGATCACGTAGCTCACCTTCTCCTCGGGCTTCTCCTCGGGCACGCCGTTGCCGGCCAGGTAGCTTTCCTGCTGGGTGGCAGAGAGCTTGAAGCAGCAGTCCTCGCGGACAAAGCCGTTGCGGCCCTCAGCCTTGATGGGATACCAATACACGCCGTTTTGCTTCACCTTATCGCCGGTCATAGGCCATACGGTGTCCTTGTCCAGCTGGGTCAGGGTATCGCCGCCGGCGGTCTTGCGCAGGTTCACGCCGGGCTTGGTGAGCATCACATAGCCATACTCGGAAACCGGGGGCGTGGTCTCGGTGGGCTTATCGGTTTCCTCGGGCTTGGTGGATTCAGTGGGCTGGGAGGTTTCGGTATTCTCAGGGGGCAGCTCCTCACCGATATCGCTGCCGTCAGCGTTACAGAGCTTCACGCAGTCGCCGCGAAGCACGCCGGTCTTGCCGGAGGCAGCCTTCACAGGATACCATTCATACTTGCCCTCATTGGTGATGACTTCACCCGTCAGGGGCAGCACCACGCCCAGGGCAATCTGTTCCTGGGAGGAGCCGGCAGGCTTGGTGCGCAGGTTGACCTTATCCAGCACGGTAATGACGTAGCCATAGCTGGCGGGCTTGGGCGGATCGGTTTCAACGGGCGTATCCGTCACCACGGGTCCAGAGCCGATATCGCTGCCGTCGGCGTTGCACTCCTTCACGCAGTCAGCGCGCAGATAGCCGCGGGCGCCGTCCTCGGTCTGCACACGATACCAGTAGTAGCCGCTCTCCTTGAAGGGCTTCACCAGCACAGGCAGCACGGTATTCTTCTTGATCTGCTCAATGACCTTGCCGGCGGGGTTCAGGCGCAGGTTCACGCCGCTCTTGGTGGTGCGGACATAGCCCACCACGTTTTCAGGCTGCTGGTTTTCGCTGCTGCCAGTGCTGCCAGAGCTGCCAGAAGTGGCCTGCAGCTGCACGGTATCCTCGCGGACGTAATAGCGGTTGCCCTCGAAAATCACGGGATAGTAGATAAAGCCGCGGTATTCCACGGGCTGATCCACCACCCGCAGCACTTCGCCGGTGTTTTCCCACTGGGCGCCTACGGTGCCGCCGGGGGTCAGGCGCAGGTTGGCGGAAGAAAGCACCAGCCTCACATAGCCGTGCAGTGAGCTTTCACCATCAGGATCCGTGGGTGTGCCGTTGGGGTCGCCGGTGGAGACCACCTTCATGAAGGTGGACATGACGTAGCCCTCGTCGCCATCGTAGCGGATCTTGTACCAATGGTTGGTGTCAATGGCCGCGGGAATGGAGAGAATCTCCACCACCGTGCCGCGATCCAGCTTGCGGATCAGCTGACCGCCCTCGGACACGCGGAAATTCACGCCGTCGTTGGTGATCTGGCCGGTCGCGCCGGCATAGGCCGTGGTATTTCCCGCCGCAGAGGAGCTGTCCTGGTCAGCAGAAGGAGGCGTTTCACCCTCGCCCTCAGGCGTGGTGTTGCCGCCGGGCACAGTTTCACTCTCGCCGGCGTTGGTTTCTTCCTTCAGGGCGCCGTTCTTCTCATACTCGGCCGCTTCCTCTTCCGTCAGAAGGGTAAAGAAATCCCCATGGATGTAGCCGATGTAGGTACGGTCGCTCTCGGGAGAGGGATGCTCCACGTTCACGTTGTACCAGGTGATCTGGCCGCTGGTCTTCACGTCCAGAACTTCGCAGACGTATCCCGTGCTCAGCCGGAACCAGTAGTCCGCGGAGGTGTTGGGCTTTTTGCGGAGGAACACCTCGTCCGCCGTGACCTTGCCGTATGCGCCCGCAGCCTTCGCGCTGCCGTTCAGCCTCTCGGGCATCACCGACAGCGTCATCAGCAGCGCCAGCGCCAGCGCCACCATTCTCTTACACATGTGCTTCATCTATGGTTCACCTCAGTCTCATTCACGGTCTGGATAGACCTCACCTATTCAGGTACATACATTCTATTACAGAATTATTACAATGTCAAGAACTTCGTGTTCATATTCCGTCTTTTTTACATATGCGGCATTTTTCGACTCAGATCCGCCGCAAACCCTTATATTTCGCCAAAAGCAGAACCCCGGAGCCAGTGTTTCCAGGCTCCGGGGTGAAAAACATTTTTGTAATTTTTACTGGAACAGGGAATTCAGGGCTTCGATCACACCCTCGGAGGTGAAGGTCGCACCGGTCACAATATCAATGTTCTCAAAGGGGCCCTTCTTGCCGATGAACTGGCCCTTGAAGGCATCGGTATCCACCAGGTCGCACACCGGGGGCACCTGCTGGCTGTTGTCGATGGTCAGAGTAGCAATATTGCCCTCGGCATCCAGGGTCACGGTCACGCCCACGTCTGCGCCGGCAAAGCCAGGGGCGGCAGCGGTCAGCTCGGCAGCGGCTTCTTCCTTGGCCTCTTCCTTCACTTCCTCAGCAGGGAACAGGCTGTTCACAGCGGCGATCACACCCTCGGAGGTGAAGGTCGCGCCGGTCACAATGTCCACACCCTCAAAGGGGCCCTTCTTGCCGATGAACTGGCCCTTGAAAGCATCGGTGTCCACCAGGTCGCACACCGGGGGCACCTGCTGGCTGTTGTCGATGGTCAGGGTAGCGATGGTGCCATCCTCGTTCAGCGTCACGGTCACGCCCACGTCTGCGCCGGCAAAGCCAGGAGCGGCAGCGGTCAGCTCGGCAGCGGCTTCTTCCTTGGCCTCTTCCTTCACTTCCTCAGCGGGGAACAGGCTGTTCACAGCAGCGATCACACCCTCGGAGGTGAAAGTCGCGCCGGTCACAATATCAATGTTCTCAAAGGGGCCCTTCTTGCCGATGAACTGGCCCTTGAAAGCATCGGTATCCACCAGGTCGCACACCGGGGGCACCTGCTGGCTGTTGTCGATGGTCAGGGTAGCAATATTACCCTCGGCATCCAGGGTCACGGTCACGCCCACGTCAGCGCCGGCAAAGCCAGGAGCGGCAGCGGTCAGCTCGGCAGCGGCTTCTTCCTTGTCCTCTTCCTTCACTTCCTCAGTCGCAGCTGCGGTAGCGGCGGACACAGCATCGGTAGCGGCGGAGGTGGCGTCCACAGGGGCGGCAGGCGCCGCGGCCAGGGCGGTGTTGATGGCCTCCACCACGGCGGTGGAAGTCACAGTGGCGCCGGACAGGGCGTCAATGCCTTCGCCAATGGCCAGAGGAGCCTTCTTGCCGATGAACTGGTTGATGAAGGCCTCATTCTCGGCGCAGCGGGTGCCGAAGCCGGGGGTCTCGTCGGCAGAACCGATGGACAAGGAGGCAATGCTGCCATCCTCAGCCAGGGTGATGCCCACATTCACTTCGCTCTGGTAGCCCTGGGCCACGCCAATGATGTTGTCAACGGGAGCGGGTTCGGCGGCCACGGGAGCCACAAACTCGCCGGCGGTAACCTTGCCGTCTTCCACGGAAACCTTCACGTCCACTTCGCCCGTGAAGCCCTCGTTGGGGGTCACGATGGCGGCGCCATCGGCCTTCACGGCCAGGGTGGCGTTCTCGCCCTCGGCGATCACGGTAGCGGGAGCCTCGGCAGCGGGCTGTTCCTCAGCATAGATCTTGTTCAGCGCGGCAATGATGCCCTCCGAGGTGAAGGTCGCGCCGGTCACAACGTCCACGCCCTCGAAGGGACCCTTCTTGCCGACGAAATTCGCCTTGAACGCCTCGGTGTCGCACAGATCGCACACCGGAGGCAGCTGCTGACTCAGGTCGAAGGCCAGCTCGGCAATGGTGCCGTCCGCGTTCAGCACGGCGGTCACGCCCACATCAGCGCCATTGAAGCCAGGGGCAGCGGCGGTACGGGTCTCGGCAGAAGCGAAAGCATCCGCCGCGAAAAGGCTGTTCACCGCATTGATAATGCCCTCGGAGGTATAGGTGGCGCCGGTGACAATATCAACGCCCTCGAAGGGGCCCTTCTTGCCGATGAACTGGCCCAGGAACGCTTCGCTGTTGCACAGATCGCACACAGGGGGCAGCTGCTGGCTCAGGTCAAGGGTCAGGGTGGCAATGGTGCCGTCCCCATTCAGGGTCACGGACACGCCCACGTCAGCGCCATTGAAGCCAGGGGCTGCAGCGGTCAGCACGTCGCCGGAGGGCGCCTGGGCGGGCTTTTCTTCCTTGGCAGCGGGAGCGCCGAAGGTCACCTGGGTATTCTGCGTCTTGCCCAGGGCCACCTCAGCCACACACTTCAGGCCCTTGTTGACGGAAGCGCGCACGGCCTCGCTGGTCACGGTGGCGCCGGACAGAGCCTCGAAGGAGCCGCCGTCGATGGCGCTGATGCCGGGGAACTGCTCCTGGAAGGAGGCTTCCTTGGCACGCATGCCGAAGCCGGCAGTCTCAGCAAAGCTGGTATCGCCCACGGAGCAGCCGGTCACAACGCCCTCCAGGTCCACGCCCAGGGTCACAGCCACGGGGCCGCCGTAGCCGTTGCTGGCAGCGGTAACGCAGTAGCCGATGACCTCGCCGCCGTTCTTGGCGGCATAGAGGCTGGAAACCTCGCTGTCGGCGGGAAGCGTCATTTCCTCATAGGTTTCGGCAGGCATGACGGCATTGAAGGCGTCCTTCAGGGCAGCCATGGCATGCTCGGCAATGGGGCCGGCGGTGATCATGTTGGTCAGGGCCAGCACGCAGGCAGCCACCACCGAAATGATGGTGAGGATCAGGAACGCGGGGAGCTGCTTTTTCTGGGGCGCATTGTTTTCCATGAGTGTTTGCCTCCTAAAGCGTTATTGTACGGGAATGTCCGCCAGCATATTCAGCTGGAATGTATCGCTTGTCTGATGTTTGAAAACCTGTCGGTCCCGGGTGATAAGCACACCCTCGATGCCCTTGTCCCGCATGAACTGCAGGGCCTTTTCGCTGCCCATCACGATGCAGGCGGTGGCCAGGGCATCGGCATCCATGGAGCTTGCCGCCACGATGCTGGCGCTGGCCAGATCGCTGCGGGAGGGCAGGCCGTCCACAGGATCAAGGATGTGGTGATAGGTCACCCCGTCCTTTTCAAACTTCCGCTCGTAGATGCCGCTGGTGACCACCGAACGGTCCGTGGTATTCACCACCGCCAGCACCGAGCCGGAACCGCCGTCCGGATCCTGGATGCCTACGTTATAGGTGGTACCGTCGGGCTTGCGACCCAGAACATACACATTGCCGCCCAGGCTGAGGATCACGCCGCTGGCCTTACCCATCAGCATCTCCGCCACCTTATCGGCAATATACCCCTTGGCGATGCCGCCCAGGTCGATCTCCATGCCTGCCGGCAGGGTCACGGTGTTGTTTTCCCCCAGGATGATGGCGCTGTCGTCCACCAGGGGCAGGGCAGCCAGGCGCTGCTCATCGGTGGGCATGCGCTGGGTGCCGCCGGTGAAATCCCACATAGCGGTCAGGGGCGCAATGGTCACGGCAAAGGCACCGCCGGTCATGGCGCTGATCTCCCTGGCCCGGCGGAGGATCTCCCATGTTTCGGGATCCACCGTCACAGGCGTGCCGGCGGACTTGTTGATCCGGTCTACGTCGCTGCCGGGAATGGTCTTGCTCAGCAGTTTTTCATACCGGTCGCACTCCGCCCAGATCTCCTCCAGCGTGCCCTCCGGCGCGCCGTAAAGGGTGGCGGTAACCACCGTATCGAAGTAAAATCCTACGCCGCTGCGCTTCGCCGGAACAGCGGTGGGCTCCGGTGCCGGCGCCGGCTGCGGGGCGCACCCGCCCAGCACCAGCACCGCCAGCAGCATGGCTATAAGGCGTATACAGGATGGGAATCGTTTGCTCATGAGGGTTTGTTCCATCCAAATAATCATGAATTATACCCATACGGATACATGATGAATTATACCACGCACCGAAAATCCATGTCAACCGATAAACCCCCGGGAAACAAAAACCAGACGGGTTTGTAAATAAATTTTCAGACTTTGCTGTTTCATTTTTTGCAAGATGGTGTATAATATAGACAACAACCAACCGAAACATGTATAGGAGGATTACCAATATGAAGAACCTGAAGGGCACCAAGACCGAACAGAACCTGCTGGAAGCCTTCGCCGGCGAATCCATGGCCCGCAACAAGTATACCTACTTTGCCTCCAAGGCCAAGAAGGACGGCTATGTGCAGATCGCCCAGCTGTTTGAGGATACCGCCAACAACGAAAAGGAACACGCCAAGATCTGGTTCAAGCTCCTGGAGGGCGGCTCCATCAAGGGTACCGCCGAAAACCTGCTGGCCGCCGCCGAGGGCGAGAACGGCGAATGGACCGACATGTACGCCCGTATGGCCCGTGAAGCCCGCGAGGAAGGCTTCGAGGACATCGCCGAGAAGTTCGAGATGGTGGCTGCCATTGAAAAGACCCACGAGGAGCGCTACCGCAAGCTGCTGGCCAATGTGGAGGGCGGCCTGGTCTTCTCCCGCGACGGCGACATGATCTGGGAATGCTCCAACTGCGGCCACCTGCACATCGGCAAGAAGGCCCCCGAGGTCTGCCCCGTGTGCGCCCATCCCCAGAGCTACTTCATGATCCGCGCCATCAACTATTAATCGATGCATCATAAAACGGACTGATGATCTCATCAGTCCGTTTTTTCTTTTGCTTTTTTCTCCCGCCAGCGGCTCCCCATCACCAGCAGCGCATAGGCCACGGTGATGCCCGCCAGCACGCCGGCACTGTCCAGCAGCACATCCTGCCACTGGGCGGTGCGCTGCGGGGTGAATAGCTGGTGTATTTCGTCCGTACAGGCGTAAAGCGTGCCCAGCAGCCACGAAAGCCGCGTGGGCGGCCGCAGCCGGAAGCACCCCACCAGCAGCCGGATGAAGAAGCCCAGGGCCGCGTATTCCAGGAAGTGGGCGAACTTCCGCACCAGCTTGTCAGCAAAGCGGATCACGTTTTCCTGTTCCTGGGCCGGTCTGTAGCGAAACTCGGGATCCACCACCTCAATCACCACCCGGGCCAGCCGGGTGCTGATGCTGATGGAATCATCCCTGTTCTGGGATGAAAAGCCGAAGATGGCCGCCGCCACCAGGATCAGCCCCAGGAAAAGCAGCGTTTTGTAAATTCGTCCGGCCCGTGCCGACCAATGCTTTTCAATGCTCAATGCTTCCCGTTGACCTCCTCCGGAGTCTTGTAGGAGGGCAGAAGAGCGTGCATGCACCGGTGCATGTCGCCGCCCTCATCCAGGCAGCGCTGCAGCTCGGAGAGCATATGCTCCACAAAGGCCCAGTCGAACTGCTCCGGCTTGGCAACGAAGATCTTGTCCTTGCTGGTGGCGGTGGAGTTTTCCTCGTCCCGCAGCAGCTCTTCGTAGAGCTTCTCGCCGGGGCGCAGGCCGGTATAGGCGATCTCCACCTTGGGGCCCAGGGGATCGGCATAAAGCTGGATCATTTTTTCCGCCATCTCGCGGATCTTCACCGGCTCGCCCATGTCCAGCACGAAGAGCTCGCCGCCCTTGGCGATGGACGCGGCCTGCAGCACCAGGCTGGCGGCCTCGGGGATGGTCATAAAGTAGCGGATGATCTCCGGGTGGGTCAGGGTCACGGGGCCGCCGGAGCGGATCTGCCTTTCAAACAGGGGCACCACGCTGCCGTTGGAGCCCAGCACGTTGCCAAAGCGCACCGCAGTGAACTGGGTGGTATCGCTGCGCTTCTGCAGGGCCTCGATCACGATCTCCGCCATGCGCTTGAAGGCGCCCATAATGTTGGTGGGGTTCACAGCCTTGTCGGTGGAGATCATCACAAAGCGCTTCACGCCGTGCTTCATGGCGCACTGGGCCACATTGTAGGTACCAAAAACGTTGTTCTGCACCGCCTGCTCGGGGCTGTCCTCCATGAGGGGCACGTGCTTGTGGGCAGCGGCGTGGATGACGATCTCCGGCTTGAACTCGCTGAACACCCGGTCCAGGGATTTGGGGTCCCGGATGGAACCCACCCGGAGCTCCACCGTGTTCTTGACCAATTCGCCGTATTTGTTCTTCAGTTCGAAGAACAGGTCGTACATATAATTCTCGTTGATATCATAGAGCACCAGCTTCTCGGGCACAAAGCCCATGATCTGCCGGCACATTTCCGAGCCGATGGAACCGCCGCCGCCGGTAACCAGCACCCGGCGCCCGGCCATCACGGCCTCCACGCCGGACATATCCAGGTGCTTTTCCTCGCGGCCCAGAAGATCGGCAATGTTCACGTCGCGGATGGTGCCCTGGCTGCCGGTCATCTCCTGCATCACGGTATAGCGGCGCACGCGGCAGCCGGTTTCCACACAGGAGCGCAGCAGGGGGGAGATATCGGATTTCGGGGTGGCAATGGCAATGATAATCTCGTCGATATCGTAGCGCTTCACATATTCGCCGATGCGGTCAGTTCCCATGACCACCGGCACACGGCCAATGCTGGTGTTCTTCTTTTCCTCGTCGTCATCCACCACCAGCACGGGGGCGCAATCGCCATTGCGGCCGGCCTGGATGTCCCGGATCACCTGGGCGCCGCCCCAGCCTCCGCCCACCACCAGCACCCGGCGGCTCTGCTTCTTTCCGTGGAGGAACTTGAAAAACCCGGGCTGTTGGGCGCAGCGGATGGCAAAGCGGCTGGCGGCAAGCAGGATCACAATCAGCAGCCACTGAACCAGGTAAACAAAGCGGGGCATCAGGAAGATGTTGGCCTCGCGGTAAGCGGTGTACACCAGCAGCGAAACGAGGTACGTCAAGCCCGTGCCCGCCAGGGAGCCTACGCCGATCTGCACCAGGATGTCCACGCCGGCGTATTTCAGAATACCCTTGTAGAACCCCAGGGCATACAGCGCGCCCACCGTGGCCAGCACCAGAATGGGTGCCGAACGCCACACGTGAATGATGTGGGCTTCCGGCGCCTGCATGTCATAATATATCTGCAGGGCAAAAACAAACGTGGCAATGGTGATGAGCGTATCCAGCAGCATCAGCAGCAGCACGCGGCCCTGTTTATGAAAAAATCGTCCGTTCTGTTCCATAGGGCGACTCTCCTCGTCTTTCAATAGGATATACAAAGATATCTTACCACGGAGAGCCTCTTATTTCAAGGAAAACTCACTCCGCCGCCACAAACGCCGCCCCGTAGGCATACGGCCCGATGTGAGGGGCTATGCTGGCGCCGATGGCGCAGTACTCACCGCTGACCTTCACGCCCTTTTCCTCCAGCTTTTTCACCAGGGCAGCGCAGTTGACCGGATCGCAGGAATACAGGGGCAGCACTGGATAGGCCGGGTCGATCCGCATCTCCGCGATGCGCCGTGCCAGGCTGTTTACCGCCCGGTGGGTGCCAAAGGTTTTGCCACCCAGCACCAGCCTGCCATCGGGAGAGACCTCCAGCAGGGGGTTGAGCTTCGCCAGGGTTCCCAGGCTGGCCAGCGCCTTGGGGATTCGCCCGGAGCGAGCCAGGTATTCCAGCGTCTCAATGCCGGCCAGCAGCCGCACACGGCCGCGCAGCTTTTCCATTTCTGCCGCCACCTCCGCCGCGGAAAGGCCCTCGTCCCGCAGGCGGCAGGCCTGCATCACCAGCAGCTTCTGCCCCGCTGTGCCGTTCAGGGTATCCATCACATGAATGCCGTCCCATTCGCACATGGCAGCCGCCAGATGCGCGCTCTGGATTGTTCCGCTGACGCCGGAGGATACGCAAAAACACAGGGCTTCCTCCCCTGCCTCTTTGGCTGCCTGGAACGCTTCCAGGAACGCGCCCGGCGCCGGCTGCGAGGTTTTCGCCACCTCCCCGGCCAGCATCCGCTTCCAGAGGTCTTCCGTGGTCAGTTCCTGGCCTGCCGCATAGCTTTCGCCGCCGATCACCACCTGGGTGCGAACGCATTCCACGCCCCATTTCCGCAGTTCCTCGTCCGTCAGGTCCGCCGCTGAATCCGTTATGATCCTCATGATACCCCTCCGCATTCCCACGAGCTCTCGATATGTTTCGTCTTACTTTGTCTTCGGTTTTTGAAAAACCGATGCAGAGATTATTATAATCCTGATCTTTTTTCCTGTCAAGCGTCCACAGGCGGTGAGCTTGCTGCCGGCCGCAGCATTTTTCGCAAGCAAAAAAGGGTCCGCCGCCAGGCGAACCCTTTGATTGACTTAATCAGCGGTTACCGTACATCTGCTGGTAGTAGTTCTGATACTCGCCGGAGATGATCTCCTGCCACCATTCCTTGTTGTCCAGGTACCACTGGATGGTCTTCTTGATGCCGTCCTTGAACATGGTTTCCGGCAGCCAGCCCAGTTCGGAGTGGATCTTGGTGGGATCAATGGCATAACGCAGGTCGTGGCCCTTGCGGTCGCCCACATAGGTGATGAGGCTCTCGGGCTTGCCCAGCTCCTTGCAGATGATCTTGACGATGTCGATGTTGGCCATTTCGTTGTGACCGCCGATGTTGTACACCTCGCCCACGCGGCCCTTGTGGATGATCAGGTCAATGGCCTTGCAGTGGTCGGCGACGTAGAGCCAGTCGCGCACGTTCTCGCCGGTGCCGTAAACGGGCAGGGGCTTATCGGCCAGGGCGTTGGCGATCATCAGGGGGATCAGCTTCTCCGGGAAGTGATAGGGGCCATAGTTGTTGGAGCAGCGGCTGATGGTCACCGGCAAGCCGAAGGTGCGGTGATACGCCAGCACCAGCAGGTCGGCGCCCGCCTTGGAGCTGGAGTAGGGGCTGGAGGTGTGGATGGGGGTCTCCTCGGTGAAGAACAGGTCGGGGCGATCCAGGGGCAGGTCGCCGTAGACCTCGTCGGTGGAGACCTGGTGATAGCGCTCGATGCCATACTTGCGGCAGGCGTCCATCATCACCTGGGTACCCATGATATTGGTCTGCAGGAACACGCCGGGATTCTCGATGGAGCGGTCCACATGGGATTCGGCGGCGAAGTTCACCACGATATCGGGGTGCTCCTCCTCAAAGAGCTGGAACACGGCGTCGCGGTCGCAGATGTCGGCCTTCACAAAGCGGAAGTTGGGGTTGTCCATCACAGGCTTCAGGGTGGACAAGTTGCCGGCATAGGTCAATTTATCCAGGCAGATGATCCGGTAATCCGGATACTTCTCCAGCATGTGGAACACAAAGTTGGAACCGATAAATCCGGCGCCGCCGGTCACGATGATGGTCTTGCTCATGGGAACGCTCCTCCTTAAATCTCGCCGTAGACGAAGTTGCAGTCGCTGTCATCCAGCATGGGGCTGGTGGTATCCTTCTGGCTCAGGATGGGATCGGTCACGCCCCAGTCCACACCGATGGTGGGATCGTTGAAGCGGATGCCGCGGTCGCATTCCTTGCTGTAAAGGTTATCCACCTTGTAGCAGAATTCCACATCGTCCGTCAGGGTTACAAAGCCGTGGCCGAAGCCCCGGGGAATGAAAAACATGCGCTTGTTCTCGGCGCTGAGCTCCACCGTTACCCACTGCTTGTAGGTGGGGCTGCCCTTACGCAGGTCAACCGCCACATCCAGCACGGCGCCCTTGGTCACGCGTACCAGCTTGGCCTGAGCCATGGGAGCGTTCTGGAAATGAATGCCGCGCAGAATGCCCTTCTGGGAGGAATAGGACTGGTTGTCCTGCACAAACACGTTGTTGATGCCCAGGTCAGCCATGGTTTTGGTGGAATAGGTTTCCATGAAGTAGCCACGGGCGTCGCCATGCACCACAGGCTCCAGGATGTACACGCCCTCCAGCTTGGTATCAATACGCTTCATCAATACTGCACCTTCCCTTCCGCAACGGCCTTCAGGTGAGCGCCATAGGGGCTCTTGCCGTAGCGCTCGGCGGATTCCAGCAGCTTTTCCTTGCTGATCCAGCCGTTCTTGTAAGCAATCTCCTCAGGAGCCGAGATCTTGATGCCCTGGCGCTTTTCCACCATCTGCACAAAATCGGCGGCCTCCACCAGGGAGTCCATGGTGCCGGTGTCCAGCCAGGCAAAGCCGCGGCCCAGCAGCTGCACATCCAATTCACTCTTGTTGAGGTACATTTCATTCAGGGTGGTGATTTCCAGTTCGCCGCGGGCGGAGGGCTTCACCTCGTGGGCCATGGCGCTGACTCCCTGGGGATAGAAATACAATCCCGTAATGGCATAGTTGCTCTTGGGCTGCTTGGGCTTCTCCTCCACGGAGATCACATGGCCTTCCGCGTCGAATTCCACCACGCCGAAGCGCTCGGGGTCCGTTACGTAATAGCCGAACACGGTGGCGCGGCTGTTCTTCTCGGCGTTTTCCACAGCGGCGCGCAGGATCTTCGAGAAGCCGTTGCCGTAGAAGATATTATCGCCCAGCACCATGGCGCAGGCATCCTCGCCGATGAACTCCTCGCCCAGCAGGAAGGCCTGGGCCAGGCCGTCGGGAGAGGGCTGCACCTTGTAGGTCAGGTTCACGCCAAACTGGCTGCCGTCCCCCAGCAGGTTTTCAAAGCGGGGCGTATCCACGGGGGTGGAGATGATCAGGATATCCTTGATGCCGGCCAGCATCAGGGTGCTGAGGGGATAGTAGATCATGGGCTTGTCATACACCGGAAGCAGCTGCTTGCTGGTCACCATGGTCAGGGGATACAGTCGCGTGCCGGCGCCGCCGGCGAGGATGATGCCTTTCATCGTTCAAGCTCCTCTCAATATAGTGCATTACATCTGTTCGTAAGCGTCGCAAACCTCTTTTGTTTCGCCGATCATCCGCACTTCGCCGTGATCGAGCCACAGCGCCCTGTCGCACATGGTGCGGATCTGATCCAGGTTGTGGGAAACGAAAAGCACCGTTGTGCCGCCGGACATGAGCTCCATCATGCGGGCTCGGCTCTTCTCCTGGAAGGGAGCGTCACCCACCGCCAGGATTTCATCCACGATGAGGATTTCCGGTTCGATGATCGTTGCCACGGAAAAGGCCAGGCGCATCATCATACCCGAGGAATATGTCTTCGTGGGCTGGTAGATGAAATCCCCCAGCTCCGAAAAGGCCACAATGTCATCATACTTGGTTTTCAGGAACTCTTCCGAAAAGCCCAGAATAGCGCCGTTGAGGAAGATATTATCGTGGCCGGAGAGCTCCGGGTCAAAGCCGCTGCCCAATTCCAGCATGGGGGCCACGCGGCCGGCGGTGATCACCTTGCCGCTGGTGGGCCTGTAAATGCCGGAGATGGCCTTCAGCAGCGTGCTTTTGCCCGCGCCGTTGCGGCCCACGATACCAAGGATCTCTCCCTTTTGCACCTCAAAGGACACGTGGTTCAGCGCCTGAAAGGTTTCATATTGCTGTTTGCCCTTCAGCCAGGAGACCACCCACTCCTTCAGGCTGGTGGTGTGGTTCTTGTCCATCCGGAAGTGCATGGACACGTCCTGAACCGAGATAATGGAATCCATGTCGTTTACACTCCGTTCCTTACAGATACAATACAAACCTGTCCTGATTCCTGCGGAAGATCCAGATGCCGATCAGCAGCGGCACCGCGGAGGTCAGTATGCAATACAGGTACGAGGCCGGCGTAGGCGATACGCCGTTGATAATGATGCTTCTGATGAAAAACAGCAGCTGATAGATGGGATTGAGCCTGTATATGAACAGGAACTGCTCGGGGATGATGCTTTCGGGATAAAAAATGGGGGAAAGGAAGTTCAGAAGCATCACCATCACGCCCCAGAGGAACTGGGTATCGCGGAAGAACACGTTCATGGTAGCCAGCAGCAGGCTCATGCCCAGGCAGAGCATGAACAGCAGCACGATCACAACCGGCAAAAGCAGCAGGCTCTTTTTGAAGGGGATGCCCACGATGAGCATCACCAGCAGCAGGGGCACAAAGGAAATGCACAGGTTGATGAAGGAGGAAAGCACCTTGCTGAGAGGATAGATCATCTTGGGCATATAGACCTTGGTGATCAGCGCGCTGTTGCCCACGATGGAGTTCAGGCCCAGATTGGTGCTTTCGGAAAAGCTGTTGAACAGCACTATGCCGGAAAGCAGATACACGGGGAAATACTCCACATTGCTCTGAAACAGCGTGGAGAACACAAACAGATAAACCACCATGGTCAGCAGCGGGTTGAGCACGCTCCACGCCACGCCCAGGGAGGATGACTTGTATTTCACCCGGAAATCGCGCACCACCAGCTGTTTGATCAGATAGCGGTACTGCTCATACACACGGACCACCTTGGTCAGCAGGGTGTTTTTCTTGCTGTTGATGTCTCTGCGCGTAATCACGCACAGACCCATCATCGCTGCCCACAGCACCGCGGCCACAGGCCAGATATACTTCGCGCCGCTCAGCAGCAGATGGCCGCCTGTCTTCATTACAAGATTGGCCGCCAGGGCTTCGCCGTTCACCATCAGGCCTTCTGTTTTTACATTGATATCAAATTTTCCCGCGCTGACCGACGTGCCGGCCCACAGCGCCATGCCTGTTTCGCCGGGCTCCACCCGCAGCGCCAGGGAACGGTCCTGCATGTCCGGCAGGTAGGGCTCAATCCGGATCACATTTTCCCGGTCGGATTCCAGCTCGCTTACGTCCACGCTTTTCTGCCACAGCTGGACGCCCTGATCATCGCAAATGGTGAAAGTCGCCGTCCCCGCAGGGTGGCTTGTCTCGAAATGAGGTGTTACCGACAGCCACTCCAGGCCGTCCACAATGCTGTCAAACTCCTGCTGCGCAACGCTGCCGGCGGGCAGCAGAATGCTCTGCGAAACCGTATCCGTTTCCACGGCGGACATTGTCCAGTCCTCGGCCACAACCCAGTAAAACAGGCCGATGACGGCAAAAAACGCAAGCGAAAACAGAAGAAGCTTGCCGCCAAAGCTTTGGCGAAACTGAGCCATATTCACGTTTCTTTCCTCCAACAGACTCCGCCCCGGAGATTCCCGGACTGACATGATATACGGAATCTGCTCTATATCCAACGCCCTCCGCCGATTCCGGCAAGGCGTTTCCATCATTATTTTCAGGCACAGCCCGGGCTATTATATAACCGCCGCGGGCTTTTTTCAAGCTGCGGAAGCTTTGCGCCCGCCATAAAGCCTGAATTTTACAATCATGACGAAACGGCAGAATGCCATTTCCCCGGCGCACTTATGCCTTGCCGTCCTCATACGCCGCCATGATCTTCCGGATCCTGGCAGCATCGCCCCACACGCCGGGGCTGTCATAGGGACGGTCCGGGAAAGCACCGTAAATCAGCTTGATATCGAAATGGTGGTCGCTGATGAACTTCTCCACCCGTTCCGCCAGCGACATGGGCTCGCCGGTGCACACGTTAATAATCCCCGTTTCCTCATCCTGCAGACTGGCCACAGCGATCATCCTGGCCAGGTCGTCCACGTCGATAAAATCGTAGCGATTCTTGCCGGTGGTAAAGGGGAATTCTGTTTTATTGTTCAGCGCAGCCTGGGTGATCTTGGAGAAAATGCTGCTGCCGCGGATATCATCGCCGGTGATGTAGTAGGCCCGCAGCCAGTGCACCTTGCATTCGCTGTTGGCGGTGGAAAGCAGCAGGCTCTGCCGGAAAGCGTTCTTCGCGATGCCATACTGGGAAAGCGGCTTGCAGGGCGTGTTTTCGTCGATAGCGCCCTCCCAATAGCCGATCTCATGCATCGTACCCATCACCGACAGGGACTTCAATCCCCCCGCAATCATGTTCTGGCAGAAGACAATATGGTTGGAAAGCTCGCTCATATGCAGGCTGGAATTGTGGACAAAACCATCGCGCCAGGCCAGGTGAATACACACGTCCGGCCGACCAAGCTGATTGTAGATATCCGTGCTGCCCGTGAAAATCGGCAGGGTGCAGAACGTAGCGCGTTCATCCACGCCCTTGAAATTCAGATCAGAAGCGATCACCTCATGCCCCATATCAAGCAATTCTTTCACAACATGGCAGCCAATATAACCCGCCGCACCCGTAACAAGAATCTTTTTCACACGCATCAGACCTTTCAGTTCCAGTCTATCCAAACAATCAACTTTTCCATTTCTGCATTCTCTTTTTCATTTTACCATAGCCTCTTCGTTCCTGTCAACTTTGTTACGATCTGTTTGTCCCGGCAGCGGCTGTGCGCACAAAAAGAGTGAACCGCAGAAGCGCGGTTCACTCGATTGGTTTGTTTGATTATCAAGCCACGGGTTCTTCGACCACGGGCTCTTCGACCACGGGTTCCTCAACCACGGGCGCCTCAACCACGGGCTCCTCAACCACGGGTTCTTCAACCACGGGCTCTTCAACCACAGGCTCTTCGACCACGGGTTCTTCGACCACAGGCTCTTCGACCACGGGCTCTTCGACCACGGGTTCCTCGACCACAGGTTCTTCGACCACGGGTTCTTCAACCACGGGCTCTTCAACCACGGGTTCTTCAACCACGGGCTCTT
>JAFVVG010000064.1 GCA_017502305.1 Clostridia bacterium | reverse complement strand
TGTTAACGTGCGGCTTTTTACGCTCGTAATGCTCCTTAGCCATGGGAAAATCCCTCCTAAATTATCTTAACGTTATTTGTTTGATTACTTCTTGACGCGCTCGCCGATGACCTTTTCAGCCACAGACTTCGGCACTTCTTCGTAGTGGTCGAACTGCATGGTGAACATGCCACGGCCCTGGGTGCGGGAACGAAGGTCGGTGGTGTAGCCGAACATCTCGGACAGGGGCACGAAGGCGTGGATGATCTGATCCTGGCCACGGACTTCGGTGCCTTCCACGCGGCCGCGGCGGCTGGAGACGTTACCCATCACGTCGCCCAGATACTGGTCGGGCACGATGATCTCGACCTTCATCATGGGCTCCATGAGGCAGGGATCAGCCTTCATGATAGCAGCCTTGAACGCCATGGAACCGGCGACTTCGTAAGCGGTGGCGGAGGAGTCGACGTCGTGGTAAGAGCCGTCAACAACGGCAGCCTTGAAGCCAACGACTTCGAAACCAGCCAGAGGACCAGCCTTGGCGGCACCCTGGATACCATCGTCGATGGGCTTGATGAATTCCTTAGGAATCACGCCGCCCACGATGCGAGACTCGAACTCATAGCCCTTGCCGGCTTCCTGAGGCTCGATCTCGATCCAGCAGTGACCATACTGACCGTGACCACCAGTCTGGCGGACGAAACGGCCTTCAGCCTTGGCGGGCTTGCGGATGGTCTCCTTGTAGGTAACCTGGGGCTTACCAACGGTAGCCTCGACCTTGAATTCACGCAGCAGACGGTCGACGATGATCTCCAGATGGAGCTCGCCCATGCCGGCGATGATGGTCTGTCCAGAATCGTTGGTGTAGGTCTTGAAGGTGGGGTCTTCTTCGGCCAGACGCAGCAGGGCGGTGGTCATCTTTTCCTGACCAGCCTTGGTCTTGGGCTCGATAGCGACCTCGATCACAGGATCGGGGAACTGCATGTTCTCCAGAATGATCTGATTCTTTTCATCGCACAGGGAGTCGCCGGTAGTGGTGTCCTTGAAGCCCACAGCGCCAGCGATTTCGCCAGTGTAGATGTGATCCACTTCTTCGCGGTGATTGGCGTGCATCATCATGATACGGCCAAGACGCTCGCGCTTCTGCTTGGTGGAGTTCATCACGTAGCTGCCGGCTTCCATGTGACCGGAGTACACGCGGAAGAAGGCCAGCTTACCCACGAAGGGGTCCACCATGATCTTGAAGGCCAGAGCGGCGAAGGGCTCTTCATCGGAGGGCTCACGCTTCAGCTCGACTTCGGGATCGGAAGGATCGGTGCCCTTCACGGCGCCAACGTCGATGGGAGAAGGCATGTACTCGATGACGGCGTCCAGCAGGGGCTGCACGCCCTTGTTGCGATAGGAAGTGCCGCAGAGAACAGGGTTCATCTCGCAGGCGATGGTGGCCTTGCGGATGGCGTTCTTGATCTCGTCCTCGGTCAGTTCCTCGCCCATGAGGTACTTCTCGGCCAGCTCGTCGTCAGAAGAGGCGACGGCGTCCAGCAGCATCTCATGATACTCTTCAGCCTGATCCTTCAGCTCGGCAGGGATCTCCTCGTCGCGCACGTCCTTGCCCAGATCGTCGTAGTAGATCTCAGCACGCATGCGGACCAGGTCGATGATGCCGCGGAAATCGCTTTCCTTGCCGATGGGGAGCTGGATCGGCACCGCATTGGCGCCCAGGCGCTCCTTCATCATGTCAACAACGCGGAAGAAGTCAGCGCCGGTGATGTCCATCTTGTTGACGTAAGCCATGCGGGGAACCTTGTAGGTTTCCGCCTGCTTCCACACGGTTTCGGACTGGGGCTCAACGCCGCCCTTGGCGCAGAAGACGGACACAGCGCCGTCCAGCACGCGCAGGGAACGCTCCACCTCAACGGTGAAGTCCACGTGACCGGGGGTGTCGATGATGTTCAGGCGATACTTCTTATTGGTGTTCTGGGGATCGCGGGGGTCGTGCCACTCGCAGGTGGTTGCAGCGGAGGTGATGGTGATACCACGCTCCTGCTCCTGAGCCATCCAGTCCATGGTGGCGCCGCCTTCATGGGTCTCGCCCATGCGGTGGGTACGACCGGTATAGAACAGAATGCGTTCGGTAGTGGTGGTCTTACCGGCGTCGATATGAGCCATGATGCCGATATTGCGCACCCGCTCAAGGGGATGACTACGGGCCATAAATCGTTTTGCTCCTTTCTATCGTGGCAAAAAGTCAGACAACAGCTTTGGTGTCTATTACCACCGATAGTGGGCGAACGCCTTATTGGCCTCAGCCATACGGTGCATTTCTTCCTTGCGCTTCACAGCAGCGCCGGTATTGTTCATAGCATCCACCAGCTCGGCAGCCAGACGCTCGGCCATGGTCTTCTCACCGCGCTTGCGGGCGAAGTCCACGATCCAGCGCAGGGCCAGAGTCTGACGGCGCTCGGGACGGATCTCCATGGGAACCTGGTAGGTGGCGCCACCCACACGGCGGGCCTTCACTTCCAGGGAGGGGGCAACGTTCGCCAGAGCGGCCTGGAACACTTCGTTAGCATCCTTGCCGGTCTTCTCGGCGACCATTTCAAAAGCAGTATAGCAGACGTTCTGCGCGACACCGCGCTTGCCGTCGAGCATGATCTGATTGATCAGCTTGGTGACAACCGTGGTCCCGTGTACGGGATCCGGCAGCACTTCGCGCTTGGGTACAAAACCGCGACGGGGCATAGTATTCCCTCCTACAAACTCTTCGTTGACATCAAGCGAAACGCACCTTGCTCCTTTTGGCTGCATGTCAGCATCATGCGGCCCCCGCGGCGATTCCCGCGGGCCGATGGGCATTCTGGCCCGCCATCGCGGTGCTCCCTCCCGGTTCCAGGGGAAGGGCCTGCGTGGCGGATATTGTCCATGGGTTCAGGCTGCGATAAGGCGCATCAGGCTTACTTCTTCGGGCGCTTGGCGCCGTACTTGGAACGGGCCTGCATACGCTTGGCCACACCGGCGGTATCCAGAGCGCCGCGGATGATGTGGTAACGAACGCCGGGCAGGTCGCGCACACGGCCGCCGCGGATCAGCACAACGCTATGCTCCTGCAGGTTGTGGCCGATGCCGGGGATGTAGCAAGTACCTTCGATGGAGTTCGTCAGACGGATACGGGCGATCTTACGCAGAGCGGAGTTGGGCTTCTTGGGCGTCGTGGTCTTGACGCTCAGGCACACACCGCGCTTCTGCGGGCAGCCCTGCAGAATGGGCGCAGTAGACTTGTTAGCAGCCTTCTCGCGACCCTTACGAACCAGCTGATTGATCGTGGGCATGAGAGCACCTCCAAAATGTATGTCCAAAAATTTCCGCAACCCTCGGAAACTTATTGGCGCTGTAGTAATGGTGAAGGTTTACTTGACGACGGCGGCGGAAGCAGTTGCAACCTCTACTCCGCAGACAACGCCCAGCTCCTTCATGGACGCCACCCGGACCACCGGCACGTTCGCGGCCTCGGCCGCGGTGACGATCCGCTGGAACAGGAAGGTATCCGCATCGTTGGCCACATAGGCGCGGGCGGCGGTGCCGGCCTTCAGCGCACGGAGCACCTGCTTGGTGCCAACCACCTTGACAGCAGCATTCTTCAAGGTTTCCACGCGCTTCGACCTCCCTTTTACCCGGATGAAAGCGCACCCCAAAAGGGCACACTCCTCCTGCGTATGCAATCAACCGTTTCATGATACCATTGTTTTGTGTCATTGTCAACGGATTTTCCCTGATTTTTTCTTGCAAAACAGGGACAAATTCAGCATTTTATCAATCCGTCATAATTTATGCTCAATTTGCACAAGCTTCCTTATTATAATGCATTCGGAGGTCCACCATGAAGCTGCTTGCCCTTATCCTGACCGGCTTGCTCCTTTCCGCCTGCGCCGCCTCAAAGGACGCACCCCTTCCCACCCCGGACCCAACGCTGCCCGCCGGCATCGCCACAGATGAATCCGGCATGCCTTCCCTGGAGGTGTATGTTGCTGCGGAGGAAACCATCTCAGCCATGGACATCGAGACTTACGTCATGGGTGTGGTGGCAGGTGAGATGAAGAACGACTGGCCCCTGGAAGCGCTCAAGGCTCAGGCCATTCTTGCCCGCACGTTTGTGGTGCGCTTCGTTTCCGAAAAAGAAAGCCGCTACCAGGGCGCGGACATCTCCACCGACATCAGCGAGGCTCAGGCCTATAACGAAGCTGCCATCAACGATCATGTGCGCCTGGCCGTGGAAGAAACCGCCGGGCAGGTGCTGGTCACCTCCTCGGGCACGCTGCCCTATACCTGGTTCCACGCCCACTCCGGCGGCATGACCGCCCTGGCCCGGGAAGGTCTTGGCTGGAAGGAAGCCGAGCCCTCCCACACCGTGATCACCGAAGGCCTGGACAGCCCCGACGCGCCGCCGGAAGCCAAAGCCTGGTCGGCCGATTTCCCCGCCGGTGAGTTCCTGGCCGCCTGCCGCAAGGTGGGCGCCGACCCCCTCGGCATTGATGATATCTCCATATATGAAAAGGGCGGCAGCGGACGTGCTGTCACCCTGATGGCTGATGGCGAAAAGATTCCCGCCGCCGAGCTGCGCATCGCCCTGGGCAGCACCGTGATGCGCTCCACCCTGCTCACCGAGCTTTCCAGCGACGGCAAAACCGTGCATATGGAAGGCCGGGGCTATGGTCACGGAGTGGGCATGCCCCAGTGGGGCGCCTATGCCCTGGCCCAGGACGGATACACCGGCGAAGAAATCGCGCTTCATTATTATAATGATCTGCGTGTGGTGAAAATGTGGTGATCAGTTGATGGTGGTTGGATCAATGGGCAGCCGCTCCACCAGCCAGGTTTCCCCATCGGTACAAACCGCCACCGGCCCCTTCAGCGTGAACGCGAAGGGGATTTTGTTTTGCCTGAGCCGCAGCTTGGTGTTGGTCATGCGTTCATAATCCTGGTTGGTGATCACCGCAAACGCCGGCGACACCGCCTCCCGGAAGTCCGCGTTCAGCACCTGAATGCCGTGGTGGGGATATTTCAGAATGTCCACGTCCAGCAGCTCCGCGGGCACGCTTTCCACCAGCCGCTTCTGCAGCTCATGCTCCGCGTCCGCCGTGAACAGCGCCGTGCGGCTGCCGTACTGCACCCGCATCACCGCCGAGCGGTCGTTGAGATCCCATTCAGCGTCACCCCTGAGCCACACGTCAATGGTGGCTTCCCCCAGCTTCCATTGCGCACCGTCTTCATAGTAGGTAATTGGAATGCCGCTGGCGGCGCAATAGTCCGCCGTCAGCTGTGCCTGCTCCGTTTCCGTCAGGGGGAAGCACAGGCGCAGCTCCTTGACTTTTACCGCCTGGGCGATCTGCTCCAGACCCTGCAGGTGATCGTAATGGGGGTGCGTATTGATGATGGCATCGATCTCCGTCACCCCCAGCTGCTTCAGCATGCCGATGGTGCGCTTGGTCATCACCTTGGAGCCGCAGTCGATCATGATCGTCTCGCCGCCGCAGCGCAGCAGAGCGGCGTCAGCGTCGAAAACCGGGGCAAAGTACATTTCCAGCAGGGGTACACCCTCGGCGAAGGCAAAGTCAGCGTGCTCTCCCGGCGTGTTGATCCTGTCCACCACCGCCGGCGTTTCAGCCAGGGCACAGCCCCACGCAAGCAGGATCACCGCCAGCCACAGCAATGCGTTTTTCTTCATTGCCGCCCCTCCATACAACAAAAAATATTTTCCATAAATCCTCGCAAAGGCATTGACTTTTCTCTTGACAATTGATAGAATATAGAATTGTATCAGTATCTTTATGTACTGCTGCCAATTTCGTTGCGTCTGTCATTGTACATTATAATGAAGAAAGACGCAAGCAAAATTTTCAGCGACGGGTAATATAAACGATGCTGGTCGGACGATGTAAGGGGTGATGGCTTTCTATGGTACACGAGGTTGAGATGGGCAAGCTCCGTAAGCGCATGAGCTTCTCGCGCATCGAAGAAGTTCTCGACATGCCTGACCTGATTGAGGTGCAGAAGAACTCGTATCAACGCTTTCTGGACACCGACCTTCGTGAAGTTTTGGCCGACGTTTCACCGATTACCGACTACAACGGCAATCTGGTGCTCGAATTTGTTGACTACTCCCTTGACGCGCCGAAAAATACGGTGGAGCGCTGCCGCGAACGCGACATGACCTACGCTGCTCCGCTGAAGGTGTTTGTTCGCCTTAAGAACCGTGAAACCGGCGAAATCAAGGAATCCGACGTGTTCATGGGCGATTTCCCCCTCATGACCGACCACGGCACCTTCATTATCAACGGCGCCGAGCGCGTAATCGTGTCTCAGCTGGTCCGCTCCCCCGGCGTGTACTTCGACGTGCAGCTGGACAAGGCGGGCAAGCCCCTGTATTCCTCCCAGATCATCCCCAACCGCGGTGCCTGGCTGGAATACGAGACCGACTCCAACGACGTGCTCTGGGTGCGTATTGACCGTGCCCGCAAGCTCCCCATCACCGTGATCCTCCGTGCCCTGGGCTATGGCACCGACGCGGAGATCCTGGACCTGATGGGCGACGACGAGCGCCTGAAGGCCACCATCCAGAAGGGCGACAACGCCAAGAGCCGTGAAGAGGGCCTGATTGAAATCTACAAGCGCCAGAAGCCCGGCGAGCCCGCCAGCGCCGAAAGCGCCACCAACATGTTCAATTCTCTCTTCTTCGACCCCAAGCGTTACGACCTGATGCGTGTGGGCCGCTATAAGTTCAACAAGAAGCTTTCCATCGCCACCCGTATCAACGGCCAGGTGGCTGCTGAGGATATCATCAATCCCCAGACCGGCGAAGTGATGGTGAACAAGGGCGATACCATCGACCTGGTCACCGCCCGCGCCATTCAAAATGCCGGCGTCAATGCCGTGCATGTGGATGTGGAAGGCAATATCCGCAAGGTCATCGGCAACAACTTTGTCGACGCTGCCGCTTACCTGCCCTTCGATCCCAAGGAAGCCGGCATCCTGGAAATGGTCCACCTGCCCACCCTGAAGACCATTATGGAGTCTGTGGACGCTGACCAACTCAAGGACGCCGTGCGCGAGAACGTGGCCTCCCTGGTGCCCAAGCACATCCTGGCCGACGACATCGTGGCTTCCGTCAGTTATCTGCTGGGCCTGCCCTATGGCCTGGGCTTCACCGATGACATCGACCATCTGGGCAACCGCCGCCTGCGCTCCGTGGGCGAACTGCTCCAGAACCAGATCCGCATCGGCCTGACCCGCCTGGAGCGCGTGGTTCGCGAGCGCATGAGCATTCAGGATTCCGTGGACGTGAAGCCCGGCGACCTGATCAACATCCGCCCCGTGAGCGCCGCCATCAAGGAGTTCTTCGGCTCCTCCCAGCTGTCCCAGTTCATGGATCAGCCCAACCCCCTGGCTGAATTGACCCACAAGCGTCGTCTTTCCGCCCTGGGCCCCGGCGGCCTGAACCGTGACCGCGCTTCCTTCGAAGTGCGAGACGTGCACTACTCCCACTATGCCCGCATCTGCCCCATCGAGACGCCCGAAGGTCCCAACATCGGCCTGATCGGCTCTCTGGCCACCTATGCGCGCATCAATGAATACGGCTTTATCGAGGCCCCCTACCGCAAGGTAGACAGCGCCAACGCCCGCGTCACCGACGAGATCATCTACATGACCGCCGATGAGGAGGACTTCTATAAGGTTGCCACCGCCAACGAGCCCCTCAACGAGGACGGCACCTTCGTCAACGACCGCGTCATGGTCCGTGACAAGGCCGAAATCATCGAGGTTCCCGTGGGCAAGGTGGACTACATCGACGTGTCTCCCCGCCAGGTTGTGTCCGTGGCCACCGCCATGATTCCCTTCCTGGAGAACGACGACGCCACCCGCGCCCTGATGGGCTCCAACATGCAGCGTCAGGCTGTGCCGCTGCTGGTGCCCGAAGCTCCCCTTGTCGGTACCGGCATGGAGTTCAAGGCCGCCCACGATTCCGGCGTGGTCATCCTGGCCAAGGAAAGCGGCGTTGTGGATAAGGTCAGCGGCGACGAGATCGTCATCAAGGACGAGCACGGCGAGCGCCACAGCTACCGCCTGACCAAGTTCGCCCGCTCCAACCAGGGCACCTGCATCAACCAGCGCCCCGTGGTTACCGCCGGCCAGATCATCGAAAAGGGTGATCTGCTGGCTGACGGCCCCTCTACCGAGAAGGGCGAGATCGGCCTGGGCCGCAATGCCCTGATCGGCTTCATGACCTGGGAAGGCTACAACTACGAGGACGCCGTGCTGCTCTCTGAGAAGCTGGTGAAGGAGGACATCTACACCTCCATCCACATCGAGGAGTTCGAGTCCGAGGCCCGCGAAACCAAGCTGGGACCGGAGGAGATCACCCGCGATATCCCCAACATTTCCGATGACGCCATCAAGGATCTGGACGAGGGCGGTATCATCCGCATCGGCGCCGAGGTCCGCGCGGGCGACATCCTGGTGGGTAAGGTTACCCCCAAGGGCGAAACCGAGCTCACCGCTGAAGAGCGCCTGCTGCGCGCCATCTTCGGCGAGAAGGCCCGCGAAGTCCGCGACACCTCTCTGCGCGTGCCCCACGGCGAGGGCGGCATCGTGGTGGACGTGAAGATCTTCACCCGCGAGAACAAGGATGAGCTCTCCCCCGGCGTGAACGAGATGGTCCGCGTCTATATCGCCCAGAAGCGTAAGATTTCCGTGGGCGACAAGATGGCAGGCCGCCACGGCAACAAGGGCGTTGTGTCCCGCATTCTGCGCGAAGAGGACATGCCCTTCCTGCCCGACGGCACCCCCCTGCAGATCGTGCTGAACCCCCTGGGCGTTCCCTCCCGTATGAACATCGGTCAGGTGCTGGAAGTGCATCTGGGCCTTGCCTGCCGCGCGCTGGGCTGGCACATCGCCACCCCCGTTTTCGACGGCGCTACCTACGAGGAGATCCGCGATTGCCTGGGTCTGGCCACCGATACCATGTCTGCCCCCGAGGATGAAAACGATCCCCGCATGCAGAAGAGCTATTTCCACAACGGCAAGCCCCTGCGCCTGGCCCTGGACGAAGAAGGCAAGCGCCTCTTCCAGGACGGCAAGCTCCGCCTGCGTGACGGCCGCACCGGCGACTACTTCGAGAATCCCGTGACGGTTGGCATCATGTACTTCCTGAAGCTGCATCACCTTGTTGACGACAAGATGCATGCCCGCTCCACCGGCCCCTACTCCCTGGTTACCCAGCAACCCCTGGGCGGCAAGGCCCAGTTCGGCGGCCAGCGCTTCGGCGAGATGGAAGTCTGGGCTCTGGAAGCCTACGGCGCCGCGCACACCCTGCAGGAGATCCTCACCGTCAAGTCCGACGATACCGTGGGCCGCGTGAAGACCTACGAAGCCATCATCAAGGGTCAGAATATCCCCACCCCCGGCGTGCCCGAGTCCTTCAAGGTGCTCTACCGCGAGCTGGAAGCCCTGGGCCTGGACATCAAGGTGCTGGACGCCAACAAGAACGAAATCGAGATCCCCGAGCTGGATCCCGAGGACATGATGACGCCCGACGCTCCCGTCCGCGAGGAGGAACCCGCCGAGAAGCCCGAACTGCCCCTGCTGGACGAAGAGGACATGGACATGGATATGGACATGGACGACGTGCTGGATACCGACTTCAGCCGTGAAGACTTCTCCCTGGGCGGCGACGACGAGGAGCTGGACGACTTCAACGTCGGCGACCTGGACCTGGATCCCCTGGAATAATTGCACCAGTCAAATGACTGTTTAGCCGGCAAGCGGGCGCTGAAATACGCGTCCGCCCCGGCAGATATGGCCGCGGCCACGGGCCGCTGAAGGGAGTGGACCCTTTTGTTCGAACTGAGCAACCTTGACTCCATCCAGATTGGCATGGCATCTCCCGAGCAGATCCTTGCCTGGTCCCACGGTGAAGTCACCAAGCCTGAAACCATCAACTACCGCACGCTCAAGCCCGAGCGCGACGGTCTTTACTGCGAGCGCATTTTCGGACCTACCAAGGACTGGGAGTGCAACTGCGGCAAATATAAGCGGATCAAGTTCAAGGATAAGGACAAGATCTGCGACAAGTGCGGCGTGCAGGTCACCCGCGCCAAGGTGCGCCGCGAGCGCATGGGCCACATTCAGCTGGCCGCGCCCGTAAGCCACATCTGGTATTTCAAGGGCATCCCCAGTCGTATGGGCATGCTGCTGGATATCAGCCCCCGCAGCCTGGAAAAGGTGCTGTATTTTGCCAACTTCATCGTGCTGGATCCCGGCAACTCCGACGAGACCGGCCTGAAGCTCCATGAGCTCATCTCCGACGCCCGCTACCGCGAGGTGGAGGCCAAGTGCGGCAAGGGTTCCTTCCGCGCCATGATGGGCGCCGAGGCCGTGCGCGAAATGCTGCGCAGCCTGGACCTCGACAAGCTGTCCGAGCAGCTCAAGGCTGAAATCGCCGAGCTGGTTGAAAAGGAGCGCGACCGCGACACCGAAGGCCAGAAGCGCGCCCGCGCCGTGAAGCGCCTGGAGGTCGTCGAGTCCTTCCGCGCCAGCCACAACAAGCCCGAGTGGATGATCCTGGACGTGGTGCCCGTTCTGCCCCCGGATCTGCGCCCCATGGTGCAGCTGGACGGCGGCCGTTTCGCCACCTCCGACCTGAACGATCTGTATCGCCGCGTCATCAACCGCAACAACCGCCTCAAGCGCCTGCTGGAGCTGGGCGCCCCGGACATCATCGTCCGCAATGAGAAGCGCATGCTGCAGGAATCCGTTGACGCACTGATCGACAACGGTCGCCGCGGCCGCCCCGTGACGGGCCCCGGCAACCGTGCCCTGAAGTCCCTCAGCGACCTGCTGCGCGGCAAGCAGGGCCGTTTCCGCCAGAACCTGCTGGGCAAGCGCGTTGACTATTCCGGCCGTAGCGTTATCGTGGTCGGTCCCGAACTGAAGCTGCACCAGTGCGGCCTGCCCAAGGACATGGCCCTCGAATTGTTCAAGCCCTTCGTGATGGAGCGTCTGGTGAGCCTCAAGATCGCTCACAACGTGAAGTCCGCCAAGCGTGCCGTGGAAAAGGTGCGTCCCGAGGTGTGGGATATCCTGGAGGAAGTCATCCGCGAGCATCCCGTGCTCCTGAACCGCGCCCCCACCCTGCACCGTCTGGGCATTCAGGCCTTTGAGCCCATCCTGGTGGAGGGCAAGGCCATCAAGCTGCATCCCCTGGCCTGTACCGCTTTCAACGCCGACTTCGACGGCGACCAGATGGCTGTGCACGTTCCGCTGAGCATGGAAGCCCAGGCTGAAGCCCGCTTCCTGATGCTGTGCCACAACAACATCCTCAAGCCCCAGGACGGCAAGCCCGTTATCTCCCCCTCTCAGGACATGGTCATCGGCTGCTACTACCTGACCATCGTCAACGAGAACGGCAAGGGCGCCGGTTACTGGCAGGATGCCGACGGCAACCGCCACGTGGAAAACGCCAAGAACATCCTGTATTGGGAAGCTGACGACAAGAACGAGCCTGCCGACCGCAAGTGGACCTGGCACGGCCACGTTTATGCCAACGAAGCCGAAGCCCACATGGCCTATGCCCTGGGCGAGATTTCCCTGCAGAGCCCCATCTGCGTCCGTGTGGAACGCGAGTTCAACGGCGAAAAGGGCAGCAAGCGTATTGTGACCACCCTGGGCCGCCTGATCTTCAACGAGGCCATTCCCCAGTCCCTGGGCTTCAAGAAGCGCGAGTGCCTGGAGGATATGTTCGAGCTGGAAGTCAACGAGCTGGCCGGCAAGAAGCAGCTGGGCAACATTGTTGACATGTGCTTCCGCAGCCAGGGCGAGCACCGCACCGCTCTGGTGCTGGACGCCATCAAGGCTCTGGGCTACAAGTACTCCACCCGCGGCGCCGTCACCGTGTCCGTGGCCGACATCAAGGTTCCTCCGTGCAAGCAGACCATGCTGGCCGAGACCGACGAGAAGGTCCGCAAGGTCAACGATCTGTATCGCCGCGGTCTGCTGAGCGAGGACGAGCGCTACAAGCGCGTCATCGATCTGTGGAACGGCTGCACCCACGGCCTGCGCGACCAGATTCTCCCCAACCTGAACAAGTTCAACCCCATCCGCATGATGACCGACTCCGGCGCCCGCGGCTCCTCTGCCCAGGTGTCCCAGCTGGCCGGCATGCGCGGCCTGATGGCCTCTCCCTCCGGTAAGACCATCGAGCTGCCCATCCGCGCTAACTTCCGTGAAGGTCTGAGCGTGCTGGAGTTCTTCCTCTCCTCCCACGGCTCCCGTAAGTCCCTGGCCGATACGGCTCTGCGTACCGCCGACTCTGGTTACCTGACCCGCCGTCTGGTGGACGTTTCCCAGGAAGTCATCGTGCGCGAGGAAGACTGTTTCGAATCCCGCGGCGAGAAGGTCCGCGGCATCATGGTGCAGGAGCTCATGAGCGGCAAGCAGTCTATCGAGTCCTTCGAGGATCGTCTCCGTGGCCGCACCGCCGCCGAAGACATCATCGATCCCGCCACCGGCGAGATCCTGGTTCACCTCAACGAGGCCATTGACCACAACAAGGCCAAGCTGGTTGTTTCCCGCGGCGTGAAGAAAGCCCTGGTCCGCTCCGTGCTGACCTGCCGCACCGAAAACGGCGTCTGCGCCCGCTGCTATGGCCAGAACATGGCTCACGGCGGCAAGGTGGATGTGGGCGAGGCTGTCGGCATCATCGCCGCTCAGGCCATCGGTGAGCCCGGTACCCAGCTGACCATGCGTACCTTCCATACCGGCGGTATCGCTTCCGGCGACGACATCACCCAGGGTCTGCCCCGCGTCGAAGAGCTCTTCGAAGCCCGCAAGCCCAAGCGTGAGGCCATCCTGAGCGAAATCAGCGGCAAGGTTTCCATCCAGGAAACCAAGAAGAAGCGCGAACTGGTCGTTACCTCCGAAGAGGACAGCCGCGACCAGAAGGCCTACCAGATCACCTACGGCAGCCGCCTGAAGGTGCAGGAAGGCGACCACGTGGAGGCCGGCGACGAGCTGATCGAAGGCTCCGTGAACCCCCACGATCTGCTGCGCATCCTGGGCGTGAAGGCCGTGCAGGAATACCTGCTGAAGGAAGTTCTGTCCGTGTACCGCCTGCAGGGCGTGGCCGTGGCCGACAAGCACATCGAGATCATTGTCCGTCAGATGCTGCGCAAGGTGCGCGTGGAAGACAGCGGCGATACCAACCTGCTGCCCGGCTCCCTGGTGGATATCTTCCGCTTCGAGGAAGCCAACCAGGAGACCATCATGAACGGCGGCCGTCCCGCCGTTGCCAAGCGTATCCTGCTGGGCATCACCAAGGCCTCCCTGGCCACGGAAAGCTTCCTGTCTGCCGCCTCCTTCCAGGAGACCACCCGCGTCCTCACCGAGGCCGCCATCAAGGGTAAGATCGATCCCCTGCTGGGCCTGAAGGAGAACGTCATTATCGGCAAGCTGATCCCCGCCGGTACCGGCATGAAGCGCTACAAGGGCATCGAAATCCACGAAAACTACAACTTCTAACCAGAGGGGACGCCGTCCCCTCTGGACTCCCCGGCCAAAGGGCCCTGCCCTTTGGAATCCTGCGAGGGGTCTTCGACCCTTTCGAAACCCATTCGGCGTTGAGTCGGGTGGGTTTTTCCCTTTGCGGGGGGCACGGAGCGCAACGGGCGCTCCGCGACGCGGGAGAGTTGCTTAGTTGCGCAATTGTAGGGGCGAACTGCGTTCGCTCGCCTGCCACATACCCGCATTGTTACAGGAGGTTCCTATGATCAAGCTGATCCTTCCTCGCGAAGATTACCTCGTCTCCTATGCGGAGGCCTTTGACGAATATCAGCACTATCCCCGCCGGGCAGGGAATCCGCTGTGTGATCCCCATGGTGCTGATCTGCTGGCCAGGTTTGAGGATTACCGCCATGCCGTTCATCTGCCCGAAGGGTATGTGGGCTCCACCACCTACTGGCTGGTGGATGACCAGGCGCATCGCTTTCTTGGGCAGATCGACATCCGCCATGAACTGACCGAGAGCCTGCTGCGCTATGGTGGGCACATCGGCTATTGCATCCGCCTGGGCGAATGGAACAAGGGCTACGGATCGCTGATGCTGTCCCTGGCCCTGCCACACGCAAAGGCACTGGGCATTGACCGCTGCCTCATCACTTGCGACGACGACAACACAGGTTCCGCCCGGGTGATGGAGAAGAATGGCTTTGTGCTGGATGACAAGCTTAACCAGGTCATCGACGGCTGCGCCATCACCACCCGCCGCTACTGGAAAACGCTTTGAGATACAGGAGATTCACATGAACATCATTCTTATCGGCATGCCCGGCTGCGGCAAATCCACCGTAGGCGTGGTGCTGGCCAAGGCCCTGGGCATGGACTTTGTTGATACTGACCTGATCATCCAGCGCAGCCGCAACATGCGGTTGCACCAGATCATTGAACAGCTGGGTGATGAGGGCTTCCGCGTCCTGGAAAACGAGGTTCTTTCCTCCATTGACACGGATAACCACGTTATCGCCACCGGCGGCAGCGCCATCTATGGGACGGAAGCCATGGAACACCTGCGCGCCATCGGCACGGTGGTGTATATCCGCCTGGAATATGAGCAGATCGAGGAGCGCCTGGGTGATCTCCATGCCCGCGGCGTTTCCATGAAGCCCGGTCAAACCCTGCGGGATCTCTACGACGAACGCACGCCCCTCTACGAGAAGTGGGCCGACGTGACCATCCCCTGCGATGGCCTGCGCCTGCGGGAAGTGGTGGCGGAGATCCGAGCAAAGCTGAACCTGAACTGATCTGTTTCCCCCCATGTGAAGTGGCGCATCGCCACTTTTTTCTTTGCTTTGCGAACGGATATTTGCTTTTTTTCTTGTGTTTCCGAAAGTTTTGTGGTACAATATTTAGTGGATGTTTATGCCAAATTGGCTTGAAATAAGGAGTTGCAACCATGACGCAGCAGACCTACAACGCAGGCAATATTCAGGTACTGGAGGGCCTTGATGCCGTTCGCATGCGCCCGGGCATGTACATTGGCACCACTTCCAGCCGCGGCCTGCACCACCTTTTGTGGGAAATCGTCGATAACGCCATCGACGAGGCCTCCAACGGCTTTGCCGATCAGGTGGACGTGACCCTCCACAACGATGGCTCCGCCTCCGTGTTCGATAACGGCCGCGGCCTGCCCGTGGACATTCACCCTACCCTGGGCATCAGCGGCGTTGAGGTGATCTATACCAAGCTCCACGCCGGCGGCAAGTTCAACAACGAAAACTACAATTATTCCGGCGGCCTGCACGGCGTGGGCGCCGCTGTGGTGAATGCCCTTTCCAAGTGGGTGCAGATCGACGTCTACCGCGATTGGGCCCACCACCGCATGCGTTTCATTTCCGAAACGGACCCCGTTACCGGCAAGATTACCGCCGGCGTGCCGGAGGCTCCCCTGCAGCAGGTGGGCAACACCCGCAAAAAGGGCTCCCTGATCCGCTTCCTGCCTGACGATACCATCTTTGAAGACGTGAAGTTCAACGGCGACCAGGTAGCCCGCCGCCTGCAGGAGCTGGCTTACCTGAACCGCGGCCTCAAGATCACCTTCACCGATGAGCGCATCAAGGATTCCTCCCTGCGCCAGCGTGTTTTCCACTACGAGGGCGGCATCATCGACTATGTGAAGTACCTCAACGGCGAAAAGAACACCCTCCACGATGAGCCCATCTTCATGGAAGGCCAGAAGGACACCACCATCTGCCGTGTGGCCATCCAGTATACCGATGGCTACACCGAGAGCATGTTCTCCTACGTCAACAACATTCCCACCGGTGAGGGCGGCAGCCACGAAACCGGCTTCAAGGCCGCCTTCACCAAGGCCATGAACGACTATGCCCGCAAGATCGGCGCCCTGAAGGAGAAGGACAACAACCTCTCCGGCGAGGACTTCCGCGAGGGCCTCACCTGCGTTCTGATCACCATGGTGAAGAATCCCCAGTTCGAGGGCCAGACCAAGGGCCGCCTGGGCAACAGCGAGGTTCGCCCCGCGGTGGAGGCCATTATCGCCCAGCAGCTGACGGACTGGCTGGAGAACCTCAAGAATCAGGACACCGCCACACAGATCGTGCAGAAGGCCGTGAAGGCTGCCCAGGTCCGTGAGGCGGCCCGTAAGACCCGCGATAACGCCCGCAAGGCCAACCAGCTGGAAGCCGCGCCCCTGGTGGGCAAGCTGGCCTCCTGCACCGGCAGAAAGGCCGAGGACAACGAACTGTTCATCGTGGAGGGCGATTCCGCAGGCGGCTCCGCCAAGCAAGGCCGCGACCGCCGCTTCCAGGCCATCCTTCCCCTGCGCGGCAAGCCCCTCAACGCCGAAAAGAAACGCCTGGACCAGGTGCTTTCCAACGAGGAGTTCCGTTCCATGATCACTGCCCTGGGCACCTCCATCGACGAGGGCTTCAACCTGCAGAATCTGAAGTACGACAAGGTCATCATCCTCTCCGATGCCGACCAGGACGGCGCCCACATCCGTGCCATTCTGCTGACCTTCTTCTTCCGCTACATGAAGGAGCTCATTACCGCCGGGCATGTGTACATCGGCATGCCGCCGCTTTACAAGGTGCAGAAGGGCTCGAAAATCATCTACGCCTACGACGATAAGGAGCTGGCCGCCGCCACCAAGGCCATGGGCAAGGGCTACACCCTGCAGCGCTACAAGGGCCTTGGCGAAATGAACCCGGAGCAATTGTGGGAAACCACCATGGACCCCAGCCAGCGAAAGCTCATCCAGGTCACCATCGAGGACGCCGCCCTGGCCGACCAGCGCATCACCATCCTCATGGGCGATAAGGTGGAGCCCCGCCGGGACTACATCACCCAGCACGCTGATTTCAACAAGCCCGATAATTTTGAGATGCCCCAGGGCACGGAAGGGAGGGAGTAAGCCATGGCACGCAAAGGCAGCGATACCCGGCCCATCCCCAAGGACGATCCCTCCCGCATCCTGCAAACCACCGTGGAGGACGTGATGCACTCCTCCATGATCCCCTATGCCGAGCACGTCATCATGGAGCGCGCCATCCCCCGTGTGGAAGACGGCCTCAAGCCCGTGCAGCGCCGTGTGCTCTATACCATGATGGAGCTGGGTACTACCCCCGATAAGCCCCACCGCAAGTGCGCACGTATCGTGGGCGACTGCCTGGGTAAATATCACCCTCACGGCGATTCCTCCGTCTACGATGCCCTGGTGCGCATGGCCCAGGATTTCTCCATGCGCGGCCCCATGGTGGACGGCCACGGCAACTTCGGCTCCATCGACGGCGACAGCGCCGCCGCCATGCGTTACACCGAGGCCCGTATGGCTCCCCTGGCCATGCTGATGCTCCGCGACATCGAGAAGGACACCGTGCCCTTCCGCCTCAACTTCGACGATACCTTAAAGGAGCCGGACATGCTGCCGGCCCGCTTCCCCAACCTGCTGGTCAACGGCGCCAGCGGCATCGCCGTGGGCCTTGCCACCAACATCCCGCCCCACAACCTGTTGGAGAGCGTCAGGGCCGTCATCGCCCAGATCGAGAATCCCGATATCACCCTGGACGAGCTGATGGAGATCATCCCCGGCCCTGACTTCCCCACCGGCGGCGTGCTGGTGAAGAATGATGAGATCCGCCGCGGCTACGAAACCGGCCGCTCCAAGCTGAGCCTGCGGGCCCGTGTGCACATCGAGGACGGCGCCTCCGGCCGCAAGCTCATCGTTATCACCGAGGTGCCCTATCAGGTCAACAAGGCCGCCATGCTGGAAAAGATCCTCAAGCTTTCCGAGGAAAAGAAGGCCGCCCTGGGCTGCATTTACGATATCCGGGACGAGAGCGACCGCACCGGCATGCGGGCGGTCATCGAGCTCAAGCGCGATTCCAATGCCGAAAAGGTGCTGGCCTACCTCTTCAAGTATTCCGACCTGCAGGTCACCTTCGGCGTGAACATGGTGGCCATCGCCCAGGGCAAGCCTGTGCAGATGGGCCTGAAGACCATGATCGGCCACTTCATCCGCCACCAGAAGGACGTGGTCACCCGCCGCACGGAGTATGAGCTCAAGCAGGCCAAGGCCCGGGCCCATATCCTGCAGGGCCTGATGATCGCCGTGGATAACCTGGACGAGGTCATCGCCCTGATCCGCTCCAGCAAAACCCCCAAGGAAGCCAAGCAGAAGCTCATCGAGCGCTTCGACCTGACGGAAGTGCAGGCCCAGGCTATCCTGGACATGCGCCTGCAGCGCCTGACCAACCTGGAGATCGAAGCCCTTCGCAAGGAGTATGCCGATTTGCTCAAGCTCATCGACAAGCTGGAGGGCATCCTGGGCAGCGAGCGCAAGCTGCTCAACGTGATCCGCAAGGAGCTGCAGGAGATCGCCGACGAGTATGCCGACGAGCGCCGCACCGCCATCGAGGGCATCGAGTCCAGCCCCGCTGAGACCCTGGACGAGACCCCCGTGCCGGAGGAGGCCGTTGTGGCCTTCACCCACAGCGGCTACCTGAAGCGAATGTACCCCGCCTTCTACAAGAAGAATCCCCTGCCCACCTGGGAGGAGGACCCCAAGGAGGCAGCCCAGTATCTCTTCACCACCAAGACGGACGAAACGCTGCTCTTCTTCACCAACCACGGCAACTGCTATCCCCTGAGCGTTGGCGCCCTGGCCGAGTGCAAGCCCAAGGACCGCGGCCAGCTGCTTTCCGGCGTGCTGGTGGGCCTGGAAGACGGCGAAGTACCGCTTTTGATCACCTGCATGCCCATGAGCGATCTGGCCAAGCAGCCTGATTTCCTGTTCATCACCAAACAGGGCATGATCAAGCGCACCGCCGCCAAGGATTACGACGTACGCTCCAAGAAGTTCGCCGCCACCAAGATCAACGCGGGCGATGAGCTCCTGTGCGTGATGCCCGCCGCTACAAGGGACGATTTGCTGTTCATTAGCCGCAGCGGCATGTGCATCCGCTTCGCCCTGGACACCGTGCCCACCCAGGGCCGCATTTCCGCCGGCGTGAAGGCCATGCAGGTGGAAAAGGGCGACGAGGTCCTCTGGGCCGGTCAGCTGGGCGAGAAGGACCAGATGGTGCTCCTCAGCGAGCGTGGCTACGGCAAGCGCATCCCTGCCATGGATTTCGAGCGCCAGAACCGCAACGGCAAGGGCGTGAAATCCTTCTACTTCAACAAAAACGGCTCCAACGGCCGCTACATCGCCGCCCTGTACCTGTGCGGCGAAAACCCCTGCGATCTGCTCATCACCCAGGCCCAGTCCCCCGTTACCCGCCTGAAGAAGGACGAGATCATGCTCCAGGGCAAGACCGACCGCGGCCTGCCCTACGTCATGGCCATTTTGGACGACGTGGTCACCGGCGTGATGGCGGTGGAAGAGGTGCAGGGCTGACCTTGCAAGCCGGAGCAAATCGTGGTATCATAATCACATCCCATTTTCACAGGAGGTGAACCCATGAACAGGAACGAAACCTTCCCCGCGATCCTGGTAAACACGCTTTCCGCGCGCCTGGCATGGGCCAGCCTGGATGTGGTGGTGGAGGATGTGGAGCAGATCCAGCTGTTCATTTCCGGCGCGGAAAATGACGTGAAGGATCTTCGCGTCACCTGCGTGGAAAACCGGCTCACGGTGGAACAGCCCAATTGCGGCATCAATTTCAAAAACCTTGGGGCTGAGCACTGGCTTCAGATCATGATCCGCCTGCCCCGGTCCTGGAAGGGCGCGGTGGATCTGAGCACCATTTCCGCCCCGCTGACGGTTCACGGCCTTTCCGGCACGGATTTCACCCTGGATACCATCACCGGCGATCTTGCCGCCGGCGGCCTGACCACCATGACCTGTGCCCTGCGCACGGTTTCCGGCACTGTGAAGGCCGAGGATATCTTCGGCGAGAAGCTCAGCCTGCGCACGGTTTCCGGTGATATCACCGCCCGCGGCTGCAGCTTCGATACCTACCGGATCAACACGGTTTCCGGCCAGGCGGATCTGGATATGAGCCGCCCCTTTGATAAGCTGGAATGCGTTTCCGTTTCCGGCGATGTGCGGCTCTTCACCCCCGTTACCTGCGCCGACGCGGCCCTGCGCTCCGTCAGCGGCAGACTGCTGACAAGAAACATTTCCATTCAGCACGGCGCGCCGGAGGCCCGCATGAACAGCGTATCCGGCAATTTTGAAATCAATTGCAGCACCGCTGCAACCTATGAGGAGGAATAACCCATGGCACGACAGAACTTTGGCGGCTTCGGCGGCGGCGCGAATATGCAGCAGCTGATGCGGCAGGCCCAGAAAATGCAGCAGCAGATGCAGGAAGCCCAGGAAAAGCTGGACGCGGCTGAGTACGAGGCTGCCAGCGGCGGCGGCATGGTAAGCGTGAAGGTCACCGGCAAGCGCGAATTGACCGAAATCACCATCGATCCCCAGGTGGTTGATCCCGACGATATCGAGATGCTCCAGGACCTGATCATGGCCGCGGTGAACGAGGCCCTGCGCAAGGGCGAGGAAGCCCGTGAGGCTACCATGAACCGCATGGCTCCCGGCATGGGCGGCATGTTCTGATCATGAGCAATCTGATCGAGCCCATCGCGCGGATGGTGGCGGAGCTGTCCCACCTGCCGGGCATCGGGCAAAAGACGGCTCAGCGCCTGGCGTATCACATCGTCAGCATGCCGCTGGAGGATGTTCATGCCCTGGCCACCGCCATCTGGCAGGGACGCAAGGCCATCCGCTACTGCGAAGTCTGCGGCAACTATGCCGCCGGTGAGCAGTGCGACGTGTGCCGCAACCCCGAGCGCCACAATGGACAAATTTGCGTCGTCCGCGATCCCCGTGACGTGGCAGCCATGGAACGCATGCACGACTATCACGGCGTGTACCACGTGCTCCATGGCACCCTTTCCCCCATGGATGGCGTGGGCCCTGATGACATCCGCATCAAGGAGCTTGTGGCCCGGCTGTCGAAGGGCGAGGTCAGCGAGGTCATCCTGGCCACCAACCCGGACATCGAGGGCGAGGCCACCGCCACCTACATCGCCCGGCTGCTGAAGCCCCTGGGCGTCCGTTGCACCCGCATCGCTCACGGCGTACCCGTGGGCAGCGACCTGGAATACGCGGACGAGGTGACCCTCTCCAAGGCGCTGGAAGGCCGGCGCGAAATTTGATATGCCATTTTGCACGCTTTCGGGCGTGCATTTTTACAAAGGAGCCCCCATGGAACAATACTTGTTTTTCGCCATCCTGGTTCTGCTCGTGGTGGTTGCGGCACTGCTGATTGTGCTGCTTGTGCGGCAAAACCGCAGCCTGCAGGAGCAGAAAAGCCACCAGCACCAGCAAAGCCAATACCTGCAGGACCTGGCCTACGACCTGTTTGACGAGCTGGACCGCCAGCGGGATGAGCATGCCGCCGCCCTGAGCGACGGCAACGCCAACCTGCTCAACACCCTGACCCAGCTGGGCCAGAGCCAATCCTCGCTGCTTGAAAGCATGCAGCGGCAGGTGCTGCTCTCCACCCGTAACCAGGAGGAGCGGGCCGGCCAGATGGCCGCCTCCGTTACCGCCACCATCACCCAGCTGGATACCCGCATGGAGAGCCTCCGCCAGGCCAACGACCGCCAGCTCAGCGAAATGCGCCGCACCGTGGATGAGAAGCTCACCGAATCCATCGACAAGCGGCTCAACGACAGCTTCGCCCAGGTAAGCCAGCGGCTGGAGCAGGTGTACAAAAGCCTGGGCGAGATGCAGTCCCTGGCGGTGGGCATGGGGGACTTGAAAAAGGTCCTCACCAATGTGAAGACCCGCGGCATCTGGGGCGAAATGCAGCTGGGCAGCCTGCTCAGCGCCATGCTGGCCCCTAACCAGTACGACGAAAACGTGGCCGTGGTGCCCGGCGCCACCGAGCGGGTGGAGTTTGCCGTGCGCCTCCCCGGCAAGGACGCCGACGTGCTCTACCTGCCCATCGACAGCAAATTCCCCCAGGAGGATTACCTCCGCCTGGTGGAGGCCAGCCAGTCCGGCGACGCCGAGGCAGCCGACGCGGCCCGCAAGGCGCTGCTCCAGCGTATCCGTCAGGAGGCCAAGCGCATTGCCGGCAAGTATATCGTGCCGCCTCACACCACGGATTTCGCCATCATGTTCCTACCCATCGAGGGCCTCTATGCCGAATTGGCGCAAACCCCGGAGCTCTGCGAGAGCCTGCAGAAGGAATACCGCGTTGTGGTGGCGGGCCCTTCCACCTTCACCGCCCTGCTCAATGCCCTGCAGATGGGCTTCCGCACCCTGGCCATCGAGAAGCGCTCCAGCGAGGTGTGGAGCCTGCTGGGCGCCGTGAAAAACGATTTTGACAAATTTGCCGACGTTCTTGAAAAGACCCGCCAGCGCCTGGTGCAGGCCACCGAATCCATCGACACGGCCTTCACCCGCACCCGCAGCATCCAGCGCCGCCTGGGCGCCGTGGAAACCCCGGAAGACTGACAGGAGGCCTTGCCATGCAGCTTGCAGACATCAACATCCGCGACCCCTTTGTGCTGGTGCACGAGGGGAAATACTATCTCTACGGCACCCGTGGCGCCACCTGCTGGGGACCTGCGGACGGCTTTGACGTGTATGTTTCCGAAGACATGACAAACTGGAGCGGCCCCCGCGAGATTTTCCACAACGACGGGTCCTTCTGGGCCGACCGCAACTATTGGGCGCCGGAGGTACACTTGTATAACGGCGCGTTCTACATGTTTGCCAGCTTCAAGGCGGAGGGCGTCCACCGTGGCACGGCGATCCTGCGCGCGGAATCCCCCATGGGCCCTTTTGTGCCGCATTCTGATGGCTGCGTCACCCCCGCCCAGTGGGAATGCCTGGACGGTACGCTCTATGTCAGCCCCGAAGGCACACCCTACATGGTTTTCTGCCACGAGTGGGTACAAGCCGGAGACGGCGAGATCTGCGCGATGCAGCTCACCAGGGATCTGCGTGCCGCCGCGGGAGAGCCCTGGCTGCTCTTCCGCGCCTCGGAAGCGCCCTGGTGCAAGGTAATGCGCCATTCCTCCGGCGTGGAAGGCTGCGTCACCGACGGCCCCTTCTTCTGGCGCACAACCGACGGAACGCTGCTGTGCCTGTGGGCCAGTTTCTCCCAGGGCGGCTATACCGAGGCCGTGGCTGTTTCCGACAGCGGTGATCTCACCGGCCGCTTCACCCAGGCCGAGCCCCTGTTTATGAATGACGGCGGTCACGGCATGGTATTCCGCGCCCTGGACGGACAATTGTACCTGACCCTTCACAGCCCCAACGAGCACCTGAAAGAACGGCCCTGCTTCCATCCCATCGAGGATACAGGCAGCCGTCTGGTACGAAAAAACTGACGGATATTCCGTCAGTTTTTTTGTTTTGCTTTTCTCTTTTCAAGGAATGCCGGCAGCGCCGCCTGGCCCTCGGGGGTCACGGGGCGGATCCATTTGCCGGAGTACATATGCCGCTGCATCAGGCAGAAGCGGATGGGTTCATCAATATAGCAGCAGGCGAAAATCAGAAGATAGGGCGCCTTGAACACCAACCCGCTGAGCGCCACGCAGGGCAGCACCATGGCATACATGAAGCTGATCTCCAGCACCGTGCCGGTGGTGGCGTCGCCGGCGGCACGGTAGGTATCATTCATGGTCCAGTTACACATGCGGATCAGCGCCGCCACGCAATAGATGATCAAAAGACCGGTGCCGATCTCCAGGCTCTCGCCGGAAAGGCTCATGGTGGTCAAAAGCGGCTTATGCAAGGCCACCAGCGTCAGGCAGACCAGCAGAATGCAGCCGGCGCACAGAAACACAATGCGCTTGGCGCGCTCGTAGGCGGTATCCAATTCGCCCGCGCCGACGCACTTGCCCACCAGCACCGAGGATGCGTTGGAAAACCCGGCAAAGAAGCCGATCACCATGCCCTCCAGCGTGCGGAAGACCGCCGTGGCAGCAATGGCAGCTTCGCTCTGGCGGCCCAGTACCATGTTGGTCAGCATCAGCGCGATGCCCAGGAATGCCTCGTTGCAGATGATGGGAAAGCACCGCTGCAGATACATTTTCACCGCCGCCTTCTTCCAGCGGAAGTGCTTTCGGAAATGGAACAGATAGGGGTACTTCTGCGCCTTGGCCAGCGCCAGCGTAACGCCCACATTCACCGCCGCGGCAATCACCGTGGCCAGGGCGGCGCCCTGCACGCCCATGGCCGGCAGCCCCAGCTTGCCGTAGATCAGCACCCAGTTCAGGGCCATGTTGGTCAGCACCGATGCGATCGCCGCGTAGAGCGGAATGCGCACACGCTCGGTTGAACGGAGCAGGGCGCTCATGCCCATGGCAAAAATCTGCAGCGGATAGGCCAGGCCCACCACCCGCAGGTACCTTACGCCAATCTCCTGGATGGAAACCTTATCGGTATAGACCTTCATGACCCATTCAGGCGCCAGCAGCGCCAGGCATGCAAACACCACCGCCACAAACATCATAAAGCTGATGGTAATGCCATAGGAACGGTCAATGCCGTCATCGTCCTTCGCACCCCAATACTGGCTGAAAAACAGCACGCCGCCGCCCACAAAACCCCAGTAACAGCTGAACATCAGCGAGGTGAACTGGGCGCACAGGCCCACCGCGCCCACCGTTGTCTCCCCCAGGGAGGCGATCATGATGGTATCCACCATGGAGCCCGTGGTGCTCAGCAGGTTCTGCAGGGCCACAGGCACGGCGATTACCGCGATCTTCCTGATAAAATCCGCCCAGGGAAACGCGCTCTTCAGCGCCATATGCTTCATTCCCTTCCTGTGTATCAAGGGCATTATACTTGATCCCTTTTGAAAAGTAAAGCCGTGCTTTTTTCCGTACTTTTCGCGCCCCGCGGTGGACAAGCGCCGCCGGAAGGATTATAATATCCGTATATGGAGGTGCGACCATGAAGCACTATGCCCTCATTGGAGAAAAGCTTGGGCACAGCCTTTCTGTGCCCATTCATCAGGCCATTTTCCAGCGCCTTGGTATCGATGCGGATTATCGCCTGATCGAGATCCCCAGGGAAGAATTCGCCCCCACCGTTTCCCGCCTGATCCGGGAGCTGGACGGCTTCAACGTCACCATTCCCTACAAGCAGGAGGTCATGCCTCTGTTGGAGGCCATCGCCCCCGAGGCCAGGGCCATCGGTGCGGTGAACACCGTGGTAAAGGGCCGGCAGGTGTGCGGCTACAACACGGATATCTACGGCTTTACCGCCATGCTGGAGCATTTCGGCATCGATCCCGCGGGCCAGCGCTGCTATGTGCTTGGGGGTGGCGGCACCTCGAAAACCGCCTGCGCTGCCCTGGAACGCATGGGCGCGAAAAGCGTCACCGTGGTTTCCCGGCATCCCGGCGCGGGACAGATCGATTATCAGCAGCTGGGCGAAGAATTCTCCGGCATTCTGGTGAACACCACCCCCGCCGGCATGCTGTATCAGAAGGACCCCTGCCCCATTGCCGAAGCGTCTCTGCCCGGCATTCTCGCCCGGGCAAAAGGCGTGGCGGATGTGATCTACAATCCCCCGGAAACCCATCTCACCGCCGCCGCCAAATCCGCCGGCGTGCCTGCCTGCACAGGGCTGTATATGCTGATCCACCAGGCCGTGGCCGCCGAGGCCCTATGGCAGGATCGCTCCATGCCGGAAGATCTTACCGAAACCCTGATGAAGGAGCTGAAGCTTTTATGAAGATCCTGATCCTTAACGGGCCCAACATCAACCTGACGGGCCTGCGGGAAAAATCCGTCTACGGCGCCAACACCTACGAGGACCTGGTGGCGGAAATCCAGCAGGCCGCCGATGAATTGGAGGCCGAGGTGCGCTTTGTGCAGTCCAATCACGAGGGCGCGCTCATCGACGCCATTCAGCAGGCGTACTTTGATGGCCTGGACGGCATTGTGTTCAACCCCGGCGGCTACACCCACACCTCCGTGGCCCTGCACGACGCCATTGCCTCTGTACCACTGCCCACCATCGAGGTACACATGAGCAACGTCCACGCCCGGGAAGAATTCCGGCACAAGTCCGTCACCGCCTCCGCCTGCCGCGGGCAGATCGTTGGCTTTGGTTTCTATGGGTACATCATGGCGCTGCGGGCGCTGATCGAAGCATAATACAAAGGAGGACACCATTATGTTCATGCTCTTCCCCAACGGCCTGGGCAAAGCCCTGACCCTCTCCTATGACGACGGCGTGGAGCAGGACGCGGAGTTTATCTCCATCCTGAACCTGCACGGCCTGAAGTGCACCTTCAACCTGAATTCCGGCTGCTGGGCCCCCGAAGGCACCGAATACCCCGAGGGCACCATCCACCGCCGCATGCCCCTCTCCCAGGCCAAGCTGCTCTATGGCGAGGGCGAGCACGAGGTGGCCGTCCACTGCCTGACCCACGCATCCCTGCCCGAGCTTTCCACCGACCAGATCATCCACGAGGTCTATGAGGACCGCAAGAACCTGGAAGCGGAATTCGGCGGCATCATCCAGGGCATGGCCTACCCCTTCGGCACCTATAACGACAAGGTGGTGGATACCCTGCGCGCCTGCGGCATCCTGTACAGCCGCACGGTGCATTCCACCCACGATTTCTCCATGCCTGCCGATTGGCTGCGCCTGGGCGCCACCTGCCACCACAACGATCCCCAGCTCATGGCCCTGGCCGACCGTTTCCTCAATGAGAAGGCCTGGTTCTGCCCCCGCCTGTTCTACCTGTGGGGCCACACCTACGAGTTTGAGGCCGACAACAACTGGAACGTCATCGAAGAATTTGCCGAGAAGATGGGCGGCCGCGAGGATATCTGGTACGCCACCAACATCGAGATCTGCAAGTATCACCTGGCCTACCAGCAGCTGGAGTTCTCCGCCGACGGCAAGACCATCTTCAACCCCACCTCCACGGAGCTCTGGTTCAACCACATGGGCCAGGTTTACAGCGTGAAGAGCGGCGAAACCCTGACTCTGTAAGGAGCTATCATGGCACGCATCATCAAATCCATGGAAGAAAAATACCTGCTCCCCAGCCTGGAAATGGTGGAGCAGGTGTTCACGGAGCACGATTGCGCCGAGGAGGGCCGCCTTGTCCGCGGCCTGGTGGAGGAGATCCGCTCCCTGCCCACCTACCTGCCGGAGCTGGAGCTTATCATGGTGGACGAACAGGACGCCCTGCTGGGCTATGTGATGTTCTCCCGCTTCCACCTGGAAGGCCACTACGAGCGCGAACTGCTGATCCTCACCCCCTGCGCCGTGCGCACGGACGTGCAGCGCCAGCACATCAGCAAGGATCTCATCGAGCATGGCTTCCGCAAGGCCATCGACATGGGCTACAAGGCTGTCATTGTAGAGGGCAACCCCCGCAACTATAACCCCCGGGGGTTCGTTACCGCTGCCGACCACGGCATTCTCCCCGGGGAAACGGTGCACCTGCCCCACATTTCCTGTCTGATGGTGAAGGAGCTCGTCCCCGGCGCGCTGGAAGAAATCCACGGCAAGGTGGAATACACCGATTACAAATCCCTTCAGTAAGGAGGCTCCTATGCTGCGTCTGGAAAAGATCACCGGCAAAAACGTGTGGGATGTGCTGAAACTTCAGGTGCATGAAAGCCAGCGCTCCTTTGTTGCGCCCAACGATCGCAGCATCATCGAGGCCTACGCCTGCCTGGCGGATAACGGCCACGCCTTCCCCTTCGGCCTCTACGATGGCGAAACCCCCGTGGGCTTTGTGATGATCGGTTTCTCCACCGACGACAGCTGGACCGACGCGCCTGCCATCGCCCAGGGCAATTACAACATCTGGCGGCTGATGATTGACAGGCATCACCAGGGCAAGGGCTACGGCAGGCAGGCCATGGCGCTGGCCCTGGATTTCATCCGCACCTGGCCCTGCGGCAAAGCAGACTGCTGCTGGCTCTCCTATGAGCCGGAAAACACCGTAGCCAAGGCACTGTACCATTCCTGCGGCTTCCAAGAAACCGGCGACATGGACGGCGACGAGGTCATCGCCATGCTTTGTCTGTAATATTCCCTGCCGCTGCCGGCACACAAAAAGCCTCCGCATGATGCGCTCATGCGGAGGCTTTGCTGTTGTCCTTGTTCCTTTATTTGACCTGCCACCAGTCCGCCGTCACATCGCCGGCGAAGAGCAGGTACACGTCCTTCACACCGTCCACAGCGGGCATAGCCACGGTGATTTCCTCCATATCGCCGACGGGAACCAGCACATCACACAGCACGTCGCTGTCGTTGGGGCTGGTGGCGAAGCGCACCGCGCCCCCGTTTTCAGAGGAAGCCCGCAGGGTCACCTGGCTGGCGCCCTGGGCGAAATCAACGCCCTTCACCTGGATCCACGCGCCGGTTCCGGCCTTCAGCAGGGCGCTCCGGTCGTGACCGGCAACCTCAATGCCAGCCTCGCGGTAGATGGTGCGGGCAGACACCTTTTCATAGGGATTCACATTTTCCAGCTGGGGAACGCCTGTCATGGTGCCCTTCACCGGGGCGATGCTGCCATCCTCCAGCACGGTGAGCTTATCCAGCTGGGGGCTGCGGTAATTGCCGGTGATGCCCATGGCCTTTTCCACAGGGCGGTTATGATAGGCCAGGTAGTACTGGCCCTTGAACTGCAGGATGCTGTGATGGTTATTGCCATACAGGCCGAAGAACCTGCCCTGGTTCACAAACAGTTCGCCCTGGTAGGTGAAGGGACCCAGGGGATTCTGGCTGGTCATATACTCAATGGCGCCGCTGGTAATGCCCATATCGTTGCCGTCGGTCTGCCAGTTGGAGCAATAGGAGTAGTAATACGTATCGCCGATGCGGTTGATGCCGGAATCCTCGAACACATAGGGCGCGTCGATGACCTGGGGCTCACCCACCAGGGAGATCATGTCATCCCCCAGCTGCACACAGCGGATGGTGCCGGGGTTGGCCGTCTTGCCCGAGGGCACACCGCCGCCGAAATACAGATAACCGGTGCCATCGTTATCCACAAACACAGCTGGGTCAAACAGCCACAGCACGTTGGCGCAGTTCGGCACGGCCCGGGTAATCAGGCCATGGCCCAGAGGATCCGTCCAGGGGCCGGCGGGATCATCCGCCGTCAGCACGGAAACGCCGTTGCCGCCGTTGCAGAAATACAGGAAGAATTTATCCTTGCCGTCGATAACCTTGTGGGCGGCGCAGGGCGCCCAGGAATTGCTGGCCCACTTGGCGGCGCCGTTGGGGCCTGCCACGGGAATGGCGCCATGGTCCGTCCAGTTCACCAGGTCGGCAGAGGAAATGCAGTTGATCTTGTTGATCTTGCCGTAGGTATTCTCCTTTACCTTGCCCGCGCCGTCGTACTCCACCAGATCGTTGGTGGTATAAATGTACAGCCGGTCGTTATAGACCAGATAGCCCGGGTCAGCGCCAAAGCGCTGGGTATACAGGGGGTTGTTGTAACCGTTGATCTTATAGGATTTCTTCCATTCCAGGCTGTCAAACATGCTTGTCAGCTCCTCGTATGTTTGGGGAATCACCAGGGTTTCCTCTTTCTGGCCTGCTTCTTCCTTCCGCCCGGCGCCGGAGAGCCGGAAATTGCGGATGGTGAACGGCGTATCCGCCTCGCCGCCCTCCACATAGAGCACAAAGGTTTCATACTCACCGGCCATGTAAACGGCATTCAGCGTCACCCACTGACCCGCGGCGATCTCCTCCACCGCCAGGTTCTCATAGGAGGCCGTGCCGCCCAGCGCGTGTTCCACCGAAAGCATAAACCTGCCGGAGGGCAGAGCATCCTGCTTTACCTCCACCGAGATGGTATAGGTTTCCCCCGGCACCAGGTCGAAGGCGCGGCCAGGAGAATTCCAGGTGGCGGTGCGTCCGGCAATGGCCAGCCCCTCCGTTGTCACCTGCAGGGTCGCCTCGCCCATGGAGCGGGGATACCAGCCATCGGTTCCATGGGAGAAATCAGAAGCATAGTCGATGCCCTCCGCCTGGGCCAGGCCCGCGAGTATCATCAGGCACAACAGCGCCATCAGTATTTTCCGCATAGGTTATTCCCTCCGCAATGTATTTCCCTGCGGCCCTTTCGTTTTCCTTTGACGAAACAGCTGCTGTTTTGTGACAAAAAAGCGGATGCCCTTTCAGGCACCCGCTGAACGGACTGCTTAATCGTCAACCCGGAAAGCGTAAATGGTGGTGGTGTCGTACTTTTCACCGGGGCGCAGCACCGTGGTGCCGGGGAACTGGGGATTGTTGGGATCATCGGGGCAATGCTGGGTCTCCAGGCACAGGCCGGAATACTGGCCATAGTGGGCGCCGCCCTTGCCGCCCTCCAGGTCGGTGGTGCAGGCGGTGTAGAGCTGCACGGCGGGCTGGTCGGTGATAACCTCCATGATGCGGCCGGATTCCTCATGCTCCACACAGGCGCACAGGCCCATGGCCTCGCCCTTGCGCAGCACGAAGTTGTGGTCGTAGCCGCCGGCGGGCTGCATCTGGGGGCAGGTGTCGATGGCGTCCAGGCCGTCGCCCAGCAGCAGGCCGTCACGCAGATCCAGGGGCGTGTAGGCCACGGGCATATAGGCGCCGGTGGGGATCAGGCCCTCGTCCACGGGGGTAATGACGTCGGCGTCGATGAACACCACGTGGTCGCGGATGGTGCCGTGGTCGTGGCCGGCCAGGTTGAAGTAGGTGTGGTTGGTCAGGTTGCACAGGGTGGCCTTGTCGGTGGTGGCCTCATAGCGGATGATCAGGTTGTTGTCGTCATCCCAGGTGTAGGTCACGGTGACGTCCAGGTTGCCGGGATAGTTCTCTTCCCCATCGGGGCTGACGCGGTGGAAGGCCACGCTGTCCTGGTGCTTGCCCTCGGCGGGGGTGGCTTCCCACATATAGGCATCAAAGCCGCGGTTGCCGCCGTGGAGGTGGTTGATGCCGTGGTCGTTCAGGGCCAGCTGATACTCCACGCCGTCCAGGGTGAACTTGCCCTTGCCGATGCGGTTGCCGTAGCGGCCCACGGTATCGCCCATGGAGCCGTGGTTGTCGCCGTACTTTTCCATGGAATCAAAGCCCAGGGCCACGTCGGCCAGATTGCCTTCACGATCGGGCACGATGATGGACGTCAGGATAGCGCCCCAATCAATCACGGAAATGGAAGCGCCGCTGGCGTTGGTCAGGGTGTATTGATTGACCTGCTGGCCTTCTTTGGTCTGGCCAAAGGGCTTGATGGTAATAGACATAGGAAAACCTCCTTTTATACGTAACATCCTTGCATTCTATTGTAACCCATTACCGGAACTTGTCAAGTGCAAACACGCCTCCGTCTTGCAGAAACCTCCGTTTCGCTGTACAATAAGCAGGATGCCGAAAAAAGGAGGAGCCGCATGAACAAGCACGAAACCCTGAAGCACTACTTTGGTCACGACGGCTTCCGCCCCGGCCAGGAAACCCTGGTGGACGCTTTGCTGGATGGGCGCGACTGCCTGGGCATCATGCCCACAGGCGCAGGCAAATCCATGTGCTACCAGGTTCCTGCCCTGATGAAAAACGGTATCGCCCTGGTGATCTCCCCGCTGATCTCCCTGATGAAGGACCAGGTCTCCGCCCTGAAAAGCGCCGGCGTACCTGCCGCCTATCTCAACAGCTCCCTGACCCCCGCCCAGTTGGACCTGGCCACCGAGCGAGCCCGCATGGGCATGTACCGAATTATTTATGTAGCCCCGGAGCGGCTGGAGACAGTCTCTTTCCAGCAGTTTGCCCGCAGCGCGCCCATCTCCCTCATCGCCGTGGACGAGGCCCACTGCGTTTCCCAGTGGGGCCAGGACTTCCGGCCCAATTATCTGAAAATCGCCGATTTTGTGGACTCCCTGCCCACCCGGCCCGCCGTGGGTGCTTTCACGGCCACCGCCACCGCCCGGGTGCGGGAGGATATCATCCGCCTTCTGCGCCTGCGCTCCCCCGCCATGACCTCCACCGGCTTCGACCGCCCCAACCTATACTTCGAGGTGGTTCGGCCCAAATCGAAATACCCGGCGCTTTCCGCCATTCTCCGCACGAAAAAGGAGCAAAGCGGCATCGTCTACTGCGCCACCCGCAAGGCCGTGGAGGAGGTCTGCGACAAGCTCACTGCCGAGGGCTTCTCCGCCGGGCGCTACCACGCCGGCCTTTCCGACGAGGAGCGCCGTGCCTCACAGGAGGATTTCCAGTACGACCGGGTGCAGATCATGGTGGCCACCAACGCATTCGGCATGGGAATTGACAAATCCAACGTGAATTTCGTCATCCACTACAACATGCCCCGCTCCATGGAGGCCTACTATCAGGAGGCTGGACGCGCCGGCCGTGACGGCACCGACGCGGAGTGCATCCTGCTCTACAACGGATCGGATATCTATACCGCCAAATGGATGCTGGAGCACTCCGACCCCAATCCGGAGCTAACCTCCGACGAGCAGGAGGCCGTGCGGCGCCAGGACATGCGCCGGCTGGAAACCATGATCGACTACTCCACCGGCAGCCATTGCCTTCGGCAATATATCCTGAAATACTTCGGTCAGGCCGCCCCGGAGAAATGCGATGGCTGCAGCCATTGCGTGGGCCAGCAGTACGACTATGTGGAGGAAATGAAGCGACCCTCCCGTAAGAAAGCAACCGCCATGGGCAGCGTGTTTGTTCAGCCTGCCCAGCCCAGCATCCCGGAGTTACCCGCCGCCGACCCGGACAATCTCTACGAGCAGCTGCGTGTCTGCCGCTTGAAGCTGGCCCAGGGCCTTCGGGTGCCGCCCTATATCATCTGCGACGACAAGACCCTCGCCGATATGGCCCGCCGCATGCCCCGCAACCTGGACGAGATGCTCTCCGTTCACGGCATGGGTACCGCCAAGGTGGGCAAGTGGGGCAACAGCTTCCTCAAGGTCATCCATGCCTTTGTGGCCGCCCATCCCCAGCGCACGGTGGTGAAGGCAGTGCCCCAGCGCACCACCCGCCCCCGGGCCTGGACCAGACAGGAGGACAACGAGCTCCGCGAAGGCTACCTGAACGGCATTTCCATTCTGGAGCTCAGCGACCAGCACAGCCGGTCCGCCGGCGCCATCCGTTCTCGCCTGGCAAAGCTGGGCCTGCTCTCTGACGGAGAATGGCCCGAATAAATTTAAAATAAATTCAAAAAAGTTTTACAAAACTATTTCATTTTCACTTCCATTATGTTATACTCTATAGGAACACCAACATTTTGGAGGCGGAAATATGCGTTGTCAGTACTGTAATTGCACAGATAGTAAGGTGATTGATTCCCGTCCCACCGAAGAGGGCAGCAGCATCCGCCGCCGGCGCGAGTGCACCAGCTGCGGCCGCCGCTTCACCACCTATGAGAAGATCGAAATGGTCCCCCTGATGGTCATCAAGCGTGATGGCCGCCGCGAGGCCTTTGATCCCCAGAAGATCAAGACCGGCATTATCCACGCCAGCAACCAGCTGCCTGTGACCGCCCAGGAGATCGACGAGATCACCACCCGTATCGAGCAGGCCGCCTATGCCAGCATGGAAAGCGAGATTCCCTCCCAGAAGATCGGCGATATGGTCATGGCCGAGCTCAAGGCCCTGAACGACGTGGCCTATGTGCGTTTCGCCGCCGTATACCGCAAGTTTACCGACCTGGGTACCTTCATGGATGAATTGCAGAAGCTGGTCAACGAAAACAAGAATTTGAAGTAAACAAAAAAAGAGAGGCACAGTTAGGTGCTGAAAAGGAAGGAGTTATCCTTCCCATTACACCAAAGAAATGCCGAAACAGCAAGCCCTACAAGGCTTGCTATTTCTTGTACTGCTGTGATAGAATGAAAACAATAAACTTGATTAGGCCGAAGAGACAGAATACAATAATATGATGGAGGAATCATGTTAAAAGATTACGAGATAGATAAACCTGTCCTTGAAACTGACAGGCTTATCATTAGAACTCTTAACGAAGCAGATGTACCAGATTTGAAAGAATGGTTGGGGAGAGATGAAATTTATACCTATTGGGGACGAAAAGCCAGCAAGGGTGAAAAAAATCCAGAATTGATGTTCATTGACCCCCGTCCTTGGGTGAAAAGGAAGCCTTCACCAGATTTTGACTGGGGCATTGTTTTGAAAGAAACAAATACTGTTATTGGAATGATTGCAGTTTTTAATATACAGAATTCAAGGATGGGTGATATTGCGTATCGTATTCATCCTGAATATTGGAATATGGGAATTACTACAGAAGCACTAAAGGAAGTGGTACGCTTCATATTCGAAAATACAGAAATAGAGCGGCTGAATGGGAGTGCTGATGTCAGGAATATCGCTTCAAATAAGGTCCTTGAGCGGTGTGGTTTCATAAAAGAGGGGACAATCCGACAAGGCAAAATGGTTTCGGTCTATTGTGACTATAACATTTACGGTATGCTTAGAGAAGATTATGCAAAGATAGACTAAACGGGTTCATCGTCAAATTCCAATTTGTCGAGCAGCCGAAAACCACTTCCCATTGTTTGGTGAGGGCGCAATTATACGCACTGTACCAGTGCATTGCGTTTATACAACCACAAATGCAAACGAGTATCCGGCATACTGCCGGATACTCGTTTTTCTCTGTTGTGAGATAAATTGTTCCTTAAGAACCCTCTCCCCAGCCTCTCTTTTTTTGTTTTATATGTCCTCCGGCCAGAACAGCTGATCCAGGGTCTTGCCCAGCTCCTTGCAGATGGCCACACATAATTTCAGCGTGGGATTGTAGCTGCCGGATTCAATCAGGCCAATGGTCTGCCTTGTCACGCCCAGGCGCTCCGCCAGCTGCTCCTGGCTCAGGTCGCACTCAATGCGGGCGATTTTCATACGCTTATTCTTCATCTGCATCCTCCGCCGCTTTCAGCTGCTCCTCCGCGTTGGTGGCGCTGCGCTTGGCCATCCTTTGGGCCAGCACGCCGCCCAGCACGCAGGAACCAAGCATAATCGCCTCCACCAGGATGTACATCCACCATTCATAGGTCTGCTGGCGCATTTTGCCCATCAGCCACAGCATCGCCGGCGCCATCACCAGCGTTATGCCCGCAATAAGCGCCACCCGCTGCCACACAGAGCCCCGGTTACCGGCGCCATAGACGCCTTTTTGCGTCATCCGGCCCATGGTGCAATACATAATCAGCGTCATGGCCAGCGCCGTGAGCATGTACGCCATGCTGTTGTCCCGATCCAGAAACATCATCACCGTGCATACCAGCAGCGCCACGCAATGGGTCACCGTCCAGGAGGTACTCAGGCACACCTGACGTTCTGCGGCAATGCGCTCATCCGCCGTGCCCCACAGGCCGCGGACACTCTTCCAGATCCCCCAGACCACACCGCCGCAAAGCAGGCCGCAGGCCTCCGGCAGCAGCGCATGCCAGGGCAAGCCGATCAGCACACCCGCGGCCTTCACCACCAACAGCAGGGCCAGCAACAGCACGGCTGTGCGGAAGTTCTTCGCCATCACGCCGTGGGATTCCTGCACCACACGCTCATCAGCAATCTTCTTCATTCTGCACCGCTCCTCCTGCTTCGTCCTCGGCTTCCACCGCTTCCACGGCCTTGTTGGCAGCCTTCTCACCACGGTTGATCACCAGCACCATCAGGCCATAGAACAGCAGCCCCCAGGTGGCCGCCATCAGCAGCAGCTTGATCAGGCCCTCCACCCGGAACTCACCATACCGGAAGCAATCCGGGGCGGCCATGATGGCGCCATAGGCCAGGGCGCCCAGGGCAGTGGACTTGCGCAGACGTTTCTTGGCATCGCCCTCATTCTGCTTGCCGCCCCACAGGATCAGCCCCCGCTTCATCACCAGCACGGTATAGATGGCGCAGCAGATCAGCAGCGGCAGGATGGTCGCGCCATACCACAGGGCGTTCTCCCCATCGCCGAAGATCAGGATCTCCGAGCCGATCAGCGTCACCCACAGCATGGTGCCGAAGGAAGTGCTCAGCACGCCGTTGTCGATCTCCCGCAGGGCTTCGTCCTTCTGGCCCCACAGGCCCTTCACGGTGCGCATCACCGCCATCACGCCCAGTCCTGCCAGCAGGATGACGCCATCCAGCGCCCAATATACAACCTCCGGCTCCAGGCACAATTTCACCACAAGCACCAGCGCCTGCAACGCCAGCATCACCCAATAATACTTTGCCAGCAGCGCGTTGGACTCTTTGCGGATACGCTCGTCAACCATCTTCTTTTTCATCATGCTATCCTCCTCATTGTCTTCCGACGATAGCATCATACCACATCGTTTTGCAAATTGCAATATATAATTTGCATTTTGATTGTTTTATCTTTCCGTATGCAAAAAGGACGCTGCATTCGTCGCATGCAGCGTCCTTAAAAATATCAGGGGAATCAGATCTTGCCCAGCTCCTTGAACAGGTCCTTGTTGGCGGGATAGATCTTCTTGAACACCTCGTACACCTTGGCGTACTGGGGCACGTTCTCCTCGATGGGGTTCTGGGGCTCGTTCACGTGGATCATAGCGCGGCAGGCTTCCTGCACAGAGGGATACAGGCCAGCGCCCACACCGGCCAGAATGGCCACGCCCAGGGCAGGGCCTTCGGTGTTCACGGTGGTGGCCACGGGGCAGTTGAACACGTCGGCCAGCATCTGGCGCCACAGGGGGCTCTTGCCGCCGCCGCCGCAGGCCAGCATCTGGGCAGGATCAACGCCCATGCCGTTCAGAACGCCCAGGCAATCCTTCAGGGAGTAGCTCACGCCTTCCATCACGGCACGGAGCAGGTCGCGGCGCTGGTGCATGCCGCTCAGGCCGAAGAACATGCCGCGGCAGTCAGCGTCCAGGTGGGGGGTACGCTCGCCCATCAGGTAGGGAGCATAGATCAGCTTGTTGGCGCCGATGGGGCTCTGGGCGGCTTCCTTGTTGGTCAGCTCATAGGCGTCAATGCCCATGGCGGCGGCGGTTTCCTTTTCAGCGGCGCAGAAGTTGTCGCGGAACCACTTCAGGGAGAAGCCGGCGGCCTGGGTCACGCCCATGACGTGCCATGCGCCGGGCACGGCGCAGCAGAAGGTGTGCACACGGCCCTGGGGGTCGATGGACAGCTTGTCGGTATGGGCGAAGATAACGCCGGAGGTGCCGATGGTGGTGAAGGCCTTGCCGTCTTCCACAACGCCGGTACCAACAGCAGCGGCGGCATTGTCGCCGGCGCCGCCCACAACCAGGGTGTCAGCCGTCAGGCCGGTGAGGGCAGCGGCAGCCTCGGACACATGGCCGGTGACCTCGCAGCTCTCGTAAACCTTGGCCAGCAGGGACTTGTCGATATCCAGGATCTGCAGCAGCTCGTCGGACCAGCAGCGGTTGGGCACGTCCAGCAGCTGCATGCCGCTGGCGTCGCTGACCTCGGTGGCATAGTCGCCGGTGAGCATATAGCGCACATAGTCCTTGGGCAGCAGGATGTGGCGGCACTTGGCATAGATCTCGGGCTGATGCTTGCGCACCCACATGATCTTGGAAAGGGTGAAACCGGTGAGGGCGGGGTTAGCGGTGATGCGGATCAGGTTGTCGTAGCCCACCTTCTCGGTGATCTCGTCGCATTCCACCTGGGTGCGCTGGTCGCACCAGATGATGGAGGGGCGCAGAACCTCGCCGTTTTCGTCCAGCATCACCAGGCCGTGCATCTGGCCGGAAATGCCCAGGGATACAACGTCCTTGGGATCCACGCCGCTCTTGGTAAGAACGGTCTTCACGGTGGACACGGCAGCGTTCCACCAATCCTTGGGATCCTGCTCAGCCCAGCCATTTTGAGGCTGGCTCATGGGGTATTCCACAGTCGCGGAGCACACGCCCACGCCGTCCTGCTGGAACAGAACCGTTTTGGTGCCGGAAGTACCCAGGTCAATACCAAGCACGTATTTCATATTGATTTCCTCTTTTCCCTTTATTATGATTCACAGGGAACCATAGATGTATTTATCTTACCGTCCGGCGGCCAATTTGTCAAGCAAAAGCAATGCCTATCTCTTGTGAAAGATGCTTTATCTCTTGCGCATTATTCCGGAAACTGATACAATATATAAGATCATTCATAAGAAAAGGGGAAGAATACTTTTTATGGCCATACTGACCCGACTCAAGCGAATCTTCGGCTCCCAGGACATGACCCAGGGCAACCCCATGTCCTGCATCCTGAAGTTTTCCATCCCGCTGCTCATCGGCAATCTTGCCCAGCAGCTATACAACACGGTGGATGCCTTTGTGATCGGCAATTCCGCCTGGGGCGACAAGGGCCTGGCCGCCGTTGGCCTGGCAGGCCCCATCGTGAACCTGCTGCTGGTGCTGTTTATGGGCATTTCCACCGGCGCTTCCATCCTCTCTGCCCAGTATTTCGGCGCGAAGGACCGCCCCACGCTGAACCGCTGCGTGGGCGCTTCCCTGTTCCTGATCGTGGTTTCCGGCCTGATCATGATGGCGGCGGGCTATTTCCTCTCCCCCGTGCTGATCAATATGACCACGCCTCCCTCGCCCGAGGTAGGCCAGGGCGCTACCGATTACCTGCAGATCTTCTTCCTGGGCATCATCGGCAGCGGCATGTACAACATTATTTCCGGTATTCTCCGCGGCCTGGGCGACAGCATGATGCCCCTTTTGTTCCTGATCGTGGCCTGTGTGCTGAACATCTTCCTTGACTTGGCCTTTGTGAACAGCATGGGCGTTGCCGGCGTGGCCCTGGCCACCATCCTCGCCCAGGGCGTTTCCGCCGTGCTGTGCCTGTGGCGGCTGTGCCGCATCCGCCACATCTGCGACGTGGAGCTGAAAAACGTTATTCACCCCGATAAGCCCCTGATGCTCCGCATCGGCGCTCTGGGCCTGCCCTCCGGCATCACCCAGGCCATCTTCTCCATGTCCGCCATCATCGTCCAGTCCCTGACCAACACCCTGGGCGACGCCATGGTGGCCGCCAACACCGCCGTTATGCGCGTGGATGGCTTCGCCATGATGCCCAATTTCACCTTCGGCACCGCCGCCACCACCTACATTGGCCAGAATGTGGGCGCCAACCGGGGCGACCGGCTGAAGCCCGGCATCAAGGCCATGCTGAAGCTGGGCCTGATCTCCTCCACCGTGCTGGTTGCCTGCATCCTGCTGTTCGGCCATCAGCTCATCGGCATGTTCACCGAAACGGAGCTGACCATGCAGCTGGGTGTGCAGGGCCTGAACACCCTGGCCCTGGGCTACATCTGCTTCAGCGTTTCCCAGGTGCTGCAGGGCTCCATGCGCGGCGCCGGCGAAACAGCTGTGCCCATGTATATCTCCATCCTGACCACCGTTGTGCTGCGCATGCCCCTGGCCTATCTGCTGGCTTTCCTGACCCGTAACGCCCAGTGGCCCAACGGCCAGCCTGCCGCGCTGTTCTTCTCCCTGCTGATCTCCTGGGTGGTGGCCATGGTGCTGAGCATCATCGCCTACCGGATGAAGTGGTGGCGCAAGAAGCTTCCCGGCACCCTGGGCAACGAACTGTAAACGTCTATCTACGCGCGTGCTGCTTTCCCTGTGGCACGCGCGCTTTGCTAAAGGAGGAACCCAACCATGATGACCCTGAACACCGCCATCGAGAAGCTTAACACCCTGGAGGAAACCCAGCGTGCCTATGGTCATGCCATGGGCGTTCTGAACCTGGACGGCGCCACCGCCGCCCCCAAGCGCTCCATCGTGGGCCGCAGCAAAACCATGGGCGTGCTTTCCGGCATCACCTATCAGCTTATGGTGAATGACGAGACCGCCGAGGTGCTCGCCACCATCCTGGAGAACGCAGCCGAAGCTGATCCCAAAGTGGTGCGCCGGGCTGAGCTGCTCAAGGAAAGCCTGGACGACATGACCCGTATCCCCATGGAAGAGTTTGTTGAATACCAGACGCTGATCAGCCAGGCGGACGCCGTGTGGCACGAGGCCAAGGAGAAGAGCGACTATGCCATGTTCGCCCCCTACCTGGAAAAGATCATCCACTTTAACCGCCGCTTCGCCGGCTACAAGAACGCCGACAAGCCCGCCTACGACGTGCTCCTGGACGATTACGAGAAGGGCGCCTCCATGGCCAGCCTGGACCCCTTCTTTGCCCTTCTCAGGGAAAAGCTCACCCCTGTGATCCTGGAGGTGGCCAAGCGTCCCGCCCCGGACGCCTCCTTCCTGCGCCAGTCCTTCCCCATCCACCAGCAGCGCGTCTTCTCCGATCGCGTCATGGCCATGATGGGCATGGACCGGGAGCGCTGCGCCATTGGTGAAACCGAGCATCCCTTCACCGACGGCTTCAACAAGTGGGACGTGCGCATCACCACCCACTATCACGAAAACGACCTGGCCTCCAGCCTGTACAGCGTCATCCACGAGGGCGGCCACGCCCTGTATGAGATGGGCGGCGCGGACGAGCTGCAGTTCACCTGCCTGGCCGGCGGCGCCACCATGGGCCTGCACGAGAGCCAATCCCGCTTCTACGAGAACCTCATCGGCCGCAGCCTGCCCTTCTGCAAGGCCCTGCTGCCCGTAGCCAGGGAGATCTTCCCCGCCCAGCTGGAGGGCGTCACCCCCGAAATGCTCTACGCCGCCGTGAATGCCTCCAAGCCTTCCCTGATCCGTACGGAATCCGATGAGCTGACCTACGCCCATCACATCATGATCCGCTACGAAATGGAAAAGCTGATGATGGCCGGCGATGTGAAGGTGGATGAGCTGCCCGCCCTGTGGAACAAAATGTACAAGGATTACCTGGGCGTGGACGTGCCCGACGACCGCCGGGGCATCCTGCAGGATACCCACTGGTCCGGCGGCATGATCGGCTACTTCCCCAGCTATGCCCTGGGCAGCGCCTACGGTGTGCAGATGCTCTCCGCCATGGAGAAGGATATCGACGTGTGGGCCGCCGCCGAAAAGGGCGACCTGACCCCCATCACCGCCTGGCTGGGTGAGAAGATCCACCGTCACGGCAGCTTCCTCAAGCCCAATGTGCTGCTGGAGCAGGCCATGGGCCAGCCCTTCGACCCCAACTATTATGTGGATTACCTGGTGAAGAAGTTCTCCAAGCTCTACAACCTGTAAAGGAGCCACACCATGGAGCTGCAGCGCATCATTGACGAAAGCCGGCGCATTGTGTTCTTCGGCGGCGCGGGCGTGAGCACGGAATCGGGCATTCCCGATTTCCGCAGCGTGGACGGCCTGTATAACCAGCGCTACGATTACCCGCCGGAGGAGATCCTCTCCCGCACGTTTTTCTACCGGCAGAGCGAGGAGTTTTTCCGCTTCTACCGTGAAAAGATGCTGCCCCTTTCCGCCCAGCCCAACGCCGCGCACCTGAAGCTGGCAGAGCTGGAAAAGGCCGGCAAGCTCACCGCCGTCATCACCCAGAACATCGACGGCCTGCATCAAAAAGCCGGCAGCCGGAACGTGCTGGAGCTTCACGGCAGCGTCTGGCGCAATTATTGCCAGGCCTGCGGCAGGTTCTACGGCCCGGAGTTCATCCGTGACAGCCAGGGCATCCCCCTGTGCCCCTGCGGCGGCCGCGTCAAGCCCGATGTGGTGCTCTATGAGGAAGGCCTGGACGATGAGGTGCTGGCCCAGTCCATCCACCACCTGCGCCTGGCAGACACCCTCATCGTGGCAGGTACCAGCCTCACGGTGTACCCCGCCGCCGGGCTGATCCGCTACTTCAAGGGCAAGCACCTGGTGCTCATCAACCGTGACGCCACCCCCATGGACGGCCTGGCCACGCTGATCATCCGTGAAAAGGTGGGGCAGGTGCTGTCCCGCCTGGAAGTGAAAGGAGCCACCCCATGACCATCGAAAAGCTCTTCACCCCTGCCCAGCGCCAGCGGCTGTACGAGGCCATCCCCGCCCGCTACTCCTGCCGGAGCTACGCCGGCGCACCCTCCGCTGCCGATTGGGCCAGCCTGAGCTACGCCGCCGGCCGCTATGAGCTGCCCGGCACAAGGCTGCTGCTGCGCACCGTGGATCCTGACATTTTCACCGGCATTGTGCTGGGCTATGGCAAGATCACCGGCTGCACCACCGTGGCGGTGCTGTGCGCCTCCATGGGCACGCCCCACAGCCGCATCCACGCCGGCGTGCTGGGAGAAGCCTTCTGCCTGGAGGCCGCCGCCCTGGGCCTGGGCACCTGCTGGGTGGGCGGCACCTACAAGCGCAAGCAGCTTGAGGTTCCCCTGCAGGCCGATGAAACCGTGCTGGCCATCATCGCCGTGGGCGTGCCCGCCAAGGGCTCTGCCGAGGGCCACAAGCGCAAACCTCTCGACAGGCTGTGCCACGGCAACCCGCAGGCCTGGCCGGAGGAAATCCTTGCTGCCGCCAAGGCCGTGCAGCTGGCGCCCTCCGCCCTGAACCTGCAGCCCTGGGAAATGAAGCTCACCGGTGAGCGTTTCTTCATCGATACCCCTGACAGGCAGCAGCTGGACCTGGGCATCGCCCTGTGCCACGCGGAGCTGGCCTTCACCACACCCCACCGCTGGCTGCTGGGAGACGGCCGCCGCGAGCCCCTGGCCTGTGCGGATTTCAGCCTGTAATGTTTTCGTTTTCCGAAATCTTTCGTGATTACGGTGGGAATGTAACTAATCCCAAGCAAATCAAAGCAGCTCAAGGGCTGCTTTTTTGCTTTTTGGTTTGTTTCCGGCTGGATTGTGCATTCCTTGACAATCTTGGTTACATTGCCGCCAAAGCCTTGTATTTTCACGAATTTTGTAGTATACTAATACATTGTCGGGCCGTGTGCCCGCCTTTGACATACGATCATCCGATTGAGGAGGAGCTTCATGCCTACGACTTCTTTTGATAAAGAATCCATCAAGGCTTCCATTATTGGCAAGCTGCAGCGCTACAACGGCCGCACCATTCAGGAGGCCACCCAGCAGCAGATCTACAAGGCGCTGGCCACCACCGTCCGCGACCAGATCATGCAGAAGTACCTGATCTCCCGCGAGGATCGCAAAAACAGCAAGTCCAAGCGCCTGTACTACCTCTCCGTGGAATTCCTGATGGGCCGCAGCATGTATTGCAACATGCTGAACCTGGTCTCCACCGATACCTACCGCCAGGCCCTGACTGAACTGGGCCTCGACATTGATTCCATCCTGAAGGAAGAGCCCGAACCCGGCCTGGGCAACGGCGGCCTGGGCCGCCTGGCTGCCTGCTTCCTGGACAGCCTTTCCTCCCTGGACCTGCCCGCCATGGGCTGCACCATCCGCTATGAGTACGGCCTGTTCCGCCAGAAGATCGTGGACGGCCAGCAGGTGGAGCTGCCCGACTCCTGGCTGGACAACGGCAACTCCTGGGAAATGGCCGTGATGGAGGACGCCTGCGAGGTGCACTTCGGCGGCCACGTGGACACTGTGGAAGTGGACGGCGTGACCAAGTATGTCCACCGCGATTACAACACCGTGGAGGCTGTGCCCTACGATATGCCCATCGTTGGCTACGACACCGCCACCGTCAACACCCTGCGTATGTGGTCTGCCCGCAGCCCCAAGCGCATCGACCTGAATTCCTTCGGCCAGGGCAAGTATGTGCAGGCCGTGGAAGAGATCGAGCTGGCCGAGACCATCTCCAAGGTGCTCTACCCCGAAGATAACCACTACGAAGGCAAGATGCTCCGCCTCAAGCAGCAGTATTTCTTCACCTCCGCTACCCTGCAGTACATCCTGAAGGACTTCAAGAAGCTGCACGGCAACGATTTCTCCAAGCTGCCCGAGAAGGTCTGCATCCACATCAACGATACCCACCCCGGCGTGGCCATCCCCGAAATGATGCGCCTGCTCATGGACGAGGAAGGCCTGGGCTGGGAGGAGGCTTCCGCCATCGTGCAGAAGACCTTCGCCTACACCAACCACACCATCATGGCCGAGGCCCTGGAAAAGTGGCCTGAAGCCATGATGAAGCAGTTGCTGCCCCGCCTGTACCAGATCATCGAGGAGATCAACCGTCGCTTCTGCGCCCGGCTGTGGAACGTGTTCCCCGGCCAGTGGGAGCGCATCGGCCAGATGGCTGTCATCTCCTATGGCCAGATCCACATTGCCAACCTGTGCATCGCCATGTCCTTCTCTGTGAACGGCGTGTCCATGCTCCACGGCGAGATCCTCAAGGACGAGACCTTCCGGGATTTCAACATCGTTATGCCCGAGAAGTTCTCCGCCATCACCAACGGCATCACCCATCGCCGCTGGCTCATGAGCTGCAACCCCGAGCTGACCGAGCTGATCAAGGAATCCATCGGCACCGACTGGATCAAGGATCCCGAGCAGCTGGAGAAGCTCATGCCCTTTGCGAATGACCCCGCCTTCCGCGAGAAGTTCGCCCAGATCAAGCTGCACAACAAGCAGCGCCTAGCCAAGCTGGTAAAGGACCGCCAGGGCATCGACGTGGATCCCACCTTCATGTTCGACGCTCAGTCCAAGCGCCTGCACGAGTACAAGCGCCAGATGCTCAACGCCCTGCACATCCTGGTGCTGTATAACCGCATCGTCAACGATGAGTCCTTCACCATGGAGCCCCGCGTGTTCTTCTTCGGCGCCAAGGCCTCTCCCGGATACTACCGCGCCAAGCAGATCATCCGCTTCATCAACGCCCTGAGCGAGCTCATCGCCAAGCACCCCCGTGCCCGCAAGTTCCTGCAGGTGGTGTTCCTGGAGAACTACGACGTCTCCACCGCCGAGATCCTCATCCCCGCGGCTGAAGTTTCCGAGCAGCTCTCCACCGCCTCCAAGGAGGCCAGCGGCACCGGCAACATGAAGTACATGATGAACGGCGCTGTGACCATCGGCACCATGGACGGCG
>JAFVVG010000063.1 GCA_017502305.1 Clostridia bacterium | reverse complement strand
TCCACCACCCTGCTGGTTGCCGTTGTTAAGGGCCAGGATGTGACCAAGGAGTCCATCAACGCCGCCATGAAGGCTGCCGCTTCCGCTTCCTTCGGCTACACCGAGGAGCAGCTGGTGTCCTCCGACATCATCGGCATGACCTACGGCTCCCTGTTCGATGCCACCCAGACCATGGTCGCCAAGATCGACGAAGACACCTATCAGGTGCAGGTCGTGTCCTGGTACGACAACGAGAACTCTTACACCTCTCAGATGGTCCGCACCATCAAGTACTTCGCTGAGCTGAACTAAGCGGCCAGTGGCCGCCTCCCTTTCTGCCAATCGTTGCGGTGACTGGAGTTGCGCGCCGCGCCCATACAGTGCAAGCGGGTTCTCAGGTGAAAGCGAGAATTTCGTCTGGTACGTAAAATGTTGATTTGGTACGGTAAACCTTCCATGCTGAAGGTGCTGCTGGTACGATAAACGTTTTTCCCTCTTTCCAATGGCATTTGTCAAAGGAAAGAGGGGTTTTTGTATGCGTTTTTCGGAGGCCATTCAGGAGTTCGGTTTTGACTGTCGGGCGAGGAAGTTGTCTGATAAGACCATCAGCAATTATCAGAAACAGCTTCGGTATTTACAGCGGTATTTGGAAGCAGAATATTCTAAAGGAGTTTCCTCTTTGAGTCACTATTTCTTTGCACTGTTGCACTTACATTGTAAATTCAAGGAACAAAAAAACCGGTCATTCCCGCATTTGACGGATGACCAGCCCAACGATTTCCTTCAGGTGGCGGCGCTGCTTTTCTGTCAGGTCCACAGGTATGGAAAGCACTATATCACTCAGGGAGGCTTCCAGCAGATATTCCGGGGATATCCGCAGCTCCCGGCAGAGAATCACCAGGGTTTCAAGGCTGGCTGCCCGGGTGCCGCGCTCGATATGCCCCAGGAAGGAGGCGGAAATGCCCAGCTGCTCAGCAAGCCGCTCCTGGGTAATCCCCCGATCCTTGCGCAGATCGTGGATCTTGCGGCCCATATCCTGATAATCCATGGAAATCAGCTCCTTTTTCCTTATTTTAGGTCAATTTAACCCTAATTGTCAATAGGTCAATTTGCCATAATTTCATTAGGTGATATTATGAGCAGATTAAAGGAACTACGCAAGGAACGTAAGTTTACACAGGTGAAGATGCAGATGTTGACAGGCATTGACCAGAGTGACTATTCCAAGATTGAAAATGGAAAACGTTACATGTCCTTCGAGCAATGCAAGCAGCTGGCGCTGGCCCTGAACACCAGCATGGACTACCTGGCCGGCTTGACTGACGTGAAGGAGCCTTACCCCAGGGAGAAGAACCAGGCATAATGCCTGCAAAGGGCTTGTTTGCGCCGCGATTGTTTTTCTTCATGCCTGAATAGGCGATTGCCTTGTATTTTTCCAAAAGCCGTTGTATGCTAAAAAGCGGAGGATCTTCCTCCGCTTCGCTTACATTTTGGCGTGTCCCCTGTCCCTGAACAGGAGCGAAATGCACCACAGGCCTGCCACGCCCACCAGGGAATAAATGATGCGGCTGAGCAGCGCTCCCTGGCCGCCAAAGAGCCAGGCCACCAGGTCAAACTGGAAAATGCCAACCAGCAGCCAATTCACCGCGCCGATGATCACCAGCAGCAGAGAGATTGTATCAATCATAAACAGTTACCCTCCTCCTTGTTGATGATTACAGGATACCCGCTTTGATCAGGAATATTCACATGAAAGGAACATTTTTCATGAACAATAACGGCATTTGCCCCGCGAAGATCCTCCTGCCCCGGCAGGACGTGAACCCCACCACCTGGGCCTGTGTAGCCTGCGACCAGTATACCTCCCAGCCCGATTACTGGCAGGATGTGGCCCTGCAGGTGGGCGGCGCACCTTCCACCCTGAAACTGATGCTGCCGGAATGCTATCTCAGCGAGACCGAGCAGCGTGTGCCGGTGATCAACCAGACCATGCGCGATTACCTGCAAAGCGGCGTGCTGGAGGAGGCCCTTTACGGCTATGTGCTGGTGGAGCGCTCCACGCAAAGCGGCCAACGCATCGGCCTGGTGTGCGCCGTGGATTTGGAACAATACGATTACACCCCCGGCGCCAAGCCCCTGGTGCGCCCCACCGAGGAGACCATCGCCGCCCGCTTGCCTGCCCGGCTGAAAATCCGCCAGGGCGCGGCCATTGAGATGAGCCACATCATGATGCTGGTGGACGACCCCATGCAGACCGTTATTGAACCTCTTTACGCCAAGCGCGGCGATTTGACGCCCCTGTATGACTTCCCCCTGATGAAGGAAGGCGGGCATCTCCGTGGCTGGGCCGTGGAGGACGAAAACGACATCGCCGCCATTGATGAAGCCCTGGAAGTGCTGAAACTCCGCCAGGGCGCTGATCCGCTGCTCTTCGCCGTGGGCGACGGCAACCATTCCCTGGCCACCGCCAAGGCCGCCTGGGCGGCCCTGAAGCCTACTCTCACCCCCGATCGGCAGCAGAGCCACCCCGCCCGCTTCGCCCTGTGCGAGGTGGAGAATATCCACGATGACGCCCTGACCTTCGAGCCTATTCACCGCATCATCACCGGCGTGGATGGCGCGGAGCTCATGCGGGACTGGACGCTCTATTGCCATGAGCGGGGCATGGACCTTTCCGAGGGCACGGCGCAGCAGCAGGTGCAGGTGATTTACCCCGGCTTTGAGTGCACCGCCGCCATTGCCAACCCGGATGGCGCCATTCCCGTGGACACCCTGCAGCGCTACCTGGACGATTACCTGCGCCGCCACCCGGAAGCGGAGATCGACTACATCCACGGAGACGACGTTCTCCGTAACCTGGCCCGGAAGGAAGGCAGCATCGGCTTCCTGGTGCCGCCCATCGATAAGAGCACCTTCTTCGAGGCAATCAAGCAGCTGGGCACCCTGCCCCGCAAGACCTTCTCCATGGGCCATGCCCACGAGAAACGCTTCTATATGGAATGCAAGATGATCGTGTGAGGTACATCCATGGAACGTTTTGACGGCAAGATTGTGGTGGTCACCGGCGGCGCCCAGGGTATCGGCAAATGCGTTTGCGAATGCTTTGAGAAAGCCGGCGCCACCGTGTGCATGATTGACCTTCAGCCCGGCGGGTACTTCCAGGGGGATATCGGCGATAAAGCCTCCCTGGAGCGCTTCGCCGCCAAGGTTATAGCCGATTATGGCCGGGTGGACGTGCTGATCAACAACGCGCCGTCCATGATGAAGGGCATCAGCGATTGCACCTGGGAGGAATTCACCCACGCGCTGAACGTGGGCGTCACAGCCGCCTTTTACCTGACGAAGCTGTTTCTGCCGGTGCTTGCGGAAGGCGCCAGCATCATCAACATTTCCTCCAGCCGCGACCGCATGAGCCAGCCACAGACCGAAAGTTACACCGCGGCCAAGGGCGGCATCGCAGCCCTGACCCACGCCCTGGCGGTGAGCCTGGCCGGCAAAGCCCGGGTAAACAGCATCTCCCCCGGCTGGATCGACACGGATTACACCGTCTATCACGGCCCTGACGCCACCCAGCAGCCTGCCGGACGGGTAGGAAACCCTCTCGACATCGCCAATATGGTGCTGTTCCTGTGCTCGGAGCGGGCTGGGTTCATCACCGGAGAAAATATCTGCGTTGACGGCGGCATGACCAGGCAGATGATCTACCATGCCGACCACGGCTGGACGCTGAACACATAAGCAAAAGCACCTGATAAAAATCAGGTGCTTTTTTTGTTATTCGTCCAGCTTGATGGGAAGATCCGTTTCAGAGAAGGGGTCATCCTCCTCGTAGCCCTGGAGATTCACATCCGCCTGATTTACCTGCGGCGCTTCCACATCCGGCATTTCTGCCACAGGCACAGCCTCTGGTGCGGAAAGCAGGTGAATGGTCAGGTAGCCATCGTCCTCAAACTGCAGGCGGATCTGCTCGCCATAGCGGGTCATGGCCAGGATTTCCGTTTCCCTGCAGCGGGCACGGCGGGCAAACTCCACGGCGATCTCCGCCCGGCCCCAGAAGTGCATGGGGATCATCAGCCGGGGCTTCACGCTGAGAATGAAGGTATTGGCGCCGGCGTCAAACAATCGGCCCTGGCGGGGATCCACCGGGAAAAACGCCACGTCGATGGCTTCGCCCTTCAGGGGCTCCACAGCCTGGTTGAAGTCCTGCTCCGCCTCCTCGATCTCCTTGAGGGTGGATTCTTCACGCCAGTGCCAGAAGTTCAGATCGCCGGCGTGGAAAATCTTGATGCCCCGAAGGTCTACCAGGAAGGAAACGCCCAGATCGGTGGACTCAAAGGCGCGAACCTTTACATTCTCGCTGACCGTCAGGCTGTCGCCGGGGGCCATGCGCTTGCCCCGGGTGCCTACGGGCATATCGTGGGAAACAATATAAGTTACCGGGAAATCCTTCCGCCATTCAAACACGGCGGGATCCATATGATCCGGATGCTCATGGCTGATAAACACCACAATTTCCCGATACCTGCCGAGTATTTCCGGCGTGATTCGCTTGGGGAAGGGCAATTCTCCGTGCTCGCCGGTCCAATAGTCGAATATCAGCAGGGTGTCATCCAATGCGGCGGAGAAGCCGCTGTGATGATAGTAAGTAATATCGAGCAGCTGTTCCATCAGGAAAAGAACCTCCTTGATTCGCCGGTGATCCGGCTCCGAAAAAGGTATCTATCATAAAAGGCCGTCCGAGTGGCAGACGGCCTTGCTCACGGTGATATTATGCCACGAAAAACCATTTTTGTCAAACTTTTTTCATATTTTCAGCACATAATCCCCATTTTATATTACTTTTTTAGTTTATTTTCGAGTTTTTTTCCCACTTTTTTTCTTTTTTCTTTTTATTCCGGTAAACGAAACCCACAATCATCATATTCTGTACAGGTCTTTTTTTCGCCGGCAGTAACTGGCCTGATACTTACCTCCCAGCGAACGCACCATATCCTTTGCCCGCTCAATATCCTGATAATTGCGGTCCACGTTATGGCTGTCGCTGCCAAAGGTAAACTGTTCTCCGCCCAGCTCAATATAGCGCTTGAGAATACTGGAATGAGCAAAAGTGTCCCCTGTGGTGGCGTAGCCGGAAGTATTCACCTCGATGCACTTATCATGCTCGATCAGATACTTCAGCAGGGTATCGAAAGCGTCCGGCGCATCCTGATACACCAGCGCCCGCTCCGGACCGGTAAAAGCGGAGTATTTGGCGGCATAACCGATGTGTGCCACGCTGTCGAAGTCCAGCCAGTCGGTAACGGACTCCACCTTGGCCTCCACATATTCCCGGTAAGCCTGCTGCCGTGTTTTGCCGGCAAAATACTTGTCAATATCATAAGGATCCACACCATTCACCAGGTGCAGGCTCAAGAGCCGGAAATCCAGGGGAAGCTCATCCAGATAGGCTTTGGTCTGATCACGGCAGAGCGGGTTATCTCCAATTTCCACACCGGCGCGGATGGTCAGCAGCGGATATTTTGCCCGGCATTCCGCGATTTCCTGCAGCCATACATCCCAAATGGGCGGCACGTCTATGCCTTCTCCCGGATGACCTGGTTCAATATGCTCCGTCAGGCAAATTTCCTGCACACCTTTTTCCTGCATACTCTGGCACAGTTCATCCATGGTCTGCTTGCCATCCATGGAATGAAGTGTATGCAGATGATAGTCCATTCTGCGCTGTTCCACGTGAAACACTCCTTTATTGACGCGGCACCTGATAAGCCTTTCCCTTGCCCAGAGCATAAAGCCACATTTCTTTTACCGGTACGCCGGTAATACGCTCCAGGGCCCGGGCATACCATTCCAGCTGCATGGCATAGCGCTGGATGAAAGCACCCTCGTCGGTGATATAGTCGGTCTTGTAATCCACCAGCACCCAGCTGTCATTCTCCTTGAACGCGCAGTCAATGACGCCCTGCAGCAGGGTATCACCCTCCATACGAAGGTTGAAGCCCCATTCACGGCGCACCTCCTGGCTGCGAAGCATCCGCTGTCCGATGGCACTCTGATAAAAGCGAACCAGGCTACCGTAGTTGATCACATTGCTTTCCTCCGCTGTAACGCATCCAAGCGCTTCCAGGCGGCGAAGCTCTTGCCAGAGGGATTCATCAAGATGATCCCCAAGCGCCTTCAGATCGATCAGCGACAGTACATGATGCACCATGGTACCGCGCTGCGCACCGGTAAGCTGCTTTTCTTCCATGAAAGAAGGGCGTGCAGGCAAATCGCTGAGCCGCAGCGGAGAGACGATTTCCTCCGGCTGCCGCTTGTCCTCTTCCTCCTCCTCACTGGAGGTCAGCGGAAGGGGATCATGCAGCACATTTTTCTTTACAAGACTGCTGACAGAGGTTTTCAGCGGAGGTCTTTCCGCTGTATCGGAAAGCTCCTCCCAGGCAATCCCCAAATGTTCCACAGCCCCTACGGAAAGCATGGATTCAAGCCACTTTGACAGGTTGTGGATAAGTTTGTTTTTATCCACAGCTTTCGATGAAAAATCACTCCAAACCCTTATAGCATAAGGGTTTGTATCCTGTGGATAACCTGTGGATTGTTCATCCTGAACGGCTTGCATCACCCAGTCCAGCATGGATTTTGCCTCCCAGATACGATAGGCGCTGTGAGGCATTTTCCAGCTGATTTTTCCCTCCTGAGAAGCGCAGCCGATGAGAATCAGTCGTTCCCTGGCGCGGGTCATGGCAACGTAAAGCAGTCGTGCCCTTTCCGCTTTTTCATCTAAAAGCCGCTGCACCTCGAAGGCCTCGTCGCCCATGGTTTCACGGCGTATATTCAGCCTTCTGTTCACATATGGCAGGCATACGCCAAGACGGCTGTGCATTTTTAACCCGCCATGACGGGACAGATGCATTTTTCCATTCATTTGCAGGCAGAAAACCACGGGGAACTCCAGACCCTTGCTTTTATGAATGGTCATGATCCGAACCAGGTTTTCACTTTCGCCCAGCATTTTCGCGCTGCGGCTGTCCCCCGCTTGCTGCTGGATGTCAATCTGCTTTAAGAACCCGCTGAGGGTCACGCCGCCGTTTTGTTCGTATTCAGCTGCACGCTGACACAACAGCCGCAAATTAGCTTGCCGAAGTTCACCCTCCGGCAGCGCTCCGCAGGCGGCGTAAAATCCGCTTTCCCGCAATATGTACCACACAAAATCACGGATCGGCATAATTTCCGAGCGGAACCGCCATTCCTTCAGCGTTTCCCACACTTTTCTGCATCGCACGCCAAGGGGCGAGTCTTCCTGACACGCCTCCGCAAATGCCACGTGGAACGGAACATCCCTACCTGTTTTTTTCAGCCTGATATCCGCTAATTCCCGTTCTGTCATGCAAAAAGGCGTCATTTTCAGCGCGGAAAGCAGGGGAACATCCTGCATGTAATTGTCCAGAACGCTGAGCAGCGCCGTCATGGTTTTGATTTCAGGCAAACCAAAGTAGCTTTCAGCGCCGTCGAAATAGACAGGCACGCCCTGTTTCTGCAGCAGTTCAGCCAGCGCAGGGCCTGTTCTTGCGACCTTCGGCAGAAGAATCACCATATCCCTGTATTGATATGGCCTTGTTTGACCTTTATCCTCCAGAGATTGCGTCAGCAAAAACTGTATCCGCTGCACAAGCACCTGGCTTTCCGCTTCCAGATCCTTGATGTTTTCATCCTCGTCCGAGGTCGTGTCCAGCAGGTGTATTTCTACCTTTGGATCATCCACAGTTTCCCTGCCGGGAATCAATTCATCCGCCGGCAGATAATCAATCTCCGTCACATCCGCCTGCATGGTTTTGCGGAATACACGATTAGTGGCGTCCAGCACGTTTTTTCTGGATCGGAAATTCTTTTGCAGGAAAATGCGGCGCTCCCGGGCGTTTTCCTCATCGGAATAGGTTCGCATGCGGTGCAAAAACAGCGTCGGATCCGCCAGGCGGAAGCGGTATATGGACTGCTTCACATCGCCCACCATGAATAGACAGCTTTGTTCCCCGTGGATATTTTGCAGAATGGCATCCTGCACAGCAGAAACGTCCTGGCATTCGTCCACAAAAATATGGTCGTACTCCTGCTGAAGGTATTCCTTATAATCCTTTTGCTGAAGAATGGACAGCGTCATTTGTTCCAGATCATTGAAGTCCATCACATTCTGCTGAAGCTTATATTGGCCAAAATGCTGATGCGTCAGTTTTACCAGCGCAGCCAGTCCCCGCAGATGATACTGCATGGTACCCAGCTCCATGGTCAGTTTTTCCTCATCCAGTTTCAATCCAGACGCGGTATCCTTAATCAATGCCTTGATCTGATCCCGCATCTTTCCGTATTTCTTTTTCCAATTTTTTTGTTCTTCGCTCAGGCCACGACATGTGACCGCTTTCCTCAATTCAAATGTAGAAAGCGCCTGGACCATGTCCAGGGGTGACCCGGCATCCAAATGCATCAGTTTTTCATAATCTTTGCAATCTTGAAGCCAGGTTTCACGCAGAACGTCCACAGCATCCGGCAAATCAAACATATCTTCCTGCGCCTTCAGAAGCATACCAATGCCCTGAAGCTGCCGCGCGGAATGCTCCACCAGCGTCATATACCATGGATGATGTTCATAAGGCTGTGAAGTAATATCGTTAATTTTTTTATCTAACCACGCGAATGGCTCCGGCAATGACATCAGAAAAGTATACAGCCGGCCTGTCATTTCGCGGATTTCCTGCTGTTCAAAGCTATTGGCGAAGGCCTGGAAGGCATCATTCTGCTGATCTGCCAGTAGTTCGTTCATTGCATCGCAAAAGGCTTGCTCAAACAATGTCTTCTGTTGCTGTTCATCACAGATGCGGCTCAGCGGGTCAACACCCACCGCCTGAAAATGATTGCGGATCACTTTTTGACAGAAGGAGTGAATGGTGGATATTTCCGCGGCTTCCAGGTCATCCAGCGCCTGTGACATACGCTCCGGATCAGCAGCGGCTTCTTTGGCTATACGCTGATTGAGGCGCTGTCGCATTTCAGCGGCGGCTGCGCGGGTGAAGGTGACGATGAGCATTCTGTCCAACCGATAACCTTCCTGGAGCAAACCAACAATCCGCTCCACCAGCACGGCTGTTTTACCTGAGCCTGCGGCGGCGCTGACCAAGATGGTATGGTTTCTGGCATCGATGGCAGACTGCTGTTCCTTTGTCCATTGCGGCATATCATCACCTCCATACTGATTTTATCATAGTGTTTCACGTGAAACAAGCGTTAATCTTTTATTATTATATAAATATAATAATTATAATAGTTTTATTTCTTTTATATCAACACTTTCAATCAAATATCACGTCCAGATTGTCCGAAAGAGTCCAAAGATGAATCTGTGATCAACCGTGAAACAAAAACAATGTTTCACGCCGGGACGAAAATTGCCCGATTTTTTTAAAATCAGGCAATTAAGTGAAGTCAGGATCCTCAATGATCTCACTTCTTTGATGTACTTTTTCTCCCCCGCTGATTTCCCTGATCTGAGCACTTCCCTTTTCATCCATGGATACCTGATAACTTCGCCGCTCCCGGCAGCCCTCAAGATCGCTTTCATCCGTGCAGGTGATGAAGGTCTGCACATCAGCTATTTCATTCAGCAGTCTGGTGCGGCGCGTCATGTCCAATTCGCTCATCACGTCATCCAGGAGAAGCACCGGGCTTTCCCCCGTCTGCTGACGGAACACCTCCAGCTGGGCCAGCTTCATGCTCAGAGCAGCGGTGCGGATTTGACCCTGGGAGGCAAACAGTTTCATTTCCCTGCCGGAGAGGGTCAGAGCCATATCTTCCCGGTGAATGCCAAAGTGCGTGGCTCCACGGAATACATCCTCCTGGCGGTTCTTTCGAAGCTGCTCCTTCACCTGCTCCACAATGTTTTCCATGCTTTGCAGACAGCAGAGATACCGCATGCTGAACTGTTCGTTTTCACGACCGCTGATGGCTTTGTATTTTTCAGCCGCCACCACCGCTACCTGCTCCACGATCTTTTTCCGCAGGGTGATAATGGTTTCGCAGGGCTTTGCCATGGCTTCCTCGAAGGCGTCCAGCATGGCAGCGTCACAATGCGTACCCCGCTTGATTTCCTTCAGAATGGCATTGCGCTGTTCAAGGGCCTTATGATACTGCTGCAGCGCCACAAAATAGCCCGTGGAAAGCTGGCTGAGCATCATATCAATGAAACGCCGGCGAACAGAGGGGCCTTCCTTTACCAGCATCAGATCTTCCGGAGAAAAAATGACGCATTGCAGCTTGCCCATCATATCGCTGAGACGGTCAGAACGCTTTCTATTCAGAAAAACCTGCTTTTTACGCCCCTCACCGGGCATCAGCTTGACAGCCACATCCACCTTCATGCCGGACTTGCGCACCTGAACGCCGCAGGCGCTCATCATGGCGCCCTTGCGCACCACTTCCCTGTCAACAGAGGTTCGGTGGCTGCGTCCCAGGGCACAATAATGAACGGCTTCCAGCAAGTTGGTCTTGCCGGAGCCGTTCTGTCCGAAAAGGATATTGATCCCCGGATGAGGAGCCAGCGTCAGCTCCTCATAATTCCGGAAATCATGCAGTTTCAAGCTTTCAATAATCATCTTACTGGAACACGCGCACCGGCAGAATCAGATACAGATACTGGTCGCCATCCTGGGGACAAACCACGCAGGGGCTGACGTTGCTGTTAAACTTCATGCACAGCTCGTTATCGGTAATGTTGCGGATGACGTCGGTAATATACTTGGCGTTGAAGGCAATCTCAATGGGATCACCCTGCAGGGAAGCGTCCATTTCTTCCAGCACATCGCCCAATTCGGCGTTGGAGGTAATGGTCAGGCATTCCTTGTTAAAGGACATGCGGATCAGGTTATTCTTGCCTTCGCGGGCCATCAGGCTGGCACGGTCAATGGCGTTCTGAACCTGGGAACGATCCGCCTTGGCCTGGGTCTTGAAGGCAGGGGGCAGGATCTTGCGATAGTCGATATACTCGCCCGCCAGCAGCACCGTGGAAAGGCGGGTATTGCCGAAGGTGGCCTGCATGCGGGTCTTATCGATGAGCAGGGTGCAGAACTCTTCCTCGTCCAGGAGAATCTTGCTCAGCTCGTTCAGCACACGGCCGGGGATCACAGCCTTCAGGGTTTCCTGATCAGCGGGCAGCTGGAAGGGCTGGAACACCTTCTGCATAGCCAGGCGGAAACCGTCCAGGGCCACCATGCGGGCCTCGGAATTGTTAACCTCCAGCAGGCAGCCGGTGAGAATCTGGCGGCTTTCGTCGGTAGCGATGGCAAACACCACGCGGCTGATCATTTCCTTGAGCTTGTTCTGGGGAATCTTCACGGAAGTGCCGGCGTCTACCTCGGCCATTTCGGGATATTCCATGGGGTTCATGCCCGCCAGGTTGCTCTTGGAATTCATGCAGCGAATGGATGCAGAGTGATTCTCGTTAACCTTGATGGTCACGGTGCCGCCGGGCAGCTTGCGAACCAGCTCAGTAAAAAGCTTGCCGGGCAGCACAGCACGACCGGCTTCCTTTACGTCGCCGGTAAGCAGGCACTCGATGGAAAGGCTGCCGTCGGAGCAGGTGAGGTTGATGCCATCGCTGCCGGCCTCCACCAAAACGCCTTCCAGGATCTGCTTGGCAGGCCTGGCCGCAAGGGCACGGGTGACTGTATTCAATCCGTCCAGAAGGTCCTGGGCGTTCATGGTAATAAGCATGGGATCATCCTCTCTTTTTGCTTTTTATACTATATATTGTTCTTCTATATATTATATAACAGCAGTAGTAGTAGGGGGTGTGAAAACTGTGGATAAGTGGCTGTAGCCCTTTGAGCGGCTTATTTTTTGGGGTTGAAGGATTGTGGAGAAGGCGGTTTTTTTTCCACGTGGTGTGTGGAATATTTTGCTCCTTCATGATTATATTCCATGAAAGGAGAAATGATTCCTTCTTTATAAGGGGAAGATTGTGGTGAAAGTTGCCGGGTTTTCCACATTGTCAACAGGGTGTGGAGGGATTAGGTGTGGATAAGGAATGGTTTCTTCAACTTTTTTGGGAAAATTGTGATTGATCGCTGCGCTGTGGTTTTCTTGCAGCAGTGTTTATGTGCAAGGTGTGTTCTTTTCGTCTCGGCGAAAAGAACCAAAAGCCGACCGGGGCCGCTGACATGGTACAGCAGGGGCAGCGGCCCCGGACCCCCGTACCCACCGTGGGGTTGCGGGCCAGGCTCCGTCTTTCCCTCAAACTTCCCCGCGGGGGCGATCCGCAACGCTGTGGAGGTTTTGTCTGGCTATGGGG
>JAFVVG010000007.1 GCA_017502305.1 Clostridia bacterium | reverse complement strand
CAGCAGTCGCAAGCTGAGATCATTGAGTTCCTGGGAGATGAGTATCAGAACTTCAATCTGGTCCTCGCGCAGGACAATGGTCGTCCAGTTGATGAGCGAATGATCGAGAAGGAGTTCAACCAGCTCAAAAAGGATGCTGAACTGCCGAACGTAGTTTTCCACTCGTTGCGGCATTCCAGCACTACCTACAAGCTCAAGTTGAATCACGGCGACCTGAAAGCCACCCAGGGCGATACCGGCCACGCCGAGATCGACATGATTACGAGAATTTATGCACATATTCTGGATGAGGACAGAAAGATCAACGCTCAGAAGTTTGAATCTTCCTTCTACTCTAATCCGGATTTGCGTCAAGTAAGGCCGCCAGAAGACACTCAACCTTCCATTGATGTCGCTGCTTTGATCCAGCAACTGCAAAAATCTCCGGAGCTAGCAACCGCTCTTGCGGCTCTTCTTCCGCACACAAGCTAAAATGTCCTGTTAGCAAAATGTTAGCAGAGCCCAAAAAGGCTTGGAAACGGTTCGAGTCCTGTTAGCACAATTCCCACATTCTGACGGTTGAGGCTTACAGAAACTCAACCATTCAGCAGAGCTTCGTCACAACACAAAAAAAACGCCGCAAACCTTTGGGTTTACAGCGTTTGTGGCACCCCCGGCGAGGCTCGAACTCACTACATTCCGCTTAGGAGGCGGACCCTCTATCCCGCTGAGGTACGGGGGCAAATACGTTTTAACCCTCGTCAGGGAACTCCGAACACCGTGCGCTTAGGAGGCGACCGCTCTATCCAGCTGAGCTACGGGCGCAAATACGTTATAACCCTCGTCAGGGGCGGCCGAACACCTTCCACTTAGGAGGCGACCGCTCTATCCAGCTGAGCTACGGGCGCACAGCATAAAAGATTATAGCACAGCTCGAAAAAAAGTGCAACGGGAAAACGCTTGCGAGTTAACATTGCATTTCCTGCGTTTTTCCTTTGTGCGTTTGTTGCGGCACTTGTGAAAACATGCTATACTTTTGTTTGTATGTCAATCTTTGGATAGGAGGATATCCCATGAAGAAATTTCTGGCTGCCCTGCTGGCAGTGATGCTGCTCGCGTCCATGCCGCTGATCTCCCTGGCCGAGGTTTCCTACACGGCCACCAATACCAACAACCGCTACGCCAGCCTGGCCAAGGCTACCAACTGCTACACCGCCCGAGGCGACGCCGGCTATCAGGTGTTTGACGCCCAGCACAATGCCCTGAGCGCGGCCTACGGCTACATCACCATCCGCAATTACGGTGAGTATTACGAGGTCGCCAATGAAAACGGCCTGAACACCCTGGGCCTGCTGAATGCCCAGGGCCAGGAGATTCTCCCCATGGCCTATGGTGATTTCGAGTTCCTGGACAACAGCTGGGTTCTGGCCCACGAGCTGGTGGTTGTGGAAGGTGATGTGGGTGAATACACCTCCAGCAGCACCGGCGAGAAATACAATGTGATCCGCACTGATGTGGTCTACAATGGTAAGCTCCTGGGCAGCCTGACCCGTGACGATTACACCAAGGCCTGCCGCACCTCCGTCCGGGGCGCCTATCTGCTGGTGAAGAAGAGCAATACCGAAGGCTATTGGCTGGACGAGCAGTTCAACCGCCTGCCCGTTATCAGCGAGGACTACATCTCCACCTCCGAGTTTGAGGAGATTTACAAGCAGGGTGTTATGCACTCCCCCACCCAGCAGTGGGCCTTCACCGAAGGCTGCACCCTCACCCCCGCTCAGGTCAGCCAGGCTGTATGGTTTGATTCCTCCAAGGGCAACCTGTTCGACCTGCAGGGCAATCTGCTTGCTTCCGGCCTGCCCTACGAAAGCGTCCGCTATCGCGGCGACTACATGCTGACCCGCCTGCATGGCCTGTATGGCATCATGAAGAACGACGGCACCGTGCTGGTGGAGCCCACCTATAAGGAAATCGGCGGCTACGAGGAGCTCTTCACCTCCGGCTACGCCGCCGCCATGGCAGAAACCGGTGAACTGTATTTCCTGGATACCACCGGCGCCGTTACCGCCGCCTCCCCCTACCAGCTGACCTCCAACGACTACAAGGGTTTCTCCAACGGCTCCGCCTTTGCCGCCGTGAAGAACATGGGCGCCTACACCATCTTCACCGCCACCGCCGGTGAGCTGCCCGAGAAGTATCAGGATCTCGCCGGCACGCCTCAGGCTGGTTCCACCGTCATTTCCGTGATGAAGGGCGACAAGTGGGGCGTCATCGATCTGGCCGGCAATGTGGTTGTACCTTTCGAGTATGACTACAACCTGGACATCTCCTACGACAACAGCGTCATCCTGGGCCGCGACGCCAACCGGGATTACATCCTCTACACCCTGAACCAGGCCGAAGAAACCGACGCTCCCTACGATCGTGTGGAGCTGATGTCCGGTGAAATCGGCGAAGAACCTGCCGCCACCGAAGCGCCCGCTGAACCTGCCGCTCCTGCCGATGGCTGGACCTGCACCTGCGGCAGCGTGAACACCGGCAAGTTCTGCCCCGAGTGCGGCACCGCCAAGCCCGCGGAAGTTGCAGAGCCTGCCTGCGCCAACTGCGGCTACAAGCCCGGCGCGGAGATCCCCAAGTTCTGCCCCGAGTGCGGCACCAAGTTCGAATAATTGATGCAACAAAAGCCCCGGACTCTCAAAGGAGTTCCGGGGCTTTTTCTATTGCTCAGTTCGTTTGCAGAAACGCCATCACCCGCTGGTTAAAGTCTTTAGCCTCATCATAGGCCGCATGGCCAAGGCCATCATACAGGTAGACCTCACAGCACAGCCTTTCCGCCAATTCCAGCGAAGCCTCACCCGTCACAATCCTATCCTGCGCGCCGCCCAGCACCAGCGCCGGACAGGTGATCTTTTCCAGTTCATCCGCAGCGTCAAACGTCAAAATCGACCTGGCCAGGCGAATGAACCGCTGCCCGTTGGCAGGCTTCACCAGGCGCGCCATCAGGGGCAGCAGCCAGCGCGCCTTGCGCTGATAGGCCTGCGAATAACCAAGAGTGATGCTCTCCCGGTTGATGGTGGCCCAGTCGCCCTTTTCCGCGGCGGCAACCCAGCCGCCCACCACCCGGTGAATGGTACCATTCGCCCGGGCAGAGGTGACGCCCAGCACAAGCTTGCGCACCAGTTCGGGGTGACGGATGGCCAGGGCCTGGGCGATCATCCCGCCCTGGGAAACGCCTACCACATCCGCGCAGGGGATATTCAGCCGCGCCATGGCTTCCGCCACATCCTCCGCCAGATCCCAGATGGTGCAGCCGGGGGCGATCTTTTCCTTGCGGTCAAAGACGTACACACGATAGTCTTTGGCAAACAGGCGATACATCCACGCCAGGGACAATCCCGCCCCCCTCACGCCCCGCAGGTTCAGCCCGGGAATCAGCAGCATGGCCCGCTTACCGGAGCCAAAGGCGGCATAGTCCATGAAGGTATCACCCAGGGGCAAACGGCCTTCCATTGTTTGATACAGCATAGTCCACTCCTGAAAAAGCAGGGTCGCTCCAGTATATGAAGCGACCCTGAAAAAACAATGCAATTACACAGCGCCCTGAGCCATCATGGCATCGGCCACCTTCAGGAAGCCAGCGATGTTGGCGCCGGCAATCAGGTCGCCTTCCATGCCGTATTCCTTGGCTGCATTGTAGCAGGCCTCGTAGATGCCCTTCATGATCTGCTGCAGCTTGGCGTCCACCTCTTCGGCGGTCCAGCTGTAGTGCATGGCGTTCTGGCTCATTTCCAGACCGGACACAGCCACGCCGCCGGCGTTAACAGCCTTGGAGGGAGCCACCACAACGCCGTTCTCACGCAGGTATTCCACGGCGTCCAGGGTGGTGGGCATGTTGGAAACCTCGACGTAGTACTTCGTGCCGTTGGCCACGATGTTCTTGGCGTCTTCCAGCTTCACTTCGTTCTGGGTGGCGCAGGGCATAGCCACGTCCACCTTGACCTCCCAGGGCTTCTTGCCGGCGAAGAAGGGCACGCCGAACTTGTCGGCATAATCCTGCACCTTGTCGCGGCAGGAGGCACGCATTTCCAGCAGATAGTCGATCTTCTCGGGGGTGTTGATGCCATCGGCGTCGTAGATGTAGCCGTCGGGGCCGGAGATGGTGACCACCTTGCCGCCCAGCTCGGTAACCTTCAGGGCAGTACCCCAGGCCACATTGCCGAAGCCGGAAACAGCGAAGGTCTTGCCCTTGATATCCTCACCGAAGGTCTTGAGCATTTCCGCAGTGTAGTACACAGCGCCGAAGCCGGTGGCCTCGGGGCGGATCAGGGAGCCGCCGAAGGAACGGCCTTTGCCGGTGAGCACGCCGGTGAACTCGTTCCGCAGGCGCTTGTACTGGCCAAACATATAGCCCACTTCACGGGCACCAACGCCGATATCGCCGGCGGGCACGTCGGTATCAGCACCGATGTGCTTGCTCAGCTCGGTCATGAAGCTCTGGCAGAAGCGCATCACTTCCATGTCGGACTTGCCGCGGGGGTCGAAGTCAGCGCCGCCCTTGCCGCCGCCCATGGGCAGGCCGGTCAGGGAGTTCTTCAGGATCTGCTCCAGGCCCAGGAACTTCAGGATGCTCTGGTTAACGCTGGGATGGAAGCGCAGGCCGCCCTTGTAGGGGCCGATGGCACTGTTAAACTGCACGCGGTAGCCGCGGTTGACCTGCACCTTGCCCTGGTCGTCGATCCACGGCACGCGGAAGGAGATAATGCGCTCGGGTTCCACGAAGCGCTCCAGCAGGGCAACCTTCTCATACTTATCGGCATTCTTGTCGATAACGGGCTTCAGGGTGGTCAGGATCTCGGTAGCGGCCTGGAGGAACTCAGGCTCACTGGCATAACGGACTTTCAGGTCATCCAGAACTCTCTGGGCATAATCGCTCATGGTGGTAATCTCCTTTCAATCCACAGTTTTACTCTGTTCGACAATTATTTTACTGCCCGAATTGCAGGATGACAACCCCAATCCTGCATTATTTATGTATTTTCTTGCATGAGCGGATATGCATTTGCGGCTGCTCGCGCATTGCCCGTTATGCTGCGGTTCTCCCTCTCCTGCTGCATGGCTGTGCATGTGTAGGGGCGGTCTGTGATCGCCCGCTGGCCCGCTGCTCTGCGGTTCCTTTGTATCGGTGTTTTTGTGCAAAGTTGTTCTTTTCGTCTCGGCGAAAAGAACCAAAAGCCGCCCGGGGGCCACAATGGAGGGTGTGGCCCCCGGACCCCGGTGCACTTCTCAGGATGGTCTGCGTGCAAGCCTCCGCGGGGCGACCTCCACAGCAGGGTTGGCGGCGCGGGCAGCGCGCCACCCCATGATCGCTATCCAACGCGCTGGAGAATGCAAACGCTGCTGTTCCGCGTCGCGGCGCACCCTCCGTGCGCCGTGACCCCCAAAAAGAAAATCCCACTTTCAATGACTGAAAGTGGGATTCTTAAGGGGCGATGCCCCTTAAGCGGGAATCCAAAGGGCAGCGCCCTTTGGTCAGGGGATTCCTAAGGGGGCAAAGCCCCCTTAGGCGCGGATGGTGGCGTTGTGGGATTCGGCGGCGACCTTCAGGATCTTGTCCATGGCCTTGGTGACCTCAGCCTCGGTGAGGGTGTGGTCGGCGCCGCGGAGGATGAAGGAGAAGGCGACGGACTTCATGTTCTCGCCCAGGGCGGCGGAACGGTAGATATCGAACATCTTCACGTCTTCCAGGATAGCGCCGGCAGCCTTGGCCATATCAGCCATCAGGGGGCCTACCTGGGTCGCTTCGCTCATGACCAGGGACAGGTCACGGGTCACGGCGGGATAACGGGGCATGGGCTTCACGGCGCCCATGGGCTTGCGCAGGCGGGCCAGCTGCTCCATGTCCAGCTCGGCGATATAGGCGCGGGAGGGCATGTCAAACTCTTCACGCACGGTGGGATGCACCTCGCCCAGGCAGCAGACGCGCTCGTCACCCGCCATCAGGATGGCACGGCGGCCGGGATGCAGGTAGCTCTCGCCACGGGCTTCCACGGTGGTTTCGATGCCCAGGTAGCCCAGCAGGCGCTCCACCACGCCGCGCAGGGTGAAGAAGTCCTCTTCCTTGCCATACACGCCCAGGCACAGCTTCTGGATCTCAGTGGGCAGGTTCTCCTCGGTGCGGTTCTCCGCATCGAAGATGGCCGCCACTTCGTAGAGGCGGGCGCCCTCGTTGCCGTGGTTCATGTTCACGGCCAGGGTGTTCAGCATGCCGGGGGTCAGGGTGGTGCGCATCACGCTGGTATCCTCACCCAGGGGATTGCGGATGGGCAGCTGATTCAGCCGGTAATCGTCCTCACCCAGGTCCAGCTTCATCACCGTCTTGGGGCTGACGAAGGAGAAGTTCATGATCTCATAGAAGCCCATGCCGGTGAGGTAGCGGGCCACCTCGTCCTTGAGGCGCATACGGGCGCTGCGGCCGCCGGGGGTGGTTTCGCCACGCAGGAGCGTGGAGGGAATCTTGTCGTAGCCGAAGACGCGCAGGGCTTCCTCGGAAAGATCGGCCTCGCCGTCCACATCCTGGCGGTAATCAGGCACGGTAACGGTCAGGGTATCGCCGTCACGCTCCACGCCGAAGTGCAGATCGGTAAGGATGCGCACGATGTCCTCAGCGGGGATGTCCACACCGGTGCGGCTGGCAATGCGCTTGCAACTGCCGGTGATGACCTGCTGCTGGGCAGGCTCGGGGTAGATATCGATGATGCCGGAAACCACATCGCCGGCATCCAGCTGGTTAATCATCTGGCAGGCGCGCTGCATGGCTTCCATGGCGGTCTTCACGGAAACGCCCTTCTCGAAGCGGCCGGAGGACTCGGTACGGATGCCCAGGGCACGGCTGGTGACACGGGTGGCGGCACGGTCGAACACGGCGCACTCGAACATCATGGTGGTGGTCTTCTCGGTGATCTCAGATTCCTCGCCGCCCATGATGCCCGCCACACAGGAGGGCTTCACGGCATCGCAGATTACCAGCTGACCGGCGGTCAGGTCATGCTGCTTGCCGTCCAGGGTGGTGATGTGCTCGCCTTCCACGGCCTTGCGGACGATGATGTGGTTGCCCTCCACCATGCTCAGGTCGAATGCGTGCATGGGGTGACCGGTCTCCAGCATGATGAAGTTGGTAATGTCCACCACATTGTTGATGGAGCGCATGCCGGCGGCGTTAAGGTACTTGCGCAGCCACATGGGGCTGGGGGCCACACGCACGTCCTTGATGACGCGGGCGATATAGCGGGGGCACAGGTCGGTGGCTTCCACATCCACCTTCACATAATCGTGGATGTCGCCGCCGCATTCCTGCACGGTGATCTCGGGCTTTGTGAACTTGGTGCCGCAGGCCACGGCGGTTTCACGGGCGATGCCCCAAACGCTCAGGCAATCGGGACGGTTGGCCAGGACCTCGAAGTCCATCACGGTATCGTCCATGCCCAGGATGGGCTTCACATCGGCGCCCAGGGGGTATTCTTCATTGAAGATCAGCAAGCCCTTTTCGCCCACATGGGGATAGAGCTCCACCGGCACGCCCAATTCGTCGCCGCCGCAGAGCATGCCCTCGCTGGCCACGCCGCGGAGCTTGCCCTTCTTGATCTTGATGCCGCCGGGCAGCTTAGCGCCAATCTTGGCCACGGGCACCAGGATGCCGGCTTCGCAGTTGGGGGCGCCGCAAACGATATTCAGCAGTTCTTCCTCGCCCACGTCCACGGTGGTCACGTGCAGGTGATCGGAATCGGGATGGGGCTCGCAGGTCACGACGCGGCCAACCACCACGTTCTCGATCTCGGCGCCCTGCTCCTCATAGCCTTCCACGCCGTTGCCGATCATGATCATCTTGCTCTGATATTCTTCAGCAGAAACAGGAATATCCGCGTATTCCTTGATCCATTGCATAGGTACCTTCATCGGTACTCCTCCTTTATGTTCCATGCGCAAATAACTCCAAAGGAGTCAATGCGCAACATCGCAAAATGGGATTCTTAAGGGACGATGTCCCTTAAGCGGGGTGCAGGGGCAGCGCCCCTGCTTACCTGAACTGGCCCAGGAACCGGACATCGCCCTCGAACAGCAGGCGCAGGTCGGGGATGCCGTAGCGCTGCATGGTGATGCGCTCGATGCCGATGCCGAAGGCAAAGCCGGAGTACTCCTTGGGGTCGATGCCGCACATTTCCAGCACGTGGGGGTTCACCATGCCACAGCCCAGCACCTCAATCCAGCCGGTGCCCTTGCACACGCGGCAGCCCTTACCATGGCAGGCGACGCAGGTCAGGTCAACCTCGGCACTGGGTTCGGTGAAGGGGAAGAAGCTGGGGCGGAAGCGGGTGGTGATGCCCTTGCCGTACAGGCGCTCGGCGAAGGCGTTCAGCGTGCCGCGCAGGTCGGCCATGGTCACGTCCTTATCGATGACCAGGCCTTCCAGCTGGTGGAACACAGGGCTGTGGGTGGCGTCCATCTCGTCGGCACGGTACACGCGGCCGGGGCAGATGACGCGGATAGGGGGCTTGCGGGTCAGCATGGTGCGGGCCTGCACGGGGCTGGTGTGGGTGCGCAGCACAATGTTGTCATCCACATAGAAGGTATCCTGCGCGTCGCGGGCAGGGTGGTTCTTGGGGATGTTCATCAGTTCGAAGTTATAGTGGTCCAGTTCCACCTCGGGGCCTTCCACCACCTCGAAGCCCATGCCGGTGAAGCAGTCCACCACTTCATTGAGCACCAGGGTCATGGGGTGCACGCAGCCGGCCTTGGGCATGGCGGCGGGCTGGGTCACGTCGATGGTTTCGCGCTTGAGGGCGGCCTCCTGGGCCTGGGCCTTCAAAAGGGCCTGCTTTTCCTCCAGCATGGCGGTGAACTTTTCCCGGGCCTCGTTGATCATCTGGCCGGCCACGGGGCGCTCCTCGGGGCTCAGCTGGCCCATGCCGCGCAGCAGCGCGGTGAGTTCGCCCTTCTTGCCCAGCACCTTCACCCGCAGGGCGTCCAGGGCCTGCAGGCTGTCGCACACAGCCAGCTCGGTTACGAGCAGCTCTTCAATCTGCGCGATTTTTTCCTTCATAGTCAAACCTTCCTTTCTGTTACAACAAAAAACCTTCGTCCCCCATAAAAGGGACGAAGGCGAATTGCCGCGTGTTACCACCCTACTTCCGCACCGGGCCATAGGCCGTGATGCGCTCGCTGCCGATTACGGGGCCGATCCGTCGCCACCTACTGAGGCCAAAGCCCGTTCCGCAGCGCAGCTCAGGAGGGAATTTCCGGAAGGCTCGTCAGGACGCTTGCACCATGTGCGCCCCTCTCTTAGGCCAGCCTTGGCTCCGGCATTGTCTCCGTCGTCGCCTTTGATATAATGGAAGTATTATAGCATGGGGTTCTCCCTTTTGCAAGGGAAAATTTCCGGATGAGCTTACAATTCCGTGAGAAAATCTGCGTATTTTCCCTGATCCACGCCCTCGTCCGGGGTGAGGAAGGTGCAGGTGATGTGTCCCTTCTGGAGCCATTCCTGATCGCTGCCGGGGGTGGACTCGTAATCCTGGTCCAGTGGGGTGAGCCAGAAGTAATCGTCGCCCCTGGGGCTTTTGCGGCGTTCATAGGTGTCCTTGTAGATGGTATGGGAAATACCGCACATTTTCGGTTCCTTCAGTTCATACATGGGCACCGGCGGCACATTCAGGTTGCACACCGAAAATGCTGGGGCAGGATAATCCACCAGCCTTTCCCCTACCTGGATGGCCCAGTCCGCGAAGAAGGCCAGGGTTTCCGGCGGGGTCTGATATTCAGCACTGAGGGCCATGGCGGGAATACCCTGAATGGCGGCTTCCCTGGCCGCGCCCACGGTGCCGGAAACAAACACCGCGAAGCCGGTGTTGTAGCCGTTGTTGATACCGCTGATCACCAGATCCGGCTTTTTTTCACAGATGCTCATAAAGCCGATGCGGCAGCAGTCCACCGGCGTGCCCTCAATGGCCCAGGCTTCCGCAGCGCCCTCCATGGAACGTTTGTGGGCCACCAGCGGCTGAGAAACCGTAAACGCATGGGATTTGGCGCTCTGCTGCATCGCGGGCGCGCACACCGTGATATGGTGGCCCCGGGCCGCTGCGCTGCGGCACAGGGTGTGGAGATAAGCGCTGTCGAAGCCGTCGTCGTTCACAAGCAGAATGTTCATCGTTTTCCTCCTCACTCGCCGCCAAGGGCCGTCAGCAGCACCTGTACATTGGCGCGCATCACGTCCTCATAATAGGTCAGGGGAACGTTCTGTTCCGGGCCGGTCACAGCGGGATCCAGGGTGTAGAGCTTCGCGCCGGTTTCCCGTGCCAGGGTCTGGGCAGCCATGTCCTCGTACTGGGGCTCCACAAACAGGGGCGGTACCCCCAGGCTGCGCACCAGCTTCACCAATTCCGCCAGCCTGGCCGGAGAAAGCGAATCGCTGGGTTCCCGGTTCACCACAGCCGCCACGTTCAGGCCATAAGCGTTGGCGAAATACGGGAAGGCCTCGTGAAAGGTCACTATATCCTTGCGGGGCAGCTCTGCCAGAGCGGCGGTGATTTCTTCATCCAGGGCGGCCAGGCGGGTCAGGTAAGCGTCCCGGTTGGCGGCAATAGCCTCCGCCTTATCCGGGCAGGCGGCCATCAGGCCCTCCGCCAGATTGCGCACCATAATTTGAGCGTTTTCAGCGTCCAGCCACACATGAGCGTTGGTTTCGCTATGGTCGTGCTCGTGGTCATGGTCGTGCTCCTGGGTGCAAAGCAGCTCAATGCCCACGGAGGCGTCCACCACCGGCAGCTGGGGAAAGGCCTCCATCACGCCGGCAAGGTAGCTCTCCATGCCGGCGCCGTTGATGAGGAAGGCGTCCGCCGTGGCCAGCTTCTTCATATCGCCGGTCTGCAGCTGATAATCGTGCAAGCAGCCGGTATCCGGGGCGGTAAGGTTGCGTACCTCCATGCCTTCGACGCCCTCGGTCAGGTTCAGGGCAAAGATATAGATGGGATAAAAGCTGGTGACGATGGTTTCCGCCATCGCGCCCAGGGGGAGCAGCATTGCCGCCAGCAGCGCGGCCAGGAATTTCTTCATGATGCTTTCCTTTCAAAAATGAGTCTCATTCACGAAACGAAGGACAAGGTCGAATTATTCCTTGTCCTTCAGCCATGTTGCATATCTTTCTCTGGGATGATTATCCCGGATGATGCGGGCCATCAGTTCCTTTTCTTCCTGGGACTGGAAATCATCGTACTTCTGATACAGAACCCGCATGGCGCTGAGGGAGCCGGTGCGCAGGGAGTAGTCCTTCAGGTTCTGGAAGTTCACGGAATACACCGTCATCCCCTCGAACATCACGCCCATCACAGCATCCGCAAGGAAGGGCAGGTCATCCATGCGGATGCGCACCACTTCACCGCTGTCCAGGCGGATGGTCATCCGGGGGCCCAGGATGGAATACAGCACATCGAAAAGCGTGTTGGCCACCCGCAGAGCCAGATCCTCCAACGTTTCCTTATAGGGGGCGTAGGCACGCAGCGCGTGGGCGGCTTCCTCCGCGATGGGGGTAGCGTCCACCATGTCCGACCCCAGATAGGGCCGCAGGGCACATTTCACATGATATGTGCTGATGGCCACCGGCATGGCGCTCCCCTCCCCGCTTGCGTATTGGTGTATGTTTTCGACAGACGGTGCGGATTATCCTGTTTCTTCCTGTGGAAAAATCATTATCTTACGATCGTGTTAAGTTTTGCCTGCGTTTTGGTAACGAAAACGAGTTTTTATTAGATTGTTGTATTTTTATGCAATTGTCAACTGCAAGTCTTGTGGTGGTTCGTCTCTCCGGCACAAGACCTTGTGTCAAGAGTTATCCACAGGGCACTGCTTTCCCCTCATCTTCCGCCCCTTGAAATATGGCGGTTTTCGTGCTATGATAAGTCAGCAGAAAACCTCAAGCGAAGTTTTCCACAGGCAAGTTATCCACAGCACACGATAACCGCAATCGTGGGCTTTTTTTCCCGGCTCCCTTTGGGCATCCGCCGGATATACGCAAGCGGAAGGAAGATACGCATGGAAATGAAGGACCTTTGGGACAGCGCCTGCGAGCTGCTCAAGAGCGAGATCAACCCGGTCTCCTACAAGACCTGGATCGAAACCAACCTGACCCCCGTGAAGCTGGAGAATGATGTTCTGACGCTGCGCATCGCCATCGACGCCATGAAGGTCATGGTCAACAACCGATATGTACCCCTGATCTCCAACTGCCTGACGCAGGTGGCTGGCCACCGCATGTCCGTTACCGTGCTGACCCGCACCGAGCTGGAGAACGACGCCGCCCGTGACCAGGCGGCTGCTTCCAATGGCCTGGCCCCCGGCTCTGTGCAGCTTAACCCCAAGTATACCTTCGATACCTTTGTGGTGGGCAGCAACAACCGCTTTGCCCATGCGGCCTCCCTGGCGGTGGCCGAATCCCCCGCCGATGCCTACAACCCCCTGTTTATCCATGGCGGCGTGGGCCTGGGCAAAACCCACCTGATGCACGCCATCGGCCATTATGTGCAGCAGCAGTACCCCGAAAAGCGGCTGCTCTACATCACCAGCGAAAACTTCACCAACGAGCTGATCTCCGCCATCCAGCAGAACCGCAACACCGAGTTCCGCAACCGCTTCCGCAACGTGGACATCCTCATGGTGGACGATATTCAGTTCATCGCCGGCCGCGACAGTACCCAGGAAGAATTCTTCCACACCTTCAATGCCCTGCACACCGCAGGCAAGCAGATCATCCTCACCAGCGACAAGCCCCCGCAGGAAATCAACCGCCTGGAAGAGCGTCTCTCCAGCCGCTTCGCCTGGGGCCTCATTGCCGATATCGCCCGGCCCGACATCGAAACCCGCATCGCCATCCTGCGCGAGAAAGCCCGCCAGGACCACGTGAATGTGGGCGACGACGTGCTGGAGATGATCGCCGCAAACGTGGACAGCAACATCCGCGAGCTGGAGGGCAGCCTCACCCGCCTGGTGGCTTATTCCAACCTGGTGGGCCAGCCCATCACCGTCGAACTGTGCCAGAGTGCCCTGCGGGATATTTTCGTAAAACCCAAGGCTCGCTCCATCACCGCTGAGACCATCATGCAGACGGTCAGCGACTATTACGGCATCACCGTGGCAGATCTCATCAGCTCCACCCGCCGGCGGGAAATCACCGTTCCCCGGCAGATCGCCATCTACCTCACCCGGGAAATGACCGCCATGAGCCTGCCGCAGATCGGCCAGGCCTTCGGCAACCGTGATCATTCCACCATCCTGCATTCCTGCAACGCCGTGGCCGCCAATGTGAAGAGCTCCTCCAGCATGGCCAGCGTGGTGAACGACATCAAAAACCTGATCAAGGAAAGCAAATAAGCACCATAAAAGACCCGACCAAACGGTCGGGTCTTTTATGGTGCATCAGTTTTCCCGGCGATACCTGCGCACCACCAACAGCATGGCAGCCGCACCGCCCAGGAGCAGCACCGCATACAGGCTCAGCCAGGTGGAATCGCCGGTTTCAGGCACGCTGGTGCCGGTGTATTCGTTGGTAAAGCCCAGCACACACTTCTCCACGGGCTTGCCGTCCACCTGCACCGTGGCCACCGGTTTGGCTTCCACCAGGGTCACATCTACCTGCACCAGGTAATTCACATTGCTGTAAATCACATCGTCCACGCCATCGTTTTCCTCATAGACCCGGAAACGGAAGCTCTTGCCTGCGTCCGTGCCGCGGAAGCCCAGCGTAAACCTGGCCTGGCCCTTCTCATCGCTGGTAACTGTCACCGTTTCGGCGGTCAGCACGTCCTCCATGGTAAAACGGAAGCCATCCGGCGTCATTTTCATATCGCCGGTATTGATCATTGTTTTCACCACGTCAATCTCTACCGCAGTCTCCGCATTGAGGCCCTGGGGCGGAGCGAAGGTATTCACAAGGGTATCTGTTCTGTCAAACACATAGGCCAGGGTGAACGGCACCAGGAAGGAAACCACCGCCGCCATCGAAATCAGCAGCGCCAGTTTCAGCCAGGAACGGCGAGTGTTCATCTGGTTTCCCTCCTTTCAGCATCCATCATAATCATCAAAACGGGTTAAAGCCTGCCCGAAGGGGCAGGGTGGCGTCCAACGTCTCCAGGGCGCCTTTGCGCACCAGCTGACCATCGATCTCCTCCGCCAAGGCATCAGCATCCACCGCCATGACCTTGATCTGCAGGAAATCGCTTCCGATCCGGGCGTAATCCTCGCTGGTGGCGGATTTATCCATGGCCGCCTGCAGCAGCGTGGGAGGAGAAACCTCGCCCGGGGCCAGTGGCAGCGTGTAGGTTGCCACCAGCATCCTGAACGCCTTACCCCCGATGGCGATTTCCGTCCACTCCGTCCAGGTGTAATCCTGGCAAGTGGAGAAATTCAGCTTCAGCTTACCGAAGATGGCCTCATCCAAAGCGAATGCAATGCGGAAATACGCGTCCTTCTCGGGGCTGTTGTTTTTGACCGCCGTGAATTTGTCCACCGCGCCTTGCTCCCACAGCCGGTAAGAAGCACCGTCCAAATTGACCGTAACCTTCTCATTCCAATCCCGATCCACAGGAACCAGGGTCTGCGCATGCCCCCCCTCCACCAGGGCATCCCCCTGACGGTAATAGGAAGCGAGCGCCACATCCAGCTTCGTTTCATTCCGCTGCGGCACGTCAAACCCCAGGGCAGTGGAAATGCTGGTGAAAATGTCCTCCACGGCCTGGGCCAGCGTACCATTGACGGCCACCAGCCCCACCAGCAGCAGGCACACCGCAAGAACCATGGCTATTTTCTTCACCGGAGCAGCCCCTTTCCACAGTATCCTGCCAGCGGCATTCAAAAGGCACGGGTTGCGCGCCCTTTGAGTGCCGCCCACCCCCGAAGGGGTGGTGCGGCTTTACTGAATGCTTTCACGCATCCAGCCTTTTAGTAAATGTCAACACCGTCAACAACAACGTTCAGCTTGTCGGAGGACATGCTGTTCTTGTTGGCCCACAGGGTGCTGCCGGTAAGAATTCCCTTATCATTTTCTTCGTAGCCGTTCACAACCGTGTTGTTCACGATCAGTTCGTAAGAAGTATTGTAATCGTTGCCGATTTCAACAGCAGCCTTCAGATCGGGCAGAACACCGGTATCGTTGAACAGACAAGATTCCAGAGTCAGCTTGGTGTTAGCCGTACCATACAGCAACACAGCCTTACCATCGCTGTTGAAGGTGCAGTAGGCAAAGTTTGCCTTCGGAGCGCCCCAAGTCCAGATGTTATACTGATCGCCGGCAATATCAAAGGTGCAATACTCGAACTCGGAAGTACCGTTCAGGCAATAGGTATTCACAAAGTTGACATTCTTATATACACCATTCATACGGGCATAGCCAGCATAGGTCATGTTATTGGTCTTGATGGTCAGGTTCTGGAAAGTCACGTTAGAGCCGTCAAAATCATAGTCCAACTGACCGTTAGCTTCGCCCTGTCCAGCACCAACAACAGTAATGACAGTATTCTCATGATCCTCACCGATCAGGGTCAAGGTCTTGCCCTGGCAGCCAACGATATCATATTCACCGGCAGCCAGCAGGAGGGTGGTCTTGCCATCAGCAACAGCCTGCTGCAGTCCGGCAGCGTTGGTAACGCGGAAAGCATCGGCAGGGACTTCATAAGTCACGCTGGGATCATCGCCGACGAGGATCGGCGGATCGTTGGTGTCGTTCTTGTCGCCAGGAGAACCAATGTCATCGGCGGTCCAACCGGTGAACCACTTCTCCACGTTGGCGGCATCGTCGCCATAGGGGAAGGCCTGGGTCATAGCCGTCGTGGGGTCAGCAAAGCCATCCGCCTGCACAGCCTGGGACAGCACCAGCACATTCAGCTTTCCTTCGGCATCCAGGAAATCCTCAATGCGCTTGGTATTGCCATTCGCATCGGCGATGTAGTAACCTTTGTCATCCATATCCACCTTGCTGTCCATGTACAGGCCACGGATCACAGGATAGGTGATCTCCTGGGGAGCAACGGCTTCCTTGTGCACAAACTCCCACACATAGTAGTTAACTTCGTCCACGGTGATGATGTCCACGGGCGTAGTGTTCAGCGTCCAGTGGTCATCACCGCCCTGGGGGGTCTCCCAATGCAGCCAGCTGTCAGCGTCAGCCGCAGGAGTGGGCTCCCACGCGCTGCCGCCGGTAGGAACAGCCACCAGAGTGCGCACGTACACATCCACATTGCTGGTGTTGGTCACAGAGACAATCTTGTCGATGTAGTTGTTCTTGGTATCGCTGAGCTCCAGCTCATGGTCGCCCACGGTGACCTTGTCCGCATCGCCCTCACGAGGGGTATAGGGCAGAACCATCTTGTTGTCTTCAAAGGGCTCCAGGGTATCGGTAAACTGCCCATCCTGCTCAACGCGCTGCTGCTCGTTCTGCACGATAGACACGCGACCGACGGTCATGACGTTCTTGTCAGCATCCGTATCGGTCAGGTAAGCCAGGGTGCTGCCCACGCCCAGCGCGATGGCCAGGACCAGGGACAGAACCATGAGCAAAGTAGACTTTTTCATGGTACGGTTACTTCCTTTCAAGACTTTTTCATGCATTCAGCATTCACTTTGTCTTTTTATCTCCCTTGCCCGCCCCGCAGGACGGGCAGAGGATAAATTAGATTTTTTACTTCACGGTTACAGTATTGTCAGCGGCAAAAAGAGCGGCATTGGTTTTATCATAAGCATCCTGAGTTGCAAAAGTGCCGCCCTTAACAAATTTGGTCAGGGCATTTGCACCAATTTTGGTGTTGAAGATACCGTCATTGATCACAGCAGTAGCCTTTCCATCGCTATTATCCACGAAGATGGAAGAACCATCACTACCGACGGGACCATATTCACCACCGTTCACAGTCAGAATAGAAGTTTTGCTGCCATTGAGACTCTGAACCCAAACCTGGCCAACAAACTTGCCGCCATTGATTTCAGCTACAACATTGCCACCAAAGGGTGCAACACGCAGAGAACGATAGGTGGATTCGATTGTACCATCATTGATAGTCAGGCTACCAGCCTTATGATCGATAGCAGTTGCAATCTTGCCCATGTGGCCATCAGCAAGCCAACCATCATTTGAGGAATTCTTAATGACACCACCATTAATCGTCAGATCACCGGTATTGGTAATAGTGTAGTAACCATCACCGATAGAACCGGAAGCATCACAGGTAGAAGCAAAATCAATAACGCCGTCACCATTAATGGTGAGTTTGCCCTTATTGTCGATCATGTAGCAGGAATCCACACTATCGTTAGCGCCGGTCAATTTCTTGCCGTTCAGGTTCAGGGTAACCTCATTATCTTTTGCGATAACAATGGCTTCCTCACCGATGTCAATGTCATCGGTCAGATACACATCGCCGCCAGCGGCAATAGCAGCCACCAGTTCATCAGCAGTGGAAACAAGAACGGGGAATTCAGCGCCGTCGGGAGCCTGGTCGCCTTCTTCATCGGTCTTGCCATCAAGATCCATCCAGGGATGACTATTGACAGAGATTTCGCCGAAAGCGGTGTCCAGAGCGGTTTCGGCATCGGCAAAGCCCATGGTCTGCACAGCCTGAGACACAACCAGGATGTCATAGGTGCCATTCTTGTTGCCGTCGATGGCTTCCATGGTTTCGTTGGTGGCTTCGGGCTTGAGGTAAACCTGAGCCAGGTTGTTATAGGTCCATTCGCCGGCAGGCAGCACGCCACCGAGATGACGGGTTTCGCTACCGTTGTACAGGTATTCGATCAGGAAATACTTTCCACCGTCAATCACAGCTTCGCCGACATCGGTATGAGTCCAAAAGTCGCCAAAGTTATTCATGAAAAGATAATCCCATTCAGCAAAGGAAAGATCGCCCATTTCATAGGCAATAATGGTACGAACATAGGCATCGGATTTGCCGGTGTTTTCCACCAGCACAAATTTATCCTGCACATTGTTCAGACCATCCAGCACTTTATGACCGCCGGAAGCGCCTTCACCAAGCTGATCAAAATATACACCAGTGCCATAACCGGTCACTTCGCCTACAGCAGGATACAGGGGCTTGCCCTGGGTGAATTCCTGCAGCTTATAGCCTTCGCCGTACTTTTCAGAAGTCACCATTTCATAGGTGCCGTCTTCATTTTGCACACGTTCGAATTCGTGCTGTTCAATGTCCACATTGCCCAGGGTCATGACGTTCACGTCTTCATCGGTGTCCTGCAGGTAGGCCATGGTAGAGCCAACGCCCAGCGCAACCGCCAGGATCATGCTCAGCACCATGAGCAGAGTCGTCTTTTTCATGATTCCATATCTCCTTTTGTCATTTTACTCATCCCGCAGCCTTCCGCAGCGGCTGGCCGCGGAATGAGGTTTGTTTCACTTTTACAGCACGCGGCCAATCAGTTCCTCGCGGATGTTCGCGCCGGTGCCGGTGCCGTTGTCGGTCACGGTCACGTTGGAGGCGGAGCAATCCACCACAACCTGGGTCTTGGCAGCGCCAACAACCTGGCCAGCGTCACGGCCCGCGTCGATCGCGGAATCGCTCACGGTGCAGTTCTTGATGCGCACTTCGCCAGCAGCGTAGCCGGCAATGCCGCCAACCTTATCGCCATTGGCGTCGGCATTGGCAAGGGTGCAGGTAACCACAGCGTTCTTCACGGTGACGTTCTCCACCAGGGAGTCGCCCTCCAGGTAGCCCGCGACAACCGCCACATTGTGGTGGCCGGTCACCTCAGCACCGTCAATCACCAGGTTCTTCACGGTGATATCCTGACCATTGGACTCGATCCAGCCGAACAAGCCGGAGGAGTAATGCCCGCCAGTCTCAGCGGAAGAATCGATGAGCAGGTTGCTGATGGTGTGGTTCTGGCCATCGAACACGCCCTTGAACTCGGTGGCGCCGGTCTGGCCCACGGGAGTCCACAGGTTGCCGTCCAGGTCGATATCGCCAGCCAGGGTCACGGTTTTGCCGGCAAAGTTCTTGCCTTCCTCATTCACCAGCACGGACAGGCCAGCCAGTTCTTCAGCGGTGGACAGTTCGAAGGTAGTCTTGGCGTCATCATACCATTCGGTAGCAGCCTGAGCATTCCACTGAGTACGAACAGGGATCTCCACGCTGCCGGCGTTGATCATGTCCTCGTTCAGATTTCCCCACTGACCGACGAAAGCATTGTATGCCGCGTTCACGCTGGTAAAGCCGTCCGTCTGGATAGCGAAGGCGTTCACATACACCTTACCATTGACCAGGTCATAGTCAACGTCGGTCACTTTGCCACCCACAACCAGCTTATAGCTGTCGGACACGGGATCGTAATCCACCTTGGGATTCATCTTGATCGTCTGCAGGCCAAGGGCAGTCTCGCCGTCCACGGGCACGATCTCGTCCCACAGGTAAGTGTACACATTATACCAGGAGCCGTCGATTTTCATTTCGGTGGGAGCCGCCATCAGCTTCCAGTTTTCGTCTTGGTTATAAGTGGGTGCGATCAGCTCTTCGCCACCCTGGGCGGAAAGCGGGATCGCCACGGTGTACCACACCCAGGCATCGTTGGTTTCACTGATGTTCTTGATCTTGACTTCCTTTTCAACCTCAATGCCGGGAGCCAGGGTCTGTCCGTCGTCGTATTTTTCGTCAATCTCGATCTCCACATCGCCGACCGTGAAGGTATTCACTTTGGCGTCGGTATCCGTCAGGTAAGCCAGGGTGCCGCCCAGGCCCAGGGTCAAGGCCAGGATCAGGGACAGACACAAGGCAATTGTTTTCTTGCTCATGGTTGTATCATCCTTTCAATTCATTTCAGGAAAAAAAGGTATGCATGCGTTAATATCTTGTGTACATATCATTCGGCACTGGCCAGCATGACCTGCCAAGCGCTGTCAGGCGTGCTGATGTCCTTCACGCCGCTGTCGCGCTGCACCGCAAAGGCGGTGAAGCTCAGCGTGGGATAGTCAGCCGCGTCCTGCAGCGCAGCCAGCTTGTCCAGGGTAACGTCCGCCTTCATGTGCACCACGTTGTCCTTGAGCACCGGGAAGAGCTGATCTTCCATGCTGCTGTTCACAGGACGGCAGTACACGCCTTCGGCGTCAGTCACGGCCTGCCAGCCGTCAGCCATGGCATATTCCATGAATTCAGCAAAGTTCTCCGATTCGTCCAGCTGAACATACAGCCAGCAATCGGAAGAATAAGCCTGCACGGTTACCGTAGGATCCTTGGCAATGTCCGTGCCCACGCCCATCTCATAAAGATTGGTGTTGGGATCGGCGTCATCGTCCGCCCCGGTGTCGGTTTCCTGGATGCTGATATTGATATCACCCACGGTAAACGTATTGCTTACCATGCGGCTGTCCGAATACAGCCAAGCCAGCGTACCGCCTGCAGCGCTTGCTGTGATCACGGTCAGCGCCACAACGAGCACCAGCATTCTGCTGCTCAGCCTGGCGATGATTTTTTCTGCCATGCGCCTGATACTATACACTTGCGTACCTCCTTTCCTTTTTTTTGAATTGGCTATTCATTACACGGCATGCCGTGTTGAATACTTGTTTAGCCTTCCTGCTCGCCGAAGCTGGCCCAGGCCTCTTCAGCGCTGTCGAAGGAAGCGGTCTGGATGGCATCGCCGTAGATGTCCATCTTCATGTCGGCAATGGCCTGGAGGTCATCCTTGGTCAGGGTACCGGGCACGGTGAAAGTTTCAAACAGCGCGGGCAGCTCCACGTCCTCAGCAGCGTCGGAAGCGTCCACGGGTTCCTTATACCAGAATACCACGGTGAGCACGTCGTCCTTCACGGTGGCGGACTTCTGCGTCCAGTCGGCGGTGTTCAGGTCGGGAGCGAGGGTGGAAAGGATCTTGTCATCCTCCACGCCCAGGGCTTCCTTCACAGCGGCGTAGTTGGTGATTTCCACGCGCATGCGCACATAGGATTCCTCACTGCCCTTGATGACCGTCACGGTGGGATCCTTCAGGTATTCCTCGCCAGGCACAACATTGTATTCGTTGCCGTCGGACTTACCGGGCTCGATGGTTTCCTCGTCATCGGTGCCGGGATCCAGCACGATGTTGCCGTCCTCGTCCACGGTGATCTTGTCGTCGTCGCCGTCGCCGTCCAGGTCGGCATCGGGATAGGTGAAGTTGCCATCCTCATCCTTGCCGGTGGGCTCGATGGTGTCGATGATCACATCATCGGTGGGATCGTCGGGATCCTTGGGATCGATGACGGTAATGGTGCCATCCTCGGGATCCACGGTGATGATCCGGTCGGTATCGCCGTCCCCGTCGTTATCAACGGGATACTTGGGATTGCCGTCCTCGTCCACGTCGGTCTCCTCCAGGGTGATCTCCACATCACCCACGGTGAAGGTGTTGGTGGCCTTGGCGGAGCTGGTCAGATAGGCCACAGTGCCGAAAACGGACATGGTCATCGCCAGCATGAGAGCCAGGGTCGTCACCAGAGCGCGCTTGCTGAGTTTCATGGTGTGTGTACCTCCTTTGACTGGATATTCGAAATTGCTTTTGTTATCTATCTTTCACAGGAGCATCCCTGGAAAAACGGAGTTACTGCCCATTGTAATTACGGGCGCTGCGGGGAGAACGCTGGTGGGGATAGCCCTGGGGCTGATAGCCTTGCTGGGGCTGCTGGAACTCCTGGGGCTGATAAGCCTGGGGAGCATATTGCTGGGGCTGCTGGTACGGCTGCTGGGGCACGTACTGCTGGGGCTGCATGTACTGCTGCTGATACTGCTGGGGCTGCGCGTACTGCTGGGGCTGCGCGTACTGCTGGGATTGGACATAAGGCTGCTGGCCCATCTGCTGGGGATAGCTCTGCTGCTGGTAAACAGGCTGCTGATAAGGCTGAGGCTGCTGGGGCTGCTGGTATTGCGGATACTGCGCCTGCTGCACCGGCTGGGGCTGCTGCGGCACATAGCCGCGGCCCAGGGGCTGCTCCTGCTGCGCGGGCTTCTTCACGCCCAGCTTGGCCTTGAGTTTCGCCGCGAAGGGACTTTCCGCCGCAGGTGCCTTCTGCCGGGCATCAGCCTCATCCTTTTTGCCATCGGGGCTGTCGGTGATGATCACAATGGCAATCAGCACCAGGCCTACGGCAATGGCCACATACAGGCCGGGAGGGCTCTGGATGTAGCTGGCCACGTTTCCCAGGTGAGGCACCGTGAAGGCCACCCGGCCAATGATGTCCGCCGGGCCCACCAGGGAGGCGTCGGCGCTTTCGTTGGCATCGCCCTTGGTGCGGTAGCGGTTCATGGTGGGGTTGTTCTCATCGGGGACGATCTCCACAATGCGGTGGGTCACCACTGTTTTAGGCGAAACGCTGAAGGTGATCACATCCCGGAGCTTGAGCTCAGCTGGGTCCACCGGCTTGACATAAACAAGCGAGCCCACGGCATAGGTAGGCTCCATGGAGCCGGAAAGCACGCCGTAAACCTGGAAGCCGAACAGGCGGATGCCGGAAATAAGGAACGCCAGAATGGCCACAACAATGACCAGCGCCGTTGAGATGGATCTCAACGCAGCTTTCGTTTGCTGATTCATTTTTTCTCCTCCATGGTATATCAAATATTCATATAACGCCCGCAAAGGCATCAATACCTACATATATTATAGATTTATCCGTAACAGTATAAACCTTATTATAATAGGCTTCAATGCACACCATGCATCGCATGGAAATTTAAGGAAGCTGAAATCGTTCCTTGCCTTTTGCATACTCAAAAATTTCGCATGTTTAATATTTTCGAAGGAATACTGAAATGTTTTTGAAATATATTCATGTGCCGGATTGAATGTAAAAAAAGCAAGGCCACAGCGCCGTTTTTACGCTGTGACCTCGCTTTTCCTTCCGGTTGTCAGATGCCGTGCTTCACGCGATCCTTTTCCTCTGCTCGCTTGGCATTGTTGAAGCGGTCCAGGGTGCCCACCAGATAGCCGGTGATGCGGCGAATGCGGTGGAAGGGCTGGTTGCCAAAGTCGTAGGACAGATCCACGTATTCGCCGTCCACGTGAATATCGATGCCAAAGGGTTCTTTGCCGAATTTTTCCTTGGCGCGCTGGATGTAGGCATTGATCTCAGCCTGCTCCAGCTCGCCGCCGGTAACCGTAACATTGCATGCCATAAGTATCTCCTCCTTGGATGTATTATACACCAATTTCGCCCAAGTGAAACACTATATATTGTGTTTTTGAAAAATATTTTTGTCTACTGGTTGTGTCTGCGGGACAACATGTTCTTTTTCTTCGTCAAAACGAAAAGCCGTCTTTCCGCCTTTTCAGGGTTTTTCTCCACAAAAAAACACCTCCTGGGGGAAGTATTCCCCACGGGAGGCACGAGTATTACATAGCGTGAATCATCTGCATATCCTTGGCAGGGTCTTTGCTTCTGTACATGGCCGTACCCATCACAGCCACATCCAGGCCTGCCGCCTTCAGGTCGGGCAGATTGGCCAGCGAAACGCCGCCGTCCGCCTGGATAAGCCCGGTGAAGCCCATTTCCCGGAGCCTGCGGATTTTCTCCAGCATGGCGCTCTGGAATTTCTGCCCGCCGAAGCCGGGTTCCACCGTCATCACCAGCACCATGTCAACGTCCTTCAGCAGATGCTCAATGGCCTCCGCCGGGGTACCGGGCTTCACGGAAAGGCCCACGTGCAGGCCCAGATCGCGGATTTTTTGCAGCATAGCAGGCACATCCCCGGGGATCTCCGCGTGGATGGTAATGCCCCAGGCGCCGGCCCTGGCGAAGGTATCAATGTAATCTTCCGGGTTGTCCATCATCAGGTGGACGTCCAGGGGAATGTCGAAGCGCTTGTGCAGGGCCTCCACCAGGGCAGGGCTGTAGCTCAGGTTGGGCACGAAATGAGCGTCCATGATGTCCACATGAAGCCAGTCGCAGCCAGCGTCGATGACGCGCTGCACGTCACGCTCCATGTTCAGGGGATCCGCCGCCAGAATGGATGGCGCTACCTTAATCATATCTATCCCTCCATGCCTGCTTCACCTCGGCCAGCAGGGTACGGTAACGGGCCGCCCGCTGGGGGTGAATGCTTCCTTCGTTCACAGCTGCTGTCACGCTGCAGCCAGGCTCCCTGTCGTGGAAGCAGGGTTCAAACCGGCACCGGCCCTCGTGCTCCAGAAATTCCGGATAATATTCCTTCAAGGTAATGGGCTCCATTTTGCCGTCCAGCTCCAGCAGGCTGAAGCCGGCGGTGTCCAGCACCCGCATACCGTCCCGCATGAGGAGCTCCGCGTGACGGGTGGTGTTTTTGCCCCGCTGGATCTTCCGGCTGATCTCCCCGGTTTCCAGCTCCAGGCCGAACAGGGCGTTGAGCAGTGTGCTCTTGCCCACGCCGGATTGCCCGGTGAGGCAGCACAGCCGGCTGCCCATCATGACCTTTAGCGCATCAAGGCCTTTGCCGGATTTGGCGGAAACAGGACACACCGGTACCTCCGCCCCGGCATACTGAGCCCGAAGCTCCTCCGCCAGGGATTCGTCCAGATCGCATTTGTTGATGACCAGCACCATGTCCATCTGCTGGGCACGGGCACGGACCATCATGCGGTCCACCAGCAAGAGATCCGGCTCCGGCACCGGCGCCACCACAATCAAAAGCAGCGCCACATTGGCCACCGGCGGGCGCAGGCATTCCGATGAACGGGGCAGGATTTCCTCCAGCCAGCCGTGCTCCTCGCCGCTGCCGGGGGTGAAGAGCACCTCGTCCCCCACCAGGGGCGAAAGCTTCATGCGGCGGAACTTCTTTTTGCAGCGCAGGGTATATTCCGTGCCGTTTTCGTCCACCACCACATAAAACCCGCCGAAGCCGCGGACGAGGGTGCCCTGTTTCATTTCGCTATCCGTAATGGTTCCTCCCATCATTTCAGCGTCACCTGATGCTGATAGGCAAATTTATCGTTGAAATAAACGCGATAGGTATAATCACCGGCCTCCTGGGTTTTCAGCTCCACCTCGGGATGGCGACTGGCGTTGGCCGGGAATTCGCCCTGGAACACCGTGACCTCGCCATTGCCGCTGTTCAGGCTGATGCGTACAGAGGTCAGGCTGTCCGTCTGGGGCAGGTCAAGGATGACCTTGGCCTTGGCCAGCAGCTCCGGCACACGGTACACCGTAACCGCCACCTGGCCGCCCAGAATCACCGGGGTCTCAGCCACAGGGGTCTGGGAAGCGATGGTATTGTGCAGGGCCGCGTCGGCAGTATCCACATAGGAGACGCTGGCATTGATGCCCAGACCCGCCGCGGCCAGGGTTTCCTGGGCTGTGGAAAGGGGCTGTCCCAGCAGGTTGGGCACAAAGGCCATGCCACCGGAAACCACCACCTGCACGATGTCGCCGCTCTTGCACTGGGTTTCGGCTTCGGGGGTCTGCTTGATGATCAGATCCGCCTGTACCTCAGAGGAGACCACTCTTTCCAGCACCATCAGGGTCACGCCCATGGGCTGCAGGGTGTTGATGGCGTTCTGTGTGGACATGCCCACCAGGTCCGGCAGTTTCTGGCTGGAGGGGCCCTTCGATACGGTGAGCACCACGGAATCGCCCTTGCGCAGGGTGGTGTCCACCTCGGGAGCCTGCAGGATCACCGTGCCGCTGGAAATGGTGGGATGATTGATCTCCACCACCTCCGGGTTCAGTCCGGAGCGCTGGGCGGTTCGCTGGGCCACGGTGATTTCCATGCCCACAAAATCCGGCACGGTGGTGGAATTCACCACCTTTTCATAGATGGCCACACCGCCGACATACAGGCCGTAGCACACCACGGCGGTCATCAGCAGGGAAAAGAGGATCCACAGGCCCTGGTGGCTCTTCACCGGCTTTCTGCGAACGGTATTGTATCGCACGCTGCCAGGCTCCGCTTTGCCCTGGACAGGGCCTCCGGCCGGCTGCACGGGCGCCATCATGGGCTTTTCCACCACACGGGGCTGCATCTTCTCGGTGCGGCCTTCCAGGGCCATGCGCAGTTCGGTGGCCATTTCGCGGGCGCTCTGGTAGCGGTACTGGGGCTTCTTTTCCATGGCCATCAGGCACACATGGTTGATGGCCGCCGGGGATTCGGGGGCATAATTCTCAATGGGCGTGGGCCGTGCGTGCAGGTGCTGCATGGCCACCGCCACGGGGCTGTCGCCGTCAAAGGGCACCCGGCCGGTGAGCATTTCGTACATCACAACGCCCACGGAATACAGATCGCTGGTCACATTGGCTGCCTGGCCGCTGGCCTGCTCCGGGCTGAAATAGTGCACCGAGCCCATGACGCTGTCGCCCCGGGTCAGGGTGGAGCTGTTGGCCATGCGGGCGATGCCAAAGTCCGCCACCTTGATGTGGCCGTCGGCATGCACCAGAATATTCTGCGGCTTGATGTCGCGGTGAATGATACCGTTTTGATGGGCATGCTGCAGGGCCGAAAGGATGCGGATGGTGATCTGCGCCGCCACTGCGGGGGTCAGGCGACCCTTCTCCTTGATGAGCTCCTTCAGCGTTTTGCCCTGGACGTATTCCATCACCAGATAGCGGTTCTCGCCGTCCATGCCCACGTCCAGCAGGTTCACGATATTGTGGTGGGTCATTTTGCTGGCGGCCTCGGCCTCGCGCTGGAAGCGGGAAACGAACTCCGCGTCCTGATTGAATTCCGGGCGCAGCACCTTCACCGCCACGTTGTGTCCGGTGCGCTGGTCAATGGCGCGGTACACAATGGCCATGCCGCCCACGCCGATTTGCTCCACCAGCCGGTAGCGGTCCGCAAGGATCTTCTCGCTCATTGCTCGCCCTCCTTATCCAGGAGGATCACCAGGCTGATGTTGTCCCGTCCGCCGCCCTCCAGGGCAGCGGCGATCAGCAGATCCGCCGCTTTCTTGGGCTTGTGGGCCTTGAGGATCTCCGCGATCTTCTCATCCCCCACCATGCCGTAAAGGCCGTCGGAGCACACCAGCCACACATCGCCGGCCCGGCGCTCCTCGCACATTAGGTCGATTTCGATGCCCTCCTCGGTGCCCACGGCCCGGGTGATCACATTGCGCATGGGGTGGGTGGCGGCCTGTTCGGGGGTAAGCATGCCGGAGCGCAGAAGTTCCGCCACCACAGAGTGATCGTCGGTCATCTGCTTCATCTCGCCATCCCGCAGACGATAGGCGCGGCTGTCGCCCACGTGGCCGATATACACACAGCTGTCGCTGAGCCACAGCGCCGTCAGGGTGGTGCCCATGCCGGAGAGCTTCTCGTCCCCCTTCTGCTGGAGGAACAGGCGGCGGTTCACCGCGCCGATGGCAATGCGCAAGGCTCCCTGCTCCGGCTCCTTGCCCTCCAGCAGCTCCAACAGACCATCCCTCGCGCCGGCGGAGGCCGTTTCGCCGCCATTGTGGCCGCCCATGCCGTCGGCCACGCCGAACAGGCGCAGCTCCTGGGATTCGATCACCGCGTCCTGGTTGGTCTTGCGCATTTTGCCGATGTCCGTGCGGGTCACCACGGCAATGCTCTTGCCGGGCGCCTTCGCCGGAGCGGTCTCCGCCTGGGCAGCGGAAACAGCCTCAGCCTGGGGCTGGGGCGCTTCGGCCTGCTGGACAGTGGCTTCTTCCTTGGGCTTGTTCTTGTCGCCCAGCAGGAAGTTCTTCAGCCGCTCCCTGCTCTCCTTGGAAAAACGGAATTTGTGGCTCATTGCTTCTTCTCCATGATGGTCTTCCTGCGGAGCTGGCCGCAGGCACCTTCGATATCGTCGCCCATCTCGCGGCGGCGGGTAGCGGAAATATGCAGCCGCTCAAGGGTCTTGAGGAAATCGGAAACAATTCTTTCGTTCACGCCCCGCAAATCCCGCTCCTCCACCACATTAAGGGGGATCAGGTTCACGTGGCACTGCATGCCCCGCAGGCGGGAAGCCAGCTCCACGGCATGCTTTTCCTCGCAGTTCACGCCGCCCACCAGAGCATATTCAAAGATCACCCGGCGGCCGGTCTTTTCGATGTAGTTCCGGCAGGCACGGAGCAAATCCTCCATGGGGTAAGCCTTGGCGATGGGCATGGTCTGCCGTCGGATCTCATCGTTGGGGGCATGGAGGGATACGCTCAGCGTCACCGGAAGGTCCTCCTCCGCCAGGTCATACATCCGGGGCACAATGCCGCAGGTGGAAAGGCTCACGTTGCGCAAGCCGATGCTCACGCCGTCGGGCTCCCGCAGGAGGCGCAGAAACTTCATCACATTATCGTAGTTGTCGAGGGGTTCGCCGCTGCCCATAAGCACCACGTTGTGCACGCGGTCCTTGCCCTCCAGGAAGCGGTTGGCACACAGGATCTCCCCCAGCATTTCCCCAGGGGTCAGGCTGCGGACACAGCCATCCAGCGTGCTGGCGCAGAAGGTGCAGCCCATGCGGCAGCCCACCTGGGTGGAAATACACAGCGTGTACCCGTGGTGGTAGTGCATCAGCACGCCTTCCACGCAGTTGCCGTCCCTGAGGCCAAAGAGGAATTTCACCGTATCGTCCAGCTTGGACTGGCGCTTTTCGATGATCTCCACCGGCTGGGCGATGGCGGTTTCCTGCAAACGGGTACGCAGGTCCTTGGGCAGGTTGGTCATGCCGTCGAAGTCCGCCCCCTGGTGGATCCACTTGAAGATCTGCTTGCCGCGGAAGCCAGGCAGGCCCTGATCCTTGCACCACTGTGTCAGCTCCGCCGGATTCATGCCGGTCAGCTCGATCATAAACGCTTCCTCCGCATGCGGCAGATGTAGAATCCGCCCACATGATCCCGGTGGGGCAAAAGTTGCAGGCCCGTGCCGTAATGCTGGCGGAACTGCTCGGGGATGCTCTCCGGCAGCTTGTCAATCTCAAACTCGGGGTGGCGCTCAAGGAATGCTTCTACCTGCTGCACATTCTCGCACTTGAGCATGGAGCAGGTGGAATACACCAGCGTGCCGCCCTCCTTCACATAGGGGGCCACAGCGTCCAGCAAATTCGCCTGGATGCCGGTGAGCTCCTGAACGCTTTCAGGGGTGACACGGTACTTCACATCGGGCTTGTCACTCATAACGCCCAGGCCGGAGCAGGGAGCGTCCAGCAGCACGGCGTCCATGGTCATGTCCATGTCCTCGCGGTGTTTGGAGGCGTCACGGGTCATGGGACGGATGTTCTCCAGATGGAGGCGCTTGGCCTGGGCGGTGATCAGCGCGGTGCGGTGCTCGTGCATCTCCCAGGCCTGAACGCGACCGGTGCCGCCCATCATCTCCGCCAGCAGGCAGGTTTTGCCGCCGGGCGCGGCGCAGGCGTCCAGCAGCTGGGAGCCCCGCTTGGGATTCACGGCAATACAGGCCATCATGCTGCTTTCGCCCTGGATGGAGAACCTGCCGCCCAGGAAGTCAGCGTCCTGGCCGATATCCGCCATGCCGCGGATGCGCCAGCTGTGGGGCACGCTGCCCTTCTCGTGTTCCCAGACCTTCTTGTTCAGCAGGGCTTCGAAAGCCTCGTCATCCAGCTCGGTCATGTTGGGGCGCACGGAAATATACGTCTCGGGCTCCGAATAGCTCATCAGGGCGATGGCCTCCTCCTGGCCCCAGTCGGCGATGAGCTTCTCCACCAGCCACTCGGGCACGGAGTGCTTCACGGAAAGGGCGCGAACAGGCTCCTGCTCCATATCGGGCCAGGAAAGCTCGTCCTTCTTGCGGATCAGATTGCGCAGAATGCCGTTGCACACGCCGGAAAGGCCCTCCATGCCCAGCTCCTTGCACAGCTCCACACAGGTGTTGGTGGCGGCGCTTTCGGGGATGCGGTCCTCCAGCAGGATCTGGCAGGCGCCCAGGCGCAGGATGTTGCGCAGCTTGATGTCCGTATCCGGCCTGGCCATGACCTGGCTCAGGGCGTGGTCAATGGTCAGCAGATGCTCAATGGTATCGTAGGCCAATCGGGCCGCCAGGCGGCGGTCAGCGGGGTTCAGGCCGGACTTCACCAGCTTTTCGTTCAGGGAAAGGGAAGCATAGGCGTCGTTCTCCGTCACCTCACGGATCACGGAAAGCGCCATGCGGCGGGCAGCCAGGCCCTCCACAGGCTGGACCGTCTTGGCCTTGGGCTTGCGGTCACCCTGGAAATTCCCCGGTTTCCCACCGAAGCTCGGTTTGCCGCCCTGATAGGGCTTACGATCCCCACCAAAGCCGCGTTTTTCACCAGAAAAAGGCTTCTTCTCTCCACGCGCTGCCGTGGTGCTACCACTTTTGCTGTCGTTTCTGCCAAATTTCCCGCCATTGTTCCCACGGAAGCCGCTTTTCGCGCCGCCGTTCATGGGTTTGCCCCCACGCTTGATATCGTCACTCATACTTCTTCCTCTTTCAGCACCGTGCCAACGGCCATGGGATGGCCGCGCAGGTAGTCCTTGGCGTTCATGGGTTTGCCGCCGGGGGCCTGCAGCATGGTGATGTTTACCGCGCCTTCACCGCAGGCGATGGTCAGGCCGGTTTTGGCGTCTGCAACCACGATCTCGCCGGGAACGCCGCTGCCCTGGGCCACCGCGGCCCGCAAAAGCTTCAGCCGGCCGCCCTCATAAGCCGTGGAGTAGCCCGGCCAGGGGTTCAGGCCGTGAATACGGTTCACAATCTCGGTGGCGGTCATGGTCCAGTCGATGACGCCCATCTGCTTATCCAGCATAGGGTCGTAGGTCATCCGGCTCTCATCCTGGGGGATGCGCTCCAGCGTCCCGTTTTCCAGGGCACGGAGCGTTTCCAGCAGCAGCTCTGCGCCCAGCTGGCTCAGTCGTACCGTCAGTTCACCGGCGGTTTCACCGGGCTGGATCTCCGTGGCGCTCTTGAGCAGCATATCGCCGGTGTCGATGCCCTTGTCCATCATCATGGTGGTGACGCCGGCTTCTTTATCACCCTGCAAAATGGCCCAGTTGATAGGCGCGCTGCCCCGGTGCCGGGGCAGCAGGGACGCATGCACGTTGATGTTGCCCATGGGGGGAATATCCAGTATCTCCTGGGAAAGGATCTGCCCGAAGGCGGCGGTAACGCACAGGTCAGGGGCCAGGGACTTCAGATCCTCTACGCCGTCCCGGCGGATGCGCTGGGGCTGGAATACGGGAATATTCTGCGAAATGGCGTATTCCTTCACCGGGGACATGGTCATCTTGTTGCCGCGGCCCTTGGGGCGATCAGGCTGGGTGAACACGCCCACGACCTCATAGCCGTTTTCGCACAATGCCTTCAGGGAAGGCACGGCGAATTCCGGCGTACCCATAAAGACGATTCTCATTCCTCATCATCCTCCGGCACATGGCCTTCGATCTCCTCGGGGGTCAGTTCACGGTCCATCACGTCGATGTACACACGGCCGTCCAGGTGATCCAGCTCATGGCACACGGCCCGGGCCAGGAAACCCTCAGCCTCGAACTCGAAGGCGTTGCCCTTGCGGTCCTGGGCCTGCACCTTCACCCAGTTGGGGCGGGTCACGATGCCCTGGCGTCCCGGCAGGCTCAGGCAGCCCTCACGGCCGCACTGGGAGCCGCCCCGCTCCACGATCACGGGGTTGATCAGTTCCATCAGCCCATCGCCGATATCGATAACCACCACCCGGCGCAGAATACCCACCTGAGGAGCGGCCAGGCCCACGCCCTCGGCCTTGTACATGGTATCGGCCATATCCTTGAGCAGGATCCACAGCCGCAGGTCGAACTTCTCCTGGGGTTTGCACACCTTGCGCAGGCATTCCTCACCCAGCTTCACAATGCTACGAATCGCCATAATATTGATCTCCTCACATCATCGTTGTTGGATTATATTCAAAATAGGTTTCCACCTGATCATTCTCTTCCCTGGCCAGCTCGGTCAGCTCGGCAGCGAAGGCCTCTGTTTCCGGGTGCACCAGCAGCTTCATCAAAATGTGCCAGCGGCTCTTGCCCCGCAGAATGGTCACCGAGGGCTGATCCAGGCGGATCATCAGCGTGCGTTTCTTCCATGCCGGGTTCTCTTCCAGCAGGCGCATGCACTCCGCCATCAGGTGTTCAGCGTGCTCCTGGGCCGCCTTGGCGGAAGTGGATTCCACCAGCAGCCGTGCCAGAATGGTAAAGGGCGGATACAGCCCCGTGCGGCGCTTGCCGAACTCCTGTTCAAAGAACACCCGGTAATCCTGCCGCGCGGAAGCAAGAATAACCTCGTCCTCGGGCTTGTAGGTCTGGATAATCACCTGCCCCGGCGTTTCGCCGCGGCCTGCGCGGCCCGCCACCTGCGTCAGCAGCTGGAAAGTGCGCTCCCTGGCGCGGTAATCAGGCAGGTTCAGCGTCATATCCGCCGCCACCACACCCACCAGCGTCACCTTGGGGAAGTCCAGCCCCTTGGCGATCATCTGCGTGCCCACAAGGATGCGTGCCCTGCCGGAGCGGAACTCGTCCAGCAGCTTTTGATGGCCGTCCTTGCCGGAGGTGGTGTCGATGTCCATGCGCACGATGCCTACATTGGGGAACAGCTTGCGCAGCTCCTCTTCAACCTTTTGGGTACCGGCGCCAAAGTAGCGGATGTACTTGCTGGAACATTCCGGGCAGGTTTGCGGCGGTGCCTGGGCAAAGCCGCAGTAGTGGCAGTGGAGTTGCCCATCGCCCCCCGAAACATGATAGGTCATGGATACGTCGCAGTTGGGGCATTTCATCACATGGCCGCAGCTGCGGCAGCTGATAAATGCGTTATATCCCCGGCGGTTCATCAGCAGCATAGCCTGCTGGCCCCGGCGCATACAGTCCTTCAGGGCCGCCACCAGCCTGCCGGAGAAAACAGAGCGGTTCCCCTGCTCCAGCTCCTGCCGCATGTCGATGATCTCCACCTCCGGCAGGGGGCGGTTCATGACGCGGTTTGGCATTTCCAGCAGGGTGTAATCCCCCCGCCGTGCCATGGCAAAGGAGAGGATGCTGGGCGTGGCGCTGGCCAGCAGCAGCGTGGCGCCTTCGTTATCGCAGCGCCACCGAGCCACCTCGCGGGCGTCATAGCGGGGATGCCTGTCGCTGAGGTAGGTGGTCTCGTGCTCCTCATCCACCACGATGAGCCCCAGGTTTTCCGCCGGAGCAAACACCGCCGACCGTGCGCCGATAACCACCCGTGCCTCGCCCCGGCGGATGCGCCGCCACTCGTCAAAGCGTTCTCCCGCTGACAGCCGGGAATGCAGCACCGCCGCCACCGCGCCGAAGCGCCGGCGGAACCAATCCACCATCTGGGGCGTCAGGGCGATCTCCGGCACCAGGATCATGGCCGCCTTGCCCATGCGCAGCGTTTCCCGCACCAGGCGGATGAAGACCTCTGTTTTGCCGCTGCCGGTAACGCCATGGAGCAGGAACCTCCCCTGCCCCTGATGAAGCTCAGGCAGCATGACCCCCAGTACTTCTTTCTGGGAAGGTGTCAGCTCCGGGTCGGGCGCCGGAGGCGTTTCGGCGCCGCCGCCGGGCCGACGCAGCACTTCCTCCTGCAGGATGTCCACCAAACCAGCTTGTTGCAGCTGTCTGAGGGCCTCCAGCGGGTCACGGACAATCATCTTCAGTTCACTGACGGGGTGAGGTATGCCGTCCCGCAGGATCTCCAGCAGCTGTCTGCGCTTCTGGGAGCGGCCCTGCTTGAAGATGGCCTCATCCACGTCTTCTTTGGGAATGGCCAGCCGCGCGATGGGCTGCTGCTTCACCTGCACCCTGCCGCCCCGCATTTCCGCGGGCAGCATGAGCCGCAGGGTTTCCGCCAGGGGGCAATGGGCGTTCTCCGCCATGCGCTCCGCCAGATCGATCAGGCAGGGCAGAATGGCCGGGTAATCCTCCAGGGGGGCGATAATGCTCTTCAGCTTCTCCACGGGCACATCGGTGGTATCGCTGAAACCAACCACCACGCCTTCCTTGCGGCGGGGGCCGAAGGGCACCTCCACCCGCTGCCCCACGGAAAGCTCCAGGCCCTCCGGCACACGGTAGGTGAAGGTATGGGCCACATTCTCGTGTACAATATCCACGATGACCTGCGCCAGCATTCCTCCACCTCCCTGTTACATACCAATCCACCTTCCATTATACCGTTTTTCTCCCGATTCCACAAGAGGAAACCTGCCCCGGAAACAAAGAAACCGCACGGTTATTTCCGTGCGGCAAAATCGTATGCCAGGGCAATCCACTGGAACAATTCATCATTCAGTTCGGCGTCGTCCGCCACAACCACATGGTGGGTCCAACGACCCGGATACGGTTCCACCGCCTGGGCGATGCGGGGCGAATCCAGCCGCCGCCCCAGGCCGAAGGTCACCACCAGGCGCTTCCCGCGGAGGGAGGCAAAGGCAAAACGTTTGCCGTTGTCAAAGGCAATCTGGCTCTTCTGCACATGAACCGTCGCGCCGGGGCAGCGGTTCAGAATCTCCGTTTCCAATGCCTCATACAGCGACAGCGCCCTTGGCGCCTTGCTGAAAAACAGCATCACGTCCGTATTCATGCTTTTTTCTCCGTCATGTTCACCAGGAAGATGCTCCCGATGACCATGCCGCCGCCCACCACCGTAAGCCAGGTCAGCGTTTCGCCCAGCAGCACCACACCGCCCACCATGGTGGTCAACGGGATCAGGTTGATGAAAATGGCCGAGGCCAGCGGGCTCATCTCAAACAGGGCGTTGCCGTAAAGATAGTAGCACAGGGCGGAGCAGATCACCGCCAGCACGGCCATGGCCGCCCAACCGTCCCAGGGGATGGAGGCAAGATCGCACCCCTCGCCCACTGCCAGGGGCAGCAGCGTGATCAGCGCGGTGATGGCCTGCCAGGAGTTCATGCTCAGGCTGGTGTACTGGCTGCGGAGCCGGCGGCCAATGAAGATATACGCCACCCACACGATGCTGGCACCCATGATAAGCAGATCGCCAACAATGGAGGCTTCACCTTCGTTGCTGCCGGAGAAAAGAATCATCCCCACGCCGATCATGGAGATCACCGCTCCCGCCACCTGGGCCGGGCGCAGCCGGGTTTTATACACCACAGCCTCAGCCAGCATGGTCAGGATGGGAATGGCCGCCAGGATCAGCGAGGCGTTCACCGTGGAGGTGCGCTGAATGCCGTAATACTCGAAGAAGTAATAGAAGGTGATGCCTGTGAGCCCCGAAAGGATCATGGGCAGAACGTCCTGCTTGCGCAGGGGCATGCGTTTTTCCGTCAAAAGGGTGATGGGCACCAGGCAGGCAGAGGCCACCACATACCGGAACAGGGCCAGGGTCATGGGTGTAAAGCCGGCGTTCATGGCATGCTTGCTGGCGATGAAGGACAGGCCCCACATCACGTTCACAAACACCATGCTGATCCATTGCTTCTTCAAAACAATCACTTCCTGCAACGATAAAAGCCCGTCTGTCGCACAACAGACGGGGCATTTATGCTAAGCTAAATCTCAGGCTTCTTCCTGAGTCTTGGGGAGAGCGCGCTGCACATTGCCGCTACGCAGGCAACGGGTGCACACGTTCATCCGCTTGGCAGCACCATTCACCATCACACGAACGCTCTGCACATTGGGCGCCCAGGTGCGGTTGGTCTTGCGGTTGGAGTGGCTGACAGCGTGGCCGTTCAGCGTACCCTTTTCGCAAATCTCGCAATACTTACCCATGAGAATCCACCTCCTCGTTGGAGTTTGCACACATCAAAGCCTGATAATTGTATCATGCCTCCAGAGAAAATGCAAGCCCTTTTTTCCTGCTTTTTTCGCCCAAAACAGCACTTTCTTGCGTTTCAGCAAAAAGATAAGCGGGTATAACCTTTATAAGCACACACGAAGGAGGATTTTCCATGACTTACGAAGTCGTTCAGGGACTTATGCTCCCCTTCATCGGCACCACGCTTGGCTCCGCCTGCGTTTTCATTATGCGAAAGGGCATGCATCCTCAATTGCGCCGGGCGCTCACCGGCTTTGCCGCTGGCGTCATGGTGGCGGCCTCCATCTGGAGCCTTCTGATTCCCGCCATGAACCAGGCTGAGCACATGGGCAAATGGGCCTTTGTACCCGCCGCGGTTGGTTTTCTGCTGGGCATGGGCTTTTTGCTGGCGCTGGATAAGATCATCCCCCACCTGCACATGAACGCCACCGTGTGCGAAGGCCCCCAATGCCGCCTGAAGAAAACCACCATGCTGGTGCTGGCGGTGGCCCTGCACAACCTGCCCGAGGGCATGGCCGTGGGCGTGGTGTACGCCGATATTCTCTCCGGCACCGGCGCGCTGACACTCTCCGCCGCCCTGGCATTGAGCCTGGGCATCGCCATCCAGAATTTCCCCGAGGGGGCCATTATCTCCATGCCCCTGAGGTCCGAAGGCGTGAGCCGCGGCCGCGCGTTCCTCTATGGCACGCTTTCAGGTGTGGTGGAGCCCATCGGCGCGCTGCTGACCATCTGGGCCGCCAGCCTGGTGACCCCGGCGCTGCCCTACCTGCTCAGTTTCGCCGCCGGCTCCATGATCTACGTGGTGGTGGAGGAGCTCATCCCGGAAATGTCCGAGGAGCCCCACTCCAACATCGGCACCATTCTCTTTGCCATCGGCTTCACGCTGATGATGGTGCTGGACGTGGCTTTAGGGTAATCTTACCCTCACAACAGCATAGCAAAAGGCTTCCTGCTCAGGAAGCCTTTTGCTGTTTACGGACATTGCTGTAATTGATGCAGTTCACCGCCGCGTTGATGCACAGCACCACCGCAATGGCAATGCGCACAGGCTTGCCCAGCGGGATCAGGTCAAACCCATTCAGGATCATCATAACGCCGCCGATGATGGTCAGGATACCGTTTACCAGCACCAGGTACTTCAGTTTATTCTTCATGAAAACATCTTCTCCAGTTCCTCGTACTTCTCGTGGGTGATCAGCGCGTCGTGGTCGGTGCCGGTGAGCTGCACCACATAGGTCCAGCGGCCATAGGGCGTGATGTTGCTGATGTAGTTCAGGTTGATGATATAGCTCTTGTGGCAGCGGAAAAACACGCCGGGATCCAGCCGTGCTTCGGTATCGCCCAGGGAATCGCCGGTGACGTAGCGGCCGTTGCCCACGGTGTAGATCACGGTGGAGCGGTCCTCGCGCTGCACAAGGAGAATATCGTTCATGTTGATGAAGGACACGCCCTCCTTGTGGTGGAGCATCAGCCGGCCGGAAGCTGCTTTGGGGGCAGGCTTGGCAGGCACGGGCAGGGGCTTGTCGTCAACATGGCTGATGCGGTCCCGGGCGCGTTCCAGGGTCTTCATCACCCGGTCCACCTTGAAGGGCTTAAGCAGATAGTCGAAGGCATAGACCTCAAAGGCGTCGCCCATATACTGGTCGTGGGCAGTGGCGAAGATCATCACGATGGAAGGATCCATATCCTGAATGATCCTGCCGCACTCCACGCCGGTCTTGCCGGGCATTTCCACGTCCAGGAACACAATCTGCGGGCGCACTTCCTCCACCAGGGTCAGCAGCTCCTCGCCGTCCCTGGCCTCGCCTACCAGGTCGAAGCCCTCTACTTTCTGGATCATCTTGCGCTCAATCAGCCGCATGCCCTCGTCGTCATCGGCAATCACCACACGGATGGGTTCCATTTGCATATCACCTTCCAGATAAGGATAAAAGCGGAGAAGCTGCAGCCTCTCCGCATGAAAAACTTACGCGCGTCGGCGCTGGCCGGGGCGGGTGAGCACCTCCTGCATGATGAACGCCTTCACCATGTTGTCGCCAGTCCACTCCAGCTGGATGCCGGGCTTCTCCACAGGCATGGCGATGAGGGGCCTGTCGCCTTGCAACAACTCGTCCTCATGCTCATCGCAGGGGTGGATGCCCTCGTGGGTGTCCGTCCCCAAGCTGCCCAGTACAACTTGCGGCTTTTCAGTCACCTGCACGCGAGCCTGGATGCGGGGCTGCGCCAGCTGCTTGGGGGCGCTGGTATGCTCATCACAGGGGTGCAGGCCTTCGTGGGTCTGCTCCTTGATGCTGCCGGTGCTGGCAGCCACAGCAGGCTCAACGGATACAGCGGGCTTCTTATCCTCTTCTTCCTCT
>JAFVVG010000062.1 GCA_017502305.1 Clostridia bacterium | reverse complement strand
TGGAGGGCAGTACGACTTCCTTCAGCGCGGGTGCGTTGCTGAGGAAACCGCTGGCCAGCACGGTTACGCCTTCGGGGACTTCCATGTGCGTCAGGCGCACACAGCCGTAGAACGCGCCGGTACCCTCGCTTTCCAGGGACAACGGGTAGTTGACTTCAGTCAGGGCAATACAGTTTTCAAAAGCCTTGGTTTCAACGTTTGTTACTGTGTTTGCCAGATGCACCGTCTTGATGCCCGAGCAGTTGGCAAACGCGGCTTCGCCAATCTTGTTCAGGCCGTAATCCAGGGGATCGTCGCCTTCTTCCAGCTCGGGGAAGTTCAGTGCCGTAAGGGACTTGCAGCCGTTGAACGCGCTCGATCCGATCTCCATCAGGATCTTGGTGATGCTGATGGTCTTCAGTGCCGTGCAGCCCGCGAAGGCGCTGCTGCTAATGGTTTTCACACCGGAGAGATCGGCGCTCAGCAGCGCGGTGCAGTTCTGGAAGGCGTTGGCCCCAACGGTTTTCACCGTGGAGGGGAGAATGATGCTTTCAATGGTCTTGTTGCCCTTGAACGCATTGGCGCCAATGCCGGTGATTGTAACATCGCCGATGGTCTGGGGCACCACAACCATGGTGTCGGTACCGGTGTAGGCGGTAATGGTTCCGTTGGAAACGGTAAACGCGCTGGCGTCCGTTACGGTTTCATGTTCCGCCACGGTAACGGCGCCTTCCGTGATTTCGAAGGTTGTACCCGCGGCATCCGTCACGGAGAGGGCCACGGTGTATTCGCCGGCTGTCAGAGGCGCGTAGTCGATCGTGGTGCTTTCGGTGCTGACCTCATAAGCAGCTTCGCCGTTGCACAGGATCTTCCAGTTGCAGGACAGGGGCAGCTTGCCGCCGACAACGTCGGCTGTCCAGGTGATCCTGTCGCCCACTGCCGCTGTATCCGCTGCGGCAGCAACGCCGTGAAGGGCCAGATGGTCATATACGGTCAGCTTCGTGCTGCCGTTCACTTCGCTGACGGTGCCGGCGGAATCGCGTACGAACAGTTTGATGGCGTATTCGCCTGCGGCGTCCGCTGTATAGGAAAGCGTATCGTCAAGGGCATAGGCTGTTGCCTTCACCAATTCCTCGCCGCTGTAGATTTCAAAAGAGTAGCGGAGGGGCTTCTGGCCGCCCTCGGCCTTGGCGACGATGGACGCGGGCATACCGATTTCAACAACGGGTTCAGCCATTTCCGCATCCAGCGCCTTCAGGGGCTTGAGCGTAACGTTCAGGACGTCGCTGGTCATCTTCGCGGTAGTATTCTCGCCATCGCGCACAAAAGCCTGAATGCTGTATGCGCCTGCGGTCTGCAGGGTATACGCAAAGGTATTCTCGCTCTGATAGGAAGTGGCGTCAAGCTCTTCGTCATCCAGAAGCAGAATAAAGGCATAGGTATAGCCGCCGCTTCCGCCGATAGCCTCCACAGTCCAGACTACTTCATCTTCCGTCTGGGCTTTTTCCGGAGCGACGGTGATGGCCGTGATCTCCAGCGGATGCAGCTGCACCGTGACAGGAACTTCTTCCGTCGCCACGCTGCCGTTCGCGTCCGTCACGGAGATCTTCAGCGTGTAGTCGCCCGGATCCGTAAAGGCATAGGTAAATACGCCGCTTTCGTTGGTTTCACTGTCTTCGCCGACGGAGAAGCTGTAGCTGTAAGGCTGCAGGCCGCCATTGGCGAGCACGGTCCAGGTGATATCCTTTCCGGTGACAGGTGTTTCGGGGTCAACAGCAATCGAGCCGATGGTCAGTTCGTCCACCGTCACCTCAAAACCCTCATACACAAGGGAGTTGCCGTTATTGTTCTCATCCAGTACGCTGACCTTCATGGAATAGAGGCCCGGCAATTCAATCACCGTGGTGAAGGTGTTGGACGCTTCATAGCTGCGATAAGCCACGCGTTCGCCGCTTTCATCCTTCAGCTCGAACGCATAGCGATACGCGCCGATGCCCTTATCGGCGGTTGCGGTCCAGACAACGCTTTCCTGAACCTTCGCGGAGGCAACGGAGGGGGTGATTTCGGTTATTTCAATATCTGCGCCGGCATTCTTCACCACAAAGGAATCCGTTGTCAGGCTGACGCTGTCCATATTGCTGTCACGCACGGTGACAACAAGATTATATTCACCGGCATCCAGGAAAGTATAGCTATAGGCAGGCTCGGTCGTATAGGAGGTCTGCTCAAGGCAGGTGCTGCCAAAGTAGATTGCAAAACGATACTTATACGGAGCACTGCCACCCACGGCATTGACCGTCCAGGTAACGGTATCGCCGGTTGTAAAAGGCGCCTGTGCGTCTGAGGAGACAGGAAGCAGCGTCAGTTCACCCTGGACGACACGGATAATCTCTGCATCCGGCACATCTACAAAGGCAGTCTCGTCCTCCACGGCCTCGCAGGTCAGGATGATGGTTTCCACCTGCTCCAGCTGCCAGAAGGCATGCGGACCGATCGCAGCGACCGGATACCCTTCAACCTCCGCGGGAATCGTGACAACGCTGGGGACAGCCAGATCTTCAACGGCACAGAGCAGGGTCGCCTTCTCATCCTGAATGCCATAATAGAACCCGTCGTTTTCAACCAGCGCATCGGAGCTGATGAAGGCGGGATGCGTATTCATGGCGCTGTCTGACGGGCCAAAGACATAGCGGGCGCCGGAAGCATCCGCCACAGCCGTCTCCGCTCCTTCAAGGTACAGATAGGCAATGGCCTGATCCTCGGCAAGGCCCAGTGCATCCATGCCGGCGGCATCTTCCGGCAGGCGCAGGGCAAACAGATTGCTGCCCCGGAAGGCGCTGTTTCCGATTGCCGTTATGCCGGCGGGCAGCGTCACGGCGCCTGTAAGCGAAGTATTCCCGTCGAACGCTTCCGCTTCAAGCTCCACCAGGGACGCAGGGAGCGTGAATTCCGCCAGGCCGACGGTGCTGTTCAAAATCATGATCAACATCAGAATAGTCGAAAGGATGCGTTTACTCATACAACTTCCTCCTATATTAAACATTTATTCAGAATATTTCCACAAACATCATTGAAAAACAAGGCAAACTCGTACTTTGATGGAAGTTTATGCCTTTTTTTTGACATAACAAAAGACCAGTCATTTCTGACTGGTCTGATGGAGCTGATGACCGGATTTGAACCGGTGACCTCATCCTTACCAAGGATGCGCTCTACCTACTGAGCTACATCAGCACGTCGCTTTTGGCAACGTTGATACTATATCATAAGTTGTGGAGAAATGCAAGGGGTAAATTTATCTTTTTTTCGATTTTCTTTTCAGAACGGGTTGGGGATCGAAAAGAAGCCTCCCGGAAAACAGACTTCCGGGAGGGGCGGGATTATTCGTGGAGCCAGTCGCGGCCGGTGGGAACGAGATTTTCTTTTTCGTCCATCCAATAGGTGGAGAGCACGGGTGCGTCCTGGGGGATGACAAAGCGGCTGTCCGGAACGCACAGGCCGATGGGCTGGCGGGTGAGGATCACCTTCACCCAGTCCTGGATGGAGGTAAGCTTGCTTTCGAGGGCCACGCCGGTGACGCTTTCGGGGTGGGCGAGGGCATTGGGGGCGTGGTGGTTATCCGAGCCGGAGGTCATCACGAAGCCGTATTCCCGGCCGTAGCGCAGGGCCGCGGCGTCGTTGTAGGCGCTGTTGCCGGCGTTGGAAACCTCGATGCCGTCGCAGAACTGTTTGCCCAGGCGGATGGCGGCAATGTAGCCCCTGTCGCGGAAGGGGTGGGCCTGGATGACGCAGCCGCCGTATTTGTGCACTTCATCGAACTGCTGCTGGCGGGTCCAGTGCTCCATTTCCGGATGGGCCAGCAGCCAGGCCTTGTCCAGGCCGTAGATGAGATATTCGTCGCCGTCGAAGTTCTGCTCCCAGCCGAAGAACACGTCCAGGCCGATGCGCTGGCCCTCGGCATAGGCGTCCTCATAGCCGGAGCAGAAGATGTTGATGCGCTGCTCCCAGGGCAGGTCCCGGGGCACGGCGGTATTGCCGCGGAAAAAGTGATCCGTGATAATGATGCCGGTGTAGCCCAGCTGCTTGTAGGCCCGGGCATGCTCGGCACCGGTGGAGGAGGCGCAGGCGCTGCCCTGGCGGGTGTGCATGTGGGTTTCGTATAAATAGGCCATAACGGTCGCTCCTTATTTGAGGAAGGTTTTGTAGTCCTCCAGGTTCCGGCGCAGAAGGGCAGGGGTATCCAGCCCATAGGGGCAGCGGGACTTGCAGGCGTTGCAGCCGATGCAGTTTTCGATCTTCATCATCTTCGCCTGGCCCTCGGCGCTGAGATGGCCGGCGGTGGGGGAGCGGCGCAGAAGCAGGGACATGCGGGCGCAGTTCTGGATGTCGATGCCCGCGGGGCAGGGCTGGCAATAACCGCAGCCGCGGCAGAATTCGCCCACCAGCTCCGTGCGCTCACGGGCTACATAGGCGGCTTTTTCTTCATCATATACAGGCGGATGATCCTGATAGGAGAGGAACTCGTCCAATTCGTTTTCACGCTGGATGCCCCAGATGGGGGCCACGGGATACTGGGCCAGGAAGGCATAGGCCACGTCCGAGCGGGTGATCAGGCCACCGGCCAGCGCCTTCATGCAGATGAACCCCACGTCCTTTTCCTCGCACAGGCGTACCAAGTCGATTTCCTTCTGGTCTGCCAGGTAGGAGAAGGGGAACTGCAGCGTGTCGTACAGGCCGGATTCCACGCACTCGATGGCCAGGGCGATGCGGTGGTTGGTGAAGCCGATGTGCCGGATCAGGCCCTGGGCCTTGGCTTCCAGCATGGCCTCGTACAATCCGGTGCCGTCGCCGGGGCGGGGCAGGAAATCCGGGTTGTGGAACTGGTAGATGTCGATGTAATCGGTTTTCAGCAGGGAAAGGCTCTGGCGCAGGTTGCTCCAGAAGCCTTCCACGGTGAACTGGTGGGTCTTGGTGGAAATGATGATGTTCTGGCGGACATCGCTCAGGGCCAGGCCCAGCTTCTCCTCGCTGTCGGTATAGGCGCGGGCGGTATCGAAGTAGTTGATGCCGCTTTCATAGGCCCGGCGAAGGAGCCTGGCGCCTTCCTCTTTGGAGACTCGCTGAACCGGCAGCGCGCCGAAGCCGTTCTTGTTCACGATCAGGTTGGTGCGTCCCAGACGGATGGTATCCATGGGCGAATACATCCTTTCAATAAATGTTTTTTTTCATTATAGCACATTTCACCACAATATGGTATACTGTATCAAAACTATCCGCAAAAGGAGAAATCAACATGGTCAAAAAGATCCTGGCAATGCTGCTGCTGGCCTGCATGGCCCTTTCCTGCGCTTGCGCGGAAGAAAGCAAGATCACCATTCCCGAGGTAAAGAACATCTATCAGTATGAGATCCCCAAAAACGAAGCCATGGCCTTCGTGAAGGAAATGAAGATCGGCTGGAACCTGGGCAACACCTTTGATGCTACCCGCGATGGCTTTAAGGGCGATGACCTGACCATTGAAAGCTACTGGTGCGGTGTGAAAACCACCGAAGAGATGATCGAGGCCGTGCACCAGGCCGGCTTCAACACCCTGCGCCTGCCTGTGAGCTGGCACAACCATGTGGATGCTGATTTCACCATCAACGCCCCCTGGCTGGACCGCGTGCAGGAAGTGGTGGACTGGGCCGTCCAGCGTGACATGTATGTGATCCTCAACATCCATCACGATAACGAGAAGGGCTATCTCTACCCCACCAACGAACACTATGAAACCGCCGAAAAGTATATCACCGCCATCTGGCAGCAGCTGGCGGAGCGCTTCAAGGATTATGACGAGCATCTGATTTTCGAGGCCATGAACGAGCCCCGGCCCAAGGGCACCAACCAGGAATGGTGGTTCAACAGCGGCGATAAGTTCTGCCAGGAGGTGGCGGGCTGCATCAACAAGCTGAATCAGGCCTTCGTGAACACCGTGCGCGCCGCCGGCGGCAACAATGCCGACCGTTACCTGATGGTGCCGGCCTATTGCGCCAGCCCCGACGCGGCCTGCAACACCACCTATTTCAAGCTGCCGGAGGATCCGGCGGATAACAAGCTCATCGTTTCTGCCCATGCCTACACCCCCTACAGCTTTGCCCTGGAGAAGCCCGGCACCAGCTCCTTCAGCCCCATGAACGCCGGCCAGCTCAGCGAGATCATCCGCTTTGTCAGCAGCCTGCACAAGACCTATGTGGCCAATGGCATCCCGGTGGTCATTGGCGAGTTTGGCGCCATGAACAAAAAGGATAATCTGCAGGACCGTGTGAACTTCTACGCCTATTATGTGGCCACGGCCAGCAGCCGAAACATTCCCTGCGTGGTGTGGGATAACCACGGCTTTACCGGCAACGGCGAGCTCTTTGGCCTGCTGGAGCGCAAAACGGCGACCTTCCCCGAGCCCATCCTGGTGGAAACCATGATGCAGTATGCCGGCTATGACAAAATGCCCGTGAAGGAGTAACGCGGAATGGATATCAAGAAGGTTATTTCCGAAATGACCCTGGAGGAGAAGTGCTCCCTGCTTTCCGGCTCCGATTTCTGGCACACCCAGCCGGTGGATCGCCTGGGCGTGAAGGCCTGCATGGTGTCCGACGGCCCTCACGGCCTGCGCAAGCAGGACCAGACCGGCGATCACCTGGGCATCAACGATTCCATCAAGGCCGTGTGCTATCCCACTGCCTGCGCCACTGCCGCCTCCTTTGACCGCGACCTGGTGTATGCCCTGGGCGAGGGCATTGGCGACGCCTGCCAGCATGAGGAGCTCAGCGTGGTGCTGGGCCCTGCCGTGAATATCAAGCGCAGCCCCCTGTGCGGCCGCAACTTTGAGTATTTCAGCGAGGATCCCTACCTGGCTGCCGAGCTGTCGGTGAGCCACATCAGCGGCGTGCAGTCCCGCAATGTGGGCACCAGCATCAAGCATTTCGCGGCCAACAGCCAGGAGCACCGCCGCATGTCTTCAGACGCCCGGGTGGACGAGCGCACCCTGCGGGAGATCTATTTCCCGGCCTTTGAGCAGGCGGTGAAGCGCGCCCAGCCCTGGACGGTGATGTGCTCCTACAACAAGATCAACGGCACCTACGCCTCCGAGAACCCCTGGCTTCTGACCAAGGTGCTCCGGGACGAGTGGGGCTTCAAGGGCTATGTGGTCAGCGACTGGGGCGCCGTGAGCGACCGTGTGGCCGGCGTGGCCGCGGGCCTGGACCTGGAAATGCCCTCTTCCAACGGCGTGAACGACAGGCGTGTGGTGGAAGCCGTCCGTGCCGGCAGGCTGGATGAGAAGCTGGTGGACCAGGCTGTGGAGCGCATTCTGACCATCAACCAGCGCTACCTGAGCAACGCTGCGCCCTCCACCCCCTGGGACAAGGACGCCCAGCATGAGCAGGCCCGGCAAATGGCTGCCGAGTGCATGGTACTTTTGAAGAACGAGGACAATGTACTGCCCCTGAAGGAAGGCGAGAGCCTGGCGGTGATCGGCAAGTTTGCCGTGCAGCCCCGCTTCCAGGGCGGCGGCAGCTCCCATATCAACAGCCACAGGATCACCAGCCTGATGGACGCCCTGGAGGGCGTCAGCGGTGTGACCTATGCCCAGGGCTATGATATCAAGACTGAGGAGCCCGACGAGGCGCTGATCGCCGAGGCCGTCGCAGCCGCTAGGAATGCCGATAAGGCCGTCATCGTGGCCGGCCTGCCGGATTCCTTTGAGTCCGAAGGCTACGACCGCAAGCATATGCGCATGCCCAACTGCCAGGTGGAACTGATCCGCCGGGTGGCGGAGGCCAACCCCAATACCATCGTGGTGCTGTATAACGGCTCTCCTGTGGAGATGCCCTGGATCGGCTGCGTGAAGGCGGTTATCGAGGGCTACCTGGGCGGCCAGGCCGTGGGCGGCGCCACCTGCGATGTGCTCTATGGCAGGGTGAACCCCTGCGGACGCCTGCCGGAAAGCTTCCCCATCAAGCTGGAGGACAATCCTTCCTATCTGTCCTATGGCGGCGAGGGCAATGTGGCTGTGTACACAGAAGGCGTGTTTGTGGGCTATCGCTATTACGATAAAAAGAAGATGGATGTGCTCTTCCCCTTCGGCTATGGCCTGAGCTATACCAGCTTTGAATACAGCAACCTGCGGCTTTCCGCCGAAAAGATCAAGGACACCGATACCCTGACCGTCACCGTGGATGTGACCAACACCGGAAGCCTTGCCGGCAAGGAAGTGGTGCAGCTCTACGTGGGCGACAAGGAGAGCGAGGTCTTCCGCCCGGTGCGTGAGCTGAAGGGCTTCGAGAAGATCGCCCTGAACCCCGGCGAAACCAAGACGGTCTCCTTCACCCTGGAGAAGCGTGCCTTCGCCTACTGGAACACCACCATCCACGACTGGTATGTGGAAAGCGGCGATTTCACCATCGAGATCGGCCGCAGCAGCCGTGACATCGTGCTGGTGAAGGACGTGTATGTGGAGGGCACCACGCAGCTGCCCCGCGCTTATACCGTGGACAGCATTTTCATGGATCTGATGAAGGATGAAAAGGCCATGGCCATGCTCAAGCCAATGATGGAGGGCAGCGCCCATGTCACCGAGGAAAGCAACACCACCGAGGCGGCGGACGAGGCCATCACCAAGGAAATGGCCGAGGCCATGATGATGTATAATCCCCTGCGCATGGCGGTGAACTTCGGCGGCAACATCAGCTACGACGAGCTGGCGGCCCTGGTGGAGCAGATCAACAAAGGCTGAAGAGGTAAAACATGAACAAGCTGACTTTGAACGGCGCGTGGAAAATGCGCCAGGTCGGCACGGAAACCTGGCACGAGGCTCTTGTGCCGGGTTCCGTTTATGCCGACCTGATGCGGGACGGCTCCATGCCTGATCCCTTCTGGCGGGAAAACGAGCGCCAGGCTTTTGAACTGATGCGCGAGGATTACGAATACCGCCGCGCGTTTTCCATCACAGACGATGACCTGGCTCATGGCCGTGTCATCCTGCACTGCGACGGCCTGGATACCCTGGGCTGCGTATCGGTCAACGGTGTGCAGCTGGGGGGGACTGACAACATGCACGTGACCTGGGAGTGGGACGTGAAGCACCTGCTCCGCACGGGGGAAAACGAGATCAGCGTGGTTTTCGCTTCCCCCATCGAGTATGCCTTGAAGGCCTATGAAGAAAGCCCTGCCTGGGAATCCTCCGACGCGACGCCCGGCTTCTCCCATGTGCGCAAGGCCCATTGCATGTACGGCTGGGACTGGGGCCCCCGCCTGCCCGACGCGGGCATCTGGCGTGATATTGAATTGCAGCTTGTGGATGCGCCCCGCATTACCAGCGTGCTGGTTTTGCAGGAGCACACCGAAAACGCCGTGAAGCTGAGCTTCCGCCCGGAGATTGAGGGGGAAGCGCCGGTACGCATCACCGTGACCGCCCCCGACGGACAAACCTGGGAGAGCGACGGCGGGGATATCCTCATCGAGCAGCCCATGCTGTGGTGGCCCGCGGGTTATGGCGGGCAGCCCCTGTATACCGTGAAGGCGGAAGTCCCCGGCGATTGCTGGCAGCGCCGCATCGGCCTGCGCACCCTGACCGTCAGCCGGGAAAAGGACCAGTGGGGCGAGGAATTCTGCCATGTGGTCAACGGCGTGAAGGTCTTCGCCATGGGTGCGGACTATATCCCGGAGGACAATATCCTCAGCCGGGTGAACCCTGAACGCACCCGCCGCCTGCTGGAGGACGCCAGACTGGCCAACATGAACACCGTGCGCATCTGGGGCGGCGGCTACTATCCGGATGATTTCTTCTTTGATATCTGCGATGAGCTGGGCATGTTGGTGTGGATGGACCTGATGTACGCCTGCGCCTTCTATGACCTGAAGCCTTCCTTTGAGAAGAGCATCCGCATCGAGACGGAGCAGAACGTGAAGCGCCTGCGCCATCACGCCTCCCTGGCGCTGATCTGTGGCAATAACGAGGACGAAAGCTTTATGTATACGGCCATGCGCACGTACTTCAACGGCGACATGAAGGCCTTTGGCCCCAAGCGTCCCAGCCATTTCGCGGACTATACCAGGATGTATTCCTGCATCCTGCCCGCTATTGTGAAGGAGCACGCGCCCCAGACCTTCTGGTGGCCTTCTTCTCCCTCCTCCGGTGGCGATTTCGACAATCCCGGCGATGAAAACCGGGGCGACGCCCACTACTGGGACGTGTGGCACGGCGAGAAGCACTTCACGGATTACCGCAAGTATTTCTTCCGCTATGTGTCCGAGTTTGGCTTCCAGTCCTTCCCCTGCCTGAAAACCGTGGAAAGCTTTACCCTGCCGGAGGACAGGAACATCTTTTCCCGGATCATGGAGCGCCACCAGCGCAACGCCGCCGCCAACGGCAAGATCCTGGCCTACCTGAGCCAGACCTACAAGTATCCCGGCAGCTTCGATGACCTGCTTTATGCCTCGCAGCTTTTGCAGGCGGACGCCATCCGCTATGGTGTGGAGCACTGGCGGCGCAACCGCGGCCGTTGCATGGGCACGGTGATCTGGCAGCTGAACGACTGCTGGCCAGTGGCTTCCTGGGCGTCCATCGACTACTATGGCCGCTGGAAAGCCATGCACTATGCCGCCAGGCGGTTTTTCGCCCCGGTGATGATCTCCATGGAGGAAACCGGCGAGCTCACCGAGAATCCCAGGATCAACGAGTTCCACCCCGCGCCCATTGATTGCAGCGCCCGGCTGAACATTGCAAACGAAACCATGCGGCCTGTTTCCGGCACGGTACATTGGGCCCTGCGGGACAACACCGGCGCCGTGGTGGAGCAAGGCAGCCTGGAAGCCAGTGTGCCGGCCCTGAGCAGCCTGTGGCTGGATAAGCTGGACTACACCGGCCGCTGCGATGTGACGAAGCACTACTTCACCTGCGCCTTCGTGGCGGATGGCGCAGTGGTCAGCGAGAACACCGCCCTGCTGTGCGCGCCCAAGCACTACCAATGGCTGGATCCTCAGCTTTCCTGCCGCTGGGAAGGGGAGGAGCTGGTGATTTCCGCCCAGGCCTTTGCCAAGCATGTGTGCGTGGAATGCGATGATCCGGACGTGCTCTTCAGCGATAATTTCTTCGACATGAGTGCCGGGGAGAAGCGGATCACCGTGCTCCGGGGAAAGGCGGAAAACCTGCGCCTGCGCAGCGTGTTCGACCTGAAATAATTGCAAACAACAAAAGAAGCCCGGCCTGTGATGCTCTCACGGGCCGGGCGTTTTACTTGGTTAATCCAGGTTCATTTGTTGGAGACATTCCGGCAGCTGGGCTATGCTGCTGATGCTGGCCCGTGGCGCGGCGGCGGAGCCGAAGCCGTAGGCGGCGTGGATGAAGGGGATGCCCGCATAGGCCACGGCGGTTTCGTCACCCAGGGTGTCGCCTACATACACGGCGGAGCGGATGTTGTTGCGCGCCATCACAAGGCGAATGTTGCGGCCTTTGTCCAAGCCGGTACGGCCGGACATTTCAATATCCCGGAAATAGCCTTCCAGCCTGTGGGCATGTAGAAATGCGGGCACATAGCCATCCTGGCAGTTGCTGACGATGTAGAGCGGATAGCGTGCGGACAGCGCCTGCAAGGTTTCCTCAAGGCCGTCGTAGAGGATAGCGCCGTTTTCCCAAAGATAGGCGACCTCCTCCAGGCTGAATTCATCAAGAATGGCGCTGCGGGCCTCATCGGTCATATCGGGAAAGAGGTGCCGGCCAATTTCCTCCATGGTTTTGCCCATGAGCGAGCCGGCGCGCTCGGCGGTCATCTCCAGAGCGCATTCCGGGTGCTTCGCCAGGACGCGGTTCCAGATCCGGCAGGCGCAGCCGGTGGAATCCCACAGGGTGCCGTCCAGGTCAAAGATGACGGCCAGGACGGATTGCTTCATAACAGCCTCCTTCAACGGGAAAGGGCACAGCCGGCGGCCGTGCCCGTGTGTCTGGGATTATCTGCCCCGGATATCCTGCCGGTATTCCTTGGGCGTTTTGCCGATAAACTTCTTGAAGGTTTTGGTGAAGTAATTCACATCGGGGATGCCGCAATACTGGGCGATAGTCTGCACCTGCATGTCCGTGGCGTTGAGCAGGAAGATGCCGTGCTCCACGCGCTGACGGTTAACATAATCGGTAAGGGTCATGCCGGTTTCACGCTTGAACAGGGTGGAAAGATAGCTGGGGTTCACACTGAGGAAATCGGCGTGGGATTTCAAACTCAGGTCGGCGGTGAGGTCCGCGTCGATGCGCAGGATTACATGCTGCACCAGCTGGGAATAATTTTTCATGGAGTGGTTTTTGACCAGCAGGCAGTATTTGTGCACCATGGTGCTGAAGAGCTTGAGGGCGTCGGCGGTGGTGCGCAGCTGCTCCAGCCGGCGCGCCATGGTGGAGGAAAGCTGATCGATGTGCAGGGGATGCACAGATCCTTCCTCGGCCGCTTTGCGAAGAAGCACATTCAGCACAATGCCGTAATTCTTCACATTGCGCAGGCTGTCCATGGTGCGCTGCTCCATAACGTGTTCGTTGGCATGGGAGATCATCAGCTGCGCCTGGTGGGTCTGGCCATGGGAAACGGCGTACATCAGGCGGTTTTCAGCCTCGTACCGGGCTTCCATCAGCTTCAGGTCTGCCGCGTCCATGATCTTGTTCAGGTAAATGGAGTCATCGATCCTGGTGCTTTCGGAAAGGGCGGCGCCTTCTACGTAGCGGGTTTCGAAATCGCTGTTCTCACCCCAAAGCGTATCAGCCAGGGCGTTGATGAGGCCGAGCATCATGCTGTCGTTGGCGATGATGACAGGAAGGGATTTATAATAGTGGGTGAGCACCGGCAGCGCGGTGGAGGGCATGCGGTGCTTGTCCATCAACTGCAGGATGGCAGGCTCGGCGATATCCTCCGTCAGATAGGGGCCGATGAGCAGCACATCGTCGCTTTCGGGGACCAGCATCAGGTGGTAATGGCACAGAAACACATCATCCAGCACATACAGGGTGCGGTGCTGCATGCCAAGGAAATATTCGTTTTTCAGGCTGAACAGGCGGATAACATCCTTCAGGCCCAGATCGATATTGGGCGGCGCGGTACGGGGAAAACGCAATGCCTGGATGCCGCACTTTTTCATCAGGCGGAAGAAAAAACTGATTTCTTTTTCAAAGGGCATGCTGTACCCCCCTCTCTTTTTTATTTCAATAATGGTTCCATTTCGACAGCCAATCGAAAAAACCTTCTTATTTTTTCTCACATTCGTATAATTTTTGTGGCAATTCATTGCCGGTGAAAAAACTTACGAATAAAAGCAAAAAAAATTATAACTATTCCGACGGCGGAACGATACAATAAAGCTAACTGATCCTGACGATCTTTGTCGGAGGATGGGGAAAAACAATAAAACGTCCTGATGAAAGGAATGGTAAACATGGCAGAACTCAAGCAGAAGCGCAAGTTTGGTATGATTGACAACCTTGCCTATGCCGCTGGCGATCTGGGCTGCAATATGTCCTTTGCCCTCAAGGGAACGATGGCTCTGTTCTGGACCCAGGTCATGGGTCTGAGCACTTGGTATTCTCTGCTGATCATTATCCTGCAGGTGTGGGACGCCATCAACGATCCGCTGATCGGCTCCATGATCGACGCTGACAAGCGCCAGTACAAGCGCAACAAGTTCCTGCAGTACATCTGGGTGGGCTCCATCGGCCTGATCGTGGGCGGCGCCTGCTGCTTCCTGCCCTTTCCCAATGCTCCCACCTGGGCGAAGATCATCATCTTCATGGCTGGCTACATCGTGTGGGACGCTTTCTACACCGTGGCCAACGTGCCCTATGGCTCCCTGCTGTCCCTGATTTCTGACAAGGAAGCCGATCGTGCTTCCCTGTCCGCATGGCGCTCTGTGGGCTCCATGGTGGGCAATATGCTGCCCATGGTGATCCTGCCCTTCCTGATCTATAACGAGGATAAGTCCCTCAACGGTCCCATGGTATTTGTTACCGCTCTGATCATGGGTGTGCTGGGCTTCATCTGCTTCCAGTTCATGATCAAGAATACCGAGATCCGTGTGGATACCAAGGATGCTACCACCGGCGAAGCCTTTGAGAAGTTCAACGTGGTGAAGGCCATGACCAACTTCCTGAAGAACCGTCCCGCTGTGGGTGCCACCCTGGCTGCCATGGGTATGTTCATTGGTATGCAGGCCGCTACCACCGCCGTTTCCGTTACCTTCCAGATTTACTTCCAGAATCCCAAGATTTCCGGTCTGGTGTCTCTGTTCTCCATGATTCCCATCGTGGTCTTTACTCCCCTTGCCCGTAAGATGGTGACCAAGTACGGCAAGAAGGAGCTGTCCATCGTTGGCTCTGTCTGCTACATCCTGGGCGGCCTGGTGCTGTTTGCTGCTCCCCTGGGCCTCATTCCCGTCAGCCAGGGCAATACCGGCCTGGATCTGATTGTGTATGTCGTTGCTCAGCTGATCATGGCTTTGGGCATGGGCATCTACTCCACCGTTTCCTGGGCCATGATGGGCGACGCCATCGACTACAACGAGTGGAAGACCGGCAAGCGCGAGGAGGGTACGGTTTACTCCCTGCATTCCTTCTTCCGCAAGTTGGCTCAGGGCGTCGGCCCCGCTCTGGCTCTGACCATCATGCAGAACATGGGCTATGTCAACAACGCCAACCCCGATGCCAACGGCGTCTTCACCTCCATCGACGTCAACCTGCTGTCCTGGGACTTCGCCCTGGAGCTGCGCACCCTGATTGCCATCCTGTACATGGTTGCTGGTGTGATGATGTTCATTGGTCTGGGTCTGGTGTACAACCTGGACAAGAAGAACCTGGCTACCATGAACGCCGAGCTGAAGGCCCGTCACGAAGCCAAGGGCTAATCTTTCCCCGGTTTACTACACGAGAGGGTGTTCCCCAACGGGGACACCTTCTCGGTTTATACAAAGTAATTGTTATGAAAGGATGAGTAAACGATGCGCCAGATCCTGAATCTGAACCGCAAGTGGGCCTTTACCAAGGATCCCCAGCATAACCCCGCGCAGGTGCCCCAGCTGCCTTATTGGGTCAGCCTGCCCCATTCCTGGAACGATATCGACGGCCAGGAAGGCCCCGGCAAGTGCCATTTCGGCACCTGCTGGTATGTGAAGGAAATCGACCGTGAGGAGATCCCCCAGGCCGCCAAGTATTTCCTGGAGATCAACGGTGCCAATTCTTCCGCCGATGTTTATGTGGGCGGCAAGCACCTGGCCCATCATGACGGCGGCTACTCCACCTGGCGTGTGGACGTCACCGAAGCCCTGAAGGAATCCACCCTGGTGGCTATCGCCGTGGACAATTCCGCCAACGATCACGTTTATCCCCAGGTGGCTGACTTCACCTTCTACGGCGGCCTGTACCGCAATGTGAACCTGATCTGCGTGGGTGAAAGCCACTTTGACGTGGAATACTGGGGCGGCCCCGGCATCGCTGTGACTCCTGTGGTGGAGGGCAAGGACGCCAAGGTCAAAACCCAGGTGTGGCTGACTGGCGCCAAGGAAGGCCAGCAGCTGAAGTATACCGTGAAATCTGCCTGCGGCTGCATCGTCTCTGAGGAGACCCTCTGCGCCTGCAAGACCGAAAACGAGATCACCATCGAGAACGTGCACCTGTGGCACGGCCGCAAGGATCCCTATCTGTACACCGCTGAGGTGGAGCTCATCGAAAACGGCGAAACCATCGACAAGGTGACCACCCGCTTCGGCTGCCGCACCTTCCGCATTGATCCCGAGAATGGCTTCATCCTCAACGGCGAGGAGTATCCCCTGCGTGGCGTGAGCCGCCACCAGGACCGCTGGGGCATCGGTAACGCGCTGCTGCCCGAGCACCACGAAGAGGACATGGAGTACATCTGCGAGGTGGGCGCCACTACCATCCGCCTGGCCCACTACCAGCATGACCAGTACTTCTATGACCTGTGCGACGAAAAGGGCATGGTCATCTGGGCGGAGATCCCCTATATCTCCCAGCATATGCCGGGTGGCCGTGAGAACACCATCACCCAGATGAAGGAGCTCATCACCCAGAACTACAACCACGCCTCCATCGTGGTGTGGGGCCTGAGCAACGAAATCACCATGAAGGGCGCTGACGACCCTGACCTGCTGGAGAACCACCGCATCCTGAACGACCTGGTTCACGATATGGACAAGACCCGCCTGACCACCATGGCCATCGTGTCCATGTGCGATATGAACGCCGAATATGTGAAGATCCCCGATGTGGTGAGCTGGAACCACTATTTCGGCTGGTACGGCGGCGATACCTCTCAGAACGGCCCCTGGTTCGATAAGTTCCACGCCACCCATCCCACCATCCCCGTGGGCGTTTCCGAGTATGGCTGCGAGGCCCTGAACTGGCATACCTCCAAGCCTACCCAGGGCGACTATACCGAGGAGTATCAGGCCTTCTATCATGAGGAGCTGATCAAGCAGCTGTTCAATCGCAAGTACATCTGGGCCACGCACGTGTGGAACATGTTTGACTTCGGCGCCGACAACCGTGCCGAGGGCGGCGAGAACGGCCAGAACCACAAGGGCCTGATGACCTTCGACCGCAAGTATAAGAAGGACGCCTTCTATGCCTACAAGGCCTGGCTGAGCGACGATCCCTTCGTGCACATCTGCGGCAAGCGCTATGTGAACCGTGTGGAGGATGTGACCAAGGTCACCGTGTACTCCAACCAGCCCGAGGTGGAGCTGTTCGTGAACGGTGAATCCCTGGGCAAAAAGGCCGCTGCTGATCACTTCTTCTACTTCGAAGTGCCCAACGCCGGCGTCAGCAAGCTGCACGCCGTGGCTGGGGACTGCACGGATGACAGCACCATCGTGAAGGTGGAGAAGTTCAACGAGGCCTATCGCCTGAAGGAGAAGGGCGCCATCCTGAACTGGTTCGATATTACCGAGCCCGAGGGATACTTCTCCCTGAACGATAAGCTGGGCGACGTGATGTCCACCATGAAGGGCAAGATGCTCTTCGGCTCCCTGATGATGAAGATGATGGGCGGCAAGAAGGGCGGCGAGCCCAAGAAGGCCATGGGCTTTGACGTAACGCCCGACATGATGAGCATGATGAACGGCTTTACTATCCTCCGCCTGATCACCATGGTGGGCGGCTTCATGGATGTGCAGTTCACCAAGGAGCAGCTGCTGGACCTGAACGCCCAGCTGAACAAGATCAAGAAGAAGGAAAAGTAATTTCCAGCACAAAGGCACGGCTTGCAAGGCCGTGCCTTTTGTGTTATACTGGCATTGGTCAAAGAAAGTCAGAATTGAGGGATGACCATGCGATTGAGCGATTCCATTGAGAGCTTTATCAAGGCCATGCTGAGCCAGGAAGAACCGGCGGTGGAGCTGAAGCGCAACGAGCTTGCGGAGTATTTCGGCTGCGCGCCCAGCCAGATCAACTATGTGCTGGCTACCCGCTTTACCCTGGATGACGGCTACGTCACCGAGTCCCGCCGGGGCGGAGGCGGATATATCCGCATTGTCCGGGTGGTGGAGAGCGGTCAGCAGCGTTTGGCGTATCTTATTAACGAGCGCATTGGCAGCGCCATCACCGAGGAGGAGGCCGTGCGGCTCATCGGGCAATTGGTGCAGCAGCAGGTTATCACTTTACCCGAGGGGGAGATCATGCGCGCTGCCGTTTCAGGCCAGGCCCTTTCGGTACCTGTGCCAGACGCCGTCAAGGACGCCCTGCGGGCCCGCAGCATGAAGAGCATGCTGACCGCCGTCGCCCGGCAGAACCGGGGTGCGCTGAAAGGATGATTGATGATGCTTTGTGAAGAGTGCAAGGTCAACGAGGCCAGCTATACCCTTTCCGTTATGGTGGGGGAGGAAGTCAAAACCCGCCATCTCTGCGGGGATTGCATGGCCAAAATGAACATGAACATCGCCAGCGGCAATATCAAAAGCCTGCTGAGCTCCATATTATCCGCCATTACCGGGAATGATACTCCCGCGGAGAAAGCGCCGGAGGTGGTCTGCCCCCGGTGCCGCACCACCCTGAGCCAGTTCACCAAGACCGGCCACCTGGGCTGCCCTGCCTGCTACGAGGCCTTCCACGAGCAGCTCCAGCCCATGCTGTTGCAGATCCACGGCCGTGTGCAGCACGCAGGCCGCAAGCCCCTGGCCACCGAGGACGCCCAGCGCAGCCGCTACCGCCAGGAGGACCTGACCCGGCAGATGGAACAGGCCATCGCCGTGGAGGACTTCGAGACGGCGGCGAAGATCCGCGACCAATTGAAGGCCCTGGCGGAAAAGGAGGCGGAGCAATGAGCAACCCCATTGTGCTTTCCTCGCGGGTGCGGCTGGCCAGGAACTATCAGGATCTGCCCTTTGACGTGGCCAACAAAAGCGACGCCGCCTCCATGTGCGTTGCCAGAACCGCCAACGCCCTGCGGCTTTCCGGCCAGGATGCCGGCTTCCAGCTGCTGCGGCTGCGTGACATGGAGGATGTGCAGCGCAAGGCTCTGGCGGAGGTGCACCTGATCAGCAAGGATCTTCTGCGCAACCCGTATACCGCCGCCGTGCTGCTGAATGAAGCCGCCGGCGTGTCCATCATGATGAACGAGGAGGACCACCTGCGCATCCAGGCCATTGCCCGGGGCATGGAGCTGCAAAAGGCGGCGGACGAGTGCTTCCGCATGGACGACGCCCTCAGCCGCCAGGTGTCTTTTGCTTACGACGAGCAGTTGGGCTACCTCACCGCCTGCCCCACCAACACAGGCACCGGCATGCGGGCCTCGCTGCTGCTTCACCTGCCCATGCTCACCATTCTCAAGCAAATGGGCAGCGTGGGGCAGATCGTGGCCAAGGTGGGCCTGACCATCCGCGGCGTGTACGGCGAGGGCTCCGAGGCTTTAGGCAATCTTTATCTTGTCAGCAACCAGGTGACCCTGGGCCGTACGGAGCAGGAGCTCATCAGCGCGGTGACCGCCGTGGGACACCAGCTTACCGACATGGAAATGGCCCTGCGGGAGAAATCCCTGCAGAACGGCCGCAATGCCCTGGAGGATACCATCTATCGGTCCTGGGGCATTATGCAGTATGCCCGCATAATGAGCCAGAACGAATTTTTCAAGCATTGGAGCGGCGTGCGCCTGGGCGCTGCCATGGGGATGCTCCCTGTGAAGCTCGCCACCCTGGACGCCCTGCTGGAGCAAGCCCAGGACGCCAATCTCCAGGCGCTGACGGAATCCGCTGTGACCGGCCGTGAGCTGGATGAGAAGCGGGCGGCGTGCATCCGCGCCATGCTGAAGGAATAACGGAGGGACGATATGGCCATCTTTGGACGTTTTACCGAGCGCGCCCAGCGTGCTCTTGCCGCTGCCCAGCGTGCCGCGGCGGAAATGCGCCAGCCCTATGTGGGCACCGAGCATATGCTCCTGGGCCTTTTGAAGGAGGAGGGCGACAACCTGCCCCCTGCTATCGGCGAGAAGGTCAGCTATGAGAAAATCGCCGATATGCTTTCCGAGCGCAAGGGGGAAACGGTGCTGTTTTCCGGATCACCCCGCTTTGAAATGACGCCCCGGGCCAAGAAGATGCTGGAGGTGAGCATCCTGGAATCCCGCAGGCTGGGGCAGACCTACGTCAGCGCGGAGCACTTCTGGCTGGCCCTGCTCCGTGAGGGGGAGGGCGTGGCCGCCAATTTGCTCAAGCAGCTGGGGGTGGATTTCCAGCTGGCCCGGGAACAGGTGGTGCAGCGCATCCGCACCGAGCGGCCCCAGGAGCCCCAAACCCAGGGCGAAAACAAGCAGCAAAAGCAGGAGGGTAAGCTGCTGGAGCAGTATTGCCGCGACCTGACCAAGGCCGCTGAGAACGATGAGTTGGACCCGGTCATCGGCCGGGACAAGGAGATCCAGCGCATCATCCAGATCCTCATCCGCCGCACCAAG
>JAFVVG010000061.1 GCA_017502305.1 Clostridia bacterium | reverse complement strand
TTCCTCTTCATCCTCGTCAAACCAGGCCTGCAGCGTTTCCATGGTGAGCGGCGCCTGCTTCGCAGGCTGTTTCTGCACGCTCTTGCGTCCCTTCGCCTGCTGTTTCTTTTTGTTCTTGCTGATCATCGATACGATACCGATGATCACAACCACAAATCCCAAAAGATCTTCCACGGTCATCCCTCCTTTCCGGGGAGATGGGCCGGGCCCGTATGCCGAGGCCCGGCTGCATCAGTCCTTACTTCTTCTCGGTGCCGGGGAGGGTCTGCTGGGGGGCGGAAGCCTTGGCGATGGAATCGCGCATGGTGGTATCCGCAACCACGTTCTGCATGTTGTAGTAGTCCATCACGCCCAGCTTGCCTTCACGCAGGGCAGCGGCCATGGCGCGGGGCACATCGGCCTCGGCTTCCACAACCTTGGCGCGCATCTCCTGCACGGCAGCCTTCATTTCCTGCTCGTGGGCAACGGCCATGGCGCGGCGTTCCTCAGCCTTGGCCTGAGCAATACGGCGGTCGGCCTCGGCCTGGTCCATCATCAGCTGAGCGCCAATGTTGCGGCCCACGTCCACGTCGGCGATGTCGATGGAGAGAATTTCATAAGCGGTGCCGGCGTCCAGGCCCTTGGAGAGCACAGTGCGGCTGATCAGGTCAGGGTTCTCCAGAACCTGCTTGTGGGTCTCGGCGGAGCCAACGGTGGTCACGATGCCTTCGCCGACACGGGCGATCACGGTTTCCTCACCGGCGCCGCCAACCAGGCGTTCGATGTTGGTGCGGACGGTCACACGGGCCTTGGCGCGCAGCTCGATGCCGTCCTTGGCGATGGCCGCCACCACGGGGGTCTCGATGACCTTGGGGGTAACGCTCATCTGCACAGCCTCGAACACGTCGCGGCCGGCCAGGTCGATGGCGCAGGCCTTCTCAAAGGCCATTTCGATGTTGGCACGCTGGGCGGCGATCAGGGCGTTGATCACGCGGTCAACATTACCGCCGGCCAGGAAGTGGGTTTCCAGCTTGCTGATGGTCACGTCCAGACCGGCCTTGTTGGCCTTGATCAGGGGATGCACCAGACGCTGGGGCTGGATGCGGCGGATGCGCATACCCACCAGGGTACCGATGGAGATATGCACGCCGCTGGCCAGGGCGGAAATCCACAGGCCAATGGGGAAGAAACGCAGGAACACGCTCAGCACGATGATGGCGAGCACAACCACAAAGATAATCCAGGCAAACTCCATAATCCAATCCTCCTTATACTTCAACCACCATTAGATGGTTTATTCCACAGTACGGACAACGATGCGGCTGCCTTCCACCCGAACGATCCTCACCTTGGTGCCGCTCTGGATGAACTCCCCATCGCTGACCACGTTCAGCTTCACGTCGTCAAACTCAGCCATGCCGGCAGGGCGAAGCACCGTGGTGGTGATGCCTTCCTTGTTCAGGAAAACCTGCATGTCCTCGGCGGAGCGATAGCCGGCCTCGTTGCTCTCGGTCTCGTTAAGCACCAGCTTGCTTTTGCTCAGCTTGCCATTGGCCGCCGAGCGCAGCGATACGGAAATGGCAATGGCGATGATGGACAGAAGAATGATCGTCATGCCCAGGGCCGCCACAGGGCCATGGTTGATCCAGGTCAGCGCCACGGCGATAACGTGCAGCACCACGCCGGCAATGCCCGGCAGGCCAAAGCCCGGCATGAACGTCTCCAGCACAATCAGGCCAAGGCCCACGATCAGGCAGACCAGAATCGGCAGATTCGCAGCGATGAATTCCAACATAATTGATACCTCCCTTGCTGATGGTGCCAGTATAGCACAGGGTCTGCGCACCGTCTACACTTCCTGCGTCAAAGATACGTTTTCGCGTTTCAAATGACAGTTTTCAGCTTGCGAAGGTCTTCCTGGTAGGTTTCCGTCAGGCTTCTGTTGTAGATGACGGACGCCGGGTGATACAGCGGGAACACCGGAAAATCCTGCCCCTTCACCTGCGCCTGCGTCACCTGGCCGTGGTATGCGCCAATGACCGCATTCTTGCCCAGCAGGGCCTTCAGGGCCACATTGCCCAGGGTGACGATCATCCCCGGCTGCACCAAGAGGATTTCCTCATATAAATAAGGTGTAAACAGTGCCAGTTCCTCCGGGTTTGGCGGGCGGTTGCTCACGCTGCCCCTGGGGCTGACCCTGGTAGGCCGCACCTTCACCACATTGCTGATGTAGATATCCTCCCGGTTCAGGCCCACAACCTGCAGAAAGGCGTCCAGGTTCTTGCCCGCCTTGCCCACAAAGGGCCGGCCCTGCAGGGTTTCCTGCTCGCCTGGTGCTTCGCCGATGAGCATAATGGGCGGGTGATCCACTCTTCCCTCGCCAAAGACCAGCGTTTTTTCCTCCGCCGGCCACAGGGTATCGAAAAACGCTCGGCAACGCCTGCGGAATTGCTCCATGGGTACCTCCTGAAATTTGCTACGGGTTAGTCTGCGCCACCGTAAATATCCTCATACAGGCCCAGTTCCATCAGCTTATCCCGCAAGGACTGCATATCCTCCCAGGCCTCGCGCTTCTTGGCAGGGTCCCGCAAAAGGGCCGAAGGATGATAGGTGGGCATCATCCACACACCCTTGCGCTCAAACCAGCGGCCCCTGTCCCGGGTAATACGGATCTCCGCCCCCAGGGTATTCCTGGCGGCGGTGGAGCCCAGCAGCACAATCACCTTGGGCTGCACCAGGGCCACCTGCATCCGCAGATGGAGCTTGCAGGCGTCGGCCTCGCTCTCCTCGGGCACACGGTTGTTCGGCGGGCGGCACTTCACAATGTTGCAGATGTACACCCTGTCCCTTGGCAGTGAAATGGCAGCCAGCATTTTTGTCAAAAGCTGTCCCGCCGGGCCCACAAAGGCCAGGCCTTCTTCGTCCTCTACCTGGCCCGGGCCTTCGCCGATGAACATCAGCGGCGCATGACGGTCGCCCTGGCCGGGCACCTTGTTGCGGATGCCCTGGTGCAGCGGGCACAGGCCGCAGGCGGCCACCTGCTTTTCAAAAAGCTCCCAGCTGATCTCCGCCATAGCGCTCCGCCTCCTTGCTTACAGTTTGGTCTGCCACAGGGTAAAGGACTGGCTGATGTCTCCCTGCACCCAGGTGATGAGACTGATGAGCAGCGCCACCAGCAGCAGAATCACCACCGTGCCGGCTATCACACCAATGAAATCGCCGATGCCGGCCAGCAGCTTCCATTTCATCTGCCGCTCTTCCCGGCGCTCCTCCTCGGTGAGGAAGTCGTCGTAGTACATTTCGTCGGTGTGATATTCCCCGTCCTCATCGTAGTATTCGTCTTCGATATAGTCATCCTCCACGCTCTGCTGGAAAACAGGCTGGTACTCCTCTTCCTGATAGTCCTGGGAATCATCCTTGAAATATGCCATGCCGTTTCCTCCTTTCACAGCATATAACGGACAACGCGCCCGCATCCCTGCTTAGACATAATCCAGCCAGGGGGCGGCGTTTTCCTCCCGCCCGGTAAGGCTGCCGTGATCGCTCAGCTCCGGAAAATCCATCTGCCGCAGGGCCTCATAGAGCATGATCGCCACGGAATTCGACAAATTCAGGCTCCGGGCTTCCTCCCGCATGGGGATGCGCACGCACCGGTCATAGACCTTCTCCAGCAGGTTTTCCGGCAGGCCCCGGGTTTCGCAGCCGAATACCAGGAAGTCGCCATCCTGATAGGTGGCCTGGTGATATCCCCTGGGCGCCTTGGTGGAGGCAAAGTGCATCCGTGCCCCGGGGTGCGCCTGCAGGAAGGCTTCCATGTCCGGGTAGGTGCGGTAGTTCATCAGGTGCCAGTAATCCAGCCCGGCACGCTTCAGGTATTTATCGGAAAGGGAAAACCCCAGCGGCTCAATCAGGTGCAGCATGGCCCCCGTGGCCGCGCATGTCCTGGCGATATTCCCGGTATTTTGCGGAATCTCCGGGTTCACCAGCACGATGTTCAGCATGCAATCATCTCCCATATTATTGTAGCATTTGCGGTGCAGCTTGACAAGCGGTGTACAGCGAAAGAACCGCTTGCGCAGCCCTTCATAAAAAATTCATGAACCTTCCCGTGGAAAACCCTTGACAAAATCCCCGGGCGGTGGTATCTTATCACCGTAGTTAGCACTCGACCGAGGTGAGTGCTAACAGCGGCCATCGGCCGCACCTGATCCGCCCCTGGTGCCGGGTACCACAGCAGGCTCCCGCGCCCAGGCAGCGCAGAAACCAACGAAGGGAGTGCAACGCATGGGTATGGACGAGCGGAAATTCCGCATCCTGCAGGCCATCATCGATGACTACATCCTCACCGCCGTGCCTGTGGGCTCCCGAACGATTTCCAAGAAGTACGACATGGGACTTTCCTCCGCCACCATCCGAAACGAGATGAGCGACCTGGAGGAGCTGGGCTACCTGGACCAGCCCCATGTATCCGCAGGGCGCATCCCCTCGGCCAAGGCATACCGGCTCTACGTCGACCAGCTCCTGCACCAGGGCCTGCTCCATTCCGACACAGAAAGCGCCGTCCGCGCCCACTTCCTGGGCCGCATGCGGCAAATGGAAGACGTGATCGACCACGCCGCCCAGGTGCTCTCCAGCCTGACCAACTACACCGCCGTGGTGCTGCCGCCCTCCGGGCCCCAGCCCCGCATCCGCACGCTGCAGCTGGTGCCGGTGAGCTCCACCGCCGCCCTGGTGGTGATCGTTACCGACAGCGGCATCGTCCGCGACACGGTGATCCGCGTTTCCGACCAGCTGGACAGCGATGCCCTTTACGCCATTTCCAAGACGCTGACCAAGGAGCTATCCGGCCGCACCCTGAACGAGGCCGTGGAGCTGCTGCCCCTGATCACCGGGCGCATGCAGCAGGGCGAGAAGCTCCTGCAGGGGCTGAACAGCTTCTTCCAGGAGAACGCCGGCGCAAGCCACAACCACGTGGCCATCGGCGGCCGCAGCAACATCCTCAACTACCCCGAATACAGCGATACGGAAAAGGCCCGTTCCTTCCTCTCCCTGATGGAGACGCGGGATAAGCTGGCCTCCATCATCTCCCAGCAGGGCGAGATGGCCTTCACCGTCCGCATCGGCCCGGAAACCGGCGTACCGGAAATGGCGGATTGCTCCATTGTGACCGCTACCTACTCCACCGGCAACGGCCAGCAGGGCACCATCGGCGTCATCGGCCCCACCCGCATGCAGTATGATAAGGTGCTCTCCATCCTGGGTACCATGGGGCACCAACTGTCCGAAATGTTCCGGGAAGACTGAGCATTAACACAGAAAGGCAGATCAGCCAATGAGCAGAAAAGAACGCAAACCCCAGCAGGAGGAAGTCCTCCAGGAAGAGATTCTCGAGGAGGTCCCCGCTGAAGAAGCCCCCGCCATCGACGTGGCCCAGCTCCAGCAGGACCTGGATAAAGCCAGCGCCCAGGCGGAAGAATACCTGAACCTGGCCCAGCGCGTGCAGGCGGACTTCGATAACTTCCGCCGCCGCAACGAGTCCGTCCGCGCCGATTCCTATGCCGAGGGCCAGCGGTCCGTGGCCGCCGCCATGCTCCCCGTGCTGGATAACCTGGAGCGCGCCCTCTCCGCCGCCGCCAACAGCGCCGACGAAGCCCTGAAAAACGGCGTGGAGCTGGTGCTCAAGCAGATGCGGGACGCCTACGCCAAGTATGACGTGACCCCCATCGACCGCCTGGGCGAGAAGTTTGACCCCAACCTGGAAAACGCCGTCATGCAGGGCACTGCCGACGAGGGCGAGCCCGGCACCGTGTGCATGGTGCTGCAGAAGGGCTACAAGATGGGCGACCATGTGCTTCGCTTCGCCATGGTGAAGGTCGTCCCCGATTGACAGAACAGAGCAACGCCTCTTTCTGATATAGATTCAACACAAACAATAACGACCAACCGGAAATATAGGAGGAAAATGAATTATGGGTAAGATCATCGGTATCGACCTGGGTACCACCAACAGCTGCGTCGCCGTGATGGAAGGCGGCCAGCCCATGGTTATCACCAATGCTGAAGGCGCCCGCACCACGCCCTCTGTGGTGGCCTTCACCAAGGACGGCGAGCGCCTCATCGGCCAGGTGGCCAAGCGCCAGGCTGTCACCAACCCCGACCGCACCGTCATCTCCATCAAGCGTGAGATGGGCACCGGCTACAAGGTGAACATCGACGGCAAGGCCTACACTCCCCAGGACATCTCCGCCATGGTGCTCCAGAAGATGAAGGAGACTGCCGAGGCCTACCTGGGTGAAACCGTGACTCAGGCTGTCATCACCGTGCCCGCCTACTTCAACGACAGCCA